>CAKSTO010000001.1 GCA_934501115.1 uncultured Faecalibacterium sp.
CGTTTGCTCCGAACGAAGTTCCTGCCCCTGTTTGTGCAGCGGCGTTGACGAAAAGTCGGTATCACGTCCGGTCGGCTTATGAAATTTTCAAGGTGCGTTTCCCATAAAAGAAAAATACCGCCCAAGCAGCGCAGCGATGGATTTTGTCGGGGTGAATCGGCGGCAAAATGAATCGGGTGTGTTGCGGGGCGGTTAATCTTTCAGGGATGATCCACGGTGAGGCAGTGTTCAAAATGAACACGACCACATCTTGTGGAGAGATTCAGGCTACTCCACAAAATCAGTGGGATTTACAGGAAAGATACCACTGTATGTGAAAATCGTCAAGAGGATTTTGAAAAATTTATGGCAATAAAGTAGAAAGAGTAGGACTATTGGACTGCGATTGAGGTGCCATGATCCAGAAAATACGATATAACATTCGGACGGAGGATGGATTGCGGAAGTATATTGTAACGATGATATAAAAATGCCCGATTCTTAGTAGTTTTATCATGCTGCTAAGAATCGGGTGTTTCAGATTATTTATACATCTGGAAGTTCTGATAAAGTGTCAAGCCATTTAAGTCCATCGGTCCACGAATAAATACAATCGCTACTGTCTTTAAAAATATTAAGGATCATCTGAAGTTCTTTGGAAGCGGATTCATCTGAATTGAAATTGTAGATAATAACGGTCTTAATATCTTTAGGTGAATGCTGACAATTCCATGCCCACGCTTTAACACTAGTTATTATGCGGTTGAGATCTTTTCCATTCAGCCAGAATAGTTTGATGCCATAATTGTTAATTCGAAAATCGTATCTTATAGGTTCAGAATAACTTCCCCATTCTCTGACATTCCGCCTGAAATCTACATTACCCGTTTTGAGGATTTTGGTCATAAATTGAAGCTCTTCTGCATGAGAAGGACGCTTTTCTTTAGCAAAATCCTGCGGAAGATACATTCGGAATAATTCTTCCAAAGTTGAATCGAAATCATGGTAGGAAAAAGTCATTATTCTGCTAAAATGATATTCGTTACAATAAAATTGAACGAATTTTTGAATATCGAAAATTTTATTGTAATTTTCCAATGTAATACTTGCCTTGTTTTTTATGCTCTGAAGGATGAGCTTCAGCATATCCAAGTCTAAGCTATCATCGAATTCTGCAACACGAGTCATCTTCTTTGTTGGAATAAAGTCAACAAAAGGCTCAACATCTGATGCGGCTAAGACACCAAGATTAATGCTTTCGCCAGAAACAAGCGAAGGCGAATATTGTAAGATAGAATATTTTAGTTTCTTTTCACACATACAATTACCTCCCTCCTTGTTCTACAGACGAACAGAAAACGTTGATGTTTTGAACTCGATTATACAGATACTCGCATAGCAGTAATTTTTCATCTGATGTTATAAAATTGTTCCATGCAGATGGGATAGAGTCAATTACAGACTTTAAAGTATCATATGTCAGTATCTGCTTTATGGATTGTGCATCATTGTACAGATTTTCTAATTGTAGTACGGATTGAAAAGTATTGTACACCTCTCCATTGCCTTTTTTATCCAAGAGATGAATGCCTGTATAATCCTTTGCAAGAATTTCTTGTTTTAGCGTGGTTGCGTTCCAGCCACGCTGAGAATTAAAAATATTACTGTAGTCAATTGCATAGAAATTTCTATCTTCTGATGAGAAAAGGACATTTCCTGAATGACGATCTACATTGCAAACAATGTAATCTAAGAGGAGCATAAGGCTAATATTTGCAGCATTTCTCATCACAGGAAAATAAATAGAATCCATGGGAACCGCCTTTGAAACTAAAGATGAGAAAAAACATAGACCGAAGTTTTGAGAATCAAAGCAAATATTATCAAATTCGACGGCCTTTAAAAAACGAGCATCATATTCGCTCTTGTCGTCTAAGAGACAGCAACCGAATGGTGGGACAGGAGCAGATATAATATTGGCAATACTATAGGCTACCCATTCATTAATAAGAACATGATTTCCTAAAGGGTTAAAAGGGTATTTAACAACAGCCAATGAATTGTTGGTGGATAATACGCATGAAAGGGGCATAGTAACACCAGCATCGTATACCTTAACAATTTGCATGACATGAGGAACCGTACCCATCACCACTTCCTTACTTGATACATATTATTATAGCATTCTGGTGGATTCTTGTCGATACGTTTCGATTGGACTCTTTTTACATTTTAGAAGAGTGTTTTTGGACAAGAGTACTAAAATTAACAGCCGCCCAGCGACCTTACGGTCTTGCTGGGCGGCTTATTTTTTGCGTTTCCACAACAGATATTCTTCGTAGCGGTGCATCTCGTTCTGTTCTTCTTCGGTCAGACGCTGGCGCTGCTTGCGGGCTTCGTCCGAGGGATCGATGTCGGTCAAGCCCAGAAGGTAGTCGGCGGAGGTGCCGTAGAGCTTGCAGATGGCAATCAGCATCTCGTGGTTTGGGGAACTCTTTTCATGCTCCCAACTACGGATGGTAGAAGTTGCAACATTAAGGGCTTTGGCGAGTTCTTCCTGTGTTTGGTTATTCCAATCTCGCAGGTCAGCTAATCGTGCTCCAATCATCCTTTTCCCGCCTTTCTTTGCCATAAGTATAGATGCTTCTTATCACTTTTGGCAAAAAGCGCCGAGAATCTTGTTAATTCACCTTGAAAGTGATAAGATACTTATTAGTATAGGGCGGAAGCGCTAAGAACATTATCACTTCCGCCGCAACGCTAAGGCAAAGCGAGGGAATCCCCGTTGGAACAACTGATCGACTTTCACGCACCGGAAGTACAGGCGGTGCTTGAGACCCTTTTAAAAGACCGCTCCACCGGTAAAAACATCATCTGGGCAACCGACCCGCCGGAGGAACTGCAAACGGTAATGTACGAGCCGGTGACGGATAGATCCCAGATCAATACCCAGCAGCTCGGGCTGACCCACTACGAGGTAGTGCTGCCCCGGATGATGAAGCAGACCGACACCCAGCAGCAGCGCACCCGCAAAAAAGGCGAAGTATTCTCGCCCGCATGGGTCTGCAACAAAATGAACAACGCACTGGACGCCGACTGGTTCGGTGCGCTGGGGGCAGGGGAGAGCGCCGGGCAGTTCACGGTGGAGCTGCCCCAAGGCTGGCAGACAGTGGAAACGCCGGTGCAGTTTCCGGTTTGCAAGGGCAGGACCCCGGCATGGGTGCAGTATGTGCAGAGCCGCCGCTTGGAGGTGACCTGCGGCGAAGCCCCCTTTCTGGCGTCCCGGTACGATGCCGCCACCGGCGAGATGATCCCGGTAGCCCGGCGCATTGGTATTCTGGACCGCAAGCTGCGGGTGGTAAGCGAGAACGCCGTCACGGAGGAAGAATGGCTCAAGTTTGCCACCCATGCGGTGCAGTCCACCTACGGCTACGAGTATCAGGGCGATAATTTGTTGCTGGCACGGGTCAACCTTCTGCTGACCTATGCAGAGCATCTGCAAGCCCGCTGGCAGCGCAAACCCACAAAAGAAGAGTTACAGCCCATCGCCACCATCATCAGTTGGAACCTGTGGCAAATGGACGGTTTGCACCTCTCTGTGCCCGGCGGCAAGCCTCAGCCGGAGGCAGAACAGCTTGATCTCTTTTCCATGTTCGGGGCGGCAGAGCCGCAGCCGCCCACGGTATCCTGTAAAGTGAAAAACTGGCGCAAGGGCAGCCATGGAACCGCCCAGAACTTTGAAACCATTCAGGAAGGGAGTACCAGCATGAAGTTTGATTATATCATCGGAAACCCGCCGTATCAAAGTATAAACGACCAAAATCATAGACAAAGCCCTGTGTATGATAAGTTTATGGAGGAGATATTCAAGACAGGGCGATGTATTGAACTTATTACGCCGGCTCGATTCTTGTTCAATGCAGGTCAAACTCCAAAAGAATGGAATGAAAAGATGCTGAACGACGAAAACTTTTCGGTTTTGGAATATTATCCAGATAGTTCGAAAGTTTTTCGAGATGTTGAGATTAAAGGCGGTGTTGCAATAACGATTCGGAACGAAAAGATAAATTATGGCAAGATTGGATTCTTTACGATTTATGATGATTTGCGACGAATAGTTAGAAAGGTAAAAGACAGTAGATTTGTGCCGCTGTCCAATTATGCATACCCAAAGAGCACATATGGATTAGACGTAAAACTATATATTGACCATCCTGAACTGAAAAGCAGGCTGACAAAAGGTAATCAGAGCATTATTGATGCTAATATTTTTGAAAAAATGCCTGAAATATTTAAGGATGATACTCCGGCAGTTGAAAATGACTATGTCAAAGTCTATGGACGACAAAATAGTAAGCGTATTACTAAATGGATTTCCAAAGACTACATCAAAAAGAATGGACATCTGACCCAATATAAAGTTTTTGTGCCGGGAGCTAATGGTTCAGGTACGTTGGGCGAAACCCTTAGTTTGCCGGAAATAGGCACACCGGGTTCATGTCATACACAAACTTATATGAGCATAGGGGCCTTTGGCACGGAACAAGAAGCGATAAATTGCGTCAAGTACATAAAAACAAAATTTTTAAGGGCACTTTTGGGATCTTTGAAAGTAACTCAAAATAATCCGAGAGATACATGGTCAAACATTCCATATCAAGACTTTACCGCCCATTCCGACATTGATTGGAGCAAGTCGGTGGCGGAAATTGACCGGCAGCTTTACCGCAAGTATGACCTGACCGCTGACGAGATCGAATTTATCGAGACCCATGTAAAGGAGATGGCATAATGGCTGGCATAACCCTGCGCACTGCCCGGCAGGTGGTGCCCATGATCTACGCCTATACCACCCCGGAAATTGCCCGGCACAACGGCTGGACGAAGATCGGCTACACCGAGCAGTCGGTGGACAAACGCCTGAAACAGCAGACCCACACCGCCGATGTGCTGTTCCACGAGGAGTGGCGGGGCAATGCCGTCTACGATGACGGCAGCGGCGAGGTGTTCACCGACCACGATTTCCACGCCTACCTCCGCAAGCTGAACGTGGAGAACGACCGCAAAAACGAGTGGTTCCATCTGGATGGGCAGCAGTCCCGGCGGTATTTTCAGGATTTCCGCATGAACCGGGGCCGGGTGCAGCTGGATGCCGCCATCGCCTACACCCTGCGGGAAGAACAGGCAAGGGCTGTCCGCGACACCAAGACCTATTACCAGAGCCACCCCGGCGGAGAATACCTCTGGAACGCCAAGCCCCGCTTTGGCAAGACCCTTTCCGTCTACGACTTCTGCAAGCAGGTCGATGCACAGACGGTGCTCATCGTCACCAACCGCCCCGCCATCGCCAACAGCTGGTACAGCGACTATGTGCGCTTTCTGGGCAGGGAGTCCGGCTATCTGTTCGTCAGCCATGTGGATGCCCTTGCCGGGCAGCCCCATGTGCTGGACGAGCAGGGCTATCTGGATGCCGCCGCACAGGGCGAGGAACTGTATAAGCGCATCGAGTTCGTCAGTTTGCAGGACATGAAAGGCTCCAAGTATTTCGGCGGCGAGTACGACAAGCTGCGCCACCTGACCGAGCTGAACTGGGATGTGCTGGTCATCGACGAAGCCCACGAGGGCGTGGACACCTACAAGACCGACCTTGCCTTTGACCGCATCCGCCGCAAGTTCACGCTGCACCTGTCCGGCACGCCCTTCAAGGCGCTGGCGAACGATAAGTTTGCCGGGGATGCCATCTTCAACTGGACCTACGCCGACGAGCAGGCCGCCAAGCGGAACTGGCAGGGCGCACCGGGGCAGCAGAACCCCTACGCAAACCTCCCCATGCTCAACCTCTATACCTACCAGATGTCCGAGATCATCCGGGACGAGATTCGGCAGGGCGTGGAGATCGACGGCGAAACGCAGGAATTTGCCTTTGATCTGAACGAGTTCTTCAAGGTGAAGCCCAGCGGCAGCTTTGAGCACGACGCCGAGGTGGACCGCTTTCTGGATGCCATGACTACCCAGAACAAATTTCCGTTTTCCACCCCGGAACTGCGTGCCGAGCTGAAGCACACCTTCTGGCTGCTGAACCGGGTGGACAGTGCCAGAGCACTGGCGAAAAAGCTGCAGGCGCACCCGGTGTTCCGGGACTATGAGGTGATCCTTGCCGCCGGTGACGGCAAGCTGGACGACACGGACGAGAACCAGAAAAGCTTTGACCGGGTAAAAGCCGCCATCGCCCACCACGAAAAGACCATCACCCTGTCGGTGGGGCAGCTGACCACCGGTGTCACCATCCCGGAGTGGTCGGCGGTGCTGATGCTCTCCAACCTGAAAAGCCCGGCGCTGTATATGCAGGCGGCGTTCCGTGCCCAGAACCCCTGCCTTTTCCACGAAAACGGCACCTTCCGCCGCAAAGAGAACGCCTATGTGTTCGATTTTGACCCTGCCCGCACCCTGCTGATCTACGAGCAGTTCGCCAACGACCTTTCACAGGACACCGCCAGCGGCAAGGGCGACACCGAGGAGCGCAAGGCGCACATCCAGAATCTGCTCAACTTCTTCCCGGTCATCGGCGAGGACGAGGAAGGGGAGATGATCCCGCTGGATGCAGAAAAAGTCCTCAGCATCCCCCGGAAGATCAAGTCCAAGGAAGTGGTGCGGATGGGCTTCCAGAGCAACTTCCTGTTCCAGAACATTTCCAACGTGTTCAGTGCCCCGCAGGAGGTGCTGGACATTCTGCAAAACTTCCAGCCCATCAGCGAAGCCAAGGCAAAGCCCATCCAGATCACCCCGGAGACCGGCGCAGACCTCTCCCTGAACGACAAGGGCGAGGTGGATTTGGACGAGGGTTACGTCATCGGCAAGGCAGCGGATGTGTTCGGGGCGAAGATCTACGAAAGCACCCCGGCGCTGGACACCGCCCTGCAAGACCTGACCGATGCCCCGGCTCCTGCCAAAGAAGAGCATCTGGAACCCCTGAAAAAGAGCATCACCAAGGAGATCATCACCCCCATGGTGGAGCAGGCAAAGCAGGAGTATGGGCGGGACCTGAAGCTGTCCGACCAGAAGCGGTTTGAGAGCACCGCCAAAGCCAAGATGGACGTGGCGGTGAACAAGGTGGTGGACAACTACCGCATCGACCAGAGCCAGCTGGAGACCCAGCGCACCCAGCAGCTGCAAAGCTGCACCACCGCCCAGCAGCGCCAGCAGGTGAACCGGGAGTTTGACGCAAAGCAGCAGCAGAGCACCGCCGCCCTGATGGAGACGCTGCAATCCACCATCCAGCAGACGGCGCAGGAAATGCAGCAGACCATCGTGCGCACCGTGGAGACCAACCAGAAGGAGCAGGAGAAAAAGGGCTACGAGGACACCGTCCGTGACCATCTCCGGGGCTTTTCCCGCACCATCCCGTCCTTCCTCATGGCCTACGGCGACGAGACCGTGACGCTGGCAAATTTTGACCAAATCATCCCGGACAAGGTCTTTCAGGAGGTCACCAGCATCACGCTGGAACAGTTCCGCTTTTTGCGGGACGGCGGGCCGTACATCAACCAAGCCACCGGACAGGAGGAGCACTTTGCAGGCCACCTGTTCGACCCGGTGGTGTTTGACGATTCGGTGAAGGAATTCCTGAACCTGAAGGTCAGGCTGGCGGATTACTTTGACGAGAGTCGCACCGAGGATATCTTCGATTACATCCCGCCCCAGAAAACCAACCAGATCTTCACCCCCAAGTGGGTGGTGAAAAAGATGGTGGACTTGCTGGAACAGGAAAACCCCGGCTGCTTCGATGACCCCGGCAAGACCTTCCTGGACCCCTACATGAAGTCCGGCCTGTACATTACGGAAATCGTCAAGCGCCTTTACCGCAGCGAGAAGATGCGGCAAGCCTTCCCGGACGATAACGCCCGGCTGGAACATATCTTTGCCAAGCAGGTCTATGGGCTTGCCCCCACCGAGATCATCTACCGCATTGCCATCAGCTACATTCTGGGCTTTGCAAAGGATCACGGCATCACCGCCCACCATATCCGTCAGGCCGATACGCTGGAATTTGCCAAGGCGGGCACCATGGAAAGGGAACTGGATAAGATTTTCAGAGACTGAGAAATAGAATACGGAAAACCAAAGGCGGCTGTCTGCATGGGTGCAGATGGCCGCCTTTGCGCTTTTTACGGAATGGAAGGGAGGAATAAGCAATTATTAGAAGGACGAGAATCGTAGGTTTAAAATTAGTTGGAGGTGAACGATGCCCATCTGGGCAAGTACCAAAAATTTTCGGTAAATTCTGTGCAGCCTGCAGAAACTAATGGGTACTGTTGCAAAATAACGTAAAATGCGTTACAATAAAGTTGAGGTGATAACCATGGAAAAAACGATGACGCTCAATCTTCGTGTCAACCCTACCGTCAAGCAGCAGGCCGAAGACGTGCTGAAGCAGCTCGGCATCCCGATGGCAACTGCCATTGATATGTACCTGCGCCAGATTACCATGACTGGCGGCATTCCCTTCTCACTATCCCTTCCGAAGGCTCCTGCGGCTCTGAATGCTGACACCATGACCGATGACCAACTCCATGCAGCCCTGCAGGTGGGCATCAAAGAGATTCAAAACGGTGATACCGTGGATGCCGCAAGCGCATTCGCACAGTTCAGGGAACAGCACAGATGAAGCAATATGACGTGAAAATTTCTCGTGCAGCCCTCAGCGATATGGAGCAGATTTACAGCTACATTGCTGACCGTCTGCTGGAACCTGACACGGCCATGGGACAGTATAACCGCATCGCAGAAGCCATCCAATCGCTGGACATCCTGCCGGAACGCTGTGCGCTGGTTGAAAGTGAGCCGGAGCGCACCCAGGGGCTGCGGCAGATGCTGGTGGACAACTACTCGGTGTTCTACATCGTGGGCGAGGATACCGTGTCGGTGGCTCGTGTGCTGTACAGTGCATCTGACCTTGTGCGCCGCCTGCGGAGAATGAAGTGAAAGGGGTGTTTGCATGACCGCCGTAATCTACGCCCGCTATTCATCGGACAACCAGCGTGAAGAATCCATCGAAGGGCAGATTCGGGAATGCACGGACTATGCGGAAAAGAACGGCATCACGGTCATCAAGCACTACATTGACCGTGCATTCTCTGCCAAAACGGACAATCGCCCGGAGTTCCAGCAGATGATCAAAGACAGCGGCAAGAAGCTGTTTGATGTTGTTCTCGTCTGGAAATTTGACCGCTTTGCCCGGAATCGTTTTGATAGCGCAAACTATAAGATGATCCTGAAAAAGAACGGCGTCCATCTGATTTCCGTCATGGAACCCATTGCCGAGGGCTCACAGGGAATTCTGGTGGAAACGCTGCTGGAGGGTATGGCAGAATACTATTCCGCTGAGTTGTCCGAAAAGGTGATTCGTGGTCAGACCGAAAACGCCCTGAAGGGTAAGTGCACTGGTGGTACGGGAACCATCGGCTACAAAATCGACGAGGACAAGTTTTATCATCTTGACCCGCTGACCGCTCCGCTGGTGCTGGAAGCCTTTCAGCGGTATGACAACGGCGATAAGATGGTGGAAATTGTAAACTTCCTCAACGACAAAGGCGTCCGCAATATGCTGGGCGGAAAAATGACCCACAGCAGCGTGAATACCATGCTGAAGAACCGTCGGTACATTGGTGAACTGTCTTTCCGGGATATCGTTGTGCCGGATGCAATTCCGGTTATTGTTCCGAAAGACCTGTTTGACCGGGTGCAGAAGCGTCTGGATAAGAACAAGCGTGCCCCTGCCTGTGGCAAGGCAGACGAGGAATATCTGCTGACCACCAAGCTGTTCTGCGGCAAATGCGGTGCGCTGATGTTCGGCGAAAGCGGAACCAGTGCCACCGGGCGCACCTACTATTATTATAAATGCGCCAACGTCAAGCGGCGTAAGGGCTGCAACAAAAAGACCGTGCAGAAGGATTGGCTGGAAGATCTGGTTGTTCGGGAGACCATGAAGCTGATTCAGGACGATGCGGTGATCGATAAGATCGTTCAGCTGGTCATGGATGTCCAGAATCAGGAGAACACCACGATTCCGCTGCTGGAAAAGCAACTGCGAGAGGTTAACAAAAAGTTGGACAACCTGATGAAGGCGATCGAGGACGGCTTGTACACCCGGACAACGAAAGAGCGTCTGGAAGCACTGGAGAACCAGAAAGATGAGCTGACTGCAAAAATTGCAGATGAAAAATTGAAGAAGCCTAGCTTCAATGAGGATTTCATCCGATTCTGGCTGATGAAATTTAGAAAGTTCGATATTTCGCAGAAAAAGCAGCGGAAGGCGCTGATTGAAATTTTTGTAAATGCCATTTTTCTGTACGATGACCGGATGCTGATTACGTTCAATTACAAGGATGGCACCAAAACCGTCCGTTTTGAGGACACTTTGACCGCTGATGGGGTAGAAGGAAAAAGTTCGGATTTGTCCAGCTCTGCTGGACCATAAATCCAACGGTTTCACGTTAGAAATCGTTGGATTTTTTTGTTTGTGTGCTGGTATTATTTGGATTTACCCCTCCCCCGATAAAAGATGCTCCGCGAGCCGGACTGTGCGGAATTGTTGGATGTTGCTTGGAGGAGATCGTGCCGCTGGAATGGCAGGACTCTGGAAAACAAAATATTTTTTTTTTTGTGTGGAATGTGTAGAATATCGCTGAAAGAACTGTGCAGAATCCCCAACAAAAATTGCCCAAACGTGTTGATATTGAGAAAAATGCTTCACAATCGTTTACAAAATGGTTACAAGATGGTATACTTTATAAATGTGAACGACAAGGATCTTTGGAAGCCGAAAGGAGCATCTACCCGTGAATACTGTTGCACCGTCCCGAAAAAAGCTGCTGAGTTTTGTGCTGACACTGGTGTTCCTTTTCACCTGTCTGCCAGCGGCTTTGGCGGTGGATCTGAATGTGGATGCAGGCTTCTACTTCAAGCAGAGCCGCGGCGGTACCTGCACATTGGCCTCGGCCGCTATGATGCTGCGCCGCAGAGCTTATCTTGACGGTTTGACGGACTGGTCTGCCGTTACCGAAAACAGTGTTCGCTCTACGGCATGGGCCAACGGGCTTTCTCACAGCTTTACATACAAAGAAATGCAGGTAGGTTACGCAACCCTTCCCTCCCGCAAACAGGAAAAGATCCAGACCCTCATCACGCTGCTGTCTCAGCATCCGGAGGGGATCGTGTTGTATGACCGCAGCCAGCCGCACGCTGTTCTGTTGACGGATTACACCAACGGCGTGTTCTACTGCTCCGACCCGGCGGGGAATATTTCCTCCGGGCGCATCCCGCTCACCAGTTCCAGCGTTTCGGTAAACGGTTCGTCCTGCTACTGGTACGTGACCTCTGACCATAACGCGGTGGCGACCTCTCCGGACAGTCTGCGTCTGGAAGGAATGAGCTATCCGGTTAATGTGCAGACGGGCAAGGGTTTGGCTCTGGCCGGTACGGCCAACAGCCCGTTGGGAGCAACGCTGACCAATGTTCAGGTGGCGATTCTGGATGGAAATGACCAGCTGGTGCAGAGCGCAGAGGCTGCCCCCAACGCGGTGAGCTTCTCGTTCAAGACGCTGGACAGCCAGATCCGCTTTGGTGAGCTGCCGGTAGGCAGCTATACCTACATGGTCGTGTTGACGGATTCCAACGACGAGAACCTCTGCTTTACAAGCGACTTTACGGTCTCGGACGGCTCCAACAGCAGTGCGACCTATTGGTCGGTGAAGGATACTGACGGTGCAAAGCTTCTGGACAGCGTTCAGGAAATCCAGACGACCTTTACCGATGCGGCAGAGGCTACTATGGACTGGCTTGAAAGCCTCTTCCACTAAAATTCAAAACAAAAAGATGACCCGGGGCCTGCCGCTTCGGGTCATCTTTTTTGGTGTTATGGGTGTCAGAAGAACATTCAATTGTCGGAGAAATAATCGCTGTCAACACGCTTGATCAAATATGCTTTTTGGGTAGAAACCCCAACGCCATATTCGATCATCAATTCGGTCAGGCGTTTGCCATCCACCAGAATAATATGCTGCGCGTTGGCAAAGTCTCTGGCTTTGGGAGAAAACTTTGCGGTTGTGATAAAAAGACCTTTTTCTACTCTGGGTGGGCCCATCATGGCTCCGGCAAATTTTTGCAGTTCTGGTTTGCCTATGGTAACATCCGGTTTCCAACGCTTGGCCTGAATGTAGATCAAATTAAAACCGAGCTGGTCTTCATGAATGATTCCATCGATTCCGTCGTCGCCGCTGTATTTGGTGACAAAGCCTTCGCCGTAGTTCATGGCTTTCATTAAATCGACGACTAGTTGTTCAAAAAATGCTGGAGTCTGGTTCAGAACCTCGGCCAGAAGATCGTCGGCCAACTGCTCATTGATAATGGCGTAGACCCGGTCAAATGTTTCCTGTGGTGTTTCTGGGGCTTCTGCCTGAACTTCGTCGGGCGCGAGTGTAATAGAATCGCTTCCGCTGTTTTTACGCCGATAAAAATCCAGAAATTCTGGGCACTTTTGAGCGAGAACGGTGTTGGTAATAGAAATGCCGCTTTCCAGCAGAGCCTTTCCAGAAGGTGTTATGAAAATGTGCCCGCGTTGGGGTGAATCTATCATCTGGGCTTTCAGCAGGTAGGTCTTAGCCCAGCCGACGCGACCGGAAAAAACACTGCTTTTAGGGTTGCTGGGCAATGTTTCGGCAAGGTCTTGCTCGGTCAGATGCAGAGTCGAAATGATAAAATCTCGAACTTCTTTCATAGAGTGCGTACCGCCGTCCTGCAAGGAAAGCAGTACCAGACGATAGAGTTCATTGTATTTTGGAATGGCCATAAAACTTCCCCCAAATTGAAAAACTGAAAAACTTATTTCAGTGTGCCGTCCAGTACCTGATTATAGTACCAGGGCTTTGGGGCGTGGAAGGTCTTGCCACTGAGAAACTCAAAGTCCGGCTGGCTGAAGTGTGGCATGGTGAGCTCCCAGGCGCACAGAGCCTGATACTTCAGCTTCAGCTCGCGATTGGCGGTGTTGTTGCCGTACTTACTGTCGCCCAGAATGGGACAGCCGATGCTTGCCATGTGGGCGCGGATCTGATGGGTGCGGCCGGTGATGAGCTTCACTTTCAGCAGAGCCAGACGGCCGGAGACGGCGATGGTCTCGTACCGGGTCTCCACTTCCTTGGCACCGGGCTGCTTGTCCTCCACGATCTTCACGATGCCGCGGTCGGCGTCCTTGAGCAGGTAGCCGCCCAAGGTGGCGTCCGGCGGGGTCGGGCGGCCAAAGGTGACGCAGAGGTAGGTCTTTTGCACCTCGCGGTTCTTGATGGCTGCAAGGAACAGCTCCTCGGCTTCCGGGGTCTTGGCGATGATCACAAGGCCGCTGGTGCCGGTGTCCAGCCGGTGGCACAGCGCCGGGGTATACAGGTCGTTTTCCTTGTATTCGCCCTGCTGGTTCAGGTAGAGCAGGGTGCGGTTCAGCAGCGTGTCGTCCTCCGGGCCGTCCACGGCAAGACCGGCGGGCTTGTTCACAATGACGATCTGCGGGCAGTCATACACCACCTGTGCCGGGCCGCGGGCGTTCTTCCACGCAGGGCCTTCCACACGGCGGTCGGCGTCCAGCACGTCATCCAGAATGAACAGCTTGATCTCGTCACCGGCCATCACGCGGGTGGAAAGCGGCTGCTTTTTGC
The DNA here is from genome assembly GCA_934501115.1 of uncultured Faecalibacterium sp. Taxonomy (GTDB): domain Bacteria; phylum Bacillota; class Clostridia; order Oscillospirales; family Ruminococcaceae; genus Faecalibacterium. Next base: position 13,683 of record CAKSTO010000001.1, read on the forward strand.
CGTTCAGCTTGATCTTGTTCTCCCGCAGCGCCTTGTTCAGGCGGCCCGGGTTCAGCGCTGGGTACTGCTGCATCAGATAGTTGTCCAGCCGGGTGGGGGCGAGACATTTTACCTTTAAGATTTTCACGGAAATTTTCCTCTCTATCTTGAAATAGAATGTGTCTTTGAATCGTTTTTATTGTAGCGGAACAAAAACCGCGCGTCAAGCGCAGAGAAAAGGAAATGTTGACTTTTCCGCGCGGGTGACGTATGATACCGAGACAGGTGCGGAAGACACCGCCCCGACAACAACAGAAAAAGGTATAGAATATGAAACTGAACAAAAAGGTGCTGGCCGTTACGGCCATTCTGGCAGTGGGCATTCTGGCAGGCTGCGGCAGCAGCAACAGCACCGCAGGCAGCGTGGCAAGCGCACCGGCTTCCGGCGTGGAAAGCAGTGCGGCTTCGTCCGAAGCAGCCGGTGAGATGGGCGATGTGCTGCCCATCGACGCCGGGGATCTGAACGAGATCAAGACGGGTTCCTACAAGTTTGCAGCCAGCATCACCAAGGTGGCCGACGGCCAGGCGACCCTGAGCGTATACGGCTACGACAGCTACCTGCCTGAGGACATCGACGCCTTGCAGGAGGGCAGCGTGCTTCGGATCCACGACCAGGGCGACACCACCGTGACCAAGCTGACTGTGACCAGCATCGACAGGGATGCCGACAACGGCTATGTGACCATCAACGGCGGCATCGAAGCGGGCGGCGTGGAGCTGACGCTGGACCACGATGTGTACCGCACCGTGACCTTTGACGATTACCCCGTCTACTATGAGATGGGCGAGGTGACTCTGCCTCTGGCCGGGGGCGTGACCCTGAGCGACAGCTCGGCCGACCCGCAGGCTTCCGCCGTGGAGACGGACGGCGCCGATGCCGTGGCCGAGGCCGTCAACGCCGAGCCGGACGGCTGGATGCCCAACAACACCCTGGTCTTTACCGAGGATGGCACCATCAGCAGCATCGTCCGCATCTGGGTGCCGTAAATTTTGCTCAAAACCGTTGACAAATGCCCGGCTCATGCTATAATTTAGTTGTGCGCGAGAAGAACTGTGTGCTTTTCGCAGTGCGTAAAATTATGACAGATGGCAATGATGGGGTCAAAGATGCGTACCGCCGTCCAGAGAGAGTGCCCGCAGGCTGCAAGGCATTCCGGTCGGATGCATTTTGTGCCGCCCCGGAGCTTCCGGCGAAACAAGTCGGACGCAGCGCAGCGTTACCGCGCCGAAAGCGGCAGGGGACAAGCGATTTTATCCTTTGCAATTTGGGTGGTACCACGGAGCAGTTTTACACAGCCTCGTCCCTTTTGGGATGGGGCTGTTTTTGTTTTTGCGCCTGCCCGCCCCTCTGCCATAACATCATAAAAACTGACGTGCAAACGCCAAGGACAATCGAGGAGAGAAAACCTATGCAATGGACCGGTTTGAATGAACTGCGTGAAAAGTACCTGAGCTTCTTTGAGAGCAAGGGCCACCTGCGTCTGGACAGCTTCCCGCTGGTGCCGAAGAACGACCCCAGCCTGCTGCTGATCAACAGCGGCATGGCCCCCATGAAAAAGTGGTTCCTGGCTCAGGAAGAGCCGCCCCGCCACCGTGTGACCACCTGCCAGAAGTGCATCCGTACTCCGGATATCGAGCGCGTGGGCATCACTGCCCGCCACGGCACCTTCTTTGAGATGCTGGGCAACTTCTCCTTCCAGGATTACTTCAAGGAGGAGGTCATTCCCTGGGCATGGGAGTTCCTGACTTCTGACGAGTGGATGGCCATCCCGAAGGACCGCCTGCACATCTCTGTGTACGAAGAGGACGACGAGGCTTACGATATCTGGACCAAGAAGGTGGGCATCGCCCCCGACCACATGGTGCGTCTGGGCAAGGAAGACAACTTCTGGGAGCACGGCTCCGGCCCGTGCGGCCCCTGCTCCGAGATCTACTTTGACCGCGGCCCTGAGTACGGCTGCGGCAAGCCGACCTGCGGCGTGGGCTGCGACTGCGACCGCTATATGGAGATCTGGAACCTCGTGTTCAGCCAGTTCGATGCCGACGGCAAAGGCCACTACGAGCGTCTGGCGCGCCCCAACATCGATACCGGCATGGGTCTGGAGCGTCTGGCCTGCGTGATGCAGGGCGTGGGCAATCTGTTTGAGGTCGATACCGTCCAGAGCGTGCTGCACCATGTGGAGCACATCGCAAACAAGACCTATGGCGAGGACGCCAAGAATGATATTTCCATCCGCGTCATCACCGACCACATCCGCAGCTGCACCTTTATGGTCTCGGACGGCATCCTGCCTTCCAACGAGGGCCGCGGCTATGTGCTGCGCCGCCTGCTGCGCCGCGCTGCCCGCCATGGCCGTATGCTGGGCATCACCCGCCCGTTCCTGGTGGAGCTGGTGGAGACTGTCATCCAGTCCAGCGAGACCGCATACCCCGAGCTGCGCGAGCATGATGCTTATATCAAGAAGGTCATCGGCACCGAGGAGGCAAACTTTGCCCGCACCATTGATGCCGGTATGAACATCCTGAACAACATGATCGACGGTCTGGAAAAGGCGCATGAGCACCTGCTGAAGGGTCTGGACGTGTTCAAGCTGAACGATACCTTCGGCTTCCCGCTGGATCTGACCAAGGAGATCGCTGCAGAGCAGGGCATTGAGATCGACGAGGAAGGCTTCCACGCCGAAATGACCAAGCAGAAGGAGCGTGCCCGTGCGGAGCGCCTGAAGAAGAACATCTCCGGCTGGAGCGAGGATCTGTTCGGTGCGCTGGATGCAGAGCCTACCGTCTTTACCGGCTACGAGACCCTGAAGGACACCGGTGTCGTGGTCGCCCTGAGCGACGAGGAGACCCTGACCGACGCCATTGCGACCGATGAGGAAGCAAAGGACGGCGTGCTGGTGGTTCTGGATAAGACCCCCTTCTACGCTGAAATGGGCGGTCAGGCTGCCGACCACGGCGTGCTGAACAGTGCTGACTGCAGCCTGCGCGTGCTGGATGTGAAGAAGACCCCCAAGGGCTACTACGTCCACACCTGCGTGCTGGAAAGCGGCATCGTGAAGGTGGGCGACCACCTGACTGCACAGGTGGACAAGGAATACCGCATGGCCATTGCCCGCAACCACACCGCTACCCATCTGCTGCAGGCAGCTCTGCGCGAGGTGCTGGGCGATCATGTCCATCAGGCAGGCTCCTATCAGGATGCAGAAATCACGCACTTCGACTTTACCCACTTCAGCGCTGTCACTCCCGAGGAGCTGGCGCGCGTGCAGAAGATCGTGAACGACAAGATCTATGAGTCCATGAACGTCACCGTCCGGGAAATGCCCATTGAGGAAGCCAAGAAGCTGGGCGCAATGGCTCTGTTCGGCGAAAAGTACGGCAAGGTCGTGCGTGTTGTGGATATCGAGGGCTGGTCTACTGAGTTCTGCGGCGGCACCCACGTGAAGAACACCGCCCAGATCGGCGGCTTCAAGATCGTGAGCGAGGCCTCCGTTGCTGCGGGCATCCGCCGCATCGAGGCTGTCACCGGCCGCAACCTGCTGATCCGTGCAAACCTGCAGGAGGCTATGCTGCATACCGTGGCAAACACCCTGAAGGCAAACAACGTGACCGCTCTGCCCGTCCGTGCCGAGGCCGTGATGGCTGAGAACAAGGCTCTGGCCAAGGAGCTGGAAGAGATCAAGGCACAGGTCGCCGCTTCCAAGGTGACCAGCCTGTTCGACAATGCCGAGGAGATCGGCGGCGTGAAGATCGCTTCCGCGTACTTTACCGGCACTACCGGCGACACCCTGCGCGGCATGTGCGATACCATCCGTGACAAGGCTGTGAAGCCTGCTGTGGCGGTTCTGGTGGGCAAAGCTGAGGATAAGATCACTATGGCTGTCACTGTGAGCAAGCAGGCACAGGAAAAGGGTCTGAAGGCCGGTGCACTGGTCAAGGAGATCTCCGCGATCGCAGGCGGCAAGGGCGGCGGCAAGCCGGACTTTGCAATGGCCGGCCTGAAGGACGAGACTAAGATCGACGAGGCTCTGGCTGCCGTCGCTTCCATCGTCAAGAAGGCTCTGGGCGAATAAAAAAGCGGGTTCGCCCTCTCAGGCTCACGTTCGTTCGCCAGCTCCCCCAAAGGGGGGAGCCCTTGGCAAAACCGGAAGGTTTACCGTACTGCCAAGGCCTCTCACTTTGGGAGAGGTGGCACGGCGTAAGCCGTGACGGAGAGGGCGAGGGCGTTTATAAAATACCGGAAGGAGTTGTTCCCCATGGAAGATTGTCTGTTTTGCATGATCGCAGAGGGTAAGATCCCCTCCAAGAAACTGTACGAGGACGAGCAGGTGGTGGCGTTCTACGACATCAACCCGCAGGCGAAGGTGCATTTTCTGGTGGTGCCCAAAAAGCACATCACCTCTGCCGCCGCGCTGACCGAAGAGGATGGCGCACTGCTGGGCCATATCTTTGCGGTAATCGCAAAGCTGGCTGCGGAGCAGGGTCTGGAAAACGGCTACCGTGTCATCTCCAATGTTGGCGAGGACGCAGGCCAGACCGTGAAGCATCTGCATTTCCATGTTCTGGGCGGCGAAAAGCTGCCTGTCTGATTTCGACTGAAAAGGGAGATTTTGACTATGGCTGAGACTTATACCCTGCATGTTGCAGGCCTTACACGTGAACTGACGATCTGCAAGGTGAACGACCACATGGATATTGCGGCCTTTATCATGCTGGGTGACGCCGAGCTGACCGTGGCTGCCGCTGCCGAGCTGCTGAAAAAGTGCCCGGATTTTGATATCCTGCTGACCGCTGAGGCCAAGGGCATCCCTCTGGCTCACGAGATGAGCCGTCAGAGCGGCAAGCCCTACGTCTGCGCACGCAAGGGTGAAAAGCTGTATATGACCGACCCCGTGGTGGTGGAGGATCAGTCCATCACCACTGCCGGCAAACAGAAGCTGGTCATTGACCGCAAGGAGCTGGATAAGATGAGCGGCAAGCGCGTTCTGGTGGTGGACGATGTCATTTCCACCGGTGGCTCGCTGAAAGCTCTGGACGCTCTGGCCGAGCAGACTCAGTGCACCATTGTGGGGCAGGCAGCAGTTCTGGCCGAGGGAGACGCAGCTGAGCGCAAGGATATCATCTTCCTCGAGCCGCTGCCCCTGTTCTTCCACTAAGCTGTCATGCGGCGCCCGCTCTGTGTTTTTGGCATGGGAATGCTGGGTGCTGAATTAGTGTACGCTTTTTTGCCGCAAACGGGACTTTTTGTGCCGCTTGCGGCATTTTTTGCTGCTGTTTGTCTGGTGCTTTGCTGCCTTGATAAGACCCGGAAGCCTGCGTTCTGCATTTTGCTGGGGGTCGCCGCTGGAGCGCTGTCTGTTTCCTGTACGCAGGCACGGATGAACAGGGTCCGTGTGCAGTATGCCGGGCGGCCGGTCGTTCTGACTGCGGAAGTGGAAAGTGCATCGGAATCCTACTACCGGGGCATTGTGGATGCAGTGCTTCTTGTGGAGGAAGTAAACGGAAAGGCGGAGCGCTTCCGGGTCGAGTGCGGGAACCTGCGCGCCTGCGAGGCAGGGGAGCGGGTGCAGGGCAGATTTACCCTGTATGCGCCGGAAAAAGAGGAGCAGACGGAGCTGTATCCGGACGGGATCGCATTATGGGCCGAGCCGGACGAGGAAAAGCCTGACTTCAGGATCCTGGGCAGGAGTACGAGCTTCCGCGCCCGGACCCACCGGCTGCGGCAGAAGCTCAGCGCATCGCTGCGCCGCTGCATGGATGGAAAGACCGGCGGCGTTCTGGCAGCGATGACGGTAGGCGACCGGGAACATCTTTCTTCCGGGCTGCGCAGCGCCTACCGGGGTGCCGGGCTTGCCCATGTGCTGGTGGTCAGTGGAATGCATGTCTCGGTGCTGTGCGGAGATCTGTTTGTTTCGCTGCTGTCCCGCCGGAAGCGGGAGCGCAGTTACCGCTCACGCAGACTCAAAGCGGTGTGGGCTGCATTTCTGGCTCTTGTTCTGGTGGGCGTGACCGGCTTTACGCCCTCTGTACGCCGGGCTGCAGCAGCCGTGTGGGTCAGTGCATTGGGCGTTTGGGTATACGGCGCACCGGACACGCTCACCTCTCTGGCTGCGGCCGGCATCCTGATGACGGCGGGCAACAGCTACGCTGTGTGTGATATTGGCTTTGAGCTGTCTTTTGCATCGGTATTGGGCACTCTTGCGGGAGCAGAATGCTTCCGGCGTACCGAGAGCGCCCGCACGAAGCAGAGCGATCTCGGGAAGAAACGCCCGGTCGGGAACCGTGCAGAGCGCTGGCGCACACACCTGCTGTTGGAGCTGTGGCAGGCAGTGTGCATTTCGGCTTGTGCATCGGCGGCAGCATTTCCGGTGCTGGTGCTGCGGGGGCTGAGCGTAAGCATCTATGCGGTGCTGTCTGGTATCGTGGTGCTCTGGATGGTCAAGCCTATGATGCTGCTTGGCCTTGGTGCGGCGTTTACCGGCCTTGTGCCGGGCATTGAGACGGTCTGCGAAATGGTTTCCAAAGCTGCGGCACTGCTGACGAGTCTGCTGAATGCGTGGGCAGTACGAATCGCTGCATTACCGGGTGCAGGGCTCTATTTTGACACAGCCTATGCGGCAGCTGTGTGTCTTGTTCTGATCGCACTGTGCACGCTTGCCCTGCACTGGAAGCTGCGCTTTCGTGCGGCGCTGCCGGGGATCCTGCTGACAGCGGTGGTCGCCGTGGGGCTGGGCAACGCCCTGAGCCGGGATGTGGTGCATGTTGACCTGACAGGCAGTGCCAATGCTCCGGCAGTGGTCATTTCGCAGAGCGGCACCGCAGTGGTTCTGTTCCGCGGCGGAGAGTCCACTCAGCGGGCAGTGGAAAACCAGCTTGCCCGGCGGGGTGTGCGGGAGGTCGAACTGCTCGTAGACCTGCGCATAAATCCGGAGTCGCACTGCTCGTTGGAAGCAAAGCAGACACTTCTGGCCGAGAGGATGTCTGTAAACACTGCGCAGAAACGCAGGTGCACGCCGGCTGCCGTGGAGCTTCTTCGAACCCGGAACGGCTGCCTTGTGCGGCTGACCATCGGCAACCGGCAGTTTGCGGCGATCAACGGCAGTGTGGAGCTGGCAGAACCGGTTCCGGTACAATGGCTTCTGGCCTCACCGGCCAAGCCTGAAGCGGTGCGGTATGAAAAGATCCTGACGCTGCGCCGGTACGGATGGATCAGGAGCGCGGAAGAAGCGTCTGCTTCTCTGAGTCTGCGCCGCAGCGGCGGAGTAAAGATGGAGTGAGCGAAATGCAGGGGCAAAATAATCCCCGTCTGCTTGACATTGCCGCCGGGAATATGGTATTTTTGTACCAACAAATTCAAGTAAAGGATCCTGCGTACAGATGAACATTTATGACGTTTCCAGAGAGGCGAATGTATCTGCTGCCACGGTGTCCAGAGTGATCAACGGAAGCAGCAAGGTCAGCCCGGCTACCCGAAAAAAAGTGCTGGATGTGATCCATAAAAGCGGATATATCCCCAATGCCTTTGCACAGGGACTCAGCCATGATACCATGCGCACGGTTGGCATCCTGTGCGTGGATCCTTCCGACCCGAATGCCTGCGGTAATTTTTCCATGGGGATCGGCTATGTACAGCGGGAGCTGCGCGGTTTTGATTACGATACCATCATCTATTGCGTGGGTTACGATATGGAAGATAAGGCAAACTGCCTGCAGACCATGTGCGACCGCCGCGTAGATGCCATTGTGGTGCTTGGCTCTTTCTTTGTGGAAAGCGACCCGGAAAAGAATGCCTGTATCATCAAGGCCGCCCAGCAGGTGCCGGTTTTTCTGGTAAACGGCTACATCGATGCGCCTAACGTATACTCCTTCCGCTGCGGTGACCGCAAGGGCGCGTTTCAGGCGGTGAACCAGATGGCAAAGAGCGGTGCCAAAGATATTCTGTTTCTGCATCACAACATGACCGGCAGTGTGCGCAGCAAACTGGAGGGCTATCAGGAGGCGCTGCACCAGAACGGGCTTGCCGTGCGGCAGGAATACATCTGTTCCTGTTCGCTGGATATTCAGGAAAGCGCTGCCGAGGTCGAGCAGCTGGCCGAATCGGGGCTGAAGTTTGATGGCGTAATTGCCACAGAGGACAGCATCGCAGTGGGAGTGCTCAAGTATGCCCAGCGGCATGGTATCACTGTGCCGGACGATCTGTGTGTGATCGGCTTTGGCAACACGAACCTTACGGAAAGCTGTACCCCGGAGCTGAGCTCTGTGGATAACAGCGTGGAAGCTGCCTGTGTGGCCGCAGTTTCCATGCTGATCCATAAACTCAAAAATCACCGCATCCCCTCGGAGCTCACGGTCTCCTCGGCGGTGGTGTACCGCAAAACCACACGGTAAGGAGAGGCTGCTGCGAAACAGCACCTTGAGTAAAGTGCACAAAACCCGGGATCTCTTCGGGGCGGTCAGCCCAGAAAAGATCCCGGGTTTTGCTTTTTGTATGTGCAGGCTTTGGCCGTATTCTGACCGTGCGAGCCGGAATAAAAAACTGCCGCACGGCAGGAGCGTGCAGCAGTCTTTTGAGAAAATGATCGTGAAACGCGCAGGAACGGTTATTTGCCCAGATGCCAGATGTCGCGGTCATACTCGGCAATGGTGCGGTCAGAGGAGAACATGCCCGCTTTGGCAATGTTTACCAGACACTTGCGCCGCCAGCCCATGGGGTCGCAGGCGTAATCGCTGAGTGCCTGCCCTTTGCGCACGACGTAGGCGTTGAAGTCCGGCAGGGTCTGGAACCAGTCCTTGTGGATCAGTTCGTCGTGCAGGCGGGTCAGGTTTTCGGCATGACCGGCGGCCAGCATCTCCGGGCCGGTGAGGAAATCGATGGCGCGGCGGATGTTGGCATCGCCCTCCACCCACTGTGCGGGGTCGTAGTCGCCCACGGCATAGCGGTGGATGACCTGATCGGAGGTCTGGCCGAAGATATAAATGTTTTCTTCGCCCACCTGCTGGCTGATCTCCACGTTGGCACCATCCATGGTGCCCAGCGTCAGCGCACCGTTCAGCATGAACTTCATGTTGCCGGTGCCGGAGGCCTCCTTGGAGGCAAGGCTGATCTGCTCAGACAGGTCACAGGCAGGGATGAGCTTTTCGGCAGCGGTGACGTTGTAATTTTCCACAAATACCACCTGCAGCCACTTGGACACCTCCGGGTCTGCGGCGATGACCTTGGAGAGGGTCAGCAGGGCATGGATGATGTCCTTTGCAATGATATACGCCGGTGCTGCCTTGGCACCGAAGATGCTCACCAGCGGTGCGGCAGGCAGATGCCCTGCCTTGATCTCATAATACTGATGGACGAGGTACAGCAGGTTCAGCTGCTGGCGCTTATACTCATGCAGGCGCTTGGACTGGATGTCGAACACGGCGTCGGTGTTCACGCTCACCTTCTGGGTGCGCAGCAGCCAGTCTGCCAGTGCTTCCTTGTTGGCCTTCTTCACGGCGGTCAGCTCGCGGAGCACGGTTTCGTCGTCGGCAAAAGCCAGCAGCTTTTCCAGCTCGGCAGCGTCCTTGCGGAATCCGGAGCCGATGTGCTGTTCCAGTGCAGCGGTCAGGCGCGGGTCGCATTCCAGCAGCCAGCGGCGGAAGGTGATGCCGTTGGTCTTATTGTTGAACTTTTCCGGGTACAGCTCATAGAAGCCGTGCAGCTCGGAGTTTTTCAGGATCTCGGTGTGCAGCGCCGCTACGCCGTTGGTGGAGTGGGTGAAGTGGATATCCATGTGTGCCATGTGCACCCGGTCGTCCTTGTCGATGATGGCAAGGCTCTCGTCCTTGGTGCGGGTGCGAGCCAGCGCATCCAGCTTTTCGATGATGGGCATCAACTTAGGCACCACGGCATCCAGATAGGCGCGAGGCCACTTTTCCAGCGCCTCGGCCAGAATGGTGTGGTTGGTATAGGCGCAGGTTTTGGTGACGATCTTTACGGCCTCTTCAAACTTGATGCCCTTTTCGCCCAGCAGACGGATCAGCTCCGGGATGACCATGCTGGGGTGGGTGTCGTTGATCTGGATGGCTGCGTAATCGGCCAGATCGTGATAGTTGCAGCCCCGGGCTGCGCACTCGGCCAGGATCAGCTGCGCACCGGCGGAGACCATCAGATACTGCTGGTATACCCGCAGACGGCGGCCTGCCTCGTCGGAATCGTCCGGGTAGAGGAACAATGTCAGATTCTTGTCGATGGCGGTTTTGTCGAAGGCGATGCCGTCATGGACGATGCTCTCGTCGATGGTATCGAGGTCGAACAGGTTCAGGGTATTGGTGCGGCCTTCGTAGCCGGTGACCGCCAGCTTGTACAGCCGGGCGGTGTACTTCTTGCCGGCCAGCTCCACCGGGTAGGTGGTGTCGGTCTTTTCTGCCCAGCTGTGGGCGGTGAGCCACGGGTCGGGCTTTTCGTTCTGCACGCCGTTTTCAAAGGACTGATGGAACAGGCCGAAGTGATACCGCAGACCCACACCGTCGCCGGGCAGGTTCAGCGTTGCCAGCGAGTCGAGGAAGCAGGCAGCCAGACGGCCAAGTCCGCCGTTGCCGAGAGAAGGTTCCGGCTCTACCTCCTCGATATCCGAGAGGCGTTTGCCTGCGGCAGCCAGTGCATCGCGAGCCTCGTCATACAGCCCCAGATTGATAAGGTTGTTGGACAGCAGCTTGCCGATGAGGAACTCGGCACTGATATAATACAGCTTGCGTCCGGTGACCGGCTTCACACGGTCGGCGCTCTTCTGCCGGACAAGCTCCAGCAGGGCAAGATACAGCTCCTGATCGGTGCAGTCCGCCAGCAGCTTTCCGGTGAGACCCTGTAACGTTTCGGTGAAGTTCATAAATGGATCCTCCTTTGATACGGAAAACAGGTTTGACATCTTTGATTCAAGATATACCACACAAAACGTGCAAAATCTTGTGCAAAAAGAGCAAAATGTGGTATTATTCTATCATCAGGAGGAAATGTTATGAAAAATCAGCCTTCTTTGCAGGAAACAAAACAACACGGAGCCGTGCGGTTCCCGTTCAACCTCTATCCCTGCACCATCCCGGGGGATTTCTCACAGGTAGCGCTCCACTGGCACGACAGCATGGAGCTGGTCTTTGTCAAGCGCGGCGCGGGGCAGGTGCAGGTGGGTGCCGTGACCTATCCGGCACGCATGGGGGAGATTTATGTTTTTACGCCCGGCACGCTCCACGCTCTGCGGCAGACCGAAGGGCAGTCCATGGAATACGAAAACTTCATCTTTGAGCTGGAGCTTCTGGGTGGCGCGGGAGATCTGTGCGCTGAAAAGTACATTCTTCCGCTGCAGAGCGGCCGGCTGCCGCTTATGGCGCGTCTGACCCCAAACGATCTGTGCTACCTTCCTGCAGCCGCCTGCCTGCGTGAGATCGAGGACTGCAACCGTGTCAAGCGCCCGGGCTATGAGCTGATCATCAAGGGTGAGCTGCTGCATTTTCTCGCCCTGCTGATCGAACAAAGCAAGACCCTACCCTCCGCAGGGATCGCGGATCCCCAGCGGCTGAAAAACGTTCTGCAGTGGTTGTCTTCCCATTACAGCGAGCCTTTGTTCGTTGCTGATGCTGCATCGGTCTGCTCGTGCAGCCCCAGCCATTTTATGCGCTGGTTCCGGAGGATGACCGGACAGAGCTTTGTTTCCTTCCTGAACGAGTACCGTCTGAATCTGGCGGCAAAGGCGCTCCGTTCTACAGATGATACGGTGCTGTCCATTGCCGCTCAGTGCGGATTTGAAAATCTGTCCTACTTCAACCGGGCGTTCAAGAAGCATTTCGGCATGACCCCGCGTGAGTACCGGAAAAAGTGAAAAAGCAGGCATCCCGCACTTCCGGGATGCCGCAGGAGGGGAAACTTTCGATGAAACATGAAAGACCGTTCCGCCCGGACAGGATCCTTTCCTATTTCCGGGTCGAGTGGCTGCCGCTGACCTTTGTGACCCTGTCAGGTCTTGCGTACAACATCGGGCTGCTGACGGGGCCGTGGTTCGAGGGCAGGCTTGCGCAGTGTCTGGCCGATATCCTCAGCGGCAGTGAGACATCTGCCCGAATGGTCATGCTGGTGCCGGCCTACCTCGCTGCTGCGCTGGCCGTGCAGGCAGCGCGGTTCATCAAACGATTTTATGTGCGCCGCTTTGCCAACAAGATCAACCGCCGGATGAAGGGCTGCCTTTACGCCAATCTGGTGCGGCAGAGCCGGACGGCGCTGGAAAAAGAAGGCGTCGGTGAGCTGATGACCAAGGCCATCTCCGATGTGGACGACTGCGTGGAGGGGATGCGCAAGTTTACCACCGAGATCTTTGATACCGGTGTGGCGCTGGCAGGCTATCTGGTCATGCTGCTGGCGTACGATTGGCGGCTTGCGCTGCTGAGCCTGATGCTCACGCCGGTTTCCTACCTTTGCGCGGCATGGATGAAAAAGCCGGTGCAGCGCGCCGGTGCGGCCTACAAAAAGGCGGCAGGCGCTTTGAGCGCTGCCACGCTTGACCGCGCGCAGAATGCCGTGACCTACCGCATCTACGGCTGTGAGGATGTCCGCGCAGAGAAGTACGAGCAGGCACTGGAGACCTACGAAAAAACGGCGGTGCGTAATAACGTGTGGCAGTCGGCGCTGCCGCCGCTGTATCTGGTCGTATCCGAGGCAGGTGTACTGTTCATCCTGTGGTTCGGCGCGAAGAATGTGCTCGGTACCGGCTGGAGCAATTGGGACATTGCGGCGTTCACCACCTTTCTGTCCTGCTTTACCAGACTGGTGGTCAAATCCTCCAAAGCGGCAAAGCTGTTCAACGCAGTGCAGAAAGCAGAAGTCTCGTGGAGACGCATCAGGCCGCTGATGAAGCGTCCGGAAAAGCTGGATGCGCTGAATGTTCCGGCAGCCGAGGATGTGACACTGGAAAACCTCTCATTTTCCTATGGGGAAAAGCCTGTCTTCTCCGGCCTGAGCCTGACGGCGCACCCCGGCGAGATCATCGGCGTCACCGGCCCGGTGGCCTGCGGCAAATCGACCTTTGGCAGGGTGTTCCTGTGCGAAGCGCCTTACGGAGGGTCCGCACGGTTCGGCGAAAAAGAATTTTCAGCGCTGACCCCGCGGCAGATCTCTGCTGCAGTCGGCTATCTGGGGCACGACCCGGAGCTGAGCGCTGACACGGTGCGGGAAAATGTCCTTTGCGGCAGCGAGCAGGACGTCATGCCGTGGCTGGAGGCCGTTGCTCTGCGGGACGAGGTGCTGGCTATGGAAAACGGCGCAGACACGGTCATCGGCAGCAGCGGCACCCGCCTTTCCGGCGGACAGGCGCAGCGGCTGGCACTGGCGAGAACGCTGGCGCACCCACGCCCGGTACTGATCTTGGACGATCCGTTTTCTGCGCTGGATCGCAATACGGAGGACGCCGTGTTTGCAAACTTGCAGAACGACGCAAGGGATAAAGTCGTATTCCTCATCTCTCACCGGCTGTACCACTTCCCGCAGATGCAGAGAGTGATCTTCATGGAGGACGGAAGGGTCACGGTGGGCACCCACGACGAGCTGATGGCGTCGGCTCCGAGGTACCGGCAGCTGTATGAAAGCCAGAGCACTCAGAAAGGAGGCGGCCTGCATGAAACAGAGAAACAACGTGTTTGATGCGATCCGGATGGCGGCAGCGTCCTGCCGCTTTCTCACGGCAGGCACTCTTTTGTGCGTAGCTGCGTCGGTTGCGGCATCGCTGCTGCCGCCGCTGCTGCTGGCGGGCATCATTGACAGGCTGACGGCAGGTGCCCCGCTGACCATTGCAGCGGTGCTGCTCTACTTCGGCAGTCTGGTGCTGGAAGGGGGGCTCTCGTCTGCGCAGGAAAGCCTTCTGGTGTTGTTTGGCCAGAAAATGACCCATGCCCTGCGTTCGGAAATGTCTCAAAAGCTGACGCGTCTGCCTGCCGGTACATTGGCAGGCCAGAATCCCGGCGAGGTGGCCGCGCGTTTTTCGGGCGATGTGGACACGGTGGAAGCGCTGTTTGCCTCCGGCATCATCAGCATGGCGGCCGATGCCTGCCGCATCATCTCCATCATGGCGGTCATTGCGGTGAAAAACACCGGCCTTGCACGGATTCTGCTTTTGGTGCTGCCGCTGTTCGCAGTGTTCACCCGCCATGTGCAAAAGCGGACGCTGGCCGCACAGCTGGACAACCGCCGCGCTGTTGCGGCAGTGTCCGGTCAGGTGCCAGAGACCCTGCACAACATCCGCACCATCCGGGCGCTGGGTCTGGAAGGCTACAGAGAGCACCGCTACGACCGCTGCATCGGCGAAAGCTATGCTGCCATGGAACGTACGAACTTTTATGATGCTGTCTATTCGCCGGTGGTGCTGGTGCTGAACGCCGCTGTCGTGGGTATCGTGATGCTGCTGTCGGCTTCCGGCAATGCAGCAGTCCTGACCCTGTTCGGGATGTCGGTTGGCACCTCGGTGGCCGTCATCAACTATGTTTCCCGCATATTTGCTCCGATCGAAAGCCTTGGCATGGAGCTCCAGACCATCCAGTCGGCCATGGCGGGCGTGAAACGCATCGACGCCTTTCTGGCGCAGCCGGAACGCACCGTGCCTGCTGTGCGGAGGGAGGCTGCACGGGGCGGCGTGGAGCTCTCGCACGTGACCTTTCGCTATGACGAAACGTGTGTCCTGAATGACTTTTCCATGAGGGTCAGGCAGGGGGAGCAGGTCACGCTGACCGGACGCACCGGTGCAGGCAAGAGCACGGTTTTCAAGCTGCTGCTGGGGCTGTATCAGCCGGAAGCCGGCAGCGTGACCATTGGCGGTGTAAAGGCTGCAGACATCTCCGACCGGGAACGCCGCACCTGCATCGGCTGTGTGGAACAGCACTTCTCCCGCATACCGGGTACGGTGCTGGAACAGATCACGCTGGGCGACCCGGAGATCACCCGGAAAATGGCGGAGAAGGCGGCAGAGCTGGCCGGCATCGATGCGGTGATCCGGGCTCTTCCGGAGGGATATGATACGGAATGCACCGGCGGCATGTTCTCGCAGGGCGAATGGCAGCTGCTGTCCATTGCCCGCGCCGCGGCAGCAGACCCGGCGGTGCTGCTGCTGGACGAGATCACAGCCGACCTTGACGCGGAGACCGAAGCCCGTGTGCTGGAGGCGCTGCATCGCGCCTCGGCAGGCCGCACAGTGCTGTCGATCTCCCACCGTATTTACGAGGATCTCGGTGGGCGGATTGTGGAGATCCGAACGCAGACACAGGGCGGAGAAACACCGGAAGCAGGATGATGTAAAAACAGGAGCTTCGCTGCCGGTAAAACCGACAGGAAGTCTTTGCGGCAGCTCTTTTTTCTGCACGCAAAGCGTGGTAAAATGAAGGAACAGCAAAAAGAACGCTTGCTGGGAACGGAGGATCTATGGCAGTACGAAAAATCTATCTTTCCATACCGGAATATCCTTACGCGAAGGAGATCTCGGTCACATTCCCTTGGGCGAACGGCTCCAGACATCAGAACGTGCAGGCGGTGCTGGATACGTTTCATGATGTATACCCGGAAGTGCCGGCGCTGGAAGTGAGTCTGGCGTCTTTGCAGCCGGAGGGCATCCATGCGGCTGCTATGAAGCTGCCGCTGCATCTGGTGGGGAGCGGTCAGGATGTGCCTGTAGGCATCGTGTATGAGGCATCCAAGGTGTTTGAAAACGGCGGACCGTACGCAGACCTGCTGCAGTGCTCCCGGCAGAAGGTTCTGAAGGATGCCCGGCTTCAGCAGAGCGGGAAATGCGTGGGATACCGGCTGGAGGATATGGAATATCCGGCAGAGCCGCATCCCTATGCGTTTTTCAACTGGCTCTATGCCTGTGCTCTGCGCCAGAACCATGAGAAGACGGACAGCATCCTGAAGTTCGGGGCGTTCTCGGATCTGGAGCTTGGCAGCACCAAAAAGGATCGAAACAGCCCGGCGCGGGCAGCGGCGGTATATGCAGGGCTTGCCGCAGCCGGAAAACTGGCCTGTCTGGAGTCGTATGAGGCTTTTGTGGCGCAGACCTGTGTGGAGCCTGCAGCTCCGGAATCTGCGGCGGGAGAAAATGCAGAGCAGCAGCTCCCGGAAGCGGAAAATACAGAGCCTGCCGCACAGGAAAATACGCCTGATGCACCCCAAAAGGAGGGTACAGTTCCGGCACCGACCGAGGAAATGCCGGCTGCTGCGCCGGAAGAGCCGCCGACGGCGGAGGGCGTGCCGATCCCCACAGTAGAGCAGATGAAGGAGATCAGCTACGCGCCGAAGGTGAAGAATCTGCTGATCTCCATGGCAAAAAATGCAGGCCTTTCGGCCAGAACAGCCGCAGGGATCGTAAAACTCGGACGCAGCCTTCTGCTGACGAACTATCAGAAAGCGCTGGAGGAAGGGACACTTTGCATCAATCCGGAAAAGAACAAGGTCACCTTTGTGCTGGAAAATCCGGAGACCGGGTTCCGGACGGTCGGGCAGCTGACCCGCTGCCCGGTGTTCGTGCACGGGTGGAAGCTCAACTATCAGTCCTGCGAGCCGGCTGCTGCGCCGGAAGAACCGCCGATGCCCGCAGAGCCTGTTTATCCGACCGCAGAGGAATATCTGCGCAGCCATGGCTATACGATCACGCAGCAGGTGCTGGAGGCAGACCTGCCGCCGATGGCAGTTCAGAAACTGGCATGGGAGACGGGAGAGGCTCTGCGTGATCCGGCTGCGGCTGCATTCCTGCAATTCATCCGCAGTCATCTTCAGTTCCATGATCTGTTCACCTTCCGGATGCCGAAGGATGCCGCGCAGGAGTCGAAGGAGCTTGTGGTGGCGCTTGCCCAGAGCTGGGATCATCTGGGGCTGTTTTCGGAATGCAGCGCCACCACTGCCCGCATCGTCTGCAGGCTGGCGTCGGAGAACGAAATGGTGCGCAGCTTTGCCAGCGGCCATTGGCTGGAGCTTTACGTGGTGCACAGTGTGCAAAAGGTGCTGGAACGCTTCCGCACGGAGCAGGACGCGGCGGTTTCACTGTGCTCCAATGTGATCCTTTCCGACTCGCCGGAGGTAAGCTCGTCCCACGAGCTGGATGTTGCATTCTCGGTAAACGGGGTCTTTTTCTGGGTCGAGGCAAAATCCTCCAGCCGGAACATCAACTATGGAAAATACGCAGATCTGTGCAAAAAACTGCAGGTAACGCCGGATCAGCTGCTGCTGGTCAACAGCGACCTCTCAGAGGAGGACTGCAGCGGAGTGTCCTACTTCTGGCCTTATCGCATTGCAAACTGCGCAATGATGGAGCAGAGACTGGAGGAAATGATTCGCGGACAGCTGGGGATCGATGCGGCACACAAAGAGGAAAATGCAGGGGCAGCGCGGCAAAATACGTGAGCGTACGCCAATGAATCCCGGAATGAGATTTGACGGAGGGGCAGGGAGCAGAATGGAGATCGGTCACGGCGGAACAGCATACTATCATCTCCCGGGGCTCTTTGAGTTTTATGAGCTGTACCGCCTGTTTTTGCCGCTGTTCCGGGAGCACAGAGAATATTTTTACGACTGGTGCGAGATCGGCTCCATCTACGGCGCACCGGCAGACTGCATCTGGGGCGGAGGGCGCACAGGCTCCGGAGAGCAGAGTGCCGGAGAAGTGCTGGCGCTGCTGCGGGAATACGGGATCTCTGCCCGGCTGACGTTCAGCAATTCACTGCTGCGGGAAGAACATCTTTCTGACCGGAAGTGCAATGCCCTCTGTGCACTGTTTGAAAAAAGCGGCGGGGTGCGCAATGGTGTGATCCTTTATTCGGATCTTTTGCTGGATCACCTGAAAAAGCATTACCCGGGGCTTTATTTCGTTTCCTCCACGACCAAGGTGCTGACGGAGTTCCGGCAGCTCCGGCAGGAGCTTGACCGGGAAGAGTTCCGGTTTGTAGTTCCGGATTTCCGGCTGAACACGGCAGCGGCAGAGCTGGCCGGGCTGACAGACCGGCAGAAAGATAAGGTGGAGCTTCTCTGCAACGAGTGCTGCTGGCCGGGCTGCACGGATCGCAGGCGCTGCTACGAAAATGTCAGCCGCAGAAATCTGGGCGAGATCTGCCCGGAACACCATTGCGCCGCGCCGGACGCACAGGAAGGCTACCGCTTTTCCAAAGCCATGGAAAGCCCCTGCTTTATTGGCACGGAGGAGATCCAAACGCGCTGGATGCCGATGGGCTTTTCCAATTTCAAGATCGAGGGGCGCGGGCTGGGCAGCGCACTGATCCTGGAATTTCTGCTTTACTATCTGACGAAGCCGGAGGCTCAGCTGCGGGTCCGGGAAGCGATCTATCTGGACAATATGCTGGATCTGTTCTGAAAAAAACCGGATCCGGCAGGGATCCGGTATGGGGCGAGAAAAAGCCCTTAGTCCACCACTGGGATGTCCAGCCCGAATTCCAGCGGGCGGAAGCGGGGGCAGACATTCTCGGTGATGCAGATGACGGATGCCGCCAGACGGCTGCCGATCTCGCAGGAATCGGCCAGAGTCTTGCCGTAGGTCAGTCCGATGACCGTACCGGCAAAAAAGGCATCGCCTGCACCGGTGGTGTCGATGACATCCACTTTCTTGGCGGGCACGATGCCGGAGCCGCCGTCTGCACAGGCGTACACAGCACCCTGACTGCCCATGGTGATCACCATGCTGGGGATGTTGGCGCTGTGGACGTTTGCGGCCAGAACGCTGCGCATCTCGTCAGGAGCCAAATGGCCGTAGTCGTCTGAAAAAAGCAGACCGGCCTCCTGCTGATTGCACACGAAACAGTCGATCTGTTGCAGAAAATCGCGCCGCTCCATGGCGATGCTCATGTTGGAAATGGCAGCAAAAACCTTCTTGCCATATTTTTTGGCATAGTGCAGCACCTGCTTGACGGTGTCTTTTTCCAGATCCAGCTCCAGCGCAATGGCATCGCAGCCGGCAAAGATCTCATCGCCTTTTTCTTTCAGCAGACCGGTGAGCGGGGTGGTGTCCGGCCGCTTGGAAATGGCCGCGTGCACATCGCCGTCGTTGTCAAAAATGGCCAGCCAGGTGCCCATGCCGTCTGGTACGCGTTGGATATACCGGGTGTTCACCTTGTGATTTTCCAGCTTGGTGATCACATCCTGCCCCATGCCGGTGTCGTCCACAAGACTGACAAAGGTAGGGCGCAGCTCCACGTTGGCGATATCCTCCACGACGTTGCGGCATACACCGCCATGCACCTGCTCAATGCGCCCGGCGTTGCGCCCGCCCGGGATATAGGTGGACAGAGGATACCCCTTGATGTCCACAAAAACAGCTCCGATTACAACGATTCCCATAGCAAAAACCTCTCTGCAGAAAATAGTTATACGCATTATACCGTATTCTGACGCAATATGCTATCCCTTTTGCCGATTCGGGACGAAAACAGCACCGGGATGCAGTTCCCGGTGCTGTTGATGCAAAGGTGCGGACAGGAGTTACAGTGCCGTCTGTGCCGTCCGTACAAGATATTCCATGGCTTCCACAGGGTAGCGGCCGGCGGCAGTCTCGCCGGTCAGCATGACACTGGCAGCACCGTCCAGAACGGCGTTGTAGATATCGCTCACCTCGGCGCGGGTAGGCACAGCCCGGGTGCACATGCTGTCCAGCATCTGGGTCACGACCATGAAAGGAACGCCCGCCTCCCGGCAGAGCGCCGAAAGCTGCTTCTGACAGCGGGGCAGCTCCCACAGCGGCATGGCGTTGCCAAGGTCGCCCCGGGCGATGACCACTTCGTCCACCAGATGCACAAACTCCGGCAGAGCGCGCACCCCGGCCTGATTCTCGATCTTGGCAAAGATGCGGATCTCCGGCGCACAGGCTTCGTCCAGTGCCCGGCGCAGATGACGGATGTCCTCCGCACCCCGCACAAAGGGCAGCATGACACCGGTGACACCGCACTGCTTTGCAATCTTCAGATTCCGCAGGTCTTCCGCTGTCAGGGTGGGAGAGGGGATCTCCGCGCCCGGCACGGCAATGCTTTTGCGGCTCTGCAGCACACCGCCCCGCAGCACGGTGCAGACGAGGGCACCGGCTTCGGCGTATTCGGCCTGCACCAACAGCCTGCCGTCATCCAGCAGGAGCTGCTGTCCGGGTGCTGCGGTTCGTACCAGAGCTTCCGGACAGGGGATGCCGCCGGTGCCGAGACGCACCGTGCTGCCTTCGGTCAGAGGAAGCGGCGCAGGAAGAACGCCAATGCGCAGCTCCGGCCCCTGCAGGTCGATGAGCAGCTCCCGGATGCCGGCTTCACGGATCATCTGCAGCCAGTCGGTGTGCTGTGCGAGAGAGCCGTGTGAAAGATTCATACGGATGCCGGTCATGCCGACACCTGCCATGCGGCGCAGCATTTCCGTCTGGGCGCAGGCCGGGCCGATGGTACCATAGAAGTCCAAGAATGATCCCTCGATTCTGCTTTTTTTCTATTGTAACATGAACTGCCCGGGATGAAAAGGGGCAGCTTGCGGTCGATGAGGGCAGAGTAACGAAAAAGGCATGTGCAAGGAAAAGCACATGCCTTTTTCGTTACAGGTCTTATCGCTCGGATGCAAAAAATTCCCGGGTCAGTCTGGCCACTGTGCCGGAGAGCAGCAGCAGCGCGATAAGGTTCGGGATGCTCATCAGGCCGTTGAAAGTGTCGGCGATGCTCCATAAAAGCCCTAAGTCTACCGTTGCGCCCAGAATGGACACGAAGGAGTAGACCACGAAAAAGGGCTTTGCCACCTTGTCGCTGCGGCACAGGAACACGAGGAACCGGGAACCGTACAATCCCCAGCCGATGATGGTGGAAAAAGCAAAACAGCACAGCGCCACAGCGGTAAAGATGGATGCCCAGCCGCCATAGGTGGTGGTAAAGCCGCTGATGGTCAACTCGGCACCGGCGGCAGTGCCGTAATTCACGGGGGTGCCGCTGCACAGGATGACCATGGCGGTCAGGGTGCAGATGACGATGGTATCGGCAAATACCTCAAAAATGCCGAACATCCCCTGCTTGGCCGGCTTTTTGGTGTCGGCGCAGGCGTGAGCGATGGAACCGGTGCCGAGGCCGGCTTCGTTGGAGAAGATGCCGCGGGAGACGCCCTTCTGCATACTGACGAACAGGCTGCCGATGGTGCCGCCGGTGAAGGCGGCCGGGGTGAACGCACCGGCAACGATGGACGTGAATACATGGGGCAGACGCTCAAAATTCAGCACCATGACGCCTGCGGCCAGCGCGATATAGAACAGCGCCATAAAGGGCACCAGCTTTTCGCTGACGCTGCCGATGCGCTTGATGCCGCCCAGCAGCACCATTGCCACCAGCATGGCCACGGCGATGCCCACCACAAGGTTCAGGGTGGAAAGCATCCCGCTGCCCACTACGCCATACTCCAGCAGTGCGGTATCAATGGCGGCAACGATGGTGTTGACCTGTGTGGCGTTGCCGGTGCCAAACACGGTCAGCACGCCGAACAGGGAGTACAGCACGGCAAGGAACTGCCAGTTCCGGCTCAGGCCGTTTTTCATGTAATACATGGGGCCGCCGACCCATTCGCCGGTCTCACTGCGCTCACGGTAGTACACGGCCAGAGTGACCTCGGCAAACTTGGTGCACATGCCCAGCAGGGCAGAGCACCACATCCAGAACACCGCACCCGGGCCGCCGATGGCAATGGCACCTGCCACACCGGCGATATTGCCGGTGCCCACGGTGCCCGCCAGTGCGGTGCACACTGCCTGAAACGGGGTCATGGCACCGTCGGAAGCATCTTTTTTGCGGAACATGCGCCCGATGGTGGTCTTGATGGCGTAAGGAAATTTGCGGATCTGCAAAAAGCCTGTGCGCACGCTGAGCAGAAGCCCCACACCGATGATGCACACCATGGCGGGCACGCCCCAGATGAAATTGTTGACCGCCTGATTGACGGCCGTGATCGTTTCGATCATGATTTTCCCACATCCTCTGTCGTTTTTGCGTTTTCAGGCCGCAATGCCGGAAAACAATTTATTCTATCGCTTTTTCCACACGGTGTCAAATAAAAATGCTCAGAAAGCGGAGGAAAAAGTCCCGCACGGCTCTTTTTGCGTCCGGACATCTTTTCTGCAGCGGTAAGACGTGGTAGAATAGAAAAAACAGCCTGCAGCGAAGAAAAGTGAGATTCAGAGAGGAGATGTTTCTATGCAGCCAGATGCGCTGAAATGCAGGATCCCGGCAGGCAGGGGAGATGCTCCTGCCGATCTGGTTTTGAAAAATGCCAGAATCGTCAATGTGTTTACCGATGAGATCGACACTGCGGATATTGCCGTCTGCGGAAACTGCATTGTGGGCGTGGGTGCGTATCACGGCCGTAAAGAAGTCGATCTGCAGGGCAGGTATGTCTGTCCCGGCCTGATCGATGGGCATATCCACATCGAAAGCTCCATGCTCTGCGGGCCGGCGTTTGAGCAGGCAGTGCTGCCGCACGGTACCACCGCAGTGATCACAGATCCGCACGAGATCTCGAACGTTGCGGGGCTGGAAGGCTTGGATTTTATGCTGGAAACGACAAAAAATCTGACCCTTTCGGTTTATTTCATGCTGCCCTCCTGTGTTCCGGCCACGGATCTGGATGAATCGGGCGCAGTGCTGAATGCGGAACAGCTTCGGCCTTATTACCGCAGTCCCCGCGTGCTGGGGCTTGCGGAACTGATGAATGCGTATGGAACGGTTCACTGTGATCCCGGGATTTTGCAGAAGATCTGTGACTGCACCGAAGCGGGGAAGATCGTGGATGGACACGCGCCGCTGCTGAGCGGCAGCGAACTGAACGCCTACATTGCGGCGGGCGTTCAGTCGGATCACGAATGCTCTGATTTGAAGGAAGCAATGGAAAAACTCCGGCGCGGACAATACATTATGATCCGTGAAGGCACCGCCGCCAAAAATATGGACGCGCTGATGCCGCTGTTCCGGGAGCCATATTGCAGCCGCTGTATGCTGGTGACGGACGATAAGCACCCGGATGATCTGCTGCGCAGCGGACACATCGACCACAACATCCGCAAGGCGATCCGATCGGGTGCAGACCCGGCGCTGGCGGTCAAAATGGCAACGCTGATCCCGGCGCAGTATTTCGGTCTAAAGCAGCATGGTGCCGTGGCACCGGGGTATCTGGCCGATCTGATCGTAGTCTCTGATCTGGAGTCTTTCACGGTCGAACAGGTTTACAAGAACGGCACGCTGGTGGCAGAGCACGGAAAAACGCTGAAACCCGCATCGCTTCAAATCGACCATGCACGCTTTGCACGCGTGATGGATTCGTTTGATATGGAGGAGATCACGCTTCACGATCTGGAGCTGCGGCAGAGCGGCGATCACGAGCGCGTCATCTGCCTGAATCAGAATGAGCTGTTCACAGATGAGAAGATCATACCGTTTCAGCAGCATCCGGGCAAGGCTCCCGGTGTGGATCCGGAACAGCAGATCGTGAAACTGGCCGTTTTTGAGCGGCATCATCATACCGGACATACGGGCATCGGTTTTCTGGGAAATTTCAGTTTGAAATGCGGAGCAGTCGCATCGAGCATCGCACACGATTCTCATAATCTGATCGTAGCAGGTGACAACGACGCAGATATGATGCTGGCCGGAAACACTGTGCGGAAAAACAAGGGCGGGCTTGCATTTGTGGCAAACGGACGTGTTATGGCAGAGATTGCTCTTCCGGTGGCCGGATTGATGAGCACGGAAAGCGCCGAGAGCGTGGCGGTAAAAATGCAGGCGATGAACGATGCCCTCAAGGCACACGGTGTAACGGAGGATATCGGCATCTTTATGACGCTTGCCTTTGCCAGCCTTCCGGTGATCCCGAAGCTCAGGCTGAATACTTACGGTGTTGTAGACGTGGCACAGCAGAAAATCGTTCCGGCTGTTTTCTGACGGACGCTCTGACCGGAGCAGCATGGGATCCTGCAGAGAAACGAAAAGATCCGGATCTTTTCCAATCAGGGAGAGATCCGGATCTTTATTTTGTGAAATGGATCATTTCCGGCTTGTCAGCCGGTTGAGCAGCATCACAGCCAGAACAATGACGCCGATCACAAGAACGATGCCGACCATCCCGATGAGCATCATCGGCAGTGTGGTCATCCACGAAGAAAGATGAAGCATAAATGTACCTCCCTTAAGCCATCAGGGTCAGGATCAGGCCGCCTGCAATGACGGATGCGATCTGCCCCGAAACATTGACGCTGATGGAGTACATCAGCAGGAAATTCTGGTTGTCTTCTTCCAAGCCCATCTTGTTAACGACACGGCCGCTCATGGGGAAGGCGGAGATGCCGGCCGCGCCGATCATCGGGTTCAGCTTTTTGCCTTCGGGCAGGAACAGGTTCAGCAGCTTTGCAAACAGCACGCCGCCTGCTGTGTCAAAGACGAAAGCTACCAGCCCCAGCGCAAGGATGAGCAGAGTGTCCGGCCGGACGAACTTGTCTGCGGTCATCTGCCCGGCCACGGTCAGACCCAATACGATGGTGATGAGGTTTGCCAGCACATTCTGTGCGGTTTCACTGAGAACATTCAGCACGCCGCACTCCCGCAGCAGGTTGCCGAACATCAAAAAGCCAACCAGCGCGACACTGGCGGGGGCGACTATGCCTGCAATGATGGTGACGACAATGGGGAACAGGATCTTGGTCAGCTGGGAAACGCTGCCTTTTTCGTAAGGCATCCGGATGAGGCGCTCCTTCCGGGTGGTCAGCAGCCGGATGACCGGCGGCTGCACGATGGGAACCAGTGCCATATAACTGTAAGCTGCCACCATGATGGCACCGAGATACTGTGAATTGAGAGTGTTTGCTACAAAAATGGCGGTAGGACCGTCCGCAGCACCGATCACGGCAATGGAAGCGGCATCCTTCAGGTCAAAGAAGAACCCTGCCAGAAACAGGGTGAAAAAGATGCCGAACTGTGCGGCGGCACCAAAGAGCATCAGCCACGGCTTTTCCAGCAGCGGGCCAAAATCGATCATGGCACCAATGCCGATGAAGAGCAGAAGCGGAAACAGCTCATTGGACATTCCCGCTTCAAACAGAGCGGAAATGGGGCCGACGCTGTCGCCTTGGGTGATGGCGCCTGACAGGGGCAGGTTGACCAGAATGGCACCGAAGCCCATGGGCAAAAGCAGGCTCGGCTCCATCTTTTTGGCAATGGCGAGGTAGATGAGCAGCGCGCCGATGCCCCACATCACCACCATCTGCCAGGTCAGGTTTCCGAAGTTGGAAAACAGACTCGCGAATGTGTTCAGAAAATTCATGTTTTTTGCCTCCTTGTGTTCCGGTACGGCGGCAAGAAAAAGAGACTTCCGCCACAGCACCTTGTCTGTGACAAAAGTCTCAAGCGAACACATGACATCGGGCATTTTTGCCGTGATGACGCTGCCATGTAGCAGCCTCCCGAAGCGTAAGCCGGAAAACTGCCCTTTACTCCCTTTTATCAGATGTATTAAAACAGAATATGAGAAAGCTGTCAAGGAAAATGCGAAAATCTTTCCTGCATCTTATCCGGCTTTCTGAGATCCGGATGCCGACAGGGGGAGCGCTGCCCATACCGGGCATCACGAACCGGGAGAAGAACGGCGCTCTCAAAGCACTTTGGCAGCTGCAACGTTTTTGGTGACCATCACGTCGCTGTCCAGTCCGCAGACCTTGTGCAGAACGATGGTGCCTGCCTTGACGGGGGCGGTCAGCACCACCTTGCGGATCTCGTCCATCACGGGGAAGATCATATCCTTGGGGATGGCCTTGGTCAGGCGGACGCTGGTGACAGGCAGCTCGCCGCCCTTGACCAGCACCGAGCTGGCGATGGTGCGGCGGGGCGCGGTCAGCTCCTGACGGACATACTGTTCGCCGCGGGGGCAGGTGTGGCCGGTGACCGAGATCACCTGACCATTTTCAACTTCGGCTTCGATCTCGCAGCCGTTGGGGCAGACGATACAGGTAAATTGCTTTTTCATTCCACCGACACCTCCAGTGCGCCTTCCTGCTGCAGCTTTTCCGCAGAGACCTTGAACTGGATCATCTCCGCAGGAATGGCTTTCTTCATCTTCTTGGCAGCAACTTCCACACCGTTCTGGCGCACCACGATGCGGCAGTCACGGTAGTGGTTCCGCACGCGCAGCGACAGGCTGAAGTCGTTCTTGCCGCTGACCTTCTGCGGAATGGTGTGGCCCACGCCCTCGCCGCACTTCACGTCCAGCGTGCAGGGGTCGATGCCCTTGCCCTCAACGTAGGCGGCAGCGTGGCGTGCCAGTGCCTCGGACTCCATGGAAACGAAGTCCACCAGATCATGCACATGCAGCACATTGCCGGCAGAGAACACGCCGGGCACGTTGGTCTGCAGGTTCTCGTCCACGAAGGCACCGTTGGTGTGGGGGTCAATGGCGATGCCGGCATCCTCCAGCAGCTTGTTTTCCGGGATCAGGCCGACGGAGAGGATCAGGGTATCGCACTTGTACTCCTTCTCGGTGCCGGGGATAGGCCGGCGGTTCGCGTCCACCTCGGAGATGGTCACACCGGTCAGACGATCGCGGCCATGGATCTCGGTGACGGTGTGGCTGAGATAGAGCGGGATCTTGTAGTCGTCCAGACACTGCACGATGTTGCGCGGCAGGCCGGAGGGGTAAGGCATCAGCTCGAACACTGCCTGCACATGAGCGCCTTCCAGCGTCATGCGGCGAGCCATGATCATACCGATATCGCCGGAGCCGAGGATGATGACCTCCTTGCCGGGCATCCGGTTGTAGAGGTTCATGTAAGCCTGTGCGGTGCCTGCGGTGAACACGCCCGCCGGACGCTCGCCGGGGATGCCCAGTGCACCGCGGCTGCGCTCCTTGCAGCCCATGGCAAGCACCACGGCCTTTGCCTGATACTGGCGCAAGCCGCTGCGGGTGGAAGCGGTGACGACGCGATCCGCCGTCAGGCTCAGCACCGTGGCGCTGGTCTCACAGGGGATCTCACGCTTGTTCACCTCATCAATGAAAGCCTGTGCATACTCGGGGCCGGACAGGCTCTCGCCGAAGCGACCCAGACCAAAGCCGTCATGGATGCACTGGCGCAGGATGCCGCCCAGCATCGCCTCGCGCTCCAGAATGATCATGCTGCGGATGCCCTGCTTGTGCAGCTCCACCGCTGCGGCAAGACCTGCGGGGCCGCCGCCGATAATCACAACGTCCTTCTGTTCCATCGCTCAGTTTTCCTCCTTCCGCATTTCCCCGGTCAACACCCACGAGCCCTGACGGCTGTAACGGATGTCCTCCGGCTTGATGCCCAACTCCTGCTCAATGAACTGCTCGATCTTCATCTGGCAGAAGCCGCCCTGACAGCCGCCCATCATGGCGCGGGTGCGGTACTTGATGCCGGTCATGGTGGAGACGCCCAGCGGGTTGTGAATGGCCTGCAGGATCTCCGCCTTGGTCACTTCCTCACAGCTGCAGATCATCTCGCCGTAATCGGGGTTCTGCGCGATGAGCTCTGCCTGCTGCTCCGGAGTGCACTCTGCAAACTTGACGATGCCCCTGTGGTGGGGGTCGAAGCCGGGGTTTGCTGCGAACTTCTCGCGCTCCAGCATCAGGCCGATGACGTAGCGTGCCAGCGGCACACTGCCGGTCAGACCCGGAGACTCGATGCCTACGAGGTTGACGGCATTGGGAGCTACATCGTCCCGGATCTCCACCTTCCAGTCCTGAATGGCTCCGTTCTCGTCCACCCACTTGGGCTGAATGCCGGCGAAGGTGCGGATCTGATCCTTCTTGAAGATGTGGGGCCACAGCTTTGCGCCCTCCACGGCCAGACTGTCCATGTTGGCCTGCGGCACACCGTAATCGTCCAGCACATCGGTGTTCTCGGCATCCGGGCCCACGGTGACATTGCCGTCCACGGTGGGGGTGATGTGGATGCCCATATAGGTGTTGCTGGGCACCGGGTACACTGGCATGGGCAGCAGCCTGCCCATGCGCTTGTGGAGGATGATGTAGTTGCTGCGGGAGCCGATGACACGGTAGCCGGTCAGACCCAGCAGGTCGGAGATCTGTTTTGCGCCCAGACCTGCGGCGTTGACCACCCAGCGGGTGCAGACATCGCCGTGTTCGGTGTGCAGATAGTACAGCCCGTTTTCCCGGGTGATGGCCGTGACCTTGTGGTCAAAGAAGAAGTCCACGCCGTTGGCGTGTGCGTTCTCGGCCAGAGCCACCGTGTACAGGAACGGATCCATGATGCCGCTGTTTTTCGACCACATGGCAAACTTGCCCACCACGGCGGGCACCAGCTCATGCAGCTTTGCTTCATCGATCATTTCCAGACCGGTGCAGCCGTTGACCGCACCCTGCTTCATGGTGCGCTTCAGCTGCTCCATGTCCTCGGAGGTGTTGCCCACCAGCACCTTGCCGCAGCGCTTGAACGGGAAGTTCAGATCCTCGGCCAGCTGATCCATGATCCTGTTGCCCTCCACGCAGCATTTTGCCTTCAGGCTGCCGGTGGGGTTGGCAAAGCCGCCGTGCACCACCGCAGAGTTGCGGCCGCTGGTCTCGTTGCAGACATCCAGATTCTTTTCCAGCACTGCAATGCTCAGTTTGTACCGGGAAAGCTCCCGGGCAAGGGCACTGCCCACCACACCTGCGCCGATGATGATAACATCGTATTGTTTCAGCATGGAAACCACCTTTTCTCTTTGCTTCATATATTTGCCTTATTGAAATATATTTCATTACTGTAAATATATATCTTGAAATTGGGATTGTCAAGCCGTTTTGACAAAAAACGTGCACAAAAAGAAGCCCTGTCCTTTGGAAAAAGTGACAGAGCTTCTGGAAATTCGAGGAGATTCACTTGAAATACTGGGGGAAGGACTCCCGGATGGTGGCAAGGTTTTCGGTGTACCGCTGCATGTGCCGGGCGGCAATGGCCCGTGCAGCAGCAGCGTCCTTTGCTTCGATGGCCTTCAGCAAGCTGGTGTGGTCGTCCAGAATCGCCTCTGCCGGACGGCACCGGAAGCTGAGCATGGTAGTTCGGTCAAAATGAGGTGCCAGATTTTCCACCAGTTCGTACCAGTAGGGGCAGCCGCACAGCTGATACAGCATCCGGTGGAACTCTTTGTCCAGCGCAAAGATCTTTTCTTCCTGCGCGCGCTGAATGTACATCTGCCACAGTGCCACATTTTCCCAGAGACGATCCAGCTGCTGTTTGTTCAGCATTTCGCAGGCCATCCCGGCCAGCTCAGTCTCCAGCACCGCCCGGAGGTGCCGTACTTCCTCCACCAGCTCTGCGTCGATGAGAGAGACATAGGTGCCGATCTTAGGACGGATCTCAATGAGCCGCCGCTGTGCCAGCTCCAGCTCCGCCTCCCGGAAAGGCGTCCGGCTGACCCCCAACTGCTGGCATAATTCCGGCTCGTTGAGTTTTTCTCCGGGTTCCAGACGGGTGTTGACAATGTTATCAATGAGCACCCGAAGAACAAAATTTTTAGCAGATTCCTGCGCTCTGCGCTCAGAGATCGATACCATCGTTCGCCGCTCCTTTTATTGATTGCTTTTTGCATTATACGCGATTTTGGGGCGAGTTGTCAAACCCGAAAAGCGGGACGCCGACGCTGCACCTGTCTGGGCAGAGACCCTATTATAATAGAAACGCAGTGCACCCGTTCCACTTGCAGAAAGAGTGTAATTTTTAGTGAAAGGCGTTTCTTTTGTAAAACATGGAGAAAAGTTGTAGAAAGCAAATCTGCCAAAAATTGCTGCAATAATTGGTCAAAGCGACCATAAAATTTAAGAAACGACAAAAAGATTAAAAACTACTTGACAAAAATGAAGCAAAGACGTATCATGAAATCACAATGAAAGCGGATACACGAAGATTCACGCCGGAGTCCGCGGGCCATGCCGATGGCCGAAACGAACTGTGTCTCAGGTGGAATGTTCCACACAAATGCAAGAGGATAAAAAACAAGGAGGCTATTGAAATGAAAAAGATCTCTCGTCGCCGTTTCCTGCAGATCACTGGTATCTCGGCAGCTGCAGTCGGCCTGACTGCCTGCGGTGGAAGCTCCGGCAGTTCTACGGGCACCGCAACTTCCGGCGGCGCAAGCACAGCCCCGGCAGCGGACGGAAAGAAGTACACCCTGCGTGCTTCTTCCAATCAGGCGGCCACAAGCACTGTCGGCATGGCACTGGCAAAGTTTGTGGAGCTTATCAATGAAAAGAGTGCGGGTCGGATCAGTGCAACGGCAAACTACGGCTCAGAGCTGGGCAGTCAGGCCGAGCAGGTGGCAATGGCCATCGCAGGCGATCTGGAGCTGGTGCTGTCCACCCCCGGTACCGGCCCGGGCGCATACGACGGCCTGGAGCAGATGCAGATGTTCGAGTTCCCCTTCCTGTTTGAGGATAACGATCAGTACCGCCGTGTGCTGAAGGGAGCCGAGGAGCAGGTGAACGAGCTGGCCAACACCATCGGCCTGAGCGGCATGGGCGGTATGTCCATGGGCTCCCGCGATATGCTGACCACCGTGCCCGTAAAGACGCTGGCCGATATGAAAGATCTGGTCATGCGCGGCCCCAACGCCATTTACAACGGGATGTTCGAGTGTCTGGGCGCTGCCGGCATCACCATGGACTGGAACGATATTTACACGTCCCTTTCGCAGAATGTCTGTCAGGGCTGTGAGGGCTCTCCTGTGATGCTGAACGCTTCCAAGCTGCAGGATAATGCAAAGTATCTGGCCATCACCAATCATATCATTGCCTGCGTTTACTTCTTCTTCAACACCGACTGGCTGGAATCTCTGCCGGAGGATGTGCGCACCATCGTCACCGATTGCGTGAAGGAAGCGGTGGATTATCAGGAGTCCATTGATGACGATGCACAGAAGGATGCATTGGAGCAGATGAAGAATGACGGCGTAGAGGTCACCGAGCCTGCCGATATTCAGGCATGGAAGGACGTGTGTGCACCGATGCTGGACGAGTATCGCGCAAAGGGCGATGCATGGGCCAAGTTCACTGACCTGCTGCTCTCCATCAAGTAAAAAGCCGGCATCGGCTATTCCTGTATTTTAGATGGAACTGTCCGGGCTGTATCTTTCTGGAACCAGAAACTTTCAGCCCGGACTTTTTAGGTAAAAAAACAAATCATTACGGCAGGAGGTGTCTGCTTTGAATACACTACGAAAAGTTGATAAGATCCTGAATGGGATCCGGTCGGTCGCGCTGGTTGTGCTGCTGGTTTCCATGATGGGGATGTGCACGATGAACGTCGTTCTGCGCTACCTGATCAAAGGCGTGTCGTTCCTGCGCCCGTTTTCATGGGTGAACGAGATGATGCAGGTGCTGGCGATCTGGGTGGTGTTTCTGGCGGCGGGGCTTGGTGTGCGGCAGGATGCCCATGTCAGTCTGGAAAGCCTTACAGAGAAATATCTGCCCGCAAAGGCATCCCGGATCCTGCGCAAGGCCGCGCAGGTGATCGTCATTGCGGTGCTGGTGCTGCTGATCGTGATCGGCATCCAGCAAACGATCAAAATGCGCACGAGCTTTCTGCAGAACCTGCCCATCTCCAATGCATGGTTCTATGCAGCGATCCCGGTGGGATGTGCGTATCTGCTGTACGAATATGTTCTGATCCTGGTGTTCGGCAAAAACCCGTTTGCGCCCGCACCCGGTGATGACGACAATGTGACCGGTGCGTTTTGAGAAGGAGGGAGAACGCAGATGCTTACCGTTTTTTTGATCTTTGTCGTTCTGCTTGCCTTTATTTTTCTGGGCTTTCCCATCTTCATGTCGCTGCTGATCACCGGCATCCTGTTTCTTACATTGGGCGGCAACTCGCTGGGACTTACCGTCATTAAGATGTTTGGCAGTGCCAACAGCCTTTCGCTGCTGGCGATCCCATACTTTGTCATTGCGGGCAACATCATCATGAAGGCTCGCATCACCGATAAGCTGGTCAACTTTGCAGATGCAGCCGTTGGCTGGCTGCCCGGCGGCCTCGGCCACGTGAACGTGCTGACCTCTATGATCTTTGGCGGCATTCAGGGCAGCGGCTGCGCCGACGCTGCAGCCATTGGCGGCATGCTGATCCCTGCCATGGAAAAGCAGGGATATGACAAGGATTATTCTGTGGCGGTCACCGCAGGCTCCTCCATGCTGTCTCCCATCATCCCGCCCAGCATCGCCATGATCCTGTATTCTTATTATACAGAGGTGCCTGTGGGGCGCCTGTTCATGGGAGCGCTGGTGCCCGGTATCCTTTTGGGAATCCTGCAGATGGGCGTTGTGTATCTGGAGTACCGGCTGCGCAAATATGATATTCCACGCACCCGCTTTTCGTTCGGAAATCTGCTGAAGACCGCATGGCACTCTCTGGGAGCGTTGATGATGCCTCTGATCATCCTCAGCGGCATCTGCTTCGGCATCGTTACGCCCACCGAGTCCGGTGTGTTGGCCATCCTGTACGGTCTGCTGTATGGCTTCTGCATCAGCAAGACCCTGAAGTGGAGCGACATTCCCGGTATCCTGATCGACTCTGCCGTGACGACCTCCGTGGTGTACATGACCATTGTGGGCGCCGGTGTGCTTTCCAATGTGCTGGTGCGCCTGCATTTCCAGACCGAGGTGCAGAATTTTGCCGTCAACACGCTGGGCAGCCCGGTGCTGGCGGTGTTGTTCCTCATCGTGACGTTTGTGATCCTGGGCATGTTCCTGGATCCCACCGTCATCATTGCCATGTTTGCAGCCACCGTGCTTGCCATCGGCAACTCGCTGGGCTTTGATCCCATTCAGTTCGGCGTCCCCATGGTCATTGTGATGCAGCTGGGCGCGATCACCCCGCCGGTAGGCACCTTCCTGTTCATCTCCTGCGGCGTGGCAAAGCTGCCGGTAGAGAAAGCGGTCAAACCGTTGCTGCCTTACATCGCGACCGTCGTGATCATCG
Source organism: uncultured Faecalibacterium sp. (assembly GCA_934501115.1). Lineage (GTDB taxonomy): Bacteria > Bacillota > Clostridia > Oscillospirales > Ruminococcaceae > Faecalibacterium. The sequence continues at coordinate 46,697 of CAKSTO010000001.1, forward strand.
TTGCGCTGGCATTTGTATTCCCGCCGCTGGTCACCTGGCTGCCGGGTCTCATCTACAGCTGATAAAGAAAAGGGGGTATCCTGATGCAGGAAAAAAAAGATGGAGCAATGTATGCGCCCAAGGGCAAAGCAAAGCCGGTATGTGCCCCGGGTGAGTTCCCTGTAGGGGTCATCGGGCTGGATCATGGCCATATTTATGGCATGTGCAATGGTCTGACCGAGGCGGGTGCCGAGATCACACTGGTATACGACCCTGACCCTGAAAAGGTGGTGCGATTCCAGCAGGCGTTTCCCACGGCGAAGGCAGCGGTCAGCATGGATGAGGTGTACGCCTCCAATGTAAAGATGATCGCTTCTGCATCCATCCCGTTGGATCGTGGGCCGCTGGGAGTGGAGGCTATGCGCCACGGCAAGGACTTTTTTGTGGACAAGCCGCCGCTGATCACACCCGAACATCTGGAACAGGTGCGTCAGACCGTGCGCGAGACCGGGCAGAAGTTCTTCTGTTACTTCAGCGAGCGTCTGCACGTGGAGGGCTCGGTGTATGCACAGCAGCTGCTGGAACAGGGCAAGATCGGTAAGGTAGTGCAGGTAATGGGTTGGGGCCCCCATCGCATGGGCCCTGAAAACGGCCGTCCGGACTGGTTTTTTGAGAAAGATGTTTACGGCGGCATCCTCACGGATATCGGCTGCCATCAGATCGAGCAGATCATCTTCTTCTCCGGGGCCGGAGATGCCCGCATCGTGCATAGCCGCGCAGGCAACTATAACCATCCGAACCGCCCCGGATTCGAGGATTTTGGCGACTGCATGATCGAATGCGACAACGGTGTGACCGGTTACTTCCGGGTGGACTGGTTCACCCCGAAAGGGCTGGGTGCATGGGGGGATGGCCGTACCATCATTGAGGGTACGGACGGCTACATTGAGATCCGAAAGTATATCGATGTGGCGAACAGCGCGGAAGGCGATCAGGTGTATTATGTTGACCACGAAGGTGAGCATCACTGCTGCGCCAGCGGCAAATGCGGCTTCCCCTTTTTTGGCGGCATGATCCGTGACTGTCTGGATCGCACCGAGCTGGTGATGAAGCAGGATTATATTTTCCGCGTGATCGAGCTTGCGATGCAGGCAGAGCGCGAAGCTGAAAAAGTTGGCTTTAAGGGGTGAAAATGATGGAACAGAAAAAGATCGGGATCGCCATTATTGGCGCAGGCGCGATTGCGGATGTACATATTAAGGCCTATGCGCAGTATCCGGATCTGTGCGAGGTGCGCGCGGTATGCGACCTTTTCCCGGAGAAAGCCGAACAACTCATTCAGGCAAACGGGCTGACCGCTGCAAAAGCCTATAAGGACTGCAGGGAAGCCATTGTTTCCGGCGGCATCGATGCGGTGTCTATCTGCTTACCGCCGCAGATGCACGCGGAGATTGCCGTGGAAGCTCTGCACAGCGGCTGCCATGTCATCTGCGAAAAGCCTATGGCCTGCTCGCTGGAAGAGTGCGATGCCATGATCGCCGCAGCCAAAGAAAGCGGAAAGATCCTGAGCGTAGTGGTGCAGAATCGCTGCAAGACCCCCAACCAGAAGGTGAAAAAGATCCTGGACGAGGGGCTCATCGGCAAGGTGCTGTTTGCCACCGTGGATTCGCTGTGGTGGCGCGGCCAGAGCTACTACGACCTGTGGTGGCGCGGCACTTGGGATAAAGAGTCCTCCGGTGCGATGGCGAGCCACGGCGTGCACCATATCGACCTGATGCAGTGGATGCTTGGAATGCCGGAAAGCGTGTACGCGGTCATCCGCAATGTGGGGCACGATAACTCCGAGTGTGAGGATCTGGGCGTTGCCATCCTGAACTATCCGGATAAACTGGTGCGGCTTACCACCTCCATCGTGAACCATGACGAGGCGCAGGAGATACAGTTCAACGGCGAAAAGGCCAGCATTGCAGTGCCGTGGAAGGTGGCGTCCAACACCTCCATGGTCAACGGGTTCCCTGAGGAAAACAGGGAAGAAGAGGCAAAGCTGCAAAAATATTACGACGAGCTGCCCGACCTTGAGCGCGAAGGCCACCCCGCTCAGCTGCTCAACTTCCTGCGGGCGATCCGCGGGGAAGAGGCGCTGTTTGTAGACGGCACCGAAGGCCGTAAGACCATTGAGCTGATCACTGCTATCTACAAATCCGCCAACACGGGTACCACTGTCACACTGCCCATCGCCGGTGACGATGTGTACTACCAACGGGGCGGATTTGCTAAGGTGATGCCTCACTTCCACGAAAAACACCGCAGTGTGGAAAATTTTGTGGGTGCAAAGCCCATCACGCTGGGGCGTGACGTAGGCAAGTGATGCAGCAGGATTCACCCGGAAAGCCATTGAAGATTGATTGCCGGTAAGCGAAAAGCCGGCGGCGGTCTGCGCCTGCTGCAACCTGCATGGTTTGTGGATGACGAAACTCTAAAAAATAAACGGGCTCCTGCCAGCGGCTGAACGCTTGCAGGAGTCTTTTTGCGTGCTGAATCTTTTCTGAAGGGAAAAACCATGGTATACTGAGGGCGACGACCCGGAACCGGCCATGGAGAAAAACAGATGTGATCCGCTTGTGCGGAACGATGGCTGAATTGGATTTCAGGGATTCATTCTGTAAGGTGTCTTGTCCGGTATTGATCGTTTGCGGCGAAAAGGACAACGCAAACAAAAAAGTCTCAAAAGAGCTTGCCGGTTATTTGAGCGATTCCTGTTTCCATGAACTCGTAAAAACGGGTCATGAAGCAAATATAGAATTTTCGGAGAAATTGGCAACCGTGTTACAGAGATTTTATGATCAGATCGAATAAATTCTGACCTGTCAAAGGAAGAGGACTGTAAAAATGAACATCGAAGAACGGGCAGCACAGGCTGCCGCATGGAAAGCTGCCGGACAGTGCAACTGCGCACAGGCGGTGATGAAAGCATTTGAGGACAAGCTGCCGGTGGATGCCGACACCCTGATGAAGCTGGGCGCAGGCTATGCTGCCGGTATGGGCTGCTTGGAAAGCACCTGCGGTGCACTGATTGGCGCGGTAATGGTGGCAGGCGTCGCTACCGACGGTAAAGGCACGCCCCATATTTCCAAGGAATTGCTGCAAAATTTTGAGGAGAAGTGCGGCGCTACCCTCTGCAAGGATCTGAAGGGCGTGGAGACCGGCGCACCGCTGTGCCCCTGCCCGGAGTGCGTCCGCAGCGCAGTGCTGGCATTGAGTGAGGTGCTGGGGGAGTAAGATGAAGAAGATCCTTTTCATCTGCCACGGCAATATCTGCCGCAGCCCCATGGCGGAATTTGTGATGAAGGACTTGGTGGAAAAGGCCGGGCTTTCCGCACAATTTGAGATCGCATCGGCAGCTACAAGCACTGAGGAGATCGGTAACACGGTCTATCCGCCTGCCCGGCGGAAGCTGGCAGAGCATGGCATCTCCTGTGCAGGCAAGACCGCCCGGCAGATGACCCGGCGGGACTATGAGAGGTTCGATCATCTCATTGCCATGGATCACAACAACCTGCGGAACATGGCTCGCTTTGTTGGCAATGATCCGGATCGCAAGGTGTCGCTGCTGATGGATCACACCCGCCGCCCCGGCGATGTAGCAGACCCTTGGTACACCGGGGATTTTGAAGCCACGTGGCAGGATGTGCTGGAGGGCTGTACCGCACTGCTGGAAGAGCTGCGATAAAAGAGGACAGATATGACGGAACGTTATTCTGAAGGATTGCAGTCTGAAATACAACACCTTTACCGAAATGAACTTTAACCGTTTCGATTTTTCAAACGGGAACGAGATCGTGGGCTCCATGTTTGCAAAGTGTGAGATGCAGCTGACAAATTTCAAGGGCACCGAGCTGCACGAAACGGAATTCTACCAGTGCGATTTGCGGAAAGCGGACTTCCGGGATGCTGCAGGCTACAAGGTGGATATTCTGGGCAGCACGGCAGCCAGACGTGAATCGGGTCTTTTCTTTTGTGGCAGGGGAGTGTATACTGGAAGCAGCTTTTGAGCGTTTCTTCTCAGAATAAGAAGTGTAAAGGAGATACAGCTATGCAGGCAACCATTCAAAACGATTTTTTGACCCTCACGGTGGATACTCACGGTGCCGAAGCCGTCAGCCTGAAAAATGCAGCGGGCGAAGAGCTGCTTTGGCAGGCCGACCCGGCTGTGTGGAAGCGCCACGCACCCATTCTATTCCCGTGGACGGGCAAGCTGCCCGGCGGAACCTTTGAGGTGGATGGAAAAACGTACAAGGGAGGTCAGCACGGCTTTGCTCGTGATTTGGAGCACACTTTGCTCAAGGCGGAAGGGGATACCATCCAGCTGGAGCTGCGCTCGGATGATGCCATCAAGGCTGAGCGCTTCCCCTTTGATTTTGTGCTCACCAGCACTTTCCGGCTGGACGGAAAGACTGTGCACCACACCCTGCAGGTGACGAATCCGGGCAGCGGGGAGCTGCGGTTCGGCATCGGCTATCACCCTGCGTTCAACATTCCCTTCGACGATCAGCACACCACCAAAGATTACGAGTTCCGCTTTGACCGGCCGGAGAGCCCGGTCATCCTCGACGCCTGCCCCAACGGCCTGCTGAGCGGCAAGTGCTATTATCAGTGGAAAAACCAGCAGGCGATCCCGCTGACCGATGACCTGTTTGCCAACGACAGCTTCTGCATGGCAGGCCTGCGCACCAGAATCATCAGCATCTGTGAAAAGGACACCGGCCGCAGGATCACCTGCAATGTGGAAGGCTACCCCTATTCGCTCATCTGGTCGGCTCCCGCAAAGCCGGTGCGGTTTGTGTGCATCGAGCCGTGGCACAGCCTGCCTGCCGCTGAGACCGATCCGCAGGCGTGGAGCCAGCGTGCAGCCGCCGCCTGCCTTGCCCCGGGTGAAAGCTGGGAAACCACACTGAGCACCACGTTTGAACGATAAAAAAGCACGCAGAAACGAAGCTGCGTGCACTTGACAGAACCTTTGAAAATGAGTATACTGTAAACAGAAAAGGCACTGCGACAAGCGGTCAGCCTTTTTGATGAACAGTCTTAGAAACTAAGAACCGTCACCGGCCAGGGTGGCGGTTCTCGCTTTTTACCTTGATAGTAAATACCAATCCGAAGATATGGAATGTCAAAGTAATTGGCATGAGCTTCACCTCCTTTCGGAAGTGGGGCCGAACCGCCTGCCGTTGTATGCAGTGCCTTGCCGCCTGAAAGCGACAAATTCATGATAACACAAAAATTGTCAAATTACAAGAAAAAACGGAGCACCGAAGTGTTCCGTTTTTTGTTATATTGTCAGTAAAAGGAAAGCTTAGTACGCCACGCCCCAGTAGACCATGGTCTTGGCGGGCTTGCCGCAGCAGGGGCACACATCGCTCAGGTGTTCCTGCTCAAAGGGCATGCAGCGGCTGGACAGGCCGACTTCTTCCTTCATCTTCATTTCGCAGGCAAGGTCGCCGCACCACATGGTCTTGATGTAGCCGGTGTTTGCCTTGGCCAGTTCCTTCACCTCATCCATGGTGGTAGCTGCCCAGGTGCGCTTCTCACGGTTGGCGAGGGCACGCTCGTACAGATCCTTGCGCAGAGCTTCCAGCTGGGCGGGGATGGCGGTCTCCAGCTCGTCCAGAGAGACAAAGACCTTTTCGCGGGTGTCGCGGCGCACCAGCACGCACTGGTTCTTTTCCAGATCCTTGGGGCCGATCTCCAGACGCAGAGGCACGCCCTTCATCTCCCACTGAGAGAACTTCCAGCCCGGGGCATTGTCGCTGTCATCCAGCTTCACGCGGGCATACTTGCTGATCTTCTCAGCCAGCTCGGCAGCCTTCTCGCTGACGCCGGGCTTGTGGGCGGCGATGGGCACCACAACGACCTGAATGGGAGCCACTGCCGGGGGCAGGATCAGGCCGTCGTCGTCGCCGTGGGTCATGATGATGGCACCCACCAGACGGGTGGAAACGCCCCAGCTGGTCTGGAACGGATGATGCAGCTGGTTATCACGGCCGGTAAAGGTGACGTCGTAGGCCTTGCTGAACTTATCGCCAAAGTAGTGGCTGGTGCCGCTCTGCAGAGCCTTGCCGTCCTTCATCATGGCCTCGATGGTGTAGGTGGCCTCAGCACCGGCAAACTTTTCTTTGTCGGTCTTGCGGCCCTTCACCACGGGGATGGCCAGATCCTGCTCGCAGACGTCTGCGTAGCAGTTCAGCTGCTGCTGGGTCTCAGCCTCCGCCTCGGCGGCAGTCTCGTGGATGGTGTGGCCTTCCTGCCACCAGAACTCGCGGCTGCGCAGGAAGGGACGGGTGGTCTTTTCCCAGCGCACCACGCTGCACCACTGGTTGTACTTCATGGGAAGCTCGCGGTAGCTGTGCAGCACGCGGGACCAGTGGTCGCAGAACATGGTCTCGCTGGTGGGACGCACGGCCAGACGCTCTTCCAGCTTGTCGGAACCGCCCATCGTGACCCACGCCACCTCCGGCGCGAAGCCATTGACCAGTTCGCCTTCCTTCTGCAGCAGGCTTTCCGGGATCAGCACGGGCATTGCCACGTTCTCATGGCCGGTGGCCTTGAAGCGGGCATCCATGTCCTTCTGGATCAGCTCCCAGATGGCCTGACCATAGGGGCGCAGGATGATGAAACCCTTCACACTGGAATACTCCACCAGCTCTGCCTTGACGCAGATGTCGGTGTACCACTGTGCAAAGTTTTCCTCCTGACTGGTGATCGCCTGTACGAGCTTCTTTGAATCTTTTGCCATTTGTATTTATCCTCCCAAGGCCGTGCGCCAAACGCTGTGCGTTCCGCACGAACCGTAATAAAGCCCCGCCTGCAGCCGCGGCCGGGTGCCGCAGCGCGGAGAACGGGGCTTTTCGACTGAAATCAGTTCTGCGCGTGGCTGTCCACAAAGTTTACCACATCGCCCACGGTGCGCAGGGACTCGATGGCATCGTCCGGCACCTCGATGCCGAACTCATCCTCCAGCGTCATCACCATGTCCACGATGTCCAGACTGTCGGCCTCAAAATCGCTCATGATGTCACTGTCCATCGTGATCTTTGCAGGGTCAACGTCCAGCTGCTCCGCCAGCAATGCACGGATTTTTTCAAAAGTATCCATTCCGGTGGTCTCCTTTTTGCAGTTGTATTGCCTGTTTTGCACACCTGTGCCATGCGTCGGTGCGGCACAGCAGAGTCGGCTGTACAAAACGCTCTCTTTTTTTATATCCCATGCCATGCGTCTTGTCAAGCCCTGTTTTCCATTCTGCCGGATTCCTTTGCGAAAAATTGCCGGAAACCTGCTTTTTCGCTTGACAGATGGCCTTCGGTTTCTTATCATTATATAGTAGCAAGTTTAAGGAGACATACTGAAAGTCCCCGAAGGAGTTTTGAGCATGAAGCTTTCATTTACCAAAATGCAGGGGTGTGCCAACGACTACATCTATCTGGACTGCCGCAAAAGTGGTGTGCCGGAGAATATCGCAGCTCTTTCAGAAAAATTGTCCCGGCGGCATTTTTCCATCGGAGCCGACGGCATCATCTGCATCTGCGCTGCACAGACGGCAGGCGCCGACGGCATGATGCGCATCTTCAACGCCGACGGCAGCGAAGGCAGGATGTGCGGCAACGGCATCCGCTGCGTGGCCGAGTGGCTGTATACCCACGGCATTGCCAAAGAGACCCTTGCCATTGACACCCTCAGCGGTCTGAAGACCGTCACCCGCAAGGGCGAGGGTCTGTGGCAGGTGGAGATGGGTGCTTACAGCACACTGCCCGCTGACCTGCCCGCTGTAAATATGGGCGAGGAGCCGTTGGTGGACAAGACTCTGACTGTAGACGGCAAAAACTGGCAGGTGACCTGTATCAATGTGGGCAACCCTCACTGCGTGACCGTGGTGGAGAATGTGGACAGCCTGAAGCTGGAGGACATCGGCCCCGGCTTTGAGCACCACGCAAACTTCCCGGAGCGCATCAACACCGAGTTCGTGCAGGTGGCGGATGCCACCCACCTGAAAATGCGGGTGTGGGAGCGCGGCAGCGGCGAGACATGGGCCTGCGGCACCGGCACCTGCGCCACTGTGGCAGCCCTGACCGAGCTGGGCATCTGCCCAGCCGGGGAGAACATCCATGTGCAGCTGCGGGGCGGTGTGCTGACCATCCGGGTATTGCCCGGCCGCCAGCTGCTGATGACCGGTGCTGCCGAAACCGTGTGCGAGGGCACGACGGAAGTGTAAGAGAAACGTCCTCGCCCTCTCCGTCACGGCTTTGCCGTGCCACCTCTCCCAAAGGGAGAGGCCTTGGCAAAACTGCGGACTTTGCCGCACTGCCAAAGGCTTCCCCTTTGGGGGAGCTGACGCCCGTGGGCGGCTGAGAGGGCGAGCGATCAATTATAAAGTGAGGGAAAGTATTATGAAGATGAACAAACACTACAACGAGCTGAAGGCCAGCTATCTGTTCGTGGACATTGCCCACAAGGTGGCTGCTTATCAGGAAGCACACCCGGAAAAGGAGATCATCCGTCTGGGCATCGGCGATGTGACCCAGCCGCTGGCAAAGTGCGTGGTCAAGGCCATGCGTGACGCTGCCGACGAAATGGGCACAAAGGAAGGCTTCCACGGCTATGGCCCGGAGCAGGGCTACCCCTTCCTGAAGCAGGCCATTCAGGGCTACTACGCAGGCCGCGGTACCCAGCTGGCAGAGGACGAAATTTTCATTTCGGACGGTGCCAAGAGCGATCTGGCCAATGTGCTGGGCCTGTTCGATGTGGACAACACCGTGCTGGTGCCGGACCCCGTTTACCCCACCTATGTGGACGACAATGTGACCGACGGTCGTAAGATCATCTACAGCCGCACCGGGCAGGAGAACGGATTCCTCGGCATGCCGGACGAGAACGTAAAGGCAGACATCATCTATATCTGCAGCCCCAATAACCCCACCGGTGCCGCCTACACCCGCGCACAACTGAAGGCATGGGTGGATTACGCCCGCAAGAACGATGCCATCATTCTGTACGATGCCGCCTACGAGTGCTTTATCTCGGACGGCGAGCTGGCCCGCAGCATCTTCGAGATCGAGGGTGCACGTGAGTGCGCCGTGGAGATCTGCTCCTTCTCCAAAATCGCAGGCTTCACCGGCACCCGCTGCGGCTACACCGTGGTGCCCAAGGAGCTGGAGCGCGAGGGCATGAACATCAATAAGCTGTGGCTGCGCCGCCAGACCACCAAGTTCAACGGTGTGCCTTACGTGGTGCAGCGCGCCGCCGCTGCGGTGTTCACCGAGAGCGGCATGGCCGAGATCCAGCAGAATCTGGACTACTACCGCAAGAATGCCAAGGTCATTGCGGACGCTCTGGACGAGTGCGGCGTGTGGTACTGCGGCGGCAAGAACAGCCCCTACATCTGGCTGCGCTGCCCCGGTAACATGAAGAGCTGGGAGTTCTTCGACTGGCTGCTGGAAAACTGCGGCGTGGTGGGCACCCCCGGTGTTGGCTTCGGTGAGTGCGGCGAGGGCTACTTCCGCCTGACCGCTTTCGGCGACGCCGAAAAGACCAAGCTGGCTGCCGAGCGCATCAAGGCTGCCATCAAGGCACTGTAAAAAATCTAAAATACTTTGGGCCATTGCACGGTTTTGTGTAATGGCCTTTTTTATTTGAGCGGAAAATTATTTGAGAGTGATTACGGGATGAACCCTCTCAGTCATCGCTTATGCGATGCCAGCTCTCCCGAAGGGCGAGCTTTTGGATGAGCCGGAAAGATTGGCCTTCTCGATAAAGCTCCCCCTTCGGGGGAGCTGCTGAGCGCAGCGAAGCTGAGAGGGTTTCTCTATCACTTTTTCGCCTTTACTCTTGACAAACCTGTATCTACTGTATATACTGTACATATACAGACGAAACGCAAGTACCAAAGGAGCAGCCGATGGAACTGTTTATCAACAACAAAAGCGGCGCGCCCATCTATGACCAGATCTACAACCAGATCAAGCAGCAGATCATCAGCGGGGCTTTGCAGCCGGACGAGGCCATGCCCTCCATCCGGGGGCTGGCGCGGGATCTGCGCATCAGCGTCATTACCACCAAGCGCGCCTACGATGAACTGGAAAAAGAGGGCTTTCTTTACGCAGTACCGGCAAAGGGCTTTTTTGTAGCCCCGAAAAACACCGAGTTGCTGCGGGAAGAAAACCTGAAAAAGATTGAAGCGCATCTTACCGAGGCCGTCCGCCTGTCTGCATCCTGCGGGCTGAGCAGGGAAGAGCTGCGGGAGATGCTGGAACTGCTGTGGGAGGGCTGAACATGAACGCACTGGAACTGCGGGGACTTACAAAGCACTATAAGGACTTTACCCTCGGACCGCTGGACCTGACCCTGCCCGGCGGCACTATCTGCGGATTGATCGGTGAAAACGGAGCGGGCAAAAGCACCACTATCCGGTTGGTCTTAGACATGGTGCGGCGGGACGGCGGTACCGTGACCATCCTTGGCAGGGACAGCCGCACCGCTTCCGTCTGCACCAAAGAGGAGATCGGCGTGGTGCTGGGCAGCGAGGGCATCCCCCTGTGCCTGAACGCGGTGCAGACGGGTAAGGTGATGGCAGGCATCTACCACAACTGGGACGCTGCCGCCTACGCAGAATTGTGCCAAAAGTTCGGTCTGCCGGACAAAAAGCAGTATAAGGACTACTCTACCGGCATGAAGATGAAACTGTGCATCGCCGTGGCGCTGGCGCACCACCCGAAGCTGCTGCTGTTGGACGAAGCCACCAACGGGCTGGACCCGGTGATGCGAGACGAGGTGACCGACCTGCTGTTGGATTTTGCCCGGGACGAAAACCACTCCATCCTTATCTCCTCCCATATCGTCAGCGACCTGGAAAAGCTGTGCGATACCATCGCCTTCCTGCACAAGGGCGGGCTGCTGCTCTGTGAGGAAAAGGACGCCCTGCGAGAGGAATACGCCCTGTGGCACGGTACGGCGGCGCAACTGGCGGCACTGGATACGCGGGTGTACGGCAAGCGGGTCACCCCCTACGGGGTAGAGGCGCTTGTGCGCCGGGATGCAATGCCCGCCGGGGCTGAGCTTGCCCCGGTAAGCATTGAGGAACTGTTTGTGCTGATGGTGAAAGGGGAGTGTGCTGCATGAAAGGCTTGCTGTTAAAGGACGCATATCAGGCATGGTATTACGCAAAAACGGTCGTTGTGGTGGCTGTAGTCATGATGGGTGTGGGTGTGATCTCGATCATGAACGGAGCCAATTTCTTCATTGTCTATGCGGGCTTTTTGCTGGGCATGATGCCCATGACACTGCTGGCATACGACCAGACCAGTAAATTCAACGAATACAGTGCCGCGCTTCCGGCCACAAAAGAGCAGCTGGTGGGGTGTAAATACATTGTTGGTCTGTGCGGGCTGGTGCTGGCAGAGGTTTTTGCCGCCGCAGCGCTTGGCGCGGCACAGCTGCACTGGGTAGCCGTGGATGGTGCGCTCGTGATCTCTACGCTGGTGCAGGTGGGCATGACCACCCTGCTCGGCAGTACCATCCTGCTGCCGCTGAGCTACCGTTTCGGCTACGAAAAGGCAAAATATGCGTTTTATCTTATGGTCGGCCTGGTTGCGGCTCTGATGGGGTTTGGCGTGTCCGCCAATGAGGACGGCCTGGCCCGGAACCTTCTGCCGCAGGGCATCTCGTCGCTGGGGCTTCTGGGCATTGCGGTGGCGGCTCTGGCGCTGTATGCGCTTTCGTGGCGGCTGTCTGTTGCATGGTACGGAAAGGCGGAGCAGTAAAATGAAGAAAAGTCAAATCGCTGGCATCCTGTTCGGCGTTGCTATGGGCGTTTTGTTCAGCGTGCCGCTGGGAACAGTCGGTTTTGTGCTGGGCGCCAGCTTTGCAATTCTGGGCATGGTAATGTTCAAAGGGCTGGATGACCCACAGGATAAAAAGTAAGGCGTAAAAAAGCGCCGCCCCTGCCGGAAAAGCTTCTCCGGTAAGGGCGGCGCTGTATTTATTTCTCGGTCTTTTCGGCGTTTTTCTGCGCGGCTTCCAGCTCCTCCACCCGCTTTTGCAGGGCGGTGATCTTATCATCCATCTTGATGAAAGTCCAGATCAAGACCGCAAGCACCAGTGCAGGCGGAACGACCATCCACAGGGACTGCTGACACCAGCGCAGCAGCGAATAGCCGCCGAACACGATAAAAAGGAATACGGCAAACAGGCTTGCGGCCAGTACAGCAAAAAATCCCAAGCAGAAAGTCTCCTTTCGATTATTCCTCTGTCTCTTCCTCGTCCGGGTCCAGCTCGATGCTGAACACGGCTTTTTTCAGCTTACCGCAGCCCTGTGCCTTCAGGCCGGATTTATAGGGCTCTCCGGCCAGATACAGGGCGAACCGCCCCTCGCACAGCATTCCGGCAATGCTGGTGCCTGCGGTGCCAACGGTGGTGTCGGCGGCTTCATCGGTGGGCTTGGTAGGGGTCAGTTCTGCAAGGCTCACCTCAAACAGCTCACAGCCGTCCAGATCGGTCTCCAGTGTGATGTGGTTGTCGTGCCGCTGGAACAGGGCCTTGTCGGAGGTCTGGGGCGTGACGGTGCTTACAGTGACCACAGCCTTATCGCCGTCGATGCGGGTGCGCCCGGCGGGCAGGGTGGTGATATCCCGCGCCATGATGTACTCGATGACGGTGTCCAGATTGTCGCTGACGCCCAGATAGTTGGGCAGGTTGTTCAGGGTATCGTAGATCATGGGAAAGTCCTCCAGCTGTATTGTTTTGGTTATCTGTATGGTATCACAGGCAGAGCACAGATGCAATATCAAACATGCCAGACGATTGGGATGCGCTCCGCTTCCGCTCTGCGCATATACAGAGGAAGAATTATTTTAGATAGAGCAATCCCGGGCAGACTGCGGTCTGCCCGGGATTGCATTTTCACGGGAAAGGCCAGGACGGAAAAATGCAGCTTACGGTTCCGACCCTCTGCGTGAAAAAAGGGTTCCAGAAATCCGCAGACTTCTGGAACCCCAATCTAAAAAATCAAATTTCCGCTGATTATGCGCAGAGCGGAAGCGGAGCGCATTTTAAATTAAACTTACTCTGCGTCCTTGGGGTCGGTCATCAGTTCCTTGATGCTGGGCACGACGCCGCCCAGATTCTGCAATTCCGAGGGAATGATGATCTTGGTTGCCTTGCCGTTGGCGACCTTGGCCAGCGCTTCCAGACTGCGGATGGCCAGCACCTTGTCGCTGGGCATGGCCTCGTTCAGCAGGCGGATGGCATCGGCGTTGGCTTTCTGAACGGCCAGAATGGCCTGTGCTTCGCCCTCGGCTTCCAGAATGCGCTGCTGCTTCACAGCGTCTGCACGCAGGATGGCGGCTTCCTTTTCGCCCTCGGCGGCAGTGATGGCGGCCTGCTTTTCGCCGTCGGCCTTCAGGATCACGGCGCGCTTTTCGCGCTCAGCCTTCATCTGCTTCTCCATGGCTTCCTGGATTTCACGCGGCGGGATGATGTTCTTCACCTCTACGCGGTTCACCTTGATGCCCCACTTGTCGGTGGCTTCGTCGAGGATGGCGGTGATCTTGCCGTTGATGACATCACGGCTGGTCAGGGTGTGATCCAGCTCCATTTCGCCGATGATGTTGCGCAGGGTGGTGGCAGACAGGCTTTCGATGGCGGCGATGGGCTGGTTGACACCGTAGGTGTAGAGCTTGGCGTCCATCACCTGAAAGAACACCACGGTATCGATCTGCATGGTAACATTATCGCGGGTGATGACCGGCTGAGGGGGAAAGTCGGCCACCTGCTCCTTCAGGCTCACCTTTTTGGCGATGCGCTCGATGAAGGGAATCTTGATGTGCAGGCCTGCCGACCATGTGTCGGAGTAGCTGCCCAGCCGCTCAACGACGTACACCTTGGACTGCGGCACGATGACGATGTTGGTGATGACCACCAGCAGGACGACAAAGACCAGCGCGAGGATTAGAAAAAACATGACCATAGGGGTGCTCCTTTTTTCAGATGAATGTAACATTTCAGCGCAAAAAGCGATCACGCTCTGCGGCTTTCGGTCAATACGGGCTCCACGATGAGCAGGGTGCTGTGCAGTTCGGTCACGCGGCAGCGCTGCCCGGGGGTGAGGGTGTCACCGGGGGTGGCGCAGCGGGCATTCCAGTCCACGCCGTCCAGCCGCACACGTCCCGGCAGGTCGGCGGTGACGGTGGTCAGCACGGTGGCCTCCCGGCCAAGGTTGCGGTCGCCATTGGTGGGAACGTTTTTCTGGCGCAGCTTTGCGGCCAGTGGACGGAATGCCAGCAGGCACAGGATGCTCACCACGATGAACACCAGCGCCTGCACCCGGAACGAACCGGTGAACAGGCAGGTGAGCAGGGCAGCAGCAGCCCCGGCAGCGAACCAGACGGAAGTCATGCTGAAGGTGGAAGCCTCTAACAGCAGAAAGCCCACCACGGCAGCCAGCCAGAGAAATGGAACAGGATTCATGGGTCTCCCTCCTTATGCCCCTATTATAGAGTATCCCCCGGGTGGAAGGTCAAGCGTTTTTTGCTGGAACGTTGCGCAGAAAACGAAATAAAGAACAAAATAAATGAAAAGCAGTGCAAGATGTAGTTTGCGGATACGGCCCTTTGCGTGAAAATGCAACAACGGGCAGCCCGCAGGCTGCCCGTTGTTGCGATAATAAAAGATAAAATTTCCTCTGAATGTGCCCAGAGCGAACGCGGCGGGCATTCAAATCGTTTTTACTGGATATCGTAATAGCTGTGATCCGGGTTGTGGCCGTTCTCCTCCACCACGATGGTAAAGCCCATGGGGTTCACTTCCGTGTGCTTGCCGGACGCCAGCGGCTCCACGATGATGTGCTCAGAGCGGTTCACGATGACCTCAGCCGTTTCAAGCGCACCCACGCGCTGGTAGTGCAGGATGCCGTCCTGCGCCCGCAGCACCCGCAGCTCACCGGTGCGGAAGGCCTCGCAGCTGTGGCGCAGCTGTGCCAGCTGTGCCAGCACCGGCTTCAGGCGCTTTTCGTGGCTGTCCCAGCAGAAGAAGGCGCGGTTGAAGGGGTCGCGGTAGCCCTGCATCCCGATCTCGTCGCCGTAGTACAGGCAGGGCACGCCGGGCAGCGTGTAGATGATGGCATAGGCCATGCGCAGGCGCAGCATCCCTTCCTCGTAGGCTTCGCCGGTCACACAGCGGCCGCTCTGCCACTCGCGGCCACGGCCATTGGCGGGCTCGTCCGCAATGACAGTCAGGGCACGTTCGGTGTCGTGGGTGGAGAGAAAGTTCAGTGCAGTGTCCATGGCAGGGGCGGGGTAGTGCTCACAGATGGACAGGATCTCGCCCATGGCCTGTTCGGCGGGCTTACCCTTTACAAAATCCAGCACAGCATTCTTGAAGGGGTAGTTCATCACGCTGTCCAGCCCCTTGCCCAGCAGGTAGGTGCGGCGCTGGCCATAGCCGTATTTGGTGGTGGCGTCCTCCCACACCTCGCCCAGCAGGAACTTCTCCGGGCTGACCCGCTTGACAGCGGCGCGGATCTTTTCGATGAAGTCGTCCGGCAGCTCGTCGGCCACATCCAGACGGAAGCCTGCGGCACCGCGCCGCAGCCATGTGTCGATGACGCCGCCCTCGCCGGTGATGAACTCCACAAACGATGGGGTCTCTTCGTTCACCTCCGGCAGGGTCTCAAACCCCCACCAGCTGCGGTAGCCGCCCTTATACTTGGGGTCAAAATCGTACCAGCTGCGGTAGGGAGAACTGGGGTCGCGGTAAGCGCCGCCGTCACCATAGCGGCCCTCGCGGTTGAAATAGCGGCTGTCAGAACCGGTGTGGCTGAACACGCCGTCCAGCACGATGCCAATGCCGTACTTGGCTGCCTCGCGGCAGAGCACCTCGAACTCCTCATTGGTACCCAGCAGCGGGTCCACGTTGAGATAGTCGGCGGTGTTGTAGCGGTGGTTGGAGTGCGCCTCAAAGATGGGGTTGAGGTAAAGGTAGTCCACCCCCATCTCCTGCAGATAGGGCAGCTTGATGCGGATGCCTTCCAGATCGCCGCCGAAATAGTCCTCATTCAGGTGGCCGCCGGTCTCGTTGGGCTGCCAGAAGGGCTCGGCGTGCTTGTCGGCCTGATACAGCCGATCCGGGAAGGGCATGGGCTTGTTCTCAATGCCCTCGCAGAACCGATCCGGGAAGATCTGATAAAATACCTTGCCCTTGATGCACTCCGGGGTCTGGAAACCGGCGTCGTAGACGGTGATCTGCCACTTTTCGCCTTCCTGCCAGCTGACAACGCCGCAGTTGTCCGATCCGCGGTAGATGCGGCGGAAGTCAGTGTAGAGGTCGAAATAGTAGAAGTACAGACCCGGGTCGTTCAGCGGCAGCTCCACCGAAAAATGGTTCTGGTGAGGAGTCTGGCCGTCGAACTTCATGCGGTAGTGCACCGGCACGTCGTATTTTCCTTCCTTCTGGAGCACCAGATGCGGATCGACATAGCCCAGCTCTTCCGGGATGCAGAGGGTCAGGTGCACGGTCTGACCGGCTCGCAGCGCACCAAATGGCTGCTTGAAATAGGGGTCGTAGCTATTGAACAGACAAGACAAAGCAGGGTCGTCCTTTCTCAAAAAAGCCCCGGCGGGCCAAACGCCGCCGGGGCAGATGAATTTTTTAGCAAACCCTCTCAGGCTGCCTTCGGCATCCAGCTCCCCCGAGGGGGGAGCTTTTTGCAAGAGAGGGAAACTTTCAGGGAAGAACTCTTAAACCTCGCCCTTCGGGAGAGGTGGCATTGCGTAGCAATGACGGAGAGGGTTTTCTTACTTGCCCATGGGCACCGGGGAAGCGTACCAGATATCGTGTGCGTAATCCAGCACAGAGCGGTCGGCGCTGAAGATGCCGCTGTTGGCAATGTTCTTCAGGCTCATGTGTGCCCACTTCTCGCGGTCAGCATACAGCTTCTGCAGGTCGGCCTGTGCGCGGCGGTAATCCTTGAAGTCGGCCATGACCATATACGGGTCGCTGCTGCGCAGGTTCTCGGTCACTTCGTGGAAGTTCTCGCCGTTCCAGCCGCGCTCCAGGAAGTTCAGAGCGTTGTTGGCAACATCGTCGCCCATGATGAAGGCGTTGGGGTGGTAGCCCACCTGCTTGAGGTTGTTCACCTCGGGGGTCAGCATACCGAAGATCAGCTCGTTCTCCTTGCCGGCAGCGTCTGCGATCTCCACGTTTGCGCCGTCCAGAGTGCCCAGAGTGATAGCGCCGTTCAGCATGAACTTCATATTGCCGGTACCGGAAGCCTCGGTGCCTGCCAGAGAGATCTGCTCAGAGACCTCGGCAGCGGGCATCAGATGCTCGCTCAGAGAGACGCAGTACTCTTCCAGATAGACCACGCGCAGCTTGTCGCGCACGGCGGGGTCGTTATTGATGAGGTCGCCCAGCTTGCAGATCATGCGGATCATCTGCTTTGCCATGTAGTAGCCGGGGGCAGCCTTTGCACCGAAGATATAGGTCTTGGGGATGAAGTCGGCGTTGGGGTTTTCCTTCAGGTACAGGTACTGGGCAGCGATGTTCAGCGCGTTCAGGTGCTGGCGCTTGTACTCGTGCATACGCTTGACCTGGCAGTCAAAGATGGAGTTCGGGTCGATGACCTGACCGGTGCTCTTTGCCAGATAGCTGGCAAAGCTGGTCTTGTTCGCCAGTTTGATCTCGTTCAGGCGCTTGAGAACGGTCTTGTCATTCTCGAACTTGTTCAGCTTGGACAGGTCGGCGGCATCGTGCTTGTAGCCGTCGCCGATGGTCTCATCCAGCAGCTTGCACAGGCCGGGGTTAGAGGCCAGCAGCCAGCGGCGGTAAGCGATGCCGTTGGTCACGTTCTTGAAGGCCTGCGGCTTGAACAGGTAGTAATCGTGGAAGACGCTGTCCTTGATGATCTCGCTGTGCAGCTTGGACACGCCGTTGATGCTGTTGGCGGTGTAGGCGCAGATGTTTGCCATGCGCACCTGATTGTCGCCGATCAGTGCCATATAGTCGATCTTGCCCTTGTCGCCGGGGAATGCCTTCTCCAGCTCAGCGCGGGCACGGCGATCCATCTCGACCACGATCTGGTAGATGCGGGGCAGGGTCATCTTGAAGATGTCCACATTCCACTTTTCCAGAGCCTCAGCCATGACGGTGTGGTTGGTGTAGGAGAAGACCTTCTGGCAGATGCTGAAAGCCTTGTCCCAGCCAAAGCCGCACTCATCCAGCAGGATGCGCATCATTTCGGGGATGGCCAGAGTCGGATGGGTATCATTCAGCTGGATAGCGACCTTGTCAGGCAGGTTCTCCAGAGTGGCATAGCTGGACAGGTGGTTCTGGACGATATCGCCGATGGATGCAGCAGACAGGAAATACTGCTGGCGCAGACGCAGGATCTTGCCCTCGACATGGTTGTCGTTGGGGTACAGCACCTTGGAGATCAGCTCGGCATTGGCATTTTTGCTCATGGCCGTGTTGTAGTTGCCCAGAGAGAAGCTGGACATATCGAAGTCAGGAGCCTTTGCCTGCCACAGACGCAGCTTGGCAACACCCTTTCCGTCGTAGCCCTGCACATACATATCGGAGGGAACAGCCATGACGCTGTTGTAGTTGGTGTGCTGGATGTAGTGGAAGCCGTTGTCCCAGTTCTCGTGGATCTCGCCGTCAAAGCGGACTTCCACGGCCTGATCGGGGTGGCTCTTCAGCCAGACCTGACCGCCGGGCAGCCAGTTGTCGGCACGCTCCTGCTGCCAGCCGTCCACGATCTTCTGTTTGAAGATGCCGTATTCATACAGGATGGAGTATCCGGTGCCGCAGATGCCAGTGGTGGCCATGCCGTCCAGATAGCAGGCAGCCAGACGACCCAGACCGCCGTTGCCCAGACCTGCATCCGGCTCTTCCTCAAAGATACTGTCAATGCTGATGTCGGCGTCAGACAGAGCCTTCTTTGCCACCTCGTCCAGACCCAGATTCAGCAGGCTGGTCTTCAGGCTGCGACCCATCAGGAACTCCATGCAAAGGTAGTAGACCTGCTTGGTGCCGGTGCCGATGGCCTTGGACTGGAACTTTTTGTGGTTTTCGCTCATCATCTGGCGGCAGATCAAAGCCAGAGAACGGTAAATCTGCTGGTTGGAGGCAACGCTCAGCTCAACGCCGTACTCGCTGGTGAGCTTGTCCTGAAGAATTTTGCCAAATTCCTTCGATGTCATAAAGGTACTCCTATCCGCATAAGTTTTCAGCTTTGCTAAAATAATTGAAACAATTGGCGATCACAGGCACTTTCCCTCACATGCACTGCAGCCAACATAACAAAGATATTATAATATGCAGAGCTGTTAATTGCAAGGAATCAGGGGATTTTTTCTGTAACTGACATTTTTTTGCTGAAGTTTCTGATAAATCTGCTGAAAATTCAAAAAATACACTTTTTCTTGCGGCTTATTTATATTATAATAAGAAGGAGAAGCCCTTGAATTGAAACTTTTTCGGGGGAAACTCGGGGAGAAATGTGCCGGGAAACTGATCCGGCAGAGATCTGAGAAATGAAACGTTCCCGGAAACGATGCCGAAAACCGGGAACGACCATCCCAAAAAACGGTCAGAATGATCCTGCCCGTCCGGGCAAAAAAGATAAAAGGGGAAATACACATGGTCAATAAGGTAAGGGTGAGCATTGCGGGGACACCGTATGCGATCGCGACGACGGACTCGGAAAAATACATTCAGACGCTGGCCAGAAAGTTAGATGAGGACATCACGAAGCTGCTGGACGACAACGAAAATCTTTCGGTGACCAAGGCGGCGGTGTTCTGCGCTATGGACTATCTGGATGAATACCGCAAGAGCACCGGCAGTGCTGAAAATATGCGCAGCCAGATTCAGGATTATATTGCGGATGCCGCCCGTGCAAAGCTGGCAGAGGACAAGGCAAAAGCGGAAAACGAGGTGCTGCGCCGGGAGGCAGCCGCCCTGCGGGAGCAGCTGGAAAAGATGCGCAGCAAGGAAGCCCGCCGGGAAGAGCGGGCTGCACAGCAGGCAGCGGAAAATGGTCATGCCGCGCCGGCTGCGGAAAACAAGGGCTGAGAACGCCGGTTCAGGATAAAGGAGAACTATGTCAAAGATCGAGATCCTTGCCCCGGTGGGCAACGAAGAAATGCTCCGCGCCGCAGTGTTCAGCGGAGCAGATGCGGTTTATCTGGGGTTTTCGGGCTTCAATGCCCGCACCAGTGCCAATAATTTTGATGCAGATACG
Organism: uncultured Faecalibacterium sp.; assembly: GCA_934501115.1. GTDB lineage: Bacteria > Bacillota > Clostridia > Oscillospirales > Ruminococcaceae > Faecalibacterium. The sequence goes on from CAKSTO010000001.1 coordinate 66,963, forward strand.
CTGAAAGAGGCGGTGCGCTTCTGTCATGCACGGGGTGTGGCGGTGCACGTAGCGCTGAACACCACGGTTTACGGCGGCGAGCTGCCTGCGCTGGAGCAGGCTGTCCGGGCGGTGGCTGCCAGCGGTGCAGATGCCGTTATCTGTCAGGATCTGGCGGTGGCGACCCTGATCGGTAAAATTGCACCGCAGCTGCCCCGCCACGGCTCCACCCAGATGAGCGTGCACAGCCTGCAGGGCGCACTGGAACTGAAAGAACTGGGCTTCACCCGGGTGGTGCTGGCGCGTGAGCTGAGCCTGCCCGAGGTGGAGCACATCACGAAGCACTGCGGCATTGAGACCGAGTGCTTCGTGCATGGTGCACTGTGTATGTGCGTCAGCGGCCAGTGCTATATGTCTGCCTTTCTGGGCGGGCGAAGTGGCAACCGCGGCTCCTGTGCGGGACCCTGCCGACTGCCCTTTGAAGCAAACTCCCTGCCGGAGGGTAAGCCGGGTCGTCTGCACCACCTGTCCCTGAAGGATAACTCGGTCATCGATCAGCTGGATCGGCTGCAGGCACTGGGCGTAGCATCGGCAAAAATTGAGGGGCGCCTGCGCACGCCGGAATATGTGGCGGCGGCAGTCAGCGCCTGTTTAGCAGGCCGCGAGGGACACGCCTATGACCGCGATCTTTTGAAAAACGCGTTCAGCCGCTCCGGCTTCACCTCCGGCTATCTGGATGGAAAAATCGACGGTACCATGTTTGGCGTGCGCAGCGAAGCGGATGCCGAGCAGACCAAAAAGACTTTGCCTATGCTGCGGGAGCTTTACCGCCGTGAGCGCAGCCGCGTGCCGGTGAAGATGAAGCTGGAAATCGAAGAGGGCGGCGAGAAGCTCACCGTGACCGATGCCGACGGCAACAAGGCATTTGCCTACGGCGATGCGGAGCCTCAGCCCGCCCGCACCGACCCCACCGAGAGCCTGCACCGCAGCCTTGCCAAGACCGGCGGTACGCCTTTTGCAGTGGAGGATCGGGATATCACTGTTGAAATGGACGGAGGGCCGTGGTTTATCCCGGGCAGCGCCGTCAATGAACTGCGCCGTGAAGCACTGGATGCCCTGCTGAAAAAGCGGGAGGTGCTGCGCCCGTGGCCGACGACCGAAGAGCATGTGCCTGCTCTGCCGCTGCGCACCCTGCCGCCCCGCCGCACCCTGCGCGCCCGGTTTGAAAGCTGGGATCAGGTGCCGGAGCGGGCACTTGACGGCGTTGAATCTCTCATCCTGCCCATTGCGCAGGCTGACCGTGTGCCCCGTGAGTGGCGCTGCAAGACGATCCTCGAGCTGCCCCGCGTGATGTTCGGCAGGCTGGAGGAGGATACTGCCCGCCGCATCGCGGCCACGCAGGACGCCGGCTTTGCAGGCTATGAGGTGAGCAATATCGCCCACCTGCGCCTGTGCCGGGGTCTGCCCATGAGCGGCGGCTTTGGGCTGAACATCACCAATCAGCTGGCCGCGCAGTTCTATGCAGACAACGGCCTTGGCTCTATGCTCATCCTGCCCGAGGTGAAGGACAGCGACATCAGCACCATTGCACCCACTCATGACGGCAGGCCGGTGCCCACCGGTGTGCTGGTGTACGGCCACATGCCGCTGATGATCACCCGTGCCTGCCCGCTGCAGAACATCCACGACTGTGCCCACTGCGATAAGACCGGCGTGCTGACTGACCGCAAAGCGAAAAAGTTCCCGGTGCGGTGCGGCCTTGGTGTGCGCACCATCTACAATCCCGTACCTATTTATATGGGGGATAAGCCGGGCGCGCTGACGGTGGACTACGGTGTGGCCTATTTCACGCTGGAAAGCCGGGAGGAAGCCGCGAAGATCCTTGACATGATCCGCACCCATGCGCCCTTTGAAGAGGATTTCACGAGAGGATTGTATTTCAAGGGGACGAACTGAAACTCCTTCCGTCATCGCTGACGCGATGCCACCTCCCTGAAGGAGTTGCTATAAAATCAAAACGAGGTATACTATGGAACCCATCACTGTAAAATATAAGGTACTGGATGCTAGGGCAAAGGTGCCCGCCTACGCTACCCCCGGCTCTGCCGCCGCTGACCTGTGCGCCGTACTGGACGAGCCGCTTACCCTTGCCCCCATGGAGCGGGCACTGGTGCCCACCGGCCTTGCCATCGAGCTGCCGGGTGCCCACAGCGTGGCATTGGTGTACGCCCGCAGCGGCCTTTCCATCAAGCACGGCCTGTGCATGGCCAACGGCGTGGGCGTTGTGGACAGCGACTACCGCGGTGAGCTGAAGGTGCCTATGGTCAATCTTGGAAAAGAAGCCTACACCATCCAGCCCGGCGAGCGCGTGGCACAGCTGTGCATTGCACCGGTGTACACCGCCGCCTTTGTGCCCGCCGAAGAACTGGGCGATACCCAGCGCGGCGAGGGCGGCTTTGGCTCTACCGGAAAATAATAAAACTGGCTCGTCCTCTCAGGCCGCTTCGCGTGGACTGTCAAAGGCTCCCACTTTGGGGGAGCTGGCAAAACCGCAAGGTTTTGACTGAGAGGGCGAGGATGCTGAAAAGAAAGATGAATCCTATGAATTTGATCTTAGCTTCCGGCAGCCCGCGCAGGCGGGAGCTGCTTTCCCTGTACACCACCGATTTCACCGTCTGCGCCAGCGACTTTGACGAGAGCACAGTGCAGGCCGACACTCCTGCCCATTTGGTGGAGCAGCTGGCGCGGGGCAAGTGCCTTGCCGTCGCGGCACAGCACCCGGAGACGGTGGTCATTGGCTGTGACACTGTGGTGGATGTGAACGGCGAAGTGTTCGGCAAGCCCCGCAGCGTTGAGGACGCAAAGCGGATGCTGCGTGCTCTGTCCGGCACGACCCACGAGGTGCACACCGGTGTGTGCATCTCGGACGGCAGCCGCACCGAGAGCTTTGTGGACAGCTGCAAGGTGGCTTTTTTTCCGCTGAGCGAGGAAGAAATCGACTTTTATACCTCCACGAAAGAGCCTTACGATAAAGCCGGAGCCTATGCCATTCAGGGGCGGGCAGCGCTCTGGCTGGATCGCATGGAAGGGGATTATTATACCATTATGGGGCTGCCCCTCAGCCGCACTGTACGGCTGCTGACACATTTTGTGTGAGAAAAATGGAAAAAACGAAGAAAAGTTGCGCAAACGCTTGAGAAATCAGTGGCTTGCGGCTATAATAAAAGCGTGTGATTCTGCGCAGGGCGGCGCATTGCGGCCGTCAGACGTTTTGGATAGACCAAATTGGGAAGCAATAAGGAGAGACTTTACAATGGGCTTTTTCTCGAAAGATGTAGGCATCGATCTGGGCACTGCCAATACTCTGGTATATATGAAGGGCAAGGGCATCATCATGCGTGAGCCTTCTGTGGTGGCCGTGGACACCAAGACCGATGAAGTGCGCTGCGTGGGCGGCGAGGCAAAGGCTGTGATCGGCCGCACTCCCGGCAGCATCGTGGCTGTGCGTCCTCTGAAGGACGGCGTGATCGCTGATTTTGATATTACCGCCAATATGCTGGAAAACTTCCTGAAGAAGGCATGCGGCAACAGCATGTTCTCCCGCCCCCGCGTGGTCATCTGCATCCCGTCGGGCGTCACCGAGGTGGAGCGCCGTGCAGTGCGTGAGGCTACCTTGAAGGCCGGTGCCCGTCAGGTGTCGGTGATCGAGGAGCCTATGGCTGCGGCGATCGGCGCAGGCCTGCCCATCAGCGAGCCTACCGGCAGCATGATCGTGGACATCGGCGGCGGCACGGCTGAGATCGCAGTGATCTCTCTGGGCGGCATCGTGGCCTCCCGCAGCGTGCGGATGGCCGGCGATATGTTTGATCAGGCGATCATTGCCTTCATCAAGCGCAAGTACAACCTGCTCATCGGTGAGCGTACCGCAGAGCAGATCAAGATCGAGATCGGCTCTGCCTATGCCCTTGACCCGGAGCTGACCATGGAGATCAAAGGCCGCAATCTGGTGGACGGCCTGCCCAAGAACATCGTCGTCCACTCTGAGGATGTGCGCGACGCCCTGCTGGAGTGCCTGGTCAAGATCACCAGCGCCATCAAGGAGACGCTGGAGCGCACCCCGCCGGAGCTGAGTGCCGATATCATCGACCGCGGCATCACGCTGACCGGCGGCGGCGCTCTGCTGCGCGGTCTGGATCAGCTGATCCAGAGCGAGACCGGCATCGATGTACACATTGCGGAGGATCCTCTGGACTGCGTGGCTAAGGGTGCCGGTGCGGTGCTGGATCATGTTGACGTGCTGCACGATGTGCTGGACACCGACGGCGGCCACATGTAAAGTGGGCGCCTGCTCGGCTTTTGCGGAAAAATATCCTGCGCGCAGCTGCGCGTCTTTTCCGCCGCAAACAAACTCTCTTGCGCGGATGGCAGCGGCTGTCCGCGCTTTTTTCGTGGGACCGGCGGATGAGCCGGAGTGGAGGATCGCCTCTTGAAAGATTTTTTTGACACATGGAAATTTAAGATCTTGGTGGTAGTAGCAGTGTTTCTGGTGGGCATCATGGCCTACGCAGGCGCAAACGGCCGCCTGACCGCTGCCCCGCAGGAACTGCTCAGCGTGGTGCTGACCCCGATCCAGAAGGTGACGGCTGCCCTCAGCGGCGGTGTCGGCTCGGTGTGGGAGAAGTATGCCCGCATCGATGAGGTGCTGGATCAGAATACGCAGCTGCAGGCCGAAAATGCTGAGCTGCGCCAGAAGATGGTGGACTACGACCGCATCAAGGCAGAAAATAAAGCCTACAAGGCACTGGCCAATATTCAGGATGCCAACAGTGAGGCAAGCTATGCTTCCGGCTTTGTCATCGGCCGTGACCCGCTGGATGAATTTGGCGGGTTCACACTGGACAAGGGCGCGGCGGACGGCGTGGAGATGAACGACACTGTCATCAGCGACAAGGGCTATCTGATCGGCACAGTGGCAGAGGTGGACACCACGAGCTGCAAGGTGCTGACCATCCTGCACCCCAGCTTCAACGCGGCAGGCGTGGTGTCCCGCACGCGGGAAAACGGCATCATCAACGGCAGCGCGGATTATGCCGGGGACGGCCTGTGCACCCTGACCGATCTGGAGCGAAGCTGCGAGACCCGCGCAGGCGACCAGATCATCACGACCGGCCTTGGCGGGGTGTTCCCGCCGGATCTGCTGGTGGGCACGGTGCAGCAGGTGCTGCCGGAGGCCAGCGGCAAATCCTCCATTGCGGTCATCCGCCCGGGCGCAGATCCGCGCACGGTCAAGCACGTGTTTATCATTACCGATCATTAAGGGGGAGCTTGTATGGAATCACGCCGCATGCGCAGCCGCAGCCAGATCCTGAAATGGGTCTGTTATGTACTGGGGCTATTTGTGTGTGCTGCGCTGCAGACCACACCGGGGCTGTTCCAGCTGGGGCAGGCAAAACCGCTGCTGCTCCTGCCGCTGTGTCTGGCGGTGGCTGTCTATGAGGGCGAGTTTGCCGGAGCGCTGTTTGGCGCGGTGTGCGGCCTGATGTGGGACTACACAGCGGGGCGTACAGTCGGCATGATGGGGCTTGAACTGCTGCTGCTTGGCTTTGGGATCTCGGTTCTGGTGCAGCTGTATCTGCAGGGCAGCACCTGGAACTTTGCTCTCCTCAGCATGGCGACCGCTGTGCTGGTGCTGTCGGTGGACTGGCTGTTCTTTTACCGGATGCCGGGCTACAGCTGGGCGCTGGATCGCTGGCTGACTTTTGTGCTGCCCTCGGCGGCGCTGACACTGGTGCCGTCGCTGCTGATCTTCCATCTTGTGCGGAAGATCCACGAAGGGTTCAAAATCGACAACGGCGTAGTCTGAAACGCCGGAGGAAAACGCGGATGAATCAAAACGAACGCAAAATCGTTGTGCGCCGGATGATCCTGCTGATCGCTGCAGCATGTGCCGTCATGGGGATGTATGCGCTGCGGCTGATCTTTTTGCAGCTGGTCAACGGCGATGACTTCAAGGCGCAGGCCACCAACACCACAGACTATAATTTTACGGTGACGGCGGCTCGCGGCGATATCGTGGACTGCAATGGAAAACGGATCGCCACCAGCACCACAGGCTATAATGTGGTGCTCAACAAGCTGCTGATGGGCGACCGGGATCCGGATGCCCTGCTGCAGCAGATCGTAGGCCTGCTGCGGGAGAACGGCGAAAGCTGGAACGACACGCTTCTCATCAGCCAGCCGGATGCAGCCGGACACTATACGTTTACAGACGATGATACGTCTGCCAGCGACCAAAAGCAGCTGGCAGAGATGAAGGATACTCTCGGCCTGCAGCAGTATGCCACCGCAGACGATGTGATGGAGATGCTGGTGGAAAAGAACAGCCTGCAGGGCTTCTCGCTGGATTGGCAGCGTGTGCTGGCCGGCATCCACTATGAAATGGATCGGCAGGCCTTCTCCAACGTGAACAACTTTATCATGGCAGAGAATGTCAGCGAAGTGACGGTAGCCACCATCAAGGAGCACAGCCTGCAGCTGCCCGGCGTGGAGATCGTTGAGACCAGCGCCCGCAGCTATGAGCAGAGCGATATCATCCCGGCGGTGCTGGGGCGTGTGGGGAAGATCACGGCAGAAAAGTGGAAGGTGACGGACTCCAACGGGCAGGTGACCTACCCGCTGAAGGAAAAGGGCTACAACATGAACGATATTCTGGGCATTTCCGGTCTGGAATCCGTTTATGAGGATGAGCTGCGCGGCAAGGACGGCGTGGAGACCATCACCCGCAACTCCGACGGCGTGATCGTGGATACAAAACTGACCACGATGCCGGAGCCGGGGCATACCGTGCAGCTGACCATTGACAGCAACTTCCAGCGGGCGGTGGACAGGGCACTGGCAGAGAACATCGATATGATCAACCGCGTCTACAACACCGGCAGCATGAAGGCGGCAGCAGGCGCGGCGGTGGTCATCGATGTGAAAAACGGCGGCGTGCTGGCGGCGTCGAATTATCCCAGCTTCGATCAAAATCTGTATGCGTCCAATTACAGCGAGTACAGCTCTGACCCCAGCCTGCCGCTGTTCAACCGGGCGCTGCAGGGTCTGTATACACCGGGCTCGACCTTCAAGCCTGCTGTGGCCGTGGCGGCATTGGACAGCGGCCTCATCAATCAGTATTCTACCGTATTCTGCAACGGCGTGTATAATTATTTCAAGGACTACCACCCCAAGTGCACCCGCCATGGACACAGCGGCAACATCGACGTGGTCACGGCCATCAAGTGGAGCTGCAATATTTTCTTCTATGATGTGGGACGCCGCCTGACCAGCGATGTTTACGATGCCTATGCTTACAAGCTGGGTCTGGGGCAGCGCACCGGTGTGGAGGTCAACGAAGCTACCGGACGCCTGACCAAAAAGAGCGACTCAAACTATACGGCGTCGCTGGATGTTCAGGCTGCAATTGGTCAGGGCAACACAGTGGTCACTCCCATTCAGCTGGCGACTTATGCGGCAACACTGGCCAACAACGGCACACGCTACCGCACGCACTTTGTCAAGGCGGTTCTGGACTCCAACACCGGCAAGGTGCTCAGTGAGACCCAGCCTGAGGTGATGGACGTTATCGAGGGCACCGGCAATACCTTTGAACTGGTGCGTCAGGGGATGAAGCAGGTGCCCAGCACCATTTCAGGCAAGATCTCCAGCTACCCGGTCGCCATTGCCTGCAAGACCGGCACCCCGCAGCGAAGTGAGACCTATGCCCCGGGCAAGCATTACCTGAACGCGATGATGGTGGCCTACCTTCCGGCTGACGATCCGGAGATCGCCATTGGCATCACGGTGGAGTATGGCGGCTACGGTGCCCGCACCGGCGATCTTGTGGTGGACATTGCCAACGCTTATTTTGCCATGAAGGACGGCACACTGGCACAGCAGGCCGAAGAAGAGGCTGAGAAGGCAAAGCAGGAAGCTGCTTCCCAGCAGGCCGCTGATCAGACGGATGGCACAGCTGCTGAAGAGACACAGCCTGCTGCAGGCGGCGCTCAGGCAGAAGCGGATACTGAGGTGCCGGGCTGACCCGGCCGGAGCGGCACTCTGTGCGGAGGATGCTGCACCGTGGTGCAAATCAAAAACATTTGAATATTTTGTATAAAAACCGGTTGTAAAAGATTGGATTTTGTGATATTATTTATACCAAAGGACTTTTTTGTTAGAGAGTAGTCCGATCGTGTAGGAAGAGGAGAGGGTAACGGATGACGATTGCACTGATTGCGCATGACTCCAAAAAGGAGCTGATGGTTCAGTTCTGTACGGCGTACTGCCGTATTTTGAGCCAGCACAAGCTGGTGGCGACCGGTACGACTGGCAAAATGATCGCTGAAGCAACCGGTCTTCAAGTGCAGCGTTTTCTGGCAGGTGTTCAGGGCGGCGACCAGCAGATCGCTTCCCGCATTGCCTGCAATGAGATCGATCTGCTGCTGTTTTTCCGGGATCCGATCAATGCAAAGCCCAGCGAGCCGAATGAGATGACTCTGCTGCGCTTGTGCGACGTCCACAATATCCCGATGGCGACCAACATCGCTACCGCCGAGGTGCTGATCCACGGTCTGGAGCGCGGTGATCTGGATTGGCGTGATATTGTGCATCCACAGAACTGAAAAAACGATTTGGAATGGCTCCGCGTGCGCTGCGCCATATTCAGCGGAAATTATATTGATAATGCGAAAATCGGGAACATCTGCGGATGTTTCCGATTTTCATTTTCACGGGAATGGGGTCCGAACCGCAGAATGCATTTCTGCCGCCGTGCGGCTGTTTCCGCAGGAAGCAAAAACAGCAGATGCCGTGTGCCGCAGCGGCCTTGCCTGTGAAAAAAGAATTCCGGAAAATCCGCAGATTTTCCGGAATTCTAATATAAAAATAATGTTTCCGCTGAATATGGCCAGAGTGCAACGGAGGCCATTTGAAACGTACGGTTAAACTTTGAACTCCGCGGCCATTTCAGCCACATCCTCCGGGGCAAAATCACCCAGAGGCAGGATCAGCCGCGCCAGCGTTTCCTGCGGCAGCTCAGCCAAAGCGCTGCTGTCGTCTGCACCGACACCGGCAGGCGGGCAGACCACGTGCACACCGTCCGAGCAGATCTCCACTCGGGCGCGGTGTGCGGTGGCCACATACTGCATCCCCAGCTTGTCGGCGGCAGTAAGCAGAGCGGCAAACAGCGGATCACCGGTTTCACCCAACGACGCTGCATCCTGCCCGGCCAGTGCTTCGGCATTCAGCACGATGCACTCGATGCCCAGCTTTTCGGCGGCCTTTCTGGCGGCTTCGGCCTCCGCGGCCTGCGCTGCGGCCAGACGTACCGCAGCGCCTGCTACGGCAAACCCCTGCTGCTGCAGGATGCGCACTGCCACAGCGCAGGCTGCGCTGTCGGTCATGTGGATCAGGACCTTGTCCTGACTTTCGTAGGTGTCGAACCCGTTTCCGGGCAGAAATGCGTCGCTCATGTTCCCTGCCTCCCGCCATGTGCTTTGCTCTGTGCCACGGCCAGCTGGTCGCAGCGTTCGTTTTCCGGGTGGCCGGCGTGGCCTTTGACCCAGACGTAAGTAATCTTGTGCCGTGCTTCCTGCTCCAGCGCCTGCGCCCAGAGATCCGGATTCAGGGCAGGGGAGCCATCGGACTTTTTCCAGCCCCGGCGCTGCCAGTTCTTTGCCCAGCCCTTCTGCAGCCCGTTGATGACGTACTGGCTGTCGGAGCACAGCCGCACCTCGCACGGCTCTTTGAGCTGGCGCAGCGCCTCGATAAAAGCGGTAAGCTCCATGCGGTTGTTGGTGGTGCTGGTGTCGCCTCCGCTCAGCTCTTTTTCGTAGACCCTGCCGTTGAAACGGTAGCGCAGCACCGCGCCCCAGCCGCCCGGGCCCGGATTGCCGCTGCACGCACCGTCGGTGTAGACTTCGACCTGCTTCATGAGGTTCTCCTTATCATAAATGGTATCTTTATTTAGCGCCATTTTTACAGTTCTGTCAAGAGCGAATGTATAGCCTGTGCCGGAGCTGCCAAAGCTTGGAATTGACAAAAACGCCGGAAAATACTATACTTATTTCAACAAAATGCGTATAGGGACGCACCATGGGCGTGCGTTCGGGCGTTCCACGGAAAAGCCACGGTCGCATCGGGCAGATGGACCTATCTGGCAGATATAATTCTTACGGAACAGACAGCGGTGCCGAAAAGCACGCTGATATGAAAATTCTATACGGTGCATCCAACGGAAGCCGATGCGAAGATCCAAGGTGCTTCCCATGCACAGTGCGGCTGTCCCCGTTCAGGGGCACGGCTTGCGCTGCAATTATTTTTGGAGGTCAGAATGGCACAATCAAAAGAAAATACGAATGCTTCTCCCCGCAGCAAGGCACCTGCAGCCAACAAAAATACGGCTGCGCCCGCTGCACAGACGGGTGAAAAGCGCACCCGCGCACCCCACCGCCCCTATTATAACCGCCGCCCCCGCCGTCCGCAGCAGCCGAAAGAGGCGGCAGTGCCGATCCATATTTACCCGCTGGGCGGTCTGGGCGAAGTGGGCAAGAACATGACGGTCTACGAGTGCTGCGGTGATATGATCATCGTGGACTGCGGTCTGGTCTTCCCGGACAGCGAGATGTACGGTGTGGATATGGTCATCCCCGACTTCACCTTTGTGGTGCAGAATAAGGATAAGATCAAGGGTCTGCTCATCACCCATGGCCATGAGGATCACATCGGCAGCATCCCGTATCTGCTGCAGAAGTTTGACCTGCCTATCTACGGCACCCGTCTGACCTGCGGTCTGATCAAAAACAAGCTGGACGAGTTCGGTCTGGCAGGCAAGACCCGGTTTGTGGAGATCACCCCCAGGCAGAAGTTCAAGATGGGCTGCTTTACCATTGAGCCGATCCATGTGAATCACTCCATCCCGGACTCGGTGGCTTTTGCCATCGACAGCCCGGCGGGCACCATTATCCAGACCGGCGACTTCAAGATCGATTACACGCCTCTGGCCTGCGGCGTCACCGACCTGTCCACACTGGCGGAGTACGGCCAGCGCGGGGTTCTTGCGCTGCTGAGCGATTCCACCAACGCTGAGCGTCCGGGCTTTACGGCCACAGAGCAGAAGGTTGCCGCCGGTGTGCGCAGCCTGTTTGCCCGCGCACGCAACAAGCGCATCATCATTGCGACCTTTGCGTCCAACATCTACCGTGTGCAGCAGATCATCGATCTGGCCGTGGAAGATGGCCGTAAGGTAGCCTTCAGCGGACGCAGCATGGTCAACAATACGGCCATGGCACAGGAGCTGGGCTATATGCATATCCCGGAGGGCACCCTCATCAGTGTGGATGAGCTGAACCAGTATCCCCCGGAGCAGGTGGTGCTCATCACCACCGGCAGTCAGGGCGAGCCGCTGAGCGCTCTTTCCCGCATGGCGTCCTGCAGCCACCGTCAGGTGCGGGTCGGCCCCGGCGACTTCATCATCATCTCGGCAAATCCCATCCCCGGCAACGAAAAGAGCGTGACCAAGATCGTCAACGGGCTGCTGCTGCTGGGGGCAGAGGTCATTTACGAGAGCATGTACGATGTGCACGTTTCCGGTCATGCCTGTCAGGAAGAGCAGAAGCTGATGCTGACCCTGACCAAACCGAAGTTCTTCCTGCCGGTGCACGGCGAGTACAAACAGCTCAAAAAGCACGCACTCACCGCTGCAAGCCTCGGCATCCCTACCAGCAACATCCTGATTGCGGAGAATGGCTCCAATGTCATCCTCAGTCAGGATGAGATGAAGCTGGGTGAGCCGGTAACGGCCGGAGCTGTCATGGTGGACGGTCTGGGCGTCGGCGATGTGGGCAATGTTGTCCTGCGGGACCGCAAGCATCTGTCCGAGGATGGTCTGGTCATCATCGTGGCCACCGTGGACAGCAAGACCGGTCAGGTTCTGGCCGGCCCGGATCTTGTGAGCCGCGGCTTTGTGTATGTGCGTGAAAACGAAAGCCTGATGGACGGTGCTCAGAGCATTGTGGAAAATGCGCTGGAACGCTGTGTGGATGAGCATGTGCGCGACTGGAACAGCGTCAAGACCCGTGTGCGCGAGGCGCTGAGCAGCTATATTTACCGGCGCACCAAGCGCAGCCCGATGATCCTCCCCATCCTGATGGAAGTCTGACCCGGGCATGCTGCCGCCGGAAAGGCGGCGGAAGGCAGGAGATTTGATGAAACAAAAACCAAGATGGACACTGGAAATGCTCACGGCCAGCCTTGCGCTGCTGTGCGGCCTGCTGGTGCTGGTGCTGCTGATCCAGCGGCCCCGGAGCTGGGGGCTGCTGCTGACACTGGTGGTGCTGTGGGGTGCGGCGGTGTGCATGTTTCGCTATCAGCTGCGCAAGTGGGTCGCCCGGTGGATGTGCGGCGGCAGCTTTGAAAAATCAAAGGTGCAGTTCAGTCTGGAACCTCTTTCTCAGCCGGCAGCGCTGCTCTCGGGCGAGACGGTGGTCTGGTATAACGCGCAGTTCCGCGCCAGCATTCTGGGCGGCGAGGATGTGCTGGTCAGCCGGGTGCAGAAGATCCTGCCGGGGCTTGACCTCCAGCAGTGCCGTAAACGGGAAGGCCAGCTGCTGAATCTGGCGGACGGCATATGGAAGGCTCATACTTCCACGGTGCCGGGCAGCGCAGAGAGCATGACTCTTGTGGTGCTGAGCGAGGAGACTGCGCTGCGCCGGATCGAGGCGGAGTACAAAGCCAGTCGGCCGGGGTATCTGGTCTTTCTGGTGGACGGATATGATGATGTGTTCGGGGATATGCTGGACAGCGAGCGCGCCCGCCTGCTGGAAGGCATCAACCGGATCCTGGAGGATATGATCGGCCGGGGCAGCGGCTTTCTGCGCCGTGTGGCCAGCGGCCGCTATATTGCCGTGGTGGAAGAGCGCCAGATGGAGCAGTTCGCCAAGCGCGGCTACGATGTGCTGGATAAGATCCGTGCCCTTGACCCCAGCGTAAACCTTTCGCTTTCCATCGGCATCGGCCGCGGAGCCAAGACGCTGCGGGAAGCGCAGGACATGGCCGTGCAGGCGCTGGATATGGCGCAGGGACGCGGCGGCGATCAGGCAGCAGAAATGACCCCGGACGGGTTTACCTTCTATGGCGGCGTGAGCCATGGCGTGGAGAAGCGCAGCAAGGTGCGCAGCCGCATCGTGGCCGACCAGCTGGTCAAGCTCATCAAAGAGGCGGATCACGTGGTCATCATGGGTCACCGAATGAGCGATCTGGACGCCATCGGCGCGGCAGAAGGCGTGCTGCGCATCTGCAAGATCTGTGATGTCCCGGCGGTCATCGCGGTTCGGCGGGATGCCACGCTGGCAGCCAGCCTGATCGATGCTCTGTGCAAAGCCGGGCAGAAGGACGACTTCATCGACCCGAAGGACGCCCTGCCCATCATCTCCAAAAAGACGCTGTGTATCGTAGTGGATACATATCAGGTCGGACTCGTGGAGAGCAGGGAGATCCTGGAAAAATGCGGCAAGGTGGCCGTGATCGACCACCACCGCAAAGGTGTAGGCTATATCGAGAACCCGGCGCTGGTCTGCCACGAACCCTATTCCTCCTCGGCCAGTGAGCTGGTCACCGAGCTTTTGCAGTACGTAGGCGACCGTGACGACAAGCCGAACCGGGTGGAAGCAGAGGGGCTGCTGTCCGGCATCATGCTGGACACGCAGGACTTCACGCTGCACACCGGAGTGCGTACTTTTGAAGCGGCTGCTGCCCTGCGCCGCTACGGTGCAGAGACGGAGCGGGTGCGCCAGCTCTTTGATGTGACCATGGTGGAGTATGGAGCGAAGGCAGAGCTGGTGGAAAAGGCACAGATGTACAAAAACTGTGCGGTTTCCGTTGGCGGCGAGATCGCGCCGGAAGCTCGTGTGGCCATCGCGCAGGCTGCAAACGACCTGCTGCGCATTCAGGGCGTGGACGCCAGCTTTGTGGCGGTGCAGGTGGGCACGGGCGTGAACATCTCTGCACGCAGCCTTGGTGCAGTGAACGTGCAGGTCATTATGGAGAGTCTGGGCGGCGGCGGACATCAGACCATGGCAGCGGCGCAGCTGAAGCACATCACCCCGGAGGCTGCCCGCTCCCGCATTGAAGAGGCAATCGACAAATACTGGGCATCGCAGAAAAAGAGCGGTGCAGGAGAATAACGACTGAAACAGAGAGGATCACACCCCATGAAGCAGTATGATTATCTGATCGTTGGTGCCGGCCTTTACGGCGCTGTGTTTGCGCAGGAGGCCAAAAAGGCAGGAAAAAAATGCCTTGTCATCGATAAGCGCGGCCACATTGCAGGCAACATCTATACCGAGCAGGTGGAGGGCATCAATGTTCACCGCTATGGTGCGCACATTTTCCACACCAACAACAAGGCCGTGTGGCAGTATGTAAATCAGTTTGCAGAGTTCAACCGCTATACCAATAGCCCAGTGGCCAACTATCATGGCGAGATCTACAACCTGCCCTTCAATATGAATACCTTTAACAAGATGTGGGGCGTGGTGACCCCGGCTGAGGCCAAAGCCAAGATCGAAGAGCAGAAACGGGAAGCCGGCATCACTGACCCGCAGAATCTGGAAGAGCAGGCCATCAGTCTTGTAGGTACTGACATCTACGAGAAGCTCATCAAAGGCTACACCGGCAAGCAGTGGGGACGCCCCTGCACGGAACTGCCGGCCTTTATCATCAAGCGCCTGCCGGTGCGCTTCACCTACGACGACAACTACTTCAATGCGCTGTATCAGGGCATCCCCAATGGCGGCTACACTGCTATGGTGGAAAAGATGCTGGACGGCACCGAGGTGCGGCTGGGTGTGGATTATCTTGCGGACCGCAGCGGTCTGAACGCACTGGCCGACAAGGTGGTTTACACCGGCCCGGTGGACGCCTACTTTGACTATAAGCTGGGCGAACTGCAGTACCGCAGTGTCCGGTTTGAGACAGAAGTTCTGGACACCGACAATTATCAGGGCAACGCTGTGGTGAACTACACCGACGCAGAGACCCCCTATACCCGCATCATTGAGCACAAGCACTTTGAGTTTGGCACTCAGCCCAAAACGGTCATCAGCCGCGAATACAGCGCCGAATGGAAGAAGGGCGATGAGCCGTATTACCCCGTCAACGACGAAAAGAACGGTGTTCTGTATGCCGAGTACAAGAA
Organism: uncultured Faecalibacterium sp.; assembly: GCA_934501115.1. Lineage (GTDB taxonomy): Bacteria > Bacillota > Clostridia > Oscillospirales > Ruminococcaceae > Faecalibacterium. The sequence goes on from CAKSTO010000001.1 coordinate 82,174, forward strand.
GCTGGCTGACGCCGAGCCGGGCATCATCTTTGGCGGACGTCTGGGTGAGTATAAGTATTACGACATGGATAAGGTCATTGAGGTGGCGCTGAGCGTGGCTGCAAAGGAACTGGCGTAACGGTTTCCCGAGCAGAGTGCGGGCGCGTGTCTGATGCTTTGTGCCTTTTTCAAAAGGCATCTCCGCCGGATACGTTCTCTTTTGCCGCACAAAAGAGAACCAGAAAGGACGGCGGTGCCCGTAGGGCATGAAAGCCCCAGTGGGGCTTTTAAGCCGCAGACCGGTTTGCGAAGCAAATGCCGCGTGTTCAGCGCGGCAAGGTCGTAGCGATTTCGATGCGCTGGATCCACGAGAAAGGGGCTGCTCGCCCCTTTCAGACTCCAAAGAAGAAGTCGAAGCGAAAAAAAGCTAGCCGCTGCGCTTAACGCTTTTTTCTCGTTTCTCCGATTTAGAGTCGCTGCGCGACGGCCGCAGACCGACAGCAGCAGATGCCGTTGTCCGGAACGACCTCTCCGCGTGAAAATGTGTTTGGAGCGCCCCGCAGGGCGCGACAAACACAAAATTAAAAATAAAATTACCGCTGAATATGGACAGAGCGAAGCGGAGGCTGTTCCAAATGGCTCAGCTCTTCCTCTTGCCCAAAAGCGGCAAATGCGCTATACTATAAATACAACAACTGCACCGGCTTTCCGGTGAAAAGTGAGGGATAAACATGAAAGTGATTCTCAAACAGGATATCAAGGGTATTGGCAAGAAGGACGAGATCCATGAGGTCTCTGACGGATACGCACGCAATTATCTGTTCCCGCGCAAGCTGGCCGCTGTGGCGGATGCCAGCGCTGTGAATGTTGCCCGCAGCAAGGAGGCGGCAGCCGATTTCCACGAGGCTGAGACGGTGGCTGCGGCCAAGGCTCTGGCGGCGAAGATCGAGGGCAAGACGGTGACGATCAAGGCCAAGGGCGGTGCATCCGGCCGTCTGCACGGCAAGGTCACCGGTAAGGAAGTTGCCGAGGCTCTGACTGTTCTGGCAGGCTCCCCCATCGATAAAAAGAAGATCGAGCTGGAAACCAAGGACATCAAGGACGCCGGTGTGTTCAGCGGCAAGGTTCGTCTGCACATTGGTGTGGTCGCCTCCTTCAAGATCCAGGTGGAAGTGGAACAGGCTTGATTTGAACGCCATCTGCGCCCCCTCAAGCAGGGGGCGCTTTTTGGCTTTTCAGCAATTTAACGCACAAGGACAAAAACTATGCCGAACGAACGACATTACTCCAATGAATTGAATCTGGAAAGCGTGGGCATCAATCTGCCCTACAGTATGCAGGCCGAGCAGAGTGTATTGGGCGCAGTGCTGCTGAAGCCGGAGACCCTCACCGATCTGGTGGAGATCATCCGTCCGGAGATGTTCTATACCCGCCAGAACGCACAGATCTACGCCGAGATGCTGCGTTTGTTCACTGCCGACCAGACCATCGACTTTGTAACGCTGCTGGACGCTGTGATCTCGGACGGCGTATTTCCCAGCGCAGATGAAGCAAAGGTCTACCTGACCGGTCTGGCCGAGACGGTGCCCAGCATTTCCAATGTAAAGGCCTACGCCCAGATCGTGCAGGAAAAATATCAGGTGCGTCAGTTGATGGATGTGGCAAAAGACATCCTGCAGGATGCCAGCGACGAGCCGGACGCAGATCTTTTGCTGGAAAGCGCCGAACAGCGCATCTATGAGATCCGTTCCGGCCGTGATTCCAGCGCGCTGACACCGCTTTCTTCCAGCATGGTGGAAACACTGACCAACCTGCAGAAGATCAGCGGCCCGGATGCGGACAAGTACAAGGGCATTCCAACAGGCTTCCGGCTGCTGGATACGGTGCTCACCGGCCTTGGCCGCGGCGACCTTATTATTCTGGCTGCCCGCCCCGGCATGGGTAAAACCAGTTTTGCACTGAACATCGCTACCCGTGTGGCCATGCAGCAAAAGGTACCGGTGGCGATCTTCAGCCTTGAAATGACCAAGGAACAGCTGACCAACCGCATCCTTTCTGCAGAAGCGGGCATCGACAGTCAGGCCTTCCGCACTGGTGCGCTGCGTGCGGAGGACTGGGAGTATCTGGCACTGGCCACTGAAAAACTCCACGATGCACCGATCTATATGGATGATACCTCCGGTATTACCATTACGGAGATGAAGGCGAAGATCCGCCGGGTCAATCAGGATCCCACCCGCCCGAACGTGGGGCTGATCGTCATCGACTATCTGCAGCTGATGACCACCGGCCAGCGCAGCGAGAACCGCGTGCAGGAGATCAGCTCCATCACCCGAAATCTCAAGATCATGGCAAAGGAAATGAATGTGCCCATCATCGCACTGAGCCAGCTGTCCCGTGCGGTGGAAAAGCAGGGCAACAACTCCAGCCACCGTCCGCAGCTGTCCGACCTGCGAGATTCCGGTTCCATCGAGCAGGATGCCGACTGCGTCCTGTTTTTGTACCGTGATTCCTATTATGCCAGCCAGAACCCGGATGGCGCAGAGGTAGATGCCGATACGGCTGAATGCATCGTAGCCAAAAACCGTCACGGCGAGACCAGCACCGTGCCGCTGGGCTGGGATGGTGCCCACACCCGCTTTATGGATGTGGACTTCAAACGCTGATGTGCGGCGAAAGAATCATCGCCCGTGTGCGGGATTTCTGTCTGCAGGAACAGCTGCTTGCGCCGGGCAGGCCGCTGCGGTTTCAACACTTGGCAGCGGCGGTGTCCGGTGGTGCCGACAGTATGGCACTGCTGGGCATTCTGCGCGCACTGCAGCCGGAGTTCGGGTTTGAACTTTCCGCCTGCCATGTGAACCATGGCCTGCGCGGAAAAACAGCGGATCAGGACGAAGCCTTTGTGCGCGCAGAGTGTGCCCGTCTGGGCGTACCGCTGCGGGTATTCCATGCAGAAGAAATGGCTGACAAAGCGGGTCGGCCGCCGCTCCATGCCGGAGAGGACTGGGCACGGAGGCTGCGCTATGCCTGTTTTGAGCAGCTGCTCAAAGAGGGGATAGACGCTGTTGCAACTGCCCATACTGCAAATGATCAGGCTGAAACATTGCTGCTGCGTCTGGCGCGGGGTACCGGTCTGCACGGCGCAGGCGGCATCCGGCCGATACGCGGGTGCTATCTGCGGCCGCTGCTGGGGCTGACCCGGCAGGAGACGGAGAGCTTCTGCCGGCAGACGGGGCAGGCATGGGTGACAGATGAAACGAATGAGACGGATGCTTACGCCCGCAACCGGCTGCGGCACACGGCGCTGCCCGCACTGCAAAGTACGAACAGCGCCGCCGTGGAAAATCTGTCCCGCTTTTGCGAGAAGGCAGCGCAGGCGGATGCCTATTTTGAGAGGAAGGCCGGAGAACTTCTGGCGTCTGCCCGTCTGGATGCAGCACAGCCTGCCCTCAAAGACCCGATGATCCATGCAGCGTGGCGGCTGGAGCCGCTTGCCGCAGCCGACCGGCTGATCCTTGAGGCTGCCATGCACAGGCTTGCTGCCACGGTGCGGGATGCAGAAGAAAAGTATATCCGGCTGCTGTGCAGCCTTGTGCGGCAGGGCAGCGGTGCAGTGCAGCTGACCGAACGGGTACGCTTTTGCGCGGGAAACGGCTGCTTCTGGCAGGAAGAACGGACACAAAAGCCGGAAACAAACAGGAAAGCTCTGCCGGACGAACAGCCGTTCTGCCCTGAAAAGCAGCCGAAAAACTTTCTGGCAGGGGGCTGGAAGGTGACGGCAAGGGTGATTCCGGCCGATTTTGAAGAAAAAATACAAGTCGTTCATAAAAAAGACTTAAAAAATCGGGCGGATTATGCTAGAATAACTACGTTATACACTGGCCTTGTTCTGCGCGGACGCCAGCCGGGAGACCGGTTCCGTCCGGCAGGGCGGGGCGTAAGCAAGGAACTGCGCAAATGGATGAACGAGACGGGCATTCCACCGGCTCAGAGAGAACACCTGCCGGTGCTTGCGCAGGGCAGCACGGTGCTGTGGGTCTGTGGGGGAGGCTTTGCCGAGGGGCTGGCTCCGGACGCAGATACCGTGTGGGTGCTGCAGTTGGAATGCGAGAAAATGGAGGAAGTCGAGCATGAGTATGAATGATGATATCAAGACCGTTCTGGTCTCTGAAGAAGAACTGAAGGCAAAAGTGGCTGAGCTGGGTGCCCAGATCAGCAGGGATTATGCGGGCAAAAATCTTGTGCTGGTATCCATCCTGAAGGGTTCGGTGGTCTTTATGGCCGATTTGATGCGTGCGGTGAGCATCCCGTGCAGCATCGACTTTATGGTGGTGTCGAGCTACGGCGGCAGCAATACCACCACCAGCGGCCTTGTGAAGATCATCAAGGATCTGGACGGGGATCTGTCCGGCAAGGATGTGCTGATCGTGGAGGATATTCTGGATACCGGCGTTACGCTGTCCAATCTGGTACCCATGCTCAAGATGCGCAACCCCAACTCGGTGAAGATCTGCACGATCCTTGACAAGCCCAGCCGCCGCAAGGCCAATATCCAGCCCGATTATGAGGGCTTCCGTGTGCCGGACGAGTTTGTGGTGGGCTACGGTCTGGATTACGACGAGAAATACCGTAATCTGCCCTATGTTGGTGTGCTGAAGCCCGAAATCTACGAGAAATGATCTCTCACTATAATTCATCCAAGAACTGGAGTTGATTTTTTTGCAATCCAAAAGACCCCGTTTCAATCCGCTGATCCTGGCACTGATCCTGGCAGCAGTGCTGATGGCATGGTCGGTGCTGGGCGGCAGCAGTGACAGCGGCAGCTCGTCTTCCATGGCTTACTCCACGGCTGTCCAGTACTTTGAGAACCTGCAGGTCACGAAGTTTACGCTGGATCTGAACACCGGCGTGCTGACCATGAACCTGAAGGAGGGTAAGCTGGCGCTGCCCGATACCACTGCTCAAAGTGTCACCCAGTCTACCGGCGGGCTGCTGAGCGGCATGCTGTCCTCTTCGGACACCACCACGGCCGCCCAGAAAAATGACGACGGCACGGTGACGGTTCGCTATAAACTGCCCTATGCTTCGATGTTTGTCAAGTATGTCAATGATTATATCGAGGCATACAATGCAGCAAACCCGGATGCGCCCATGGAATACGACTATACTCCGGTCAAGGAGAGCATCCCCTGGCTGGAGATCCTGTTCTATCTTGGCATGCTGGGCTGCACCGGCTTTTTGCTGTTCTCCATGATGCGCGGCGGTGCTGGCGGCGGCGGGATCATGAATGTCGGCAAGGCAAAGGTCAAGGACGAACACGAAAACAAAAAGACGGCCACCTTTGCTGATGTCGCCGGTGAGGACGAGGAGAAGGAAGAGCTGAAAGAGGTCGTCGAGTTCCTCAAGAGCCCGGATAAGTTCAATACACTGGGTGCCCGCATCCCCCACGGCGTTCTGCTGGTGGGCCCTCCGGGTACCGGCAAGACCCTGCTGGCACGTGCCTGCGCAGGCGAGGCTGGCGTGCCCTTCTACTCGATCTCCGGTTCCGACTTCGTGGAAATGTATGTCGGCGTTGGCGCGTCCCGTGTACGTGACCTGTTCGATAAGGCGAAAAAGTCCATGCCGTGCATCATTTTTATCGACGAGATCGATGCTGTCGGCCGTCAGCGCGGCGCAGGCCTTGGCGGCGGCCACGATGAGCGTGAGCAGACATTGAACCAGTTGCTGGTGGAGATGGATGGCTTTGAGGCCAACGACGGCATCATCGTCATGGCCGCCACCAACCGCGCCGATATTCTGGATAAGGCGCTGCTGCGTCCCGGCCGTTTTGACCGTCAGGTCTATGTGGGGCTGCCGGACGTCAAGGGTCGCGAAGAGATCCTGAAGGTCCACACCAAGAACAAGCCTCTGGCTCCTGATGTGTCCCTGAGAGTCATTGCACAGCGCACCGCCGGCTTTGCGGGCGCTGATCTGGAAAATCTGGTCAACGAGGCGGCTCTGCTGGCTGCCCGCCGCAACCGCAAGGCCATCACCATGGAGGATATCGAAGAAGCCTCCATGAAGGTCATGGCCGGCCCTGAGAAGAAGAGCCGCGTCGTTACCCCTGAGGAGAAGAAGCTGACGGCTTACCACGAAGCAGGCCACGCAGTGGCGGGCTTCTACTGCAAGCACCACCCTCGTGTGCATGAGATCACCATCATCCCCCGCGGGCAGGCTGGCGGCTACACCATGTATCTGCCCGAGAAGGATCGCAGCTATGTGACGAAGGGCGAGATGTTTGAGGATATCGTTTCCAGTCTGGGCGGCCGTGTGGCCGAGCAGCTGATTCTGGACGATATCTCCACCGGTGCATCCAACGACCTGCAGCAGGCCACCAACATTGCACGCCAGATGATCACCAAGTACGGCTTCTCTGAGCGTCTTGGCCCTGTGGTCTACGGTACCTCGCAGGAGGAGACCTTCCTTGGCCGTGATCTGGGGCATGGGAAAGGCTACAGTGAGACCACCGCTGCCGAGATCGACAGCGAGATGCGGGATATCATCGACGAGGCCTATGAAACCTGCCGCCGCACCCTGACGGAGCATATCGACCAGCTGCATGCACTGGCCAAGGCTCTGATGGAGCGTGAGAAGCTCAACGAGCAGGAGTTCAATACCATCATGTCCGGCGGCACGCTGCCCCCGCGTGAGGATGACGAGCCGGCTCAGCCTGCCCCGGCTGAAACAGCCGAAACGGCTCAGCCTGCAGAACAGGCAGAGAGCGCAGAGCCTGCCGAGAAGGCCGAAGCGGCGGAGCAGATGCCTGCGGCCTCCTCGCCGGATGCTCCGGATGCGGAAGAGCCGCAGGATTGACCCGGACAAAGACCCAATGAAAGGAGCGAGTGTCGTGGAGGAAAATTTTGATCTGGTCGCACGGACGCGCGCGAACTATTATACCCCCGGCAGCCCGGTGCAGTTTGTCTGTGTAGAGCTGCTCAAGGGTGATGCCAGCGGCGAACATGCCGTCTGCCTGACGTTCAAGAACATTTCCAAGGTTACCCTGACTGCATTGGAGATCCACTTCAAATGCAAGGGCGTGGATGGCGTGATCCTGTGCGAAGATCAGTTCGAGTATCGGGATCTGGAAGTGAAGCCGGGGCAGCTGTTTGGTCAGGACGATGCGGTGTTTGTTACGTCGAAGGCGATCACCAGCGTGGATGTCTCCCTGTGCAATGTCTATAACGGCAAGCGCGTGGTGCATCTGGACAGCATCAAGCGTGTGCGCCTGCCCGCACCCCGCCGTTTGTCTCCGGAGCTGGAAAAGGCGCTGGAGGACCGCATGAACCGCAAGGAATTGAAGTATCAGCCGCAGGTGTTTGAAAACGGCTGGTACTGTGCCTGCGGTGCTTTTCATCCCAAGGAAGAAGACACGGTCTACTGCTCGGAGTGCGGCTGTGACCGCATTTTGCTGCAGAACGCGCTGAACACGCTCCTGCAGCCGGAGCAGCCCGCTGAAGAGGACGACACGGAGACCGTGATCGCTCCGGCGCAGCCTGCACCCGTGCAGGAAGAGCCGACCCGCATGGTCGGTGCACAGCGCCCGCAGCAGCCGGTTCCGGATGAACCAACCCGGATCGTAGGCGCACCGCGCCGTGAGCCGCCTATGGAACCTGCCGGGCAGACACGTGTGCTGGATGCGCAGACCCGGGCGCAGTTCCCGGGCAGTGCAGCTGACGATGGCACCCGCGTGGTGCCATCCGCAGGCCGCCGTGCGCAGCCTGTGCAGGAACAGCCGGAGGATGCCTGCAACGAGGATGAGGACTACGAGGACGACCGCGACAGCGTGGCAGAGGCGCTGATCCGCTGGGTGCCGCCTCTCACTGCCATCATTTGCGCAGCAGTGGCACTGTGCGGCTTTGTCTATTATCAGTTCGTGCTGTAAAAATCAGAATAAGCGGCGGAGAAGGCGGTGTGCCTCCTCCGCCTTTTGTGTACCTGAAAAAGAAAGGATGAACGATATGCAGGAAGAAGCCCTGCAGGCTGCTTTTGAGATCAAAGCGGCGTGCGATGAGATCAGCCGTCGGCTGCTGCGCTGGCATTGGGAGCGCAAGCCCGGTGCACACAGTCTGGATTCACTGCTCAAGCACATCGTGGAACGTCAGACGGAAAGCCCGGACTATTACGACCGTATGCCGGATCTTACCGGAAAGAGCAGCTGGCAGCAGCTGGATACCACGGTCTGTATGCGGGTGCTGCTGGATCCGGAAAAAGACGCTTCCCGCCCGCTGGATCTGCTGGGCAGCACAGAGCATCCCGGTGCAGCACGCCGTGCCTGCAATGCGGTGCGTGCTGCCCGCAACGAAGCGGCGCACGCATCGGATCGAACTGCAGCAGCGCAGGCTGCGATCCTGTTTAACGAAGCAGTGGAGTGCCTGGAAGATGGCTACGCAGGCACAGCGTTCCGGGAGAATGAATTGGCACGGTATTACCGTGAGGCAGAGGATTATCTCGCCCGCTGCGGCGCGAGGGAGCCGGTGGCTGCTTCCCGGCAGCAGCCGGAGGAGAGAACTGCCGCCCGCAGCACGCCCCGCCAAAATGGCCGCACCGGGCAGAACCGCAGTAGCCAGAGCCGGAGGCAGAGCGCAGCACGCTCCTCGGGAAGGGGCAGCACAGCTGCAAAAAAGAATGCGGATCGGAACAGGCAGAAAAACAAGACGAGCGAAAATAAGACCGTGTGGATGATCCTGCTGGCAGCACTGGTTCTGGGGCTGCTGGCGCGCGCCTTTGCAATGGGGTTGATCTGATGGCTTTGACGGAGAAAAAGGGATCGGGAAGAGAAAAAGCCCGGACTATGCAGGATGTCTAAAAAAATGGAACGGTTCTCGGGATAAACCGGAAAACCGCATCTTGAAGAGATGCGGGATAGGATTTATAATAAAGATGAAAACGTTTACAGACTCATTACATCCGAAGAGAGAAAGTAAAGCAAAATGACCATCAGTGATATTGCAAAAATGGCAGGTGTGTCCAGCGCGGCGGTCAGCCGCTACCTGAACGGCGGCCCACTCGGCGAACAGAAGCGTGCTGCGATCCGCGAAGTAGTGGAAAAGACCGGCTATCAGCCGGATTCTGCTGCCCAGACCCTGCGTACCGGCAGAGTGAATCAGGTGGGAGTGATCGCCCCCAGCATCGGTTCCCAGTCGGTGGGGCAGATCACGGCAGGCATCGCCCGGGAGCTGGATACCAAAAACTATCTGATGCTGCTGGGCAACACCGAGCTGGATGCGCAGCGGGAGCTTGGCTATCTTGCGGCAATGCAGCGCAACCATGTGGCGGGGATCATCCTGCTGGGCAGCAGCTATACCCCGCAGCTGGCGCAGGCGCTGCAAAGCTGCCGCGTGCCGGTCGTCGTTACGGGGCAGCGCTTTCCGGATGTGTCCTGCGTGTACAACGATGACCGCAGCGCTGCCCGGGATCTGACCTGCAGAATGCTGGATCGGGGGCGGAAAAAGATCGTGTACATTGGAGGTGCTGAGCGGGATCAGGCCACCGGTGTGCAGCGTCGAACCGGTGTGCAGGATGCGCTGAAAACAGCAGGGCTGGACGCGGAAAACCTGCCGCGCATCTGCTGCACAGACTTTACCATGGACGAGGGAGAGCGCTGCATGAGGGAGCTGCTGACCCGCTGCCCGGATCTGGACGGCGTGGTCTGCGTGACTGATACAGTGGCCTTTGGTGCCATGCGGGTGCTGAAACAGGCAGGAAAACGGATCGGGGTGGATGTGAGCCTTGCCGGTGTCGGTGACAGCTGGGCTGGCAATATCACAGAACCCGGCCTGACGACGGTACAGTTCTATCAGATGCAGGTGGGCGAGGAAGCTGCACGGATGCTTCTGCAGATGCTGGATGAAAAAGAACCCGGAGGCATGCTGCGTCAGGTGACGCTGGGCTACCGGGTCCTGGAGCGCGGCTCCATTTGAGAACAGGGGGATTTATGGATCGCAAGCTAATTTTTCTGGATATTGACGGCACGCTTCTCCCGCCGGGCGAGATGCTCGTGCCGGAAAATACGCTCAGGACGCTGGATCGCGCCAGAAAAAACGGACACAAACTGTTTCTGTGTACCGGCCGGAATCTCCGTATGACGGCTCCTCTCCTGCAGCACGAATGCTTTGCGGGTGCGGTGTGCAGCGCAGGCGGCTATGTGCTGTGCGACGGCAGGGTGCTGGTGGATATCCCCATTGAGCCGGACGTGGCGGCAGGCGTACGGGATGCGCTGGAACGCCACGGTGTGGAGTGCACGCTGGAAGCCCGGGATGCCACTTTTGGCGGTGCCAAAATGACCCAGAGGTGGAGCTTTATCCATCAAAAGAACGGTGCACCGCTGAACAGTGAGGCGGAACGCTGGCGCAAGGCGATGGAAGAGGGAATGACAATCACGCCGGCAGAGCAGTATCAGGGAGAACCGCTGTATAAGATCGTGTTTATTGCAGAGCACGAAAGTGATCTGAACGAGGCCAAGCAGAACTACGAAGACCGATTCGTGTTCTGCGAGAGCAAGCTGGATGCACGGACCGATGGCTTTGTGAACGGGGAGCTCATCAACCGAAAGTTCAACAAGGGCACTGGCATCAAGGCGATCTGCGATCATCTGGGCTGTATGCTGGCTGATACCATCGGTTTTGGCGACAGCGACAACGACCTGCAGATGACGGACGTGGCAGGCATCAGCGTGTGTATGGCCAATGGATCGGAAAACCTGAAAATGCGCTGTGACCGCATTGCACCGTCGGTCTATGAGGACGGCATCACAAAGGCATTTCAGGAACTGCAGCTGATCTGAAAACCGAGATGCTGAATGCGGCAGGGGGATGCGCCTTCTGCCGTATTTTTCATGGAAACAGGGCTTTTTCCGGTCTGAAAAACGTGGTAGAATGAAACAAAAACGGAGGAACTTGCAATGGACGCTGTTCTGGAAGTCTGTGTAGACAGCACGGCGAGTGCGCTGGCGGCAAAGCGGGGCGGAGCGGATCGGCTGGAGCTGTGTGCGGATCTGGTTATCGGCGGCACAACGCCGAGTCTGGCGCTGCTGCGTCAGGTGAAGGCGGAGACCGGTCTGCCGGTGCGGGCGCTGCTGCGTCCGCGGTTCGGGGATTTTTGTTATGACCGCTGGGAGCTGGCGCAGATGGAGCAATCTGCTGCGGATCTGGTGGAAGCCGGAGCGGACGGCGTCGTTACCGGCGTTCTGACGCCGGACGGTCGGCTGAACGCGGAAGCCATGAGACGCATCTATGCTGCGGCGTCGGAGGCAGCAGAAAAGGCCGGCCGCACTGTGGCACTGACCCTGCATCGGGCATTTGATGTGTGCGCCGACCCGTTTGCTGCGCTTGAAACAGCGCACGGCCTTGGGGTGTGCACCATTCTGACCAGTGGGCAGGCGTCGAGTGCCCTTGCGGGGGCAGAGCTCCTTGGCCGCCTTGTGAAGCAGGCTGGGAACGGCGTAGAGATTCTGGCAGGTGCAGGCGTCTCGGCAGAGAACATTCCTGCTCTTGCGGAGCAAACCGGAGCCAGAGCATTCCACCTTTCCGGCAAACAGGTGCTGGAAAGCCGCATGACCTTCCGGCGGGAGGGTGTGCCCATGGGGCTGCCGGGCTTCTCAGAGTATGAGGTATGGCAGACCAGCGAGGAAAAGATCCGTGCCGCACGGCAGGCACTGGATACACTCTGATCATACAGAAAGAGGGATGCTTCCCGATGAAAGCATCCCTCTTTTTGTATTAAATCAATAATGCAGGTCGTCGCCGGTCAGTGCTTCCAGTACGGGAAGCATGGCGGCGGCCTCAGATTTGGCGGCGCGCAGATCCATGTCGCGGTAGTTGCCGCATTCGACCTCGCTGGCACCGGGCACATCACCCTCAAACGAGGCCATAAAGCGGAAGGATTCCACAGTCAGCTCCAGAGCCTCGGCGGGGGTCAGACCACGAGTCAGCAGATAGAAGCCGGTGCGGCAGCCCATGGGGCCGACGTAGATCACGCTGTCCTTGAAGCGGCTGTTGCGCGCATAGGTGGCAAACAGGTGCTCCAGTGTGTGGGCTGCGCCGGTGGACAGATAGTCGCCATGATTGGGCTTCTTCATGCGGATATCCCAGGTCAGAACATCGCCGTCCTGACGGCTCAGATACATGCCGCGTTCCAGTCTGGTGTGGTCAACGCAGAAACTTGCAATGCGCTCCATCTGATCCCTTTCCGGCTTATGCCTGCAGGCGCTGCACGTTGCCGTGAGCGCAGTCCACGGCGATCATCAGGCCGTCGCGGATATGGTTGGTAGCACCGGTAGCGCCTACGACGGTGGGCTTCTGCAGAGCCTTGCCGATAATAGCGGCGTGGCTGTTCAGGCCGGGCTCCTCGACCACCAGCGCGGCAGCATTGCGGACAAAATCGGTCATATCGTTGTTGGTAGAGGGCACGACCAGAACCATGCCGGGCTTGAACTTTGCGCGTACCTCCTCCAAAGTGCGGCAGACGCAGGCTTTGCCGGTGGCATTGGTCACATCGGAGCCTTCACGGCCGATGCCGACGCCGGTAGCCAGACAGTTGCCCACCATGTGGATCTTGATCATGTTGGTGGTGCCGGACACGCCCACGGGCACGCCTGCGGTAACGACGGCCAGCTCACCGTTGTGCAGGTAACCGTTCTCTTTGGCCAGAGAGGTAGACATTTCGATCAGCTCATCCGTGCTGTGTGCCAGAGGCATCATCAGCGGGGTGATGCCCCAGCTCAGGGAAAGCTGACGCTGCACCTGCTCCTTCATAACGCAGGCAATGATGGGCTGCTCGGGGCGGTATTTGCTCAGCAGGCGGGCGGTGGTGCCGGACTCGGACACAGTGACGATGGCGGCGGCATTGACATCCTTGGCGGTCAGGCAGGCAGCGTGAGCAGTTGCATCGCTGACGGTGATCTTGCCGTTGCTGGAATCCATCAGACGGCCGCGCAGGCAGTGGCTCTCCTGCTCGGTGCGCTCTGCAATGGCAGACATGGTCTTCAGAGCCTCCACAGGATAGTCGCCGGCAGCGGTCTCGCCGGACAGCATGATCGCAGAGGTGCCGTCATAAATGGCGTTTGCCACGTCAGAGATCTCGGCACGGGTGGGGCGGGGGTTGACGATCATGCTGTCCAGCATCTGCGTGGCGGTGACAATAGGCTTGCCGAAGGAGAAGGAGCGGTCGATGACGCTCTTCTGGATGCCGGGCAGCTCAGTGAAATCGATCTCGACGCCCAGATCGCCGCGGGCGACCATGACGGCGTCAGCAGCCGCCAGAATGCTGTCGATATTGTTCACGCCTTCGCGGTTCTCGATCTTGGCAATGATGCGGATGTTGGAGTCGTATTCATTCAGCAGGTTGCGAATGTCGTACACGTCCTGCGCAGTGCGCACGAAAGATGCAGCGATAAAGTCAAAGCCCTGCTGCGCGCCGAAGATGATGTCGTCGCGGTCGCGCTGGCTCATATACGGCATGGAAAGATGCACGCCGGGGACATTGACGCCCTTCTTGTTTTTGATCTTGCCGTTGTTCAGCACTTTGCAGACGATGTCGGTGTCGTTCACCGTCTGGATCTGCAGCTTGATCAGACCGTCGTCCAGCATGATGGTGCCGCCGGCCTGAACGTCCTGAGGCAGATCTTTGTAGGTGATGGAGCAGATCTCCTTGGTGCCCTCCACCTCGCGGGTAGTCAGGGTGAAGGTCTGACCGGCTTCCAGCATCTCAGTGCCGTTCTTGAAGTCTTTCAGACGGATCTCGGGACCCTTGGTGTCCAGCAGAGCAGCGACCGGCTTGCCCAGCTCTTCACGGATGGCCTTCAGTTTTTCAAAACGACCCAGATGTTCCTCATGAGAACCATGGGAAAAATTGAAACGGGCAACGTTCATGCCGTTGGCGACCAGCTCGCGCAGGACGCCTTCTTTATCGGTAGACGGACCCAGAGTGCAGATGATCTTGGTTTTTCTCATATCCTTTACCTCCAACTACTCATTCACATTCTCTATTTTGCGGCGGGCCGTCTGCTGTCATGCAGACAGCCGCATGGCTAACGGGAAAAATCCCGTGCGTTGGTGAAAAAACGGAAAGAGCCTGCAGACTCAAAACTCTTCCACATACTATTATAATCGCTTGGATACAATAGGGCAAGAAAAAATTGCTGCACCGGATCAATTTTTTCGCCGGCAAAGGTGTCTTAGCCCAAAAAGAGAAAATAATAACGGTGATGCGACAAAATGAAGAATGGGCTTGTGAACAAAAAGACGAGCTTTTTGGCAAAAATGACGGATGCAGTCCACCTGCGAAAAAGCCTTGCATCCGGCAGTGGATTCGCTTATAATGATAAGTAAGAAGTATCACTTTGTCCGGGGCGCATCCCCGGAGGAAATGGAGAAAAACGAGATGGAAAAGCGTGTTTTTCTGATCGTCCTCGACAGCTTCGGCATTGGTGCAGAGCCGGATGCCGCCGCCTTCGGTGACGAGGGTACCAACACTCTGGGAGCCATTGCAAAGCACCCGAATTTTAATTGCCCCAACCTGCGCAGGCTCGGCATGTTCAACATTGAAGGCGTGACCGCAGGGGAAAAAGCAGAGGCTCCCATTGGTGCCTTTGTACGCCTGCAGGAACAGAGCATGGGCAAGGACACCACCATTGGCCACTGGGAAATTGCCGGTGTGGTCAGCCCCAATCCGCTGCCCACCTTCCCGAACGGCTTTCCGGAGGAGCTGATCCGTGCATTTGAAGAAAAGACCGGCCACAAGGTGCTGTGCAACAAGCCCTATTCCGGCACACAGGTGCTGAAGGATTACGGTGAGCAGGCAATGCGCGAGAATGCGCTCATTGTCTATACCAGCGCCGACAGCGTGTTTCAGGTGGCTGCCAACGAAGAGCTGGTGCCGGTGCATGAGCTGTACCGTTTTTGTGAGATTGCCCGTGAAATGCTCAAGGGCGAGTACGGTGTCGGCCGCGTGATCGCACGCCCCTTCCTTGGCCATACCGCAGACACCTTTTACCGCACCACCAACCGCCACGACCTGAGCCTGAAGCCGCCCCGTGCAACGATGCTGGATCTGCTGAAGGATGCCGGCAGGGATGTGATCGCCGTGGGCAAGATCTTCGATATCTTTGACGGCGAGGGCGTGACCGAGAAGATCAAGACCACCGGCAATACCAACGGCATTGCATTTACAAAGGCTTTGCAGACCCGCGATTTTGAGGGCCTTGCCTTCGTGAATCTGGTGGACTTTGATATGCTCTACGGCCACCGCCGCGACGTGGCGGGCTATGCCGCCGCCGCCACCGAGTTCGACCGGTTCGTGGCAGATTTTATCCCCGGGATGCGGGAGGGCGATCTCCTGATAGTCACCGCGGATCACGGCTGCGACCCCTCTTACACCAAGACCACAGACCATACCCGCGAATACGTGCCCTGCCTGATCTGCGGAAAGAGCATCAAGCCCGGCGTGGATCTGGGCACGCGCCTGTGCTTTGGCACCATTGCGCAGACCATCTGCGAGTATCTTGGCGTGGATGCTTCCTCTCTGGACGGCAAGAGCGTCTGGAACGAGATCAAGGCATAAAAAGCAACAAAAAAGCAGGACCCGAAGGCCAGAGCCTTCGGGTCCTGCTTTTTGCTTCAAAGAATTAAGATGCGTCATTCTGCTGGGAAGCGGCGTTATAGATGGCATCCAGAATGGTAGAGGCAGCGCTGTAGATAGAGGAAGCGGCCTGTTCCACCTCTTCTTGCGTAGGCAGAGAAATGGAAGGCGCTTCGGCAGAACTGTCGCTGCCAGTCTCACCCTGAGCAGGAGCTTCCGGCTCCTGCGGCTGGGTGTCGGCAGGCTGCTCTGCGTCTGCAGGCTGGTCTGCCGGGACAGTCTCTTCCGGCAGGCTGTCGGCGGGCACTTCCTCGGGAACGCTCTCGGCAGGCACCTCCGAAACGGCGGCGTTCGGGTCGGTGGTGGGGGTGAACACCTCGGTCTTTTCCGGCTTCTGGGTGGTGTCGGCAACACTGTCCTCGCCGCCAAGAACAGATGCGATCATTTCCTTGGCCTTATTGACCGAGGCGTCATCCGGCTTCATGACATAGAGCTTCTGCCCCTTGGCAGAGTAGCATTTGGTGCTGGAGGAGCTGGATCCGGTGACGGTATAGCTCTCGATATCCCACTCCGCGAGGTCGCTCAGCTGCATCCGCACCAGAGCGCTGATCTGATCTTGCGAGAAGCTGGTGACAAAGCAATCCGAAGCAGCGTCCATGATCTTGGAAAAACCCATCAGCAGGGCAGGGGATTTGATCTTGTTCAGCATGGCGTCGATGACCTTCATCTGATTGATGCCGCGCTGGATGTCACCGGATGCAAAGGCATGGCGCTCGCGGGCAAAGGCCAGAGCAGATTTTCCGTCCAGATGGTTCCAGCCCTCCACAAAGGTGGTGGGGTCGTAGTAGCCGGGGCTGCCTACGGAGGTGAATGCCTGATCGGAATAGACGTCCACGCCGCCTAATGCATCGATGATCTGGATAAAGCCTGCAAAGTTGATGCGGATGTAATGGTCTACACTGACGCCGTAGAGACCGCCCAGCGTTGCCATGCTGGTTTCCACGCCGTACAGACCGGCATGGGTCAGCTTGTCTTTGCTGTCCGTGCCCGCAAGGTCAACGTAGTAGTCACGAGGCGTGTTGATCAGTGCTACGCGCTTGGTCGCAGGGTTTACAGCGGCAAGAATGTTCACGTCGCTGCGCGCGTTTTCGGTCAGCTCTCCGCGGGTGTCTACACCGCTGAGGTAAATGACGAAGGGCTCCTTGGTGATCTTGTTGGCCTCGGCACCGGTGAGCAGGCCGGAGGTCATATTCCCCAGCGCCGAAAGTCCCTGCTGCGCCCAGATACAGCCCATGGCCATGGCAGCACACAGGAATACAGAGAACACGCGGGAGACCTTGCCGGGTACATTGTACTCCTGACAGCGTTTGACCAGAAGCCAAAGCAGAGCCAGCAGAGCGGCCAGAATGATCAGGTACAATGCGGGCAGCATCTGCGTGCGCCACAACTGGATCAGCGCTGCGGCACTGAGGATGCCCTGCAGCCCCAGCAGGATCTTCCCCCATTTGGAAGGCACGGCGGCTGCACCGCCTGCTGACGGACCGCTGGGAGGGGGAGTGCGCCTGCCGCTGCGCGGCGGCGTTGAAGAGGATGGACGCTTTGGCGGACGCGGCGGAGAGGGGGGAGTCTCCGAAAAGAACGCGGAGCTGTCCACCACGACGGTGCGGTCTTCCGGATCTCCAGCCTTGCGGCTGACGTGCCGCAGGGAACGGTTGGTATCATCCTTCATAGAAATTCTCCTTTTCACAGAGCGCTCAGGCGGCGGGAACGATGGTCAGCACAGCACGAGCCGGCAGGCAGGTAGCGGTCTGATCTTCGCTGGAGAGCCAGCCGAAGCCTTCACAGATGTGATCCGGGCAGGGCGAGTCCACAAAGCGGGCTGCGCCATCCTTGATCTCGATGTGGACAGTGTAATAACCGGTGTCTACATCGTAGGTGTCGTTGACGTCCAGCGGCAGGTTCATGGTGGTGTTGTTGTCGCCGTAGATCAGTTCGGCGCGCAGCGGCTGGGTGGTGGAGCGCAGATTGCGTACCACCAGCAGGATCACTGCAATGGTCAGCACGACGCCGGCAAAAGCGAGATTGATAAAAATGCTCTTTTTCTTCATGGTCAATCCTTGATCTGGAGCTGTTCCAGCTCAGCAAGCCACAGCGCAGCGCAGGCATCACTGGGCATGCGCCAGTCGCCGCGGGGAGAAAGGGTCACACTGCCCACCTTGGGACCGTCGGGCAGGCAGCTGCGCTTGAACTGCTGGGCGAAGAACCGCCAGTAGAAGTTGCGCAGCCATTTGTACAGCACGCTGTCCGGATATTCGGGGCGGCCTGCGAACGCGGCTTTTGCCAGCCGGAAGATCTTTGCCGGGCCGAAGCCGAAGCGCAGCACCTGATACAGGTAGAAATCGTGCAGCTCGTAAGGCCCCACGAGATCCTCAGTCTTTTGGGCGATCTCGCCGTCCTTGGCGGGCAGAAGCTCGGGGGATACAGGGGTGTCCAGAATGTCCAGCAGCACCTCCCGCAGAGCATCGGTGGCGGCAATGTCGGCCTCGTAGCGCACGAGATGGCGCACCAGCGTTTTGGGCACACCGGCGTTGACGCCATACATGCTCATGTGGTCGCCGTTGTAGGTGGCCCAGCCCAGCGCCAGCTCCGAAAGGTCGCCGGTGCCGACCACCAGACCGCCGGTGCGGTTGGCGGTGTCCATCAGCTCCAGCGTACGCACACGCGCCTGACCGTTTTCAAAGGTCACATCCAGCACGCTTTCGTCCTGACCGATATCCTTGAAGTGGCTGTGCACGGTCTCGGCGATGTCGATCTCCCGGAACGAAACGTGCAGCTCATCGCACAAAATTTCTGCATTGCTGCGGGTGCGGCGGGTGGTGCCGAAGCAGGGCATGGTCACAGCCAGCACGTCACCTGCGGGACGGTTCAGCTGCTTCATGGCACGCACAGCCACCAGAAGAGCCAGACAGCTGTCCAGACCGCCGGAAATGCCGATGACTGCCGTTTTGGCGTGGGCGTGCTCCAGACGCTTGGCAAGGCCGTCGGCCTGCATCTTCAGGATCAGCTCGCAGCGTTCGGCACGGCGTTTGGGGTCGCCGGGCACAAAGGGAGCCGGATCGATCCAGCGGGTCAGAGCGGTTTCCACCGGTGTAAGATCAAATTCCACGGTGGTGTAGCCTTCGGCAGACAGCTCGAAGCTGGTGTTGCGGGCTCGCTCGGCTTCCATGCGCTGGCAGTCGATCTCCGTCTCGGCACAGCCGCCGTCAAAGGGGGCATTCTCAGAGAGGATGGTGCCGTTTTCAGCGATGAGATCGTGCCCGGCGAACACCATGTCCTGCGTACTTTCACCGTGCCCGGCAGAAGCGTACAGGTAGCTGCACAGCAGGCGGGCAGACTGGTTGGAGACCAGTGCCCGGCGGTATTCTGCCTTGCCGACGGTCTCATCGCTGGCAGAGAGGTTGGCGATCACGGTGGCACCGGCCAGCGCATGGAAGGTAGAGGGCGGAAGAGCGCTCCACAGGTCTTCGCAGATCTCCACGCCCAGCACAAAGCTGGGCATCTGGCGGCAGCGGAATACCAGAGAGGTGCCGAACGGCACCTGCTGGCCGCAGACGGTCACCATCTCCACTTCGGTGCTGCCGGGGGTGAACTGGCGCTTTTCGTAGAACTCGCCATAGTTGGGCAGATAGGTCTTGGGCACAAGGCCAAGGAGCTGCCCGCGGCACAGCACGGCGGCACAATTGTACAATTTGCCATGCACCATGACGGGCAGCCCCACCAGCGCGACAACATCCAGGCCGGTTGTCTCAGTCAGCAGCGCATCCAGCGCGTCCAGTGCGCCGGTCTGCAGGGTACGCTGCAAAAACAGATCGCCGCAGGTGTAGCCGGTCAGGCAGAATTCAGGGAACACAGCCAGCTTGACGCCCCGGGCTGCGGCATCCCGCAGGGGGGCAAGGATCTGCTGCGCGTTATAGGCGCAGTCCGCTACCCGCAGGGCGGGAGAGAAGGCTGCGGCTTTCAAAAAACCATCTTTCATCGGAGGATTTCACATCCTGTCTTTCATAGTTGACTGCAATGTCCTGCAGTGCACATAGTATACCACAAATGGGCGCAAACGAAAAGTGACAGCTTGGTAAAAGAAAAATTCCTGCACAAAATCGTGCAGGAACCTGAAATGCTCAAAAATGGAAAACGAGATAGACCGTAAGCCGGGTTCTGTATTAAACGACGATCTGTCTCGACCTGCCATTGCTGACAGGCTCATGCCGCCTTCAGGACACGCGAGCAGCGCTTTACGTCCCATATAGGCGTTGCTTCCGGTAGGGTTTACAAAGCCGCATGGTCACCCATGCGCTGGTGAGCTCTTACCTCGCCGTTTCATCCTTACCGCATTGCTGCGGCGGTTTGTTTTCTGTTGCACTTTCCCTGAGGTCACCCTCGGCTGCCGTTAGCAGTTACCGTGCTCTGTGAGGCCCGGACTTTCCTCAGAGCGGTCAAAGCCGCCCCGCCGCCGTATGTTCCACTCGTTTTCCGCTCCCTATAGTACCATAAAAAAACTGGATTTGCAAGAAAAAACGTTTTTTGATATAATAAATTACATATGCGGTGCAGAGGGAGGGGCAAAGATGCGGCTGTATTTTCCGGTGCCTGAGAATGAGCAGACCTGTAATGGAACGCTTTTGCGAAATTTTCTGAGACACTGCGCCGTTTCCGCCGACCTTGCCCGTGCGGTAAAGTTCCGGGGCGGGGGCTTTTATGCGGACGGGCAGCCGATCCTTGCAAACTGCAGAGTGTACCCCGGGCAGGTGGTCAGCTTTGAGCTGCCGCCGGAGGGAGACGGTGTGGCTCCGCAGCCGGACATCCCGGTCAGGGTGGTCTATGAGGACGCCTTTGCGGTCGTGCTGGAAAAGCCGCCTCATCTGGCCGTGCACCCCACCCTGAACTACCCCTGCGATACCCTTGCCAACGGGTATGCGGCATGGGCCGCACAGCAGGGCATCAGCCCGGTGTTCCGGCCGGTGAACCGCATCGATAAGGACACCAGCGGTCTGGTGCTGGTAGCAAAGCACGCGTATGCCGCGCCCTTGCTGGCACAGAATGTGGAAAAACGATACTATGCTGCCGCAGAGGGAGAAATGCCCCTTGGGACGGGCGTGATCGATGCACCCATCGGGCGCCGGGGCGACAGCATCATCGGACGCTGCGTGACCCCGGAGGGCAAACCAAGCCGCACGGAATACACCATAGTAAAAGCAGAAAACGGGCTGAGTCTTGCGGTCTGCGTGCCGGTGACAGGTCGCACCCATCAGATCCGGGTGCACTTTGCATCCATCGGCCATCCGCTGGCCGGAGATGACCTTTACGGCGGCAGCCGACAGCGGATCGGACGGCAGGCACTGCACTGCGCTAGCCAGACATTCCGGGTGCCGGTCTATACACAGCTGGAGGACGGCATCCGCGTGGAACTGCCGGCGGATAGAAAAAACTGGAAAACGATCACGGTCAAAAGCCCCCTGCCGGAGGATATGGCGGGGATTTTTGGTGAAAAGTAAGTGAAAGAATCGCCCAAATTTTGTGACAATGCTTGTTTCAATGCGTGCAGGGTGTATAATAAAATCAGAATAATCCGCGTAGTGGCTGACAGAAAAGCCTTTGCGCGCTTCAGACAGCCGCCGTCCTTCGAACCGGTGCACGGTGCGGTGCATCGCAGGCGGCAAGGAAGGAGAAAGACCTTTTGATCGAAGATAAGACACAGGAGCAGCAGAGCACCGCGCCTTCAGAATCGAAGCGGAAACAAAAACTGCGCTCCCTTTGGGCACAGCTGCAGTGCATCGGGTTGCTGCACCGGCATCGACTGCGCCGTAAAACCCAGAATCGTATGCAAAACCTCAGCCGGAAGCTGAGTCAGAACCCGGTAGTGCCTGCGGCAGGGGAGATGCTGTATGCACTGGGCTTTTCTACGGAGTATGCATTTGTCCGGGCAGGCCGCAGCATCTGCAGCGCGGTATGCCATGGAGTGGAAGGCATCCGGAACCTGCTGATCAATATCGCGGCAATGGCGTTTCCCGGTGCGGCACAGATGCTCCGGGATCTGTTTGGCCCCATCGTGCTGTTTTTCCGCGGCATAGGAGCGCTGATGATCCATGCACACCGGGTGCGAAAGGAGCAGGGCTTCGGCGCGGCCTGCCGTGCCAGCGTTCATTACCTGACCAGCGGCGTGCGGCGCAACCTGAAAATGCTGCCCCGAATGGCGATGTACATCCTGCCGGTGTGCGCACTGGCAGTTATGGTGACCGTGTTCAGCAACACCATCCGGCAGCCCTATGCGCTGGAAGTGCAGGTGAACGGTGAAGCCGTCGGTTATGTGGCCAACGAGGATGTGTTCAACGCAGCCCTTGAGGCGGTGCAGGAGCGTATCAATTATGCGGGTACGGACAAGACCGGATGGACGGTGGAACCGTCCTATACGGTAACGGTCTCACATAAGACCATGGACGAAAATGACATGGCGGACGCCATCCTGAGGAGCGCCAGCGACGAGATCAGCGAGGGTACGGCTCTGTATCTGGACGGTGAGCTGGCCGCTGTGTGCAGCGACGGCAGCAGGCTGCAGAGCTATCTGAGCAGTCTGCTGGAGCCCTATGAGAATGCCGATGACCCGAATGTCACAGTGGGCTTCAATAAAGATGTCACGCTGGAAAATGGCATCTACTTCAATGAGAGCTTTCAGGATGAAGCGGATGTAGAGAATACGCTTTCCGGTGTGCAGCAGCAGGAAAAGATCTATACGGTGCAGGCCGGTGATACGCTGTGGAGCATCGCCCAGAAAAACGATCTGACGTTCAAAGAGCTGTGCGAGCTGAACTCGAACTTCAAGGGAGCTGCGCTGAACGAAAAATCCAATATTCAGGCGGGCGACGAGCTGATCGTGACCAAACAGGAAGCGACCCTTGAGGTGCGCATCACCAAGATCGAGACCTGGAAGGAGGAGATTCCTTACACCTCCGAGACGACAAAGTCCGGTGAGTACACGGTCGGCACGAAAAAGACGGTGCAGGAAGGGCAGACCGGCATCCGCAGCGTGACGGCACAGCGCGTCTACAATACCGACGGAGCCCAGCTCTCGCAGCAGATCCTGAGCACCGAGGTGGTCAAGGAGCCTGTTACAGAGAAGATCGTGGTGGGCACCAAAAAGGTGACCAGCAAGACCACCTATATTACCGGCAGCGGTCAGTTCATCTGGCCGGTGCCCGGCTACCGGAACTGCTCGCGCTGGTACGGCGGCAGCCACAAGGGCGTAGATATCTGCGCTGCAGCGGGTACGCCGATCTACGCATCGGCGGGCGGTACGGTCACCAAGGCCGGCTACAATAAGGCCGGTGCCGGCACCGGCTACGGCTACTCTGTCGTCATCAGCCACGGCAGCGGCTACACTACGGTGTATGCGCACTGTCTGTCGCTGGCGGTGCACTCTGGTCAGTCGGTCAAGCAGGGTCAGCTGATCGGCTATGTGGGCAGCACCGGACGCTCCAGCGGCAACCACTGCCACTTCGAGATCCGCCGCAACGGCAGCTACATTGCGCCGCAGAATGTGTTCAACCGCAGCAGGTATAAATAAGGAATGATGCAGAGGGCTTTTTCGGAAGAGAAAGCCCATCTGCTGTATCAAGCAATAAAAAAGGAGAGATGATCTTATGTCTACCCCTCACATCAGCGCAGAAAAAGGCGATTTCGCAAAGACGGTTCTGATGCCCGGCGACCCCCTGCGTGCAAAATTTATCGCAGATACCTTCCTGCAGGATGTCCGTCAGGTCACCGGCGTGCGCGGGATGCTGGGCTTTACCGGCACCTATGAAGGCCGGCCCATCAGCGTGATGGGCAGCGGCATGGGCATGCCGTCCATCGGCATCTATTCTTACGAGCTGTTCAAGTTCTACGATGTGGAAAACATCATCCGCATCGGCTCTGCCGGCAGCTATACCGACAAGGCCAAACTGTTCGACACCGTGCTGGCCACCGGCGCTGTGAGCGAGTCGAACTATGCCCGGGTGCAGAGCGGCTACGACAAGGATATCACCCTGCCCAGTCAGAGCCTGAACGACAAGCTGCGTGCCTCTGCCGCGAAGCAGGGGATCCGGCTCATCGAGGGCAACATCCACTCCTCGGATGTGTTCTACCGTCAGCCCTCCGATGCGAAGCCCACCTACTGGGAAAAGCTGCGCGATGAGCGCGGATGCCTGTGCGTGGAGATGGAGAGCTTTGCCCTGTTTGCCAATGCACAGGTGCTGGGCAAGAATGCTGCCTGTCTGCTGACCATTTCGGACAGCTTTGTCTCGCCGGAGATCACCACGGCTGAGCAGCGCCAGAAGAGCTTTACCGACATGATGAAGGTAGCACTGGGCGCAGAATACTAAGCATTAAAACGCATTTCAGCGCGGTTTACCTGCAAAAGGGCTTGCCGCGCTGTTTTTGCCCCCTGAAAACCCAAAAAGGAGTGACGGATATGACCAATCTGACTTTGGAGGAAAAGAAGGAGCTCATCCGCATGGCACTGGCTGCACGGGAAAAAGCCTATGTGCCCTACAGCGATTTTATGGTGGGCGCTGCCCTGCGCGCCAGAGACGGCCGCATTTTTACCGGCTGCAACGTGGAGAACGCTGCCTTTACCCCCACCAGCTGTGCCGAGCGCACGGCTCTGTTCAAGGCGGTGGCCGAGGGCGTGACCGAGTTCACCGACATTGCTGTGGTGGGCAGCCGCCGCGGTGAGGTGAACGAGCAGATCACCTCGCCCTGCGGGGTGTGCCGTCAGGCTTTGTTTGAGTTCGGCGGGCCGGAACTGAACGTTATCATGGCAAAGACGCCGGAAGACTTTATCGAGCGCAGCATGGACGAACTGCTGCCCTTTGGCTTTGGCCCCTCCAATGTGGCGGGCAACCGTGCTGTGAAATGACGGGATAAAAACGCAGAGGTGCACTGCAGGACAATAAAGTAACGGTACTCCGTACAATGTGTGCCGGTGTGCCTCCGCTAAGCGAAAAATGGCCGGAACTACGGAAAATTTGTGCATAAATACTACTTTTGATAAAAACTCACAAAATTATTGTAAATATTTTGTAATCGGAATTTGCTTGCATCTGACACGGCTTGTCGTTATACTTGAGCCAGTAAATGTGCCATTGTGCGCATTTTATTTGTTTGATCCAATTTTTATTAAAATAAAAGGAGAGTTTTATTATGATGATTTCTCGTCGTAATTTCCTGGCTGTGGCGGGTGCCGCTGCCGCTGCCGCAGCTCTGACCGCCTGCGGCGGTTCTTCCGCCTCCACCAGCACTGCTTCTTCTGCCGCTTCCACCGCTTCCTCTGCTGCTGAGGGTGGTGAGAAGATCACCAAGGTCGCTCTGACCTGCGATACCGGCACGATCGATGATGAGAGCTTCAACCAGGCATGCTGGACTGCTGTTTCCAGCTACATGGGCGATGACTGTCAGTACTACATCCCCGAGGCAGATGCTTCCGACGAGGATCGCGAGACCATGATCCGTCAGGCTGTCAACGACGGCGCTGAGGTCATCGTCTGCGTCGGCTACCTGTACGGTGCTTCTCTGGCATGGGCTGCGGATCAGTATCCCGATGTCAAGTTCATCGCCATCGATGTGACGCAGGGCGATATCGGCACCGACGCCATCCCTGCCAACTGCTACTGCATCACCTTCAAGGAGGAGCAGGCAGGCTATCTGGCAGGTTACGCCATTGCCAAGGACGGCAAGACCAAGCTGGGCTTCCTGGGCGGCATGGCCGTGCCCGCTGTGATCCGTTACGGCTACGGCTTCGTGCAGGGCGCTGACGCTGCAGCACAGGAGCTGGGCACCAATGTTGAGATCAACTACTTCTACGGCGGCCAGTTCTACGGCGATGCCAACATCACCTCCCGTATGGAGGGCTGGTACTCCAACGGCACTCAGGTCGTCTTTGCCTGCGGCGGCGGCATCTACACCTCCGCTGTTGAGGCTGCTCTGAAGAACAACGGCTACGTCATCGGCGTTGACGTTGACCAGAACTACATCGGTGCAAACGGCGTTGCAGATGGCACCTACGCTTACAACCCGTTCATCACCTCCGCTATGAAGGGCCTGTCCGAGGCTGTCAACACTGCTCTGGCTGATATCGAGGCCGGCAGCTGGGGCGACATCGCAGCTTCCAACGGCAACTTCGGTCTGGAGGACGGCGATTATGTCGGCCTGCCCACCGATGCAGACAGCTGGAACTTCGAGTCCTTCACCACCGACGAGTACGAGGCAGTCAAGGACAAGATCAAGAGCGGCGAGATCGTTGTTGACAACAACTCCGATGATGCGACCAAGCCCACCGTCAGCGAGTTCACCACTGTCAACTACATTCAGTAAGTGATCCTCAGGCAGATCTGCCTGCCGATGAAATTACATGTCCCTTTTGAAACAGGGTGCTCCTCAGGCAGGGGCACCCTGTTTTTATATGCCGGGGAGGCTCCCAGAAAATGACCTTTGGGCAGAATGCAATATAAGTAATACTTTTATCTGTACTTTTCGCCAAAAGTGAAAAAAGCAGGATGCAAATCGTCGAAAATCAGGTATAATGAAAATTAGAATAGTATAGGTGTCGCTATGGCACGAAAGGAGAGTGAGCAGATTGGCAGAGGATTTTGTGATCGAGATGCTCCATATCACCAAGGAATTTCCTGGGATCAAGGCGAACGACGATATCACCCTGCAGCTGCGCAAAGGCGAGGTACATGCCCTGCTGGGTGAGAATGGTGCCGGCAAAAGTACGCTGATGAGCGTGCTGTTCGGTCTGTACCAGCCGGAGGCCGGTCAGATCCGCAAGAACGGCAAGGAGGTAGCCATCCGCAACCCCAATGATGCGAACGCATTGGGCATCGGCATGGTGCATCAGCACTTCAAACTGGTGGAGTGCTTCAGCGTTCTGGATAACATCATTCTGGGTGTGGAGCCTAACAAGCTGGGCTTTCTGCAAAAGGCTGAAGCGCGCAAAAAGGTCATTGCTCTGAGCGAAAAGTATGGCCTGCGCGTGGATCCGGACGCGCTGATCAGCGATATCTCTGTAGGCATGCAGCAGCGCGTCGAGATCCTGAAGATGCTGTACCGTGACAACGAGATCCTGATCTTTGATGAGCCTACGGCAGTTCTGACCCCGCAGGAGATCGATGAGCTGATGGAGATCATGCGCGGGTTCAAGAAAGAGGGCAAGTCGATCCTGTTCATTACCCATAAGCTCAACGAGATCATGGCAGTGGCAGACCGCTGCACGGTTCTGCGCAAGGGCAAATTTATGGGCACCGTGGACATCAAGGACACCACCAAGGAGGAGCTTTCCCGCATGATGGTCGGCCGTGATGTGCAGCTGCAGGTGGACAAAAAGCCTGCTCACCCCGGCGAAGTGGTGCTGGATGTGGAAGGTGTTACCATGCACCATGCCCAGCACAAAAAGGATTCGGTCAAGGACGTGTCCTTTCAGGTACACGGCGGCGAGATCGTTTGTCTGGCAGGCATCGAGGGCAACGGCCAGACGGAGTTCATCTATGGCCTGACCGGTCTGGAAAAGGTCAGCAGCGGCAAGATCCTGCTGGATGGCAAGGACATCACCAATGAGTCGATCCGTCAGCGCTCCAAGGACGGCATGAGCCACATCCCGGAGGATCGTCACAAGCACGGTCTGGTGCTGGATTACAGTCTGGAAAACAATATGGTGCTGCAGCGCTACTGGCAGCCGGAGTTCCAGAATCATGGATTTATCCGTGCTGACAAGGTGCGCGAGTATTCCGATAAGCTGATCGCACAGTACGATGTGCGCAGCGGTCAGGGCAGCCTGACCACCGTGCGCAGCATGTCCGGCGGCAATCAGCAGAAGGCGATCATTGCCCGTGAGATCGACAAAGATCCGAAGCTGCTGGTGGCGGTTCAGCCCACACGCGGTCTGGACGTGGGTGCGATTGAATATATCCACCGTCAGATCGTGGCGGAGCGCGACAAGGGCAAGGCGGTTCTGCTGGTCAGTCTGGAACTGGACGAGGTGATGAACCTGTCCGACCGTATCCTTGTGATGTACGAGGGTGAGATCGTGGGCGAATTTGACCCCAAGACCACTACTGTGCAGGAGCTGGGTCTGTATATGGCAGGCGCACGCAAGCAGGGAAAGGAGAGCAAGTAACACATGAACAAGAAAAAACTTTCCCACAGCAGTCTGAACAGCTCCATCACCAGTGTGCTGGCTGCTCTGCTGTGCATCCTGATCGGTCTGGCGGTCGGTTTTCTGGTGCTGCTGGCCATCAACCCGGCTCACGCATGGGGCGATGGTTTCGTCCGCATCCTGAAGGGCGGCTTCCACGATGCACCTTACGGCGTCGGCAAGGAGCTGGCAAATGCTGCTCCCCTCATCATGACGGGTCTGTCGGTAGCGTTTGCCTTTAAGACCGGTCTGTTCAATATCGGTGCGGCTGGCCAGTACACGCTGGGCGCGTACGGCGCTCTGTACTGTGCGATCATGCTCAAGCTGCCATGGTTTGTCTGCCTGATCGTTGCCACCATTCTGGGCGGCATCTGGGGCGCGATCCCCGGCTTTTTCAAGGCCTACTTCAACATCAATGAGGTCATCACCTCCATCATGTTCAACTGGATCGGCCTGTATCTGGTGAATGAGTTGATCTATCAGAACGGCACCGGCCCCATGTACGATGTGCGCAACACCCGTACCATGAACCTGAGCAAGAACGCCGATTACGCCCAGTCCATCATCCCGGACTTCGGCCTGAATAAAATGTTCCAGACCAACAGCACCACCATCGCCATCTTCCTGGCGGCGGCAGTGGCCGTTCTGATCTGGGTGGTGCTGAACAAAACTACCTTTGGCTACGAGCTGAAAGCAGTCGGCCTGAACAAGAGCGCTGCCCGCTACGCCGGCATCAACGAGAAGAAGAACATCATCCTCTCCATGGCCATTGCCGGTGCGCTGGCAGGTTTTGGTGCAGGTCTGTACTACCTTTCCAATGTGTCCCAGTGGAACCCGCTGAACTCCACCAGCCTGCCGGCAATGGGATTCAACGGCATTTCCGTGGCGCTGCTGGCAAGCTCCAACCCCATTGGCACGATCTTCTCGGCCATCTTTATCTCCCATATCTCTGTGGGCGGCTCCTTCCTTTCCACCAAGTATTATCCCACCGAGATCTCGGATCTGATCAGCGGCATCATCATTTATCTGTGCGCATTCTCCATGCTGTTCCGCGGCAAGATCCACGCACTGCTGTTCAGGAATGCCGACAAGACCAATGTGAACGCAGAGCCTGCTGCTCCTGCAAAACCTGCAACCGAAAAGGAGGGCAAGTGATATGCTGCTTCTGATCAAATATACACTGCTGTACGGCATCGTTCTGATGCTGGTGGCGCTGGGCGGTATGTTCAGTGAGCACTCCGGCATCATCAACATTGCACTGGAAGGAATCATGGTCATCGGCGGCGTGGCGGGTGTTCTTACCCTGACGATGCTGCCTGCCGAAATGCCGACGTTCCTTGTGGTGCTGATCTCCGTTCTGGTGGCGGCACTGGCCGGTATGATCTACAGCCTGCTGCTGGCCTTTGCGTCGATCAATCTGAAGGCAGACCAGACCATCGGCGGCACGGCTCTGAATCTGCTGGCAACCGCTATCGCCGTGGTCATTGCAAAGTATTTCAGCGAGAGCGGCAGTGCCAAGCTGAACTATTCCAACAAGCCTTTCCTGTTCAGTATCGGCGGGCTGGAGCTGAGCATCTTTGTGCCGCTTGGCATCATCCTGCTGATCCTCAGCTATGTGGTGCTTTATAAGACCCGCTTCGGCCTGCGTCTGCGCGCCTGCGGCGAGCATCCTCAGGCAGCGGACTCTGTGGGCATCAATGTCTATAAGATGCGTTACGCCGGTGTTATCATCTCCGGTGCACTGGGCGCGGTCGGCGGCATGGCCTACATCGTGCCCCCGGTGCAGACCTGGAACTTTGAGGTGGGCGTGGCTGGCGCAGGCTTCCTTGCCATGGCTGTTATGATCTTCGGCCAATGGAAGCCCTTCAACATCTTCGGCGCAGCCATGTTCTTTGCTGTGTTCAAGAGTCTGGCCAATATTGCAGATTCCACTTTTCTGGCACAGCTGCACTGGTCCAGCAACATCTACAACATGATGCCGTTCGTGGCATCCATGGTCATTCTGGCCTTTACCTCCAAGAACAGCATGGCACCGAAGGCGGAGGGCATCCCCTATGATAAGGGGTCCCGCTGAGACGAGGTCTGCAATAAAAACATGGGCGCAGCTGTTTTTCCGGGCGGCTGCGCCCTTTTTGACGCAAAATTGGGTAAAGTTGACAGAATAGCCATTGCTTTTGCCTGAAATTTTGCTATACTAATCTCATAATGTCGTACGATTGAAAAATGAGGAGCGTGATACGATGCGCATTTATGATCTCATTGCAAAAAAGCGTGACGGAGGTACCCACAGCCGTGAGGAGCTGGAGATGATCGTCAACGGCTATGTCAGCGGCGAGGTGACCGATTATCAGATGGCAGCCTGGATGATGGCGGTTTATCTGCGCGGCATGACCGACGAAGAGACTGCCGAGCTCACGGATGTGATGGCGCACAGCGGCGAGATGGTAGACCTCTCGACGATTCCGGGCATCAAGGTGGACAAACACTCTACCGGCGGCGTAGGTGACAAGACCACACTGGTCATTGCGCCCGTTGTTGCGGCCTGCGGCGTGAAGATCGCCAAGATGAGCGGCCGCGGACTCGGCCATACCGGCGGCACCATTGATAAGA
The DNA here is from genome assembly GCA_934501115.1 of uncultured Faecalibacterium sp. Lineage (GTDB taxonomy): Bacteria > Bacillota > Clostridia > Oscillospirales > Ruminococcaceae > Faecalibacterium. The sequence continues at coordinate 112,601 of CAKSTO010000001.1, forward strand.
TGGAGAGTGTGCCCGGCACCAGAACTGCCCTCTCGCAGGAGGAGTTCTTTGCGCAGGTGAACCGGATCGGCCTGTCGGTCATCGGCCAGAGCGAGGGCATTGCCATTGCGGACAAAAAGATGTACGCACTGCGTGATGTGACCGCCACCGTCAGCTGCATCCCCCTCATCGCCTCCAGCATCATGTCCAAGAAGCTGGCCTCCGGCTCGGATGCGATCCTGCTGGATGTCACCACCGGCACCGGCGCATTCATGAAGACGGTCGACCAGAGCATTGAGCTTGCAAAGCTGATGGTCTCCATCGGCACCCATCATGGGCGCCGCGTCGCCGCCATGATCACCGATATGGATACTCCGCTGGGTCACAACATCGGCAACAGTCTGGAGGTCATGGAGAGCATGGACGTGCTCAAGGGTCATGGCCCTGCAGACCTGACTGAGGTCTGCCTGCAGCTGGCAGCCAATATGCTGGTGCTGGCAGATAAGGGTACCCCTGCCGAGTGCCGTGCGATGGCAGAGGCGGTGATCTCGGATGGCTCTGCCTTTGCGAAGTGTAAGGAGATGTTCGCGGCACAGGGTGGAGATACCCGCGTGCTGGACGACTACAGTCTGTTCGAGAAGCCGGCGGCCAGCTTTGAACTGCTGGCCGAGCAGGACGGTTACATTGTGGCGAACGATGCGGAGAAGATCGGCTCTGCCAGCGTTCTTTTGGGCGCGGGACGCCAGAAGAAGGGCGACCCGCTGGACTTCGCTGCCGGCATCACCCTGCATAAAAAGCGCGGCGACTACGTAAAGAAGGGCGAGAGCCTTGCCACCTTCTACGGCGCAGCGGACAGGTTTGAAGCCGCCGCCGCCGAGTACCGCAGCGGCCTTGTCTATGGTGCAGAAAAGCCGGAGGAAGCTCCGCTGGTGTATGCGCTGGTGACCAGAGACGGTGTGGAACGGCGTTAAACGGAACAGATGTTCCCGGAGCAGTCGGCTCTGGGAACTTTTTTGCGTATTTTTGCGGTTTTCTGTTGCATAAGCCGGAAAAGTGTGGAACTTTGAAACGGGATATGCTATACTATGAAGGATTCGCGCTGTTCCGGCAAAAGGGACACGGATGAGAAAGGACTTTTTATGAAGATCATTCTGGTGGGCGGCGGCAAGGTCGGCACAGCGCTGGCGCGGCAGCTCAGCGAAGAAGGCCACAATGTCACGGTCGTGGATACCAACAAAGCCCGTGTGGAGCATCTGACCGAAAGCTATGATGTGCTTGGCATCGTGGGCAACGGCTCTTCGATCACCACACTGGCAGAGGCGGGTATTGAGGATGCGGACGTGTTCATTGCAGTCACCGGCTCTGACGAGCTGAACCTGCTGTGCTGTATGTTTGCCAAAAAGGCGGGGCACTGCCATGCCATCGCCCGCGTGCGCAATCCATCCTACAGCCATGAGTTGGACTTTATCAAGAAGCAGATCGGGATCTCGGCCATCATCAACCCGGAAATGGCTGCTGCAAAGGAGATCTCCCATCTGCTGCGCTTCCCGGGGGCAAGCAAGATCGACACCTTTGCGGATGGCCGCGTACGGCTGATCAAGTTTGCACTTACCGCGGCGCAGGGGCTGGACGGTGTGGCCATCCACGAGATCCCCACCCGCCTGAAGAGCGATATTCTGGTGTGCGCGGTGGAGCGCAGCGGCGGCGTTATCATCCCGAATGGTAATTTTGTGCTCAAAACCGGGGATCAGGTCACTTTTCTGGCAACGCAGGAAAAGGCGCATGAGTTCTTCCAGCGTATCCATCTGGCGGTGCGCCCGGTGCGCAATGCCTTGATCGTGGGCGGCGGTGCCATTGCGTTCTACCTGAGTCAGGAACTGTTGGAAAATCACGTACGTGTGCGGATCGTAGAGCGCGATGCGAACCGCTGTGTGGAGCTGGCGGAACAGCTGCCCGGCGCACAGATCCTGAACGAGGATGGCTCCAACCGTGAGTTCCTTCTGTCCGAGGGCATGGAGTCCACCGAAGCATTTGTGGCGCTGACCAATATCGATGAGGAAAACGTGCTGCTGACCCTCTTTGCAAAGAAACACTCCCACGGCAAACTGGTGACCAAGGTCAACCGTCTGGAATTTGACGATATCCTGGCGGGTCTTGATCTGGGCAGCGTGGTCTACCCCAAGTACATGACCTGCGACTACATCGTGCAGTATGTGCGTGCCCTGCAGAATGAAGCAGGCAGCAATATCAAGACCCTGTACCGAATTCTGGATGACCGCGTGGAAGCACTGGAGTTTACGGTTCATGAGGAGAGTGCTGCTACCGGTGTGCCTCTGAGCCGGCTGCACCTGAAAAAGAACCTGCTGCTGTGCTGCATCACCCGCGGCAATCAGATCCTGATCCCCCGCGGCGGCGACCAGATTCAGGTGGGCGACAACGTCATCGTGGTCACGCTGGAGCACGGCCTGCATGATCTGCGTGACATCGTGGATAAAAGCGCAGAGGTCTAACGGAGGCGGGCTATGAATTATGCGATCGTTTTCCGCCTGCTGGGCTATGTGCTGGTGATCGAGGGAGCGCTGCTGCTGCTCCCGGCGGCAGCCAGCGGATTTTACGGCGAGTGGCTCGTGCTGGGCGTTTTTCTGGCAACAGCTGCGGTCAGTGCTGCGATCGGAGGGGCATTGACCTGCATCAAGCCGAAAAGCAAAGTGTTCTATATGCGGGAAGGGTTTGCGGCAACCTCGCTGTGCTGGATCCTGATCTCGATCGTGGGTGCGGTGCCTTTCGTGGTCACCGGCTGCATCCCGAACCCGGTGGATGCGCTGTTTGAGACGGTATCCGGTTTTACCACCACCGGTGCCAGCATCCTGCCCGGGGTGGAGGATCTGCCTAAGGGCATTTTGTTCTGGCGCAGCTTCACCCACTGGATCGGCGGCATGGGCGTTCTGGTGTTTCTGCTGTCGCTGCTGCCCCTGACCGGCGGCTCCCATGTCAACCTGATGAAGGCTGAAAGCCCCGGCCCGCAGGTAGACAAACTGGTGCCAAAAGTACAGTCCACCGCAAAGATCCTGTACGGGATCTATTTTGCGCTGACCATGCTGGAGCTGGTATTCCTGCTGCTGGGCGGCATGCCGCTGTTTGAGTCTATGCTGACAGCATTCGGCACGGCGGGCACCGGCGGTTTCGGATTCAAAAATGACAGCTTTACCAGCTTTTCGCCCTACATCCAGTGGGTCGTGACCATTTTTATGATCCTCTTCGGTGTCAACTTCAACGCTTACTTCCTGCTTCTGATGCGCAAGTTCCGCAAGGCGGCAGCCAGTGAGGAAGTGCGGGGCTACCTTGCGGTCATTCTGGTGGCTGTGGGCATCATCACGGCCAACATTTACAGCATCTACAACAGCTTTGGCGAGGCACTGCGGCAGGCGGCTTTTCAGGTGGGTTCCATTATCACCACCACCGGCTTTTCCAGCTGCGACTTTGACCTGTGGCCGACCCTGTCAAAAGAGATCCTGGTGGTGCTCATGTTCATTGGTGCCTGCGCGGGCAGTACCGGCGGCGGCATCAAGGTCAGCCGCCTTCTGATCCTGGGCAAGACGCTGGGCAAAGAGCTGAAACAGGCTCTGCATCCGCAGGTGGTGGCACCTGTCCGGATGGACGGTAAGCTGCTGAACCATGAGACCATCCGCACCACAAATGTCTACATGGCGGCGTATCTCTTCATCTTTGCGGCATCCTTCCTGCTCATCAGTCTGGATGGCTTTGATATGGTGACGAACTTCACCGCGATTGCGGCGACCCTGAACAATATCGGCCCCGGCCTTGCACAGGTCGGCCCCATGATGAACTTCGGCGGCTTTACAGATCCTGCAAAGCTCGTGATGATCTTCGACATGCTGGCAGGCCGATTGGAGATCTTCCCGATGCTGGTGTTGTTTATGCCGGATACTTGGCGGAAGTTCTAAAATATTTGATGACCTGTAAGCCGGAAAGCCTTTTGGTTTTCCGGCTTGCTTTTTTACCGAAAAAAGTATCATCTTTATGAGATGGACTTTTTTTGTGAAAAAGAATTCCAGAAAAATCCGCAGATTTTTCTGGAACTCAAAATAAAAATAGCAATTCCACTGAAAATGCCCAGAGCAGAAGCGGAGGGCATTCAAAATTGTTTTACACCTCTACCTTTTCCTGCGCCCGGTACTGCAGAGCCTCCAGCAGGGCATCTTCATCCAAAAGCTGCTTGCCTGCAAGGTCGGCCACAGTGCGTGCGACCCGGAGAATGCGGTCATGGGCGCGGGCGGAAAGCCCGAGGGCATCGTAGGACTGCCGCAGGAGCCGCTCGGCGGCAGGGGTCATGCGGCAGATGCGCCGCACCTGCCCGGCGGTGAGCTGGGCGTTGCAGTGCACGCCCTCGAACCCGGGGGCAGAGTAACGTTTGGCCTGAATGGCACGGGCGGCGAAAACCTGCCTGCGCAGGTCAGCACTGCTCTCAGAGGGGGCGGAGGCATGCAGCTCGTCAAAGGCAATGGGATCCATCTCAACGCACAGGTCGATACGGTCCAGCAGCGGGCCGGATACCCGGCTGCGGTACTGCCGCACCGCGCTGGGTGAACAGGTGCACTGGCGGGTGGGATGACCGTAATAGCCGCACTTGCAGGGATTCATGGCAGCCACAAGCTGAAAGCGGCTGGGGTAGGTGGCGCTGCCTGCTGCCCGGCTCACCGTGATCTGACCGTCCTCCAGCGGCTGGCGCAGGACCTCCAGACTTTCGCGGGAGAATTCCGGCAGCTCATCCAGAAACAGAACGCCGCAGTTGGCAAGGCTGCATTCTCCGGGGCGGAACTGCGCCCCGCCGCCCGCCAACGAAACCGCACTGGCCGAGTGGTGGGGGCTGCGGAAAGGCCGTGCAGAAACGAGGCCGCGCCCCTGCGGCAGCTGACCGGCGATGGAATAGATCTTGGTGGTCTCTACGGCTTCCTCCCGGGTCAGGGGCGGCAGAATGCCGGGCAGGCGCTTTGCCAGCATGGATTTGCCGGTGCCGGGGGCACCGATGAGCAATACATTGTGCCCGCCTGCAGCAGCAATGACCATCGCCCGGCGAGCCAGCGACTGCCCCATCACGTCAGCAAAATCCGGCACCTGCGCCCATGCATCCTCCGGGTCAAAGGGAATGACTGCGGCCGGAGCGAGCGGGGAGATGCCTTTCAGGGCGTCCACTACCTCACGGGCGGTATGCGCGGGGTAGACAGCCATGTGCTCGGCGCAGGCCTCGGCGGCCTCGGCAGCATTTTCGGCGGGGACATACAGGGCACGGATGCCGCATTCTGCTGCAGCCAGTGCCATGGGCAGCACGCCGGATACCGGGCGCAGGGTGCCGTCCAGAGCCAGCTCACCCAAAAAGGCGGTGTCTGCAGGGATCTCTTCCAACTGGCCGCTGGAGGTCAGCAGCGCCAGAAGCAACGGCAGATCGTACACCGGCCCTGTTTTGCGGACGTCGGCGGGAGCCAGATTCACCGTGATGCGCCGATCCGGAAACCGGAAGCCAAGGTTCTTGATAGCAGCGCGCACACGGTCGGCACTTTCGCGCACGGCAGAATCCGGCAGGCCTACGATGGAAAAAGCGGGCAGACCGCCCGAGACATCGGCCTCCACCGCCACGGCAAAACCGCTCAGGCCGTTCAGGCCGAAACTTCTGGTCACAGAATACATGATGCTCTCCCTCTGTCCGGCAGAAGCTGCGCCGGAGATCAATCAGAAAAAAGTGGAAAATACTGGAAGCTGATACTTAGGTTCGACAAAAAACGGAGTCTGGATTTATTATAGTAAAGGGCAGAAGAGATGTCAATGCAATGGAAAGGAGCAGAGATTTCCCATGCTGACCAAAGAATACTGCCGTTATATCCGTACATACTCCGAGCTGGAAGGTCTGCAGCACGCGCACAGCCTGATCTACGGTGCATGGGCATCGGCGCAGGGCACCTATGCAGAGCTGCGCTTCGAGCAGGATGGCCGGGTCCGCCGCGGCACGGTGCTGCTGGATTGCAGTTTTGCCCGTGCGATGAAGCTGATGCGCTATCTGTGCGAAAACGGGATCGGGCTGGAACAGTGGCTGGAGGTGCTTGCCGACGCGGGGGAGACTTATCGCAGGCCTGCCGACCCGGGGTGGAGCTGTGACTCGCTGCTGAATGGAGAAAAAAACTTGGATTTTTGTGCCTTATGCCCGGTTTGAGGCGAAAATATTGTTGCAGATTACGCAATTGACACGATGGACACAAGAGTTTATATTATAAGTAGGTTTAGTCAAACCTGTCCCTTATTGCGGAAAAAATTATAAAAGGTAAGGTGTACAAGATGTATTTGGATGAATATAAGCGCTGGATGGCTGCAGAGCTGGAGGATACCGACTTGAAGCCGGAGCTGGCCAGGATCGAGGGAAACGACGACGAGATCAAGGATCGCTTTGCTGTGGCACTGAAATTCGGAACTGCCGGTCTGCGCGGAGTTCTGGGCGCAGGCACCAACCGTATGAATATCTATGTCGTGCGTCAGGCGACGCAGGGTCTGGCAAACTGGGTCAAGACACAGGGCGGTACTCAGACGGTGGCCATCAGCTACGACAGCCGCCTGAAGAGCGACATCTTTGCCAAGACTGCTGCAGGCGTTCTGGCGGCAAACGGCATCAAGGTACGCATTTATGACGCGCTGATGCCCGTACCGGCACTGAGCTTTGCTACCCGCTACTACCAGTGCAACGCCGGCATCATGGTCACCGCTTCCCACAACCCCGCCAAGTACAACGGCTACAAGGCCTACGGCCCGGACGGCTGCCAGATGACCGATGACGCGGCTGCCATCGTTTACGATGAGATCCAGAAGACCGATGTGCTCACCGGTGCAAAGTACATTTCCTTTGCCGAGGGCGTGGAGCAGGGTCTGATCCGCTTTGTGGGCGACGACTGCAAAAAGGCACTGTATGATGCCATCGAGGCTCGTCAGGTACGCCCGGGTCTGTGCAAGACTGCCGGCCTGAAGCTGGTGTACAGCCCGCTGAACGGCTCCGGTCTGGTGCCTGTCACCCATGTGCTGAACGATATGGGCATCACCGATATCACGATCGTGCCCGAGCAGGAGTATCCCAACGGCTACTTCACCACCTGCTCCTACCCCAACCCTGAGATCTTCGAGGCGCTGAAGCTGGGTCTGGATCTTGCTACTAAGACCGGTGCGGATCTGATGCTGGCCACCGACCCCGACGCTGACCGTGTGGGCATTGCCATGAAGTGTCCGGATGGAAGCTACGAGCTGGTTTCCGGCAATGAGATGGGTGCTCTGCTGCTGGATTATATCTGCGCAGGCCGCATTGAGAAGGGCACTATGCCCAAGAACCCTGTAGCTGTCAAGTCCATCGTGTCCACTCCGCTGGCCGACGCCATTGCCGCACACTACGGCGTGGAGATGCGCAGTGTGCTGACCGGCTTCAAGTGGATCGGCGACCAGATCGCCAATCTGGAAGCTGCCGGTGAGGTCGACCGCTTCATCTTTGGTTTTGAGGAGAGCTACGGTTATCTGGCCGGCCCCTACGTGCGTGATAAGGACGCCGTTATCGGCTCTATGCTGATCTGCGAAATGGCCGCTTACTACCGCAGCATCGGTTCCTCCATCAAGCAGCGTCTGGAAGAGATCTATAAGCAGTATGGTCGCTACCTGAACAAGGTGGACAGCTTTGAGTTCCCCGGCCTGACTGGCATGGAAAAGATGGCTTCCATCATGCAGAAACTGCGTGATAACCCGCCCGCCGAACTGGCCGGCCACAAGGTGGTCAAGGTGACAGACTACGAGAAGCCTGAGGAGACCGGCCTGCCCGCAGCAAATGTGCTGATCTACAGTCTGGAAAACGGCGCTACCGTTGTGGTGCGTCCCTCCGGCACCGAGCCGAAGATCAAGACCTACTTCACCACGCTGGGTAAGGATCTGGCAGAGGCACAGGCACAGAAAGATGCTCTGGCTGCTGCGATCGAGCCGATCCTGAAGTAAATTTTACAAGCTCTTATTTGTGCCCCTCTGCCTTGCGCGGAGGGGCATTTTTGCTGCAGATTATCGGTTGCAGTTTAAAGCATTATACGCTATAATAAAATATGGCTTATTATAACGATCGGCAGGTGGAAGAATTGGAAAAGAAAGTTTCGGCAGTGCTGGTGGCTGCCGGCTCATCAACGCGGATGGGCTTTGATAAGCTCAGCTTTGATCTGGGCGGTGAGACGGTGCTGCACCGCAGCATCCGTGCATTTGAACAGTGCCCGCTGGTGTCGGAGATCGTTCTGGCCGCGGGCAAAAACCGCGCTTTTGTGGAGCAGCAGGCAGCAGACTGCACAAAACCTGTAAAGATCGTGTCCGGCGGTGCGACCCGCGCCGAGAGCGCCAGAAATGGTGTGCGCGCGGCAGAAGGCGACCTTGTGGCCGTGCATGATGCCGCCCGGCCTTTCGTCAGTCAGGCCGTCATTGCGGCAGCGCTGGAAGCAGCGGCTGCGTGCGGCGCGGCTGCCCCTGCTGTTCCGGTGAAGGATACCATTAAAGCGGCACAGCAGGGGGACGGCAGGGTGGTGCCGGAACACTGCACGGTACAGTCCACGCCTGACCGCAGCACGCTGTACGCGGTGCAGACACCGCAGTGCTTTGACCGGGCTGAATATCTGGCGGCACTGGAAGAGCTGGACGAAACAAAAGCACGCCTTGTCACCGATGACTGCAGCCTGTTTGAGCTGACCGGCCGCACGGTGCGTCTGAGTCAGGGCGACTACGCCAACCTGAAGATCACTACCCGCGAGGATCTGCCTCGCCCGGAACAGAACGAGGAACATAAAATGCGCATTGGACATGGCTATGACGTGCACCGTCTGGTGGAAGGCCGCAGACTTATTCTGGGCGGCGTGGATGTGCCTTTCGAGAAAGGCCTGTTGGGACACTCCGATGCCGATGTGCTGACCCATGCGGTGATGGATGCTGTGCTGGGTGCAGCGGCACTGGGAGATATCGGCCAGCATTTCCCGGACAATGACCCGGCCTATGCCGGTGCGGACAGTCTGAAACTGGCCGGCCGGGTGGCAGAGATCCTGAAGGAGCACGGCTTCTGCATCAAAAACATCGATGCAACGCTGCTGTGCCAGCGCCCCAAGCTGGCTCCTCATATCTCGGCCATGCGGGGCAATCTGGCAAAGGCCTTTGGCCTGCCGACGGATGCCGTCAGCGTGAAGGCTACCACCGAGGAGCATCTGGGCTTTACCGGCGAGGGACTGGGCATTGCTGCCCATGCCGTCGCACTGATCGAAACACTGTAACGGGAGCGTGCACCAATGACTCTGAATGCGATCATCGCCAATTTCCAGACCTTTAAGATCGTGGATCTTTTGGACATCATCATCATTGCGTTCCTGATCTATCAGCTGCTGGGCATCGTTAACCGCACCCGCGCCGGCCAGCTGTTCAAGGGCGCACTGCTGGTATTGGCCGTCTATCTGGTGGCCAACACCCTGAATATGCGCACGGTGACCTGGCTGCTGAACTCACTGCTGCAGGTCGGACTGCTGACCCTTGTTGTGCTGTTTCAGCCGGAGATCCGGCGTGCACTGGAACGCATGGGGCAGACCGACCAGTGGGCGTCCAAGCTGCTCAATATGAAGGGACGCTACAACGACCCCAGCCTGAAGGGAGCATGGCGCAGTGCCATCATTGCCATCTGCGATGCGGCAGAGCGCTTTTCTGAGACCAAGACGGGTGCATTGATCGTGCTGGAACGCCACACGAATCTTTCCGAGATCGTGCGCACCGGCACACCGGTGAACAGCGCCGTCAATCTGGAAGTGCTGGGTACCATTTTCTACGAGGGCACACCGCTGCATGATGGCGCTGCGATCATTGAAAACGGCCGCATCAAGGCCGCGGGCTGTGTGCTGCCGCTTTCCAACAATCTCGACCTTGGCAAGGATATGGGAACACGCCACCGTGCCTGCCTTGGCATTGCCGAAAACTCCGATGCGATAGCCATCGTAGTCAGCGAGGAGACCGGCATCATCTCCATGGCGAAAAACGGTGTGCTGATCCGTCATTTTGACCGCCAGACACTGTATACCCGACTGGTGGACGAGATGATCCCCAAGGAGACTGCAGTTGAAAAAACAACGGCAAGCGGCTGGAAAGGCCAGCTGGAACGTCTGAAAAAGTGGGTCAGCCAGAAGGAGGATGAGCAGCAATGAGCACAGAACCGAAGAAAAACGGCACCAAGGCTGCTGTCGGCCGCAAGAAGAACATTCTGGATGACCGCCGCATCCGGCTGGCATTGTCCGTTCTGGGAGCCATCGTTGCATGGATGGTGGTCACGATCATCGTCCAGCCCGGTACCACGAATATGATCTACAATGTGCCGGTGGATTATACCTACGATTCCTCCGTCTACACCTCCCGCGGCCTGAGTATCGTCAGTGCGGAGGACAAGACCGTCAACCTGAAGGTCTCAGGCGACGGCTATACCATCGGCGGTCTGGCAGCGTCGGACTTTGTGGTCTACCCGGACTGGTCCGGTGTACGGGACAGCGGAGAGAAGAATCTGCGCCTTCTGGTGCGCGGAGCCAATGGAATGCTCAACGGTGTCACCGTGACCATGGAAGGCAATGACAACACGGTGGACGTGGTGTTTGATGTGGTGGAAGAAAAGACCCTGCCGGTGACCGTCACGACCAACTATCTGACCGTTGCAGATGGATCGATCCTCTACAGTACGGAGGTGTCCAAGGATAACGTGACCCTTTCCGGCCCCAGCAGCGAGCTGGACAAGGTGGTGACCTGCACCGCAGAGGTAGCCTATTCCGAGGAGCTGACCGAGTCGGTCACGCTGAACACACCGCTGCGGTTCTACACCGCCGGTGGCAAGGAAGTAAAATTCGAGTATACCCAGCTGGAGGAGACCAGTGTAGATGTGACGCTGCAGGTGTACAAGACGGCGACCCTGCCGGTGAATGTGAATTTCATCAACGCACCGAAAGATTTTGACGATTCGGTTCTGGTATATGCCCTGAGCCGCAAGCAGCTCAAGGTGGCCGGCCCGGCGGCGAAGATCGATCAGCTGTCCACCCTGCCCATCGGCAGCATCGACCTGTCTACGTTTACGCTGGATAAGACCTACGAGATGCCCATCGAACTGCCGTCGGAGATCTATCTGCTGGATAACATCTCCAGCATCACGGTCAGCTTTGACTGCTCCAATCTTGAGACCAAAACCATGAATCTGCCCTCTGCCTGCGTGCAGGTCATCAACCTGCCCGCCACCTATCAGCTGACGGTGGAGACGGAGCGGCTGATGAATGTCACGCTCTGCGGCCCCAAGGGCGCAATGGAAACGCTGACCCCGGAGCAGGTGGTCATTGAGATCGACGCTGAGGACTTCTCGGTGGCGACCGGCCAGCAGAATATTGCCTGCAGGCTGTATGTCCCGGCCAACGGCAGGATCTTTGCACTGGGCAGCTATGTGCTGCAGTGCCGCATTGACAGCAACTGAGAAAAAGGAATACACGATAACATGATTCTGGTTCGCAACATCCGTCTGCCGCTCTCTGCGGGTGAGCCGCAGGCATTTGAAAAAGCTCTGCATACCGCCCGCATCCCTCGGGACAAGGTGCAGCATCTGGGCGTGGCAAAGCTCTCGGTGGATGCCCGCCACGGCCAGCCCAAGCTGGTATATACGGTAGCCGTCACGCTGAAAGATACGGCAGAGGAAACCGCTTTTGCTGCAAAGGGCGGCGATGTGACCCTGCACGAAAAGGCTGATTTTTCCGTACAGAATGGCACCCGGCCGCTGTTACACCGTCCGGTGGTGTGCGGTCTTGGCCCTGCCGGTCTGTTTGCAGCGCTGCTGCTGGCACGGCAGGGCTACCGGCCGGTCGTGTTGGAACGCGGCCCGGCGCTGGAACGGCGTGTGGAAGCAGTAGAGCATTTTTCAGCGACCGGCGAGCTGGACGTAAATGCAAACATTCAGTTCGGCGAGGGCGGCGCAGGCACCTTTTCGGACGGCAAGCTGACGACCCGCATTGGCGACGAACTGTGCGGTTTTGTCACCGAAGTGTTCCTGCAGCATGGTGCGCCGGAGGAGATCGCGTGGAAACAGAAGCCCCATGTGGGCACTGATTTGCTGCGGGGCGTCATCACCTCCATTCGCAAGGAGATCGAATCCTTGGGCGGCGAGGTGCATTTCAACACCGCACTGACTGGATTTGAACAAAAAAACGGACGGCTGACCGGTGTTTTTACCACAAATGGAACTTTTGCCTGTGAGGCGTTGGTGTTCGCAGTGGGGCACTCTGCCCGGGATACCTTCGGGATGCTGATGGACAGCGGTCTGACGCTGGAATGCAAGCCCTTCAGTGTTGGCTTCCGCGCCGAACACCTGCAGAGCGAGATCGAGAAGAGCCTGTATCATGAAGCTGCCGGACACCCGGCGCTGCCCCGGGGCGAATATCAGCTCTCCCAGCATGTGGGGGAGCGGTGCGTATACACCTTTTGCATGTGCCCGGGCGGGCAGGTGGTGGCATCGGCCAGCGAGGAAGGCCGTGTGGTCACCAACGGTATGAGCTACCACGCCCGCAGCGGCAGAAATGCCAACGCAGCAGTGGTGGTCAGCGTCAGTGGTACAGATTTTGCAAATGACCCCCGCCGGGCGATCACGTTCCAGCGGGAGCTGGAGGCCAAGGCATACGCTGCCGGGCACAGTGCAGGGGAGTATGCAGCGCCGGCAGAAAACATTCAGAGCTTTCTGGAAGGGCGCGGGCAGCTGAAGATCAGCCGGGTGCAGCCTACCTATGACCGGGGCGTCACTGCTGCCGACCTTGGCCGTCTGCTGCCGGAGGAGCTGGCCGATACTCTGCGGGCAGGCCTGCGTGCGTATGAGCGCAAGATCGCAGGCTATACGGCACCGGAAGCCATCCTCACGGGTCTGGAGACCCGTACCAGCAGCCCGGTGCGGCTGAAACGGGAAGAAGATTTTGAGTGCCCCCAGCTGGCAGGGCTGTATCCCTGCGGTGAAGGCGCCGGATATGCGGGCGGCATCATGAGCGCCGCCGTGGATGGTCTGCGGGTGGCGCGCGCCATCATCAGCCGGTATGCACCGGCAGAAGGGTGAGAAAAACGGATGAATGATCGTGAAAACGATGCGATGAATGAAAACGAAGGCCGCCGGGTGCAGCAGGAGCTGGAGGAGCAGCTGCGTGCGTTCGGCGACACCATGTCCGATGCCTTTGCGCATGGTTTTGAGGGCAGAGGCATGGACATCGGTGACCGCGCCTATGGCGTGGGTCGTGCGGCAGTGAATGCTGCCAATTACGGCATCGGGGAGGCGGCAAAAGCCTTCCGGCAGGGCAGAACCCCTGACCGGGCAAAGCAGAGCTCCAACAGGGGCAGTGCAGACGCCGCTGGGATGACCGACTGGTTCCGGCAGATCTTTGCAAAGCCGGAGCCTACCCCGGTGGAAAGTATCCGTATCAGCGCAAAAAAACGATATAGCGCAGGCTGCACCCTGCTGGCTGTGGGAATCACCTTTGCGGCCACCTTTGGCATCGTTGGTATCAGCTGCCTTGGCGTGGCAGCAGCGGCTACCCCCATCTGGGTGCAGGACGTTGCCCAGTACGTTGTGGGCGGCGAGCTGCTTACCGAAGCGGCTATGACAGCCCTGGAATTCTGCGGCGGCATCTTTACCTTGCTGGCATGTGGTTTTGGTGTGATGATCTCCGCTGGTGCCTCCCGGCTGTCGGCCTCCAAAAAGCTGCGGTTGCTGGCAGATGCAGCGGAAAAGTTGAACGCGCAGAAGGGGCTGGCGGTGGAGATGCTGGCAGACCTGACCCACCAGACCAAGAAAAAAGCGCTGAAAAAGCTGCGCAGCTACATCCATAAGGGTTGGCTGAACGCATGGCTGGACGATGAGACCGAAACGCTCTACCTGACGGCAGAGGACTACCGCGCCGCCAAGGAGAAAGCTGCTGTTGCCGCCGCGCAGCCGCAGCCGGAAAAGGAAGAAACCGGCGATGCTCCGCTCAATCTTGATACCGCCCGCCGCTTTGCTGCCGTGCTGGAAAAAGAACAGCAGCTCATGCAGGACGCGCAGGCGCGTGATGAGCTGGAGCATATGCAGAAGACGACCGCAGCCATCTGCGATTGGCTGGAAGCGCACCCTGAAAGCCTGCCGAAAGCTCGCCGTTTTTCGGAATATTATATCCCCACGACGCTCAAGCTGCTGCATACCTACAACGATGTGCAGGGGCAGACGGGGGAAAATGCGGAGAACATCCGCCGGGACATCGCAGGCATCCTGCATACATTGAACCAAGCGTATGATACCCTGTATGATACCATGCTCTCGGATGTGGCCATGGATGTCTCTTCGGAAATTGCTGCTCTGCAGGGAATGCTGGCCAACGACGGCCTGACGGGAGGGGAGTTTCAATGACCTACCGTGCATGGCATCTGAAGCCGCTGGATCGTGCGGCGCTCAGAGAGATGACGCAGGCGCTTGCAGAACAGGCCGTGGAAGAGCTGGAACAGCAGGCGATGGAGGAAGAGCCTTGGACGGATGCGAAATACGGCAGCGTTCTTGCCGCCCAACAGAAAGAAAACGCCCTGCTGGCAGGCATTCTGACATCCCGCGGCATTACCGACCCAGCCGAAGCGCTGACCCTGCTGGCCGGGGAAGAGGAGCTCAGCGACCCGTCTCTGCTCACCGATATGGACAAAGCGTGTGAGCGCATCTGGCGGGCCATTGACAATGGCGAGACCATTGTCGTTTTCGGCGATTATGATGTGGACGGCGTGACGGCAACGGCGCTGCTGTACCAGCATCTCAAGGGCATGGGCGCAACGGTCAAATGTATGCTGCCCAGCCGGGAGGGCGATGGCTACGGCCTTTCTCGCAATGCCATCCAGTCCCTTCACGACAGGGGCTGCCAGCTCATCGTGACCGTGGACAACGGCATTTCCGCTGTGGAAGAAGCCGAGTTTGCCGCCGAGCTGGGCATTGACCTCATCATCACCGATCACCATCTGCCTCCGGAGACTCTGCCCAAAGCCGTTGCTGTGGTGGACCCCCGCCGGAGGGATGACACCAGCCCCTTCAAGGGGCTGTGCGGCGCGGGGGTGGCGTTCAAACTGTGCGCTGCACTGGATGGCTGCCCGCCGGAGGAGATGCTGGAATACTGCGGCGATCTTGCTGCCGTTGGCACCGTGGCAGATGTGATGCCGCTGACCGGTGAAAACCGCACCCTTGTGAAGTCCGGCCTGCGTCAGCTGCAGCAGACAGACCGCCCGGGTCTGGAGGCGCTGCTGGAGGAGGTAGGGCTTGCGGGCAGGCCTGTGACGGCAGAAAATGTCAGCTACGCCATTGCGCCCCGCATCAATGCGGCGGGCCGCATGGACAGCGCTGTGACGGCTCTGCAGCTGGTGCTGTGTGAGGAGCCTGACCGCGCTGAAGAGCTGGCTCACCGCCTGAACGAGATCAATGTTCAGCGGCAGGAGATCGAGATGCAGATCTTCAAGGCTGCGCAGGAGCTGCTGGAACAGGAGCCTGAACGTCTGGAGGATCGTGTGGTGCTGCTGTGGGGGCGCGACTGGCACCCCGGCGTCATCGGCATCGTGGCATCCCGCCTCGTAGAGCGCACCGGCCGCCCGGTGATCGTGGTGACCATCGATGAGCACGGCGAGTGCAAGGGCAGCGGCCGCAGTGTGCAGGGCTTCAATCTGCACGCCTGCATCGGTGCCTGTGCTGACCTGTTGATCCGCTACGGCGGCCACGCGATGGCAGCAGGCCTTTCGATCCGGGAGGAAAATCTCCCGGAGCTGCGCCGCCGCCTGAACGAGTGGGCTGCGCGGGAATGCCCGGTGCTGCACAGCACCCCGCTGGAATGCGACCTGTCCATCCATCTGGATCGGGTCACAGTGGAGAGCGTGCGCAGGCTGGAGCGGCTGGCACCCTACGGAGCAGAGAACCCGACCCCGGTGTTCCTGCTGCAAAGCGCCGTAGTGGACGGCGTCTACCCAGTGTCCGAAGGCAAACACAGCCGCCTGCGGCTGCGGCAGGGAAATGCCAGCGTGTATGCGGTCTGGTTCGGGATGCCGCCGGAACAGCTGCCTTATGCGATGGGAGACGTGGTGGATGCCGCACTGAACCTTTCGGTCTATGATGCACCCCGGGGCGCACAGCTTTCGGGGCGGATCCTCGATCTGCACCCGGCGGGGCTGGGCACACAGCTTGCCGAGCAGGCTGCTCTGGTGGCGGCGCTGCGCCGCGGCACGCCCCTGACAGCGGATCAGAAAACACGGATCACGCCTACCCGCAGCGATATCATTACAGTGTATCGCGAGCTGCAGTCACGGCGCTGGCACGCAGAAGATCTGCAGCCGCTGTGCGCGAAGCTCGGCGAAGAAAATACAGGCAAAACGCTGGTAGCGATCACAGCTTTGGAACAAGTTGGGCTGATCGCTGCAGTGGAAAAGGGCGGGGCAAAGTATCTGGAGCTTGTGCCTGCACAGGGCAAAAAGAACCTTGCAGAGGCTCCGATCCTGAAATGTTTGGAGGGAATGTAAATGCCAGAGGGAAAGAAAAACGCTGTCCCGGCTCCTGCCGCAGTGCAGGGTGAGGACTCCTACTCCGCAAAGACCCATCTGCATCAGCCGGTGGAAATGGCTACCGTTGCCGCTACGGCACAGCTGGCAGACGCTCCGGAGGGGGCACTGCCCTCGGAGGTGCGGCCTGAGATCGTGACTTGGGAGAAGCTGTACGAGGCCATCAAGGCCAGCGGCCGTTCCTATAATATGGAAATGATCGAAAAAGCCTATCATCTGGCCGATGACGCCCACAAGGGCGTGTGCCGCCGCAGCGGGGAGCCTTACATCTGCCACCCGCTGGCCGTGGCACGTCTGGTGCTGGATCTTGGCATGGACACCGAGAGCATTGCCGCCGCGCTGCTGCACGATGTGGTGGAGGATACCCCCACAACGCTGGGAGACCTGACCGCTGCCTTTGGCGAGGAGGTGGCGCTTCTGGTGGACGGCGTCACCAAGCTGACCAAGATCGAGTTTTCCAACATCGAAGAGCTTCAGGCTGAAAATCTGCGCAAGATGCTGCTTGCCATGAGCCGCGACGTCCGCGTCATGATCATCAAGCTGTGCGACCGCCTGCACAATATGCGCACCGGTGATGCATGGCCGGAGCAGAAACGCCGCGACAAAGCCCGCGAGACCATGGAGGTGTATGCCCCCATCGCCAACCGTCTGGGGATCCTGAATGTGAAGGAAGAGCTTGAAGACCGCAGCCTGCACTATCTTGACCCCGTGGGATATGAGGAGATCAGCCGGATGCTCAGCGAGCGTGCCGGTGAGGAGTTCCTCACCAAGGTGTCCGGCGTCATTGAGCAGAGGCTGGTGGAAAGCGGCATTGAGGGTGCTACCATCAAGCGTCGTGTCAAGAGCATTTACGGCATCTACCGCAAGACCATCATGCAGAACAAATCCTTTGATGAGATCTACGATATTTATGCGGTGCGTGTCATTCTGGATACGCTGGCCGAGTGCTACAGTACGCTGGGTCTGATCCATGACATGTATCACCCGCTGCCCAACCGCTTCAAAGACTATATCTCTACCCCAAAACCCAATGGCTACCAGAGCCTGCACACCACCGTCATCGGGCACGAGGGCATCCCCTTCGAGGTGCAGATCCGCACCCGCAAGATGGACGAGATGGCTGAGTACGGCGTGGCCGCCCACTGGAAATATAAGGAAGGTCTGGATGGTCACGATAAGCTGGATGAGCGTCTGGCATGGGTCAGTCAGCTGCTGGAAAACCAGCGTGTCAGCGAGGATTCCGGCAACCTGCTGCATGATCTGAAGAGCGACCTGCTGCCTGAGGAGGTGTTTGCGTTTACGCCCAAGGGCGACGTCATCAACCTGCCCACCGGTGCCACCTGCATCGATTTTGCCTATGCCATCCATTCGGCGGTGGGCAACCGCATGGTGGGCTGCAAGGTCAACAACCGGATGGTGCCCATCGACCATATCGTTTCCACCGGTGAGATCATCGAGGTCATTCTCGGCCCGGCAGACAAGGGACCCAGCCGCGACTGGCTCAAGATCGTGCGCACCAGCGAGGCAAAAAGCAAGATCCGCAACTGGTTCAAGAAGATGCGCCGCGAAGAAAATATCACGCAGGGGCGTGATGCGCTTGCCCGTGAGCTGCGCCGCGAGATGATCATCATTCCGGATGACCAGCTGGACAGCTTTATTGAGAGCTGCTGCCGGCGTCTGCGCCAGAACAACGCCGAAGAGCTGTATGCGGCCATCGGCTACGGCGGCATGACCATTGCCAACTGCCTGCCAAAGCTCAAAGAAGAGTGGCAGAAGCTCAAGGCAGCTGAGGACAAGCCGGAAGATGACCTGCCCAAGGTCGACCTGAGCCGCGTGCACGCCACCGACGGCGTGGTGGTGGAAGGCTTCGACAACACCCCCATCAAGTTTGCCAAGTGCTGCAGCCCGCTGCCCGGAGACCCCATCGTGGGCTTTATCACCCGAGGCTTTGGTGTGTCCATCCACAAGCAGAGCTGTGCCAATGCCATCTCCAGCATGAGAGACCCTGCCAATGCCCCCCGCTGGGTCAAGGCCTATTGGGCAGACAGCGTCAAGGACAGCTACAAGGCTGGTCTGGAGATCATCGCGCTGAACCGCAACGAGCTTTTGCAGGACGTGCTGGCAGCGCTGGCAGATATCCGGGTGCCCATCTATGCGGTGAACGCCCGGCAGGTGGAAAACGGCTGCGCGATGGTCAGCCTGACCATCGGCATCAACAATACCGAGCACCTGAACCGCGTGGTCGCAAGACTTTCCAAGGTGAAGGATGTGCTCAAAGTAACAAGGAGCTAAAACATGCGTGCAGTCATTCAGGCAGTTTCTTCTGCCAGTGTGAGGGTCAACGGGGGCAAACCCCGTGCCATCGGGCCTGGACTTGTGATCCTGCTGGGCGTCAAGGACACCGACAGTCTGGACATCGTACCCAAGTTGGCCGATAAATGCGCGGGGCTGCGCATTTTCCCGGATGATGAGGGCAAGCTGAATCTCAGCGCAAAAGACCTGGGCTATTCCGCACTGGTTGTGAGCCAGTTCACCCTCTACGGGGATACGAAAAAAGGCTACCGTCCCAGCTTTATCAAGGCGGCAAAGCCGCCCCTTTCGGTGGAAGCCTACGAGCTGTTTCTTGCAGAGATGGAGAAGCAGGGTCTGAAGGAGATCCGGCACGGAGAGTTCGGTGCTGAGATGCAGGTGTCGCTGGTCAACGAAGGCCCCTGCACCATCATCATCGACACCGACGAGTGGAAGAAAAAGGAGTAACGCTATGCAGGCTTTTCATATCCCGGGTGCGACACCGCTGTATACCAATACCTTTCTGCTCATCTCGGACGCAGGCCATGCGGTCATCATTGACCCTGCGGCAGATGCACAGACCTACGATCGAATTTTGAAAGAGCATCATGTGCCTCTCACCGTTAT
Source organism: uncultured Faecalibacterium sp. (assembly GCA_934501115.1). Classification (GTDB taxonomy): domain Bacteria; phylum Bacillota; class Clostridia; order Oscillospirales; family Ruminococcaceae; genus Faecalibacterium. The sequence continues at coordinate 132,146 of CAKSTO010000001.1, forward strand.
TTTGTGCACCCACGGCCACTATGACCATGTGGGGAGTGCCGAGGCTCTGCGCAGCGAGTGGAACGCGAAGCTCTATTGTGAAGCCGCTGATCTTGCCGGCGACCGTATGTATCCGCTGAAAGCGGCAGACTGCGGTTACGCGGAAGGGGAGACGATCACAGTGGACGAGCTGCACTTTACGGTCTGGCATACCCCCGGTCATACCCCGGGCAGTGTGGTGCTGCTGTGTGAAAATTATCTCTTCTGCGGCGACACGCTGTTTACCGGCAGCATCGGACGCACCGATCTTGAGGGAGGCAGCGACGCACAAATGAGCGAAAGTCTGCGCAAGCTGGCAAAACTGCCCATCCCCCGGGAGGCACAGGTGCTGCCCGGCCATGGCGAATTTTCCACCTTCGGCGAGGAACTGGACAACAACTATTTTATCCGCAGCGCCCTGCGCGGCAACGCTGAATTTTAACGAAAACGAGTGAAAAACATGAAGATCTATATTACCGGTCTGCCCTCCGGGTATGAGGTGGAGCATCTGGTACGCCTGTTTTACCCCATGGCACCGCTTACCCTTACCCCGCCGGAGGACGCCGAGGACTGCGTCTGGGCAGAAAAAACGCAGGATGGCCTGCACGCATGGGTGCGGCAGGGCGGCAAAAGCGCTGAAAAGTGCGCTCCGCTGCCTGCAGGGCAGGGCGGCGAGACTCCGGAGTTTTCGCTTGCCAGCCTGACCTATGATCTGCTGCGAGAGTGGACGGGCATCCGCCCGCCCTGGGGCAAGATGACCGGCGTGCGCCCGGTACGGCTCATCCACGACAAACGTGCCGCAGGCTGGACGGAAGCGGAGATCGACCGCTTTTTTCTGGATCGGTTCGACTGCTCACAGCAGAAATACCAGATGGCCAAGGCCATTGCAGATCTGCAGGAGCCCATCCTGAAGGCAGGCAGTGAGCCCAGGACCTACAGCCTGTATCTCGGCATCCCGTTCTGCCCGTCCCGGTGCAGCTACTGCAGCTTTGTCAGCTGCAATCTGGATCGTGACCGCAGGATGGTTCAGCCTTACGTGGACTGCCTGTGCAAAGAAGTGGAAGAGATCCGCTTGCAGGCTGAAAAAGCGGGACTGAGCCTTTGCAGCATCTACATCGGCGGCGGTACGCCCACCAGCCTTTCGGCAGATCAGCTGCGCCAGCTGATGGGCACTGTGCGGGCGAATTTTGACCTCTCAAAGGTCGTAGAATATACGGTGGAAGCCGGACGTCCGGACTGCACCGATGCCGAGAAACTGGCGGTCATCAAGGAATACGGCGCTACCCGGATCTCCATCAACCCCCAGACCTTCTCGGACGAGGTGCTGGCCGGCATCGGCCGCAAGCACTCGGCGCAGGACATTCTGGATTGCTATGCCCAAGCCCGCAGAGCCGGCCATGACGATATCAACATGGATCTGATCGCAGGCCTGCCCGGCGACACGGTGGAGAGCTTCGAGCGCAGCCTGCGGCAGGCCATTGCACTGGATCCGGAGAACATCACCGTCCACACCCTGACCCTCAAGCGTGCATCCCGCATCGTCATTGAGGATCAGAGGGAAAACGATTATGCGGATGTGGCTGCTATGTTGGAAAAGTGCCATTTGCTGGCGGAGGCGGGCTATCGCCCCTATTATCTTTACCGCCAGAAAAACACCCTGCAGAATCTGGAAAATGTAGGTTGGTGCAAACCGGGGCACGAGGGATACTACAACATCTATATCATGGAGGAAGTCCAGACCATCCTCTCCGCCGGTGCAGGCGGCAGCACCAAGCTGGTGGCCGACGGCGGAAAACGGATGCAGCGCATCTTTAACTTTAAGTATCCGAACGAGTATATCCAGCGGTTTGCGGAGGTGCTGGAACGGAAAAAAGGAGTGGCTGATTTTTATGATCACGATCTGGGTCCCGAAACGGTTGGTTGAAATTGATCTGTATAATGTGGCGGCTCGCAGCCCGGCGGCTCTGGCTGACCTGAGCGAGCGCAGCTATGCCCAGCGGGTGGACTACGCTGCCGAAAAGATCCGGCTTTCCGGCGCAAAGATCGTCATGCTCACCGGCCCGTCTGCCAGCGGAAAAACCACCAGTGCTCACTGCATCGCCAAAGCGCTGGTCAAGCACGGCACCCCTGCGCAGGTCATCAGTCTGGATAACTTTTTCAAGGGTGCAGAGTTTTATCCGCGTCTGCCGGATGGCACGCTGGACTACGAAAATCCGGACACACTGGATCTGCCTCTCATCAAGCAGTGTCTGCGGGAGCTCAGCGAAACAGGAAAGACGATTTTGCCGATCTACGATTTCAGCGCCGAAAAGCGTTCGGACGAGGCAGAGCCCATCGACCTGCAGGGCGGCGTCTGCCTTGTGGAAGGCATCCATGCCCTGAACCCGGAGCTTACCGGCCTTGTGAAGGGAGACGACATTTATCGGATCTATGCCGGCCTGCGGGAAGAATACTGCATCGATGGCCGGAGGGTCATCAATACGCAGGATATCCGCCTGTGCCGCCGCACGCTGCGCGATGCTGCTACCCGCGGACGCAGCCCGGAAAAGACCCTCGCGATGTGGGACAGGGTGCTGGATGGCGAGACCCGCTACATCAAGGGGTTCAAGACCACGGCTGACTTTTTGCTGGATACCTCCTTCACCTATGAGCTGGGGCTGATCTCCCGCCTTCTGGGTGTGGTGCGCAGTCAGTTTACACTGGAAGGGCACAATGCAGAGCTGTGGGACGAAACTGCCCGCCGCTTTGAGCATGTGGCACCGCTGGATCTGGGACTGCTGCCTGCTGACAGCATGCTGCGCGAATTTTACGGCGGGGCGGCAGACAAGACCGCAAAAGTGTGAAAAATGCGAAAAAAATGTTTCCAAACGGGCACGAATCTGTAAAAACTGCGGCGTGTTCGTTGCAAAGCAGTGGATGGTGCGCTATAATGTGGGTAGTATCCACGAAACGCTCGGAGGGAGCACGCCGAAATATAAGAGAGGTGTCTTTTATGGATTTCAACAAGATCAAGGAAATGGGTCTGGAATACGCTGAAAAAGGCAAAAATGCCGCGATGGATCTGGCCGAAAAGGGTAAGACGCAGGCAATGATCGTCAGCGAGCAGGGCAAACTGCTCAAGGCACAGCGTCAGCTGGGTGCACTGGTTTATAGTCTGGCCAAGGGCAAGGAAGAAAACCAGCCGCTGGTGGATAAGTATATCGAGATGATCGATACCATCGAGCAGGAGATCACCCGACTGAAGGCATCCCTGACCCCGGTAGAAGCCGCCGAGGTGGACGATGTCGTCCATGAGGATGAGCCTGCTGCTGAGCCGGAAACTCCTGCAGCTGAAAATGCACCCGAGGAGCACAGGACCTGCCCGCAGTGCGGTGCACCCGTCTCGAAGGAAGCACTGTTCTGCAATAAGTGCGGTGCACAGCTGTAACCCGATCGATCCCGCAGCAGGACGGCGCTCCCCGCAGGGCTCCGTCCTGTTTTTGTGGAAACAAAAACACAAAATGCTGAAAATGGAAGCAAATATGCCGGAATTTGCGGCTTTTCCTTGCAAAACTGTGAAAGATGCGGTACAATATGCTGTATCTTTGGTAAGGTAGGTGAGCCCCTATGCTGGACTGGTCGCCCTGTGCACCCTATACGGCGGAACAGCTTCTGGAGGTTTTGCGCATCCTGCGCGACCCGGAAAACGGCTGCCCATGGGATAAGGTGCAGACCCATGCCTCCATCCGGAAGAATTTTCTGGAGGAGACCTGTGAGGCACTGGAGGCCATCGATGCAGACGACCCGGAGATGATGCGGGAAGAACTGGGCGATGTGCTGATGCAGGTGGCTTTCCATGCCGTGATGGAAGAAGAGCGCGGCCGCTTTACCTTTGAGGACGTCTGCCGTGAGGTATGCGAGAAGCTGGTGTTCCGCCACCCGAAGATCTTTGCATCCTCTGCAGCGGAAAATGCCGGTATAAACGGCTGGGATGCGCTCAAAAATAAGGAAAAGGGACGCACCACTCTGGCGGATGAGCTGGATACGGTGCCGATTACCCTGCCTGCGCTGATGCGCGCTCAGAAGCTGCAGAAGCGCGCCGCCCGCTGCGATGCTGCCCGGGTGGACGAGGCCGGAGCACAGCAGACGCTGCAGGAGGCAGTGGAGCGCTGGAACGAAACGCCCGATGCGGATGCGGCAGGGGAGCTGCTGTTTGCAGCGGCCAATGCCATGCGGCTGGCCGGTGTGGACGCCGAAGAGGCACTGACCTTTGCATCCAAACGCTTCTGCGAAAAGCAGAAAAAACAGGAATCATGAGCGGTATTCAGGTCTTGCGACCTGCTCTGATAGAGAACCGAAATGACAGAGAACACTGAATAACAAATCTGGAGGGTATTTTTATGACGAAGACCGATCTGATCGCACAGGTTGCTGCGAACACCGAAATGAGCAAGAAGGACGCTGAGCAGGCGATCAATGCTGTGTTTGGTGCGCTGAGCAAGGCCATGGCAGAGGGTGAAAAGATCACCATCTCCGGCTTTGGCACCTTCGAGGTCCGCGAGCGTGCTGAGCGTCAGGGCATCAACCCCCGCACCCGTGAGCCCATCACCATCGCTGCTTCCCGCAGCATCGTGTTCAAGCCCGGCAAGTCCCTGAAGGACACTCTGTAAACTGAGTCTGTTCTGCCGCCGCTGCCTGCAAAAGGGTGCGGCGGCATTTTTTGTGATGGATAGGAGGAAGATCCATGCGTCTGGATAAATATCTCAAGGTCTCGCGCCTGATCAAGCGCCGCACCGTGGCAAACGAGGTGGCCGATGCAGGCCGCATCCTCATCAACGGCAAGGTCGCCAAGGCAAGTCAGGCCGTCAAGGCGGGTGACATGATCGAAGTCACCTTCGGCAACCGCCCCATCAAGGTGCGTGTGCTCTCGGATGTAGAGCCCCGCACCAAGGATGTAGCCCGCGAGATGTACGAGATCATCTCGGAGTAAAGGCATACCGGCATAAAAGCCCCTGCCCGATGCATAGGATGCAGCAGAAAAGGGGAGAGAATCCATGCAGGAAAAGTCCACCATGCAGCCCGCCGTGCCCCACGACCTGATCCTGGAAAGCCGCACCCGCCTGACGGTGACGGGCGTGCAGAAGGTGCTCCACTGCAATGCAGAAAGCGCTGCCATCGAAACCGGCAAGGGCACGCTGCATCTTGCCGGAGCGCAGTTGAACATGACCGAACTTGATCTGGAGACCGGCGAAGCGAGGTTCACCGGACGCATTGATGCGCTGGAGTATACGGCCAGCGCCCCGTCGGGCGGCTTTCTGCGCCGTCTGCTGCGATGATCCCGGTTCTGCCGCCTTCGGCGCTGGTGCAGGAGATGGCGGCCTGTGTAGTGCTCGGAGCCTGCACAGGCGCAGTGCGGGCGGTTTTTCCGGCAAAAGGCCGCGCATCCTTTGTGCCGGACGTGCTGTGGGTGGGGGCGACAGTGGCCGCCGTGCAAAGTTATGCGGCGGGGCAGAGCAGCGCCGGGGTGCTGCGCTGGTACATGGTGGTGGCGGCCTTTGCGGGAGCAGGGGCGGCGGCTTTTGTGCTGAGCGTCCCGCTGCGCACTGCAGGCAGGCTGCTTTGGCGTATGGCCTGTCTGCCGGGGCGCCTGCTGCGGGTCTGCGCGCTGCAGCCTGCAGCACAGAGCTGGAAAGGACACAGAGAAGCGCACAAACGACGCCGGGACGCAAAAAGAACCGCAAAAAAACGTAAAAAGAACTTGCAAAACCGGCAGCGGTTGTTGTATAATTCTAACATATCAAAGTGAGAGCCGATGTACAGTGGAGGCGGAAATACGATGGCAGCGAGAGGCCGCAGAAAAAATAAGAGAAAAGTGGTCTGGAAAACGATCGTGCGCCTGTTTTTTGCATTGCTGCTGCTGAGCATGCTGGCGGCTTATATCTCCAATCAGGTCACGATCAGCTCCAAGCGTGCGGAGCTGGAAACACTGAACGAGCAGATCGCCCAGCAGAAGACCGAAAATGAAGAGATGCAGCGCATTCTCAGCGGCAATGCAGATCAGATCACCGAGTGGGTCGCGCGGGATTCTTACAATTACGCTGCACCCAATGAACGCATCTTTGTGGATGTTACGGGCAACTGAGCGGCGGGTATTATTAGGAAAACAAGGAGTATTGAGTTTTGGCAATTGAGGTAGGGAACGTATTTGAGGGTCGTGTCACCGGTGTAAAGCCGTTTGGCGCATTTGTGGCGCTGCCGGAAGGCCGCATCGGCATGGTCCATATTTCCGAGGTGTCCAACGAGTTCGTGCAGGACATTGCGGCGGTCGTACACGATGGCGATGTCGTCAAGGTGCAGGTCATCAATGTTGCACCGGATGGTAAGATCGCACTGTCCATGAAGCGTCTGCTGCCGCCTCCTCCGCGCCCTGCGAAGGCTGGCTATGGCACTCGTCCGGGTGCTCCGCGTAATGAGAACGCACACGGCGGGTCGTTTGGTGCCGGGCGCGGCACAGGCCGTCCCCCGCGGGAAGGCGGCCGTGGCTCTGCGCGGGATGCAGCACCTCGTGTATGGCAGCCCAAGGCACCTGTCCGTTCCGACAACATGAGCTTTGAGGACATGATGAGCCGTTTCAAGAGCCAGAGCGAAGAGAAGATGGCCGACCTCGACCATGAGACAAACAACCGCCGTGGCGGCGGCTATGCACCCCGCAGCCGCGGCGGACGCCGCTGAGCCTTGCAGAGAGTTTCTGCACAACCCGATCAAAAATCATGGAGCAGACCTGTCATCGATCGGGCAGGTCTGTTTTTTCGCTGAAACAGAAAGGAACTACAATGCCCGCAAAATTTGAACTGATCGTGCCCTGCTTTTTCGGGTGCGAGTCCACCGCAAAATTTGAGCTGACCCGCATCGGCGCTGAGAACATCCGCGTGGAGGACGGCCGCCTGAGTTTTGCCGGCGGTGCAGAGATGATCGCGGCAGCCAATCTGAACCTGCGCACCGTGGAGCGCGTGATGCTGCTGCTGGCTCGCTACAGGGCGGTCACTTTTGACGACCTGTTTGACGGCGTGTATGATATCCCGTGGGAAGAGCTGCTGCCCGCGGATGCTGCTTTCCCGGTCACAGGTTCTTCTCTGAACAGCCAGCTTTCCAGTGTGCCTGCCTGCCAGAGCATCATCAAAAAGGCCGTGGTCAAGCGCCTGATGGCAAAGCATCATACCGCGGTGCTGCCTGAGACCGGCGCGGAGTACAAGATCCGCTTTATGCTGCGCAAGGATCAGTGTGAGATCATGCTGGACACCACCGGCGACGGTCTGCACAAGCGCGGGTACCGCCGCAATGCCATGGAAGCACCCATCCGCGAGACATTGGCTGCAACCATTGCAGATCTGGGGCGTGTGCGCCGCGACAGTCTGGTGGAGGATCCTTTTTGCGGCAGCGGCACGCTGCTGATCGAGGCCGCCCAGAAGGCTATGAATATCGCGCCGGGTCTGAAGCGCCGCTTTGCTGCGGAGCGCTACAGCTTTGTTCCTGCAGCGATCTGGGCAGAGCAGCGTCAGAAGGCTTTGGCAGAGTCCAAGCTGGACGTGGGCTTTGAGGCTGTCGGTTATGATATCGACCCTGCCGCTGTGGCACTGGCCAATGCCAATGCCAAGCTGGCCGGCGTGGAAAAGCGCTGTCGTTTTGAGGTGGCGGATGTGGCTGATTTTGCTGCGAAGCAGGAGGCCATCGTGCTGACAAACCCCCCTTACGGTGAGCGTATGAGCACTATTGAGGGGGCTGCAAAGCTGGCTCGCACGCTGGGACGCCAGATGGAAGCACACCCCTGTGCGGGCGTGTACGCCATCACGGCTGATATGGATTTTGAGTCGCACTACGGCAAGCGTGCCAACAAACGCCGCAAGATGTATAACGGCATGATCCCCTGCCAGCTGTATATGTACTACAATGCGCCGAAGTTTGAGCACACTGCAAAGCCGATGCCGAAGTCCGGCTTCGATGGCAAGCGCACCAATCCCGGCCGTTTTGAAAAAAACAAGTGATCCCATGAATGCAGCCTGCCGCACCGGAACTGCCCGGTGCGGCTTTTTGCTTGCAGACCTGAAATTACCGGGAAAAGTCAGGACAAACAAAAGCACTGCCGAGGCGGCAAAATAGACGCAAGGACAGAAGGTTTCGGCTGAGAATTTCAAAACGGCAGGGCAAAGGTGATACAAATTCATCGTCTTTTTACAAAGGATGGTTGAACCCGAAAGAAAAATAGATTATACTAGCTTTATTATCAGGCTGGCGGTGTACCGCAGAGCAGAAAGGAACCATGGACACATGAACGGAAGAATGCGGCCATATCTGCCCGAGATGACGATCCGGGACTATAACATCTATCTGCGCTATCTGCGGGGCGTGCGGCGGCAGCTCTATGAAGAGTACGGCTTTTATGCCTGCCATCTGCTGCGCACGAACGGCGTACTGTTCGCGATCTTCTCCGATAGTCTGGCGGGGCGCGAGGCGACCTGTCAGCGCAAGCGTGTGCCCGGGACGCTGATGTGGCGCAGGCTCATGTGCCAGACGCAGGGCATCCGGCTGGCGGCGCAGGTCGAGGTGCTGCTTGGCTGGCACAACCTGCAGGATCGAAAGTACAGCGAACTGGATCTGCCCAGAAAGGTGCAGCGTGCGGTTGACCGGCTCTTTCTGCGTCGCAGCTATGAGCGGGCGGTGCAGCAGAACCCTGCGCTGGAGCGGCTGTTTTGTCAGGAGCGGGAGCAGGCGGTGGTGCAGATGAACCTCAGCGCCCGCAACTATACGCTGGCGGCAGAGCCGATGAGCAATGTCTATGGCGCGCTTTATTCCACCCTTGCCACAAGCGACGCCGACCAGCGCCAGAGAATGTGGGCCATCGGCAGTGGGATCGGACGCATTTTCTATCTGCAGGATAAGGCGGAGAGGTTTGAGACGGACCGCCGCAGAAAACGCTATAACGTGTTTGTGGCAAATGAACTGAATGGGCAGGCTGCTGCGGTGGAGAATGCCCGCCGTCAGGCGCTGGCGGCGGCAAACGACCTGATGCGAGTGTACAGGATGCTGGATATCAAGCTGAACCGCAGCCTGCTGGATAACATCATGCTTCTGGGGCTGCACCACGCGGTAGACCCTCTGGAGGCTGGCGCAGAAAAGGAGAACTGGGAGATCCCATGAAAAAGCAGCAGCGAAAAAGCTGGAGCATGTCTTACTGCGGCATTGTGGCGGCACTGTGTGTTGCACTGATGCTGCTGGGAGCAGTGATCCCCATTGCCATGTTTATCGCACCTGCAATTGCAGGTTTCCTCGTCGCAACGGTGTGCGTGGAGTGCGGCCGTACGATGGCGTTTACAGCGTATGCGGCAGTGAGCCTGCTGGCGCTGCTGTTTGTGCCGGATAAGGAGGTGGCGCTGATCTTTGTGTTCCTGCTGGGGTACTATCCGCTGGTAAAGCCATGGTTCGAGCGCATCCGTCCGGCATTTCTGCGGGCAGTGTGCAAGCTGTTGCTGTGCAATGGCGCGGTGCTGGCTATGTATGGGCTGGTGTTTCTGCTGGTGCCGGCAGGCAGCATCTCACAGGAGCTGCGCGCCACGGCCATTGCTGCCTCGCTAGCGACACTGGCGATGGGCAATGTGGCGTTTCTGCTGTACGACCGGGCACTGCACAATATGCTGATGCTGTACCGGTTGGTGTGGCAGCCGAAACTGCATAAAACTCTGGGCTGGCATTGAGCCAGCCTTTGTGCTATAATGAGGCATTGAAAGGGGAGAGGCAGACAAATCAGGTGACACAAAGCGCCGGGCCACGCGGGTGACAGCCGCGAGGGTGACGAGGAGAGGAATCATCGAAAGATTCGGCGGATGTTTCTCCGGCTGAGGGCTAGACCAGCCGCAGAGAAGGGCAAAAAACGGCAGCGATACCGCAACAGATCCCTTCAAAGAAAGCCATACAAGAACATAAACTGATAACAGAAGCTGACTGTGTTTTCTGCGCCTTTTTGCGCGAAGCAGTCGGTATGGAGGTGTTTTGTATGTGCGGCATTGTTGGTTATGTCGGTAAGCGCAGCGCAGAGGATGTGCTGCTGGACGGGTTGGAGAAGCTGGAGTATCGCGGATACGATTCTGCAGGGGTGGCGCTTGCGCTGGACGGCGGCATCCGCGTGGTCAAAACCAAGGGACGGCTGGCAGCTCTGCGGGAGAAGCTGGCTGCGCAGCAGCTGGCGCAGAGCTTCTGCGGCATCGGACACACCCGCTGGGCGACCCACGGAGAGCCCAGTGATGTAAACAGCCACCCGCATTCCACCCCTCGCGTGAGCATCGTTCACAACGGCATCATTGAGAATTATGGCCTGCTCAAGCAGCGGCTGATCGCAAAAGGGTACACCTTCCAGAGCGAGACGGACACGGAGGTGCTGGTAAAACTGATCGACAGCTGTTATGCCGGCGATCCGCTCAAGGCACTGCAGCAGGCACTTGTCAAGGTGCGCGGCAGCTATGCGCTGGCGGTGTTGTTCAGGGATTACCCCGACACCATTTTTGCGGTCAGGCGGGAAAGCCCGCTGATCGTCGGCTGGGGCGAGGGCGAAAACTTTGTGGCATCGGATATTCCGGCACTGCTCAAGTATACCCGCCGCTACAGCGTGCTGGAAGAAGGCGATCTGGCTGTCTGCACGGCGGAGGGCATCCGGTTCTACAATGAGTTCGGCGAGCCGGTGGAGCGCGAAGCTCTGACGGCAGACTGGGACATGGAGGCGGCCGAAAAAGGCGGATACCCCCACTTTATGCTCAAGGAGATCAACGAGCAGCCGGCTGCCATCACGGCAACGGTCAGTCCCCGCGTGGAGGATGGTCTGCCGGTGCTGCGCATCCCAGAGCTGACCGATGAGGTGCTGCGGAACATCGGCACCATCCATCTCGTGGCCTGCGGCACGGCCATGCACGCCGGAATGGTGGGCAAATCTGCCATTGAAACGCTGGCGCGTGTGCCTGCAGAGGTGGAGATCGCCAGCGAGTTCCGCTACCGTGACCCGATCCTGCAGCAAAACGATCTGGTGATCATCATCAGCCAGTCCGGCGAGACCAGCGACACGCTGGCCGCCCTCAGGCTGGCCAAAAGCCGGGGCGTGCCGGTGCTGGCGATCGTGAACGTGGTGGGCAGCTCCATTGCCCGCGCGGCAGACTACGTGATGTACACCTATGCAGGCCCGGAAATCGCTGTGGCGTCCACCAAGGCCTATATGGTGCAGATGTGTGTGCTGTATCTGTTTGCACTGCGGCTGGCCTATGCCCGCGGCAGGCTGAGTGAGGCGGAGACCCGCCGCTGCACGGCGCAGTTGCTGCGTGCTCCGGAGCTTGTCAAGCGCCGTCTGGCAGACTGCGAGCAGATCAAGTACCTCGCCAGCCGTTTTGTAAATACGCAAAGCTGCTTCTTCATCGGGCGCGGATTCGACTATGCCCTTTCACTGGAGGGCAGCCTGAAGCTCAAGGAGATCAGCTATGTGCATTCGGATGCCTATGCTGCAGGCGAGCTGAAGCACGGAACCATCAGCCTGATCACCGACGGTGTGCCGGTGATCGCGCTTGCCACCCAGAAAAAGGTCTACGAAAAGACCATTTCCAATGCCAAGGAGACCCGCAGCCGCGGTGCGCGGGTGCTGCTGTTTACCACAAAAGACGCTGTGGTGCCGGACGGCGTGGCCGAAGCCGTGATCCGTCTGGATGCATTCGATGATATCCTGATGCCGCTGCAGCTCATTGTGCCGCTGCAGCTGTTTGCCTATTATATGGCCGTCCTGCGCGGCTGTGACGTGGATAAACCCCGCAATCTGGCAAAGAGCGTAACGGTGGAATGACGCCGCTGTAAGGCCGGAAAGGCATAAAAAGCCCCGCTTCTGCATTTTCAGAAGCGGGGCTTTTGTATGGGCGGGGAAGATGATTTACCAGAACCAGTAGCGCTTTTTCAGCACGATGTAAACGACACCGATGATGACCACCACAACGCCGCCGGCAATGAAGAAGGACCAGTTGATATTGGCAAACTTCAGGTTCTCATTGGTCAGCAGATAGCGGCCTGCCGTGTCGGCGGTGATGATGCCGTCGGTATAGCTGTTCAGGTACTGCCACTTGCCCGAAACGGTGTTGTACAGGTACAGGCGGGAGTAGGTGCTCACATCCAGATCGATGCGCACGGAGCAGGGCAGCGAATGGCCTTTGTCCAGCTCAAACTCAATGCCCTGATCGGTCTCGGTCAGGGTCAGGGCGGTGTCCAGCTCGCTGGTCGTGCTGCGGACGTCGCTGCCGGCTACCTGCATGGTGTAGCCGCTGCCCACCACGCACAGGGTCTTGCCGGTAGTGCGCAGGGCGTTGAGGATGTCACTGGTCACAACGGGGACTTCGCTCTGGTTGAAAACGATCTCGTCGTCTTCACTGTCCTGAATGGCCTTTACGATGGGATCCATCTCAACAGCGGGATCATTGTCGTTCGCTGCATCACTGCCGGTGCTGGCGCTGTCAGAGGGATCCGATGCAGTGCGGTTGACGATCACCGTGACCATGGCAGAAGCCTTGCCGTTGGAGACAGTAATGGAGGTTGCGCCGGTGCCCACAGCGGTGATCACACCCGTGGGGCTGACCGTAGCAATATTGCTGTTGGCAGATTTGTAGGTGAACTTCTGGGATGCAGAAGAAGGCGATGCCTTTGCAGAAAGTGTGCGGGTGGAGCCGGGTTTCAGCACCACGTAAGAAGGGTTGACCGTGACCACCTGCCCGCTGTTGGAGCCGGAAGAAACGGCAGCGCTGCCGGTCTCGGTGGAGGGGATGCTGATGACGGTGACCGTGGTGGTCGCAGTGACCGAACCGCAGGTGGCGGTGATGGTGGCGGTGCCGGGCGCGATGCCGGTGACGCGGCCGAAGTTATTGACGGTAGCGACCTTTTCGTTGGAAGAGGTCAAAGTGACCGTTGCATAATTTGAAGCAGAGGTGGGGCGCACCTGCAGCTGTGCCGAAACCGAATTGCCCACATAGATGGTGTTGGAGCTGAGCGAAAGATCCATCTCGGTAACGATCATGGAAGAATCCATGGAGACAGCAATGGTGTAGGCGCAGATCTGGTTGCCGGCTGCGGCAGTGATGCGGGTAGTGCCCACGCCCACAGCCTGAACCAGACCGGTGTTGCTGACGGTCAGGATGGAAGTATCGTCCGAGATATAGACCACCGAGTCGGTGGAGTTCCAGGGGCGCACCGTGGGGGACAGCTGCTGCGTAGAACCCAGCAGCATGTTGGAGGCGTAGCTGCCGGTCTCGATGCTCTCGGCTGCCACATCCTGACTCCACGGCAGAGAGACCTTGCTCAGCGCAGTCAGCGGGCTGGCCGCTGCAGCCGAAACGGCTGTGCCGCTGGCCAGCAGGCAGAGCACTGCAGCGCAGACTGCCAGTTTTTTTGCGGTTGATTTCATGTTTTGTATACCTCTTTGGGTGTTTCGGAAGAACTGGCAGAACGGCTTAGCGGAACAGCACGCCCAGAGCTTCCATTGCATACTCGAAGTAGGTGACCTGATCGTACTCCACACGGGCGGTGACGCTCATGCCGTTGGAAAGATCCACCTTATCGCCGCTGCGGCTGACCACATACGTGGTGTCGGGCTTGATGGTCATCTTATAGTAGGAGCTGTTGCTGCTGGCAGTCACATCGCTGTCGATGGAGGTGACTGTGCCGGTCAGGGTGCCATAGGAGTATTCCGACAGGCCGGTGATGGAGATCTTGCAGGGGTCGCCCACGTGCAGCAGGGGGCGGTCGTTCACGGTGACCATGGCAACGATCTCCAGATCATCGTTTTCGCTGGCCACGGTGGCAAGGGCAGAACCGGCACTCAGCACCATGCCCTCTTTGTAGGGGCTGTCCATGTGGATCACACCGGAGGTGGGTGCGTAGATGTAATAATCGTTTGCACCGGTGTTCAGGGTGTCGATCTGAGCCTGAATGTTGTCCACGTTGCTCTGCGCGCTGGTGATGCTCTGCGAGATGGACTGCATGGTGGAGTAATACAGGGCTTCCAGCTCGCTCTGGCTCTGCTCCATCAGGGTCTTGATCTGGGTGTCGGAGTAGCCGGCAGACTGATAGGCAGTGGCGTCAAAGGTCTTCTGGGCAACCTGACTCTTGTAGGTCTCGTACTGATAATAGTAAGGCTGATCCTCAGGGGCGGTTTCACTGAAGTAGTTGGTGTCGTCCTGCACGCACTTCAGCAGCTTATTGTACTGATCCAGCTGGGTCTGGTAGATCTTGAGCTGGCTTTCCAGATTGTCCTGCTGCATGTCGATGTCGGTGCTCTTGATGTGCGCCACCAGATCCCCTTCGTTGACATAGCTGCCCTCGGAGATGTACAGCTCGGTGATGGAGCCGGAGTAGCTGGACATGATATAGGTCTTGTTGCTGGCCTGCACGGTGCCGACATTCTGGCTCACATAGATGCGGTTGGTCTTTGTGCTCCACACCAGAAGAAACAGTATGAAGATGCCGACCAGAATGACAAAAGCATACCCGTAAGGGGGCAGCTTTTTTTCCATCATGATGCGGCGATCCTGCAGGTCAGACAGGTTCTGAACATTCATCGTCATAGTTATTTGATCTCCATAAAGACATCGATCACGGCATCGTCATCATCGGTGCTGACATAGATGGTGTAGATCGAGCCGGTAAGGGTCTGGTCATTCTCAAAAGCATGGATCTGCAGCTTGGAGCTGGCCAGCTGGCTCTGGTTCATGGGGCCGGTGTAGTGGGCATACAGGCAGTTCTTCACGCGCAGCACAGCGTCCATGTGGTAGCCCGGCTCCATCTGGGGGATAAACTGGGTGGCCTGCTGCATGAGGAACATCTTCATCTCATGCTCCGGCGTGACGGTGATGGTCTGCACCAGCGGGCCGATGGGCTGTGCGCCGTTGCTCTTGATGAAGTTGTGCATCTGGGTGAGCACCAGCGGCATGTTGGCCATCTCATCGCCGCGTACCTCGCGGGAGAGCACGTTGGTGAGCTTGAGGGTCTTGTTTTCGGCAACTTTGATCTCGTTCATGATAAATACCCCTGATTCTTTCAGATTTTTCCTCGGGTGAGGAGTAATAGGCAATCGCGAAAGGGGAGAAAGACCTCCGCACAGAGAGAAACCTGCTCTCCGCTCGCGATCACCTATTACTTACAAAAAAGTAACGGTGACTTATAAAATAAAATGTGCCCGAAGGCGAAACGCCTCCGGGCACACCATAGCGAGGCATTGTCACCAAACCAGCTTAACAGCTGCTTTGGTGTACACCATCAATCGAGAGACAACTCTCAATTAGACCGCCTTGGACAGATCGAAACTCTTGTTGATGTCAAGGCCGATCTTCTTGTCGCCCAGAGTGTAGATAGCAGCCAGAGCGCCAACGACCTGCAGGCCGGTGTTCATCAGAGCGTTGCCCAGAGCCCAGTCAGCCTTGCCCTTCTGGTAGTTGTTGTCCCAAATATTTGCCATGTTCTTGCCCCAAGCAGAGAAGTTATCGCCAACGCGATAGTTGCCAGCGAACACGTGTGCCAGAGCACCGCCAACGAACTTGTTCAGGTAAGAGTTACCAACGATGTTGATCAGGTTGGTGCCGATGTTCTGCCAGTTCTCCTCTTTCATGACAGGAGCCAGGACGTCAACCAGGCCACCGCCGATAACATAGGTCATTTCGTTTTCTGCAACAGCAGAGAAGTTTGCAGGCATCATCATAATGAATTACTCCCTTCAAATGATAAAAAACAATTTTTTCGGCTCCTCCTTGGCTGCGCAACCGCAGAAAAGCCACTTTATGTGATCGGGGTGCGCACCCCGATTACACCATCAGTAGGTGATCGACTCGCCGTCGTCATCCTCTTCCACCACAGCTGCAGCCACGGGCTTGGCCTCTTCCTTCTTGCGGCGGAAGATACCCTGCTGCATGTTCCACAGCTCGTAGTATTTGCCCTCTTTGGCCAGCAGCTCGTCATGGGTACCGCGCTCCACGATCTTGCCGTGATCCATCACGAGGATCAGGTCACAGTCACGGACAGTGGACAGGCGGTGCGCCACGATCAGCATGGAACGATCCGCGAGCTCGTTGTAGATCATGTTGAAGATCAGGTTTTCGGTCGCGAAGTCCAGATTGCTGGTGGACTCATCCAGAATGTAGAGGTTGGAATTTTTCAGGAAAGCACGAGCCAGCGCGATGCGCTGCTTCTCGCCGCCGGACAGGCCATTGCCGGCTTCTTCCAGATACGTGTTGTACTGCAGGGGCAGATGACGGATAAAGTCGTGGGCGTCTGCCTTTTTGGCAGCTTCCTTGACTTCGTCCAGCGTTGCGTCCATGCGGGAAACACGGATGTTGTCATAAATGGTTTTGCTGAACAGCTCAATGTTCTGCGGCACATAGGAGATGGCGCGGCGCACAGAGGCATTGGTGTACTCGTCCAGATTCACACCGTTGAAGTCGATCTCGCCGTCCTCCGGCTCGTAGTATTTGAGCAGGAGCTTGGTAATGGTAGACTTGCCGCTGCCGCTGCTGCCTACCAGAGCCACCTTTTTGCCGGCGGGGATGGTGAAGCTGATATGATCCAGCGCAGGAGCGCGGTTGCCGTAGCGGAAGGTGACATCCTTGAACTCGATATCGCCCTCGATCTTATCCAGATCGGTGTGCTCGTTGTCATCCTGCTGCTCAGAGGGATAATCCATGATCTCGGTCAGACGCTTCATGGAAATGTTGGCTTCCTGAATCTGCATCTGCAGGCCGATCAGGTTGCTCAGCGGAGAAGTAAAGTAGGAAGACAGGGTGCTGAAGGCCATGAAGCCGCCCAGCGTCATCTCGCCGTTCAGCACCTGACTGATGCCCACATAGGTGGTCAGCATGCTGAAACCGGTAGAAATGAAGGAGGAGATCAGACCCTGCGTGGTGCTGATCCTGCTGGAGCGCAGGCTGATCTTCAGGCTCTTGATGTACTCACGCTCGAGGTTTTGCAGCTCGGTATCCTCGTTGGCGTTGCACTTGACCGTCTCGATGCCGCGCAGGCTCTCGATCATCTGGCTGTTCAGTGCAGCAGACTGCACCATGCTCTCTTCATTGATCTTTTTGTAAGGCTGCTTGTAGATCAGCACCAGCAGGATGCTGACCAGTGCCATGAACAGGGAGATGGAGAACAGCATGGCATTCATGCGGAACAGGATAATGCCGGTGATGACGGCCATCGAGATATCCATGATCAGGCTCAGCGCAATGCTGGTGAAGATGGATTTGATGGTGTTTGCATCCGAATAACGGGTGGTGATATCACCGGTCTTGCGGGTGGCAAAAAACTTCATGGGCAGATGGAAGATATGCCCGAAGTAACCCAGCATCAGCGGGATGTCGATCTTAATGGACAGATGGATCAGCACCCACTGCCGCACAAAGCCGACCAATGTATTGGTGATGCTGACCATACTGAACACGAGGATCAGGGTGACCAGCAGATTGTTGAGCCCGTACGGCAGAACCTCATCCATCAGGATCTTGTTGAACATGGACGAAGCGATGCCGAGAACGGTGGTGATCAGAGATGCAAAGATCGCATAGAAGAAGAGCTTCTTCTGGGGCAGCAGCAGGTCGATGTAGCGCTTGAACATGCCGCCTTTTTTGATCTTGCCGCCCTTGAACTCCGAGGTGGGGTTCATCAGCAGCAGAACGCCGGTAAAGTTCTTGTAGAACTCATCCAGACTGATCTTTTTCAACTCCGTGCCGGGGTCGCCGATGACAACGTAATCCTTGCACTTATGCTTCTTGCCGTTCTTTTCGTCTTCCTTGACGGATTCGGCTTCCTTCAGCATGTGCTTGCGGCGCTCACCGTCATCCTTGATGGTGGTCTTTTTGAAGACGACCACAAAGTGAGCCAGCCCCTGATCGGTGATCACCTGCGCAATGCAGGGCAGGGAAAAATCACTCAGGAAATTCTCGCGATCCACGCGGACAGCCGCTGTAGTAAATCCAAGCTCATTGGCTGCCTTCTGCAGGCCGACAAGATTCGTGCCTTTCAGGTCAGTACCCATCATATCGCGCAGGCGGGTGATGGTAACTTCCTTTTTGTAATGGAGGCACACCATTGCGAGGCAGGCAGCCGCACAGTCGGTAGTGTCATGCTGCCGGACGTAGGTATAACGCATAGATGCTTCCTTTGATCATATACAAATTTATTCAAACAACAATGCCCATGCCCGGAGCGGGCTGATGCACTGCGGATTGGACAGTGTGAAAAGAGCCGCGTCCGTTTCAGCAGCGCATGAACCGATGCTTTGCTCTGTCCTGCGAAAAACCAGAGCAAAGCACCGGTCTGCTGCTATCAAAAGAAGGGAGCGCCTACCCTTTGATCTGTGTGCCGTGCTTTGGAAAAATAGATAGAATTTCCCAAAGCTCATAGGCAGTATACCACAATGTGACAGCATCTTCAAGTGGTCAAATTTTAAGAAAACATTAAGATGTGTAGTTTCCTGCGGAAAAACTGCCTTAGCAGGTGCTGTCTGCCCGCAAAAAAAGAGCAATGCTTCCAAAGAAACATTGCTCTCATGGCGCCTCTTGCCTGACTCGAACAGGCGACACCCTGATTAACAGTCAGGTGCTCTAACCGACTGAGCTAAAGAGGCAGATCACAGATGTGACTGCGAGAAATATTATACCTCAGCCGGGACAGTATTGCAAGCCCTTTTTTCAGAAAATGTCATTTTTCAGCAAAAACAAAACCGCCCTGCGGCGTACGGGACGCCTGCAGGGCGGTGGGATCCATAGAATGAAAGGGATAAAATGCTTACTTCAGCTTGCTCTTGGCCTTCATGCGCTGCTCGTGGTTCAGGATCTGCTTGCGGATGCGCAGGTTCTCAGGGGTGACCTCCAGCAGCTCGTCCTGTGCCAGAAACTCCAGGCAGCCCTCCAGACTCAGCTTGCTGATGGGGATCAGCCGCAGAGCATCATCGGAGCCGGAAGCGCGGGTGTTGGTCAGGTGCTTGGTCTTGCAGACGTTGACGTCCACATCCTCGCCGGATGCGGTGTAGCCGATGACCATGCCCTCGTAGACCTTCTCACCGGCACCCACCAGCAGAGTGCCGCGCTGCTGTGCGTTGAACAGACCGTAGGTGACAGCCTCGCCGGTCTCAAAGCTGACCAGAGAGCCGGTGGAACGGTTGGCGATCATGCCGGCCCAGACGTCGTAGCCGTCGAAGATCTGGTTCAGGATGCCCTCGCCGTGGGTATCGGTCAGGAACTGGTTGCGGTAGCCGAACAGGCCGCGGCTGGGCATACGGAACTCCAGACGCACACGGTCGGTGCCCAGAGATTCCATCTGCTGCAGAATGGCCTTGCGCTGACCCAGACCGGTCATGACAGCGCCCTGATACTGGGTGGGCACATCGATCACAACGTGCTCCATAGGCTCATAGGTCTTGCCGTCGATGACCTTGGTCAGAACGTGCGGGGGAGAGACCTGCAGCTCGTAGCCTTCGCGGCGCATGGTCTCGATCAGGATGGACAAGTGCATCTCGCCGCGGCCCATGACACGGAAGGAATCGGTGGTGGCAGAGTCCTCTACCTTCAGAGCCACGTCCTTCAGCAGCTCCTTCTGCAGACGGTCGCGGATCTGACGGCTGGTGACATACTTGCCCTCACGGCCGGCCAGCGGGCTGTCGTTGACCGAGAAGGTCATCTCAACAGTAGGATCGTTGATCTTCACGAAGGGCAGCGGCTCCACGTTGGAGGGGCTGCACAGGGTGTTGCCGATGGTGACGTCGGGCAGGCCGGAGAATGCCACGATATCGCCGGCGGTGATGTTATCGCAGGGCTGACGGCCATTGGCCTGGAAATCGTACAGCTTGGTCAGACGGCCGCGCATCTTCAGATCCTGATTGTGCCAGTCGCAGACGACGACTTCCTCGCCCACCTTGGCGACACCGTTCTGGATGCGGCCGATGCCGATACGACCCACGAAATCATTGTAGTCCACGGAGGATACCAGCATCTGGAAGGGAGCCTCGGGATCACCCTCGGGCGGCTTGATGGTGCTCAGCAGGGTGTCGAACAGGGGGATCAGATCGGTGCCGGGCACATCCGGGTCGAGGCTGGCGGTGCCGTCACGGCCGCAGCAGAACAGCATGGGGCAGTCCAGCTGCTCGTCGGTAGCACCCAAATCCATCAGCAGGTACAGCACCTCATCGATGACTTCTTTGATGCGTGCGTCGGGGCGGTCGATCTTGTTGATGGCCACCACCAAGCTCAGGTTCTGCTGCAGAGCCTTCTGCAGCACGAAGCGGGTCTGGGGCATGCAGCCCTCGGCAGCATCCACCAGCAGCAGAACACCGTTGACCATCTTCAGCACGCGCTCGACCTCGCCGCCGAAGTCGGCATGGCCCGGAGTATCGACGATGTTGATCTTGACGCCCTTGTAGGTGCAGGAGCAGTTCTTGGCCAGAATGGTGATGCCGCGCTCACGCTCGATATCGCCGCTGTCCATGACGCGCTCAGCCACGACCTGATTGTCGCGGAACGCGCCGCTCTGACGCAGCATTGCGTCCACCAGGGTGGTCTTGCCGTGGTCAACGTGAGCGATAATGGCAACGTTGCGCAAATCGTTACGAACCATAAAATTCAACCTCTCTATTATTCAAAACTCATAAAATACGAACGAACGTCATACAATCCTAAGTTTATAACAGAACAGGGCGGTTTGTCAAGATTGTATAAAAAATTTTTCGCGCTTTCGGCAGAATGCCCGAGAAAAGCTCTGCGATTTGTGCGGCGTGTACCTTTAGAATATGCTATACTAGAGGCACAGAGAAAAAAGCTCCTGTATGGCAGGCCGCCGGTGAGCTTTCCACGCAAATGCAACGAGACATTCCACTGCCCGCCCTACTGCCTGCGGCAGCAGGGACCCACCCGCCGGATCATTTGCTTTGGAAACTCCCCGCCGCCCTGCTGGGCAGGTTTGCATAAAATGCGATAAAACCGGAGGTGTTTTGCATGAAGATCACATTTCTGG
Source organism: uncultured Faecalibacterium sp. (assembly GCA_934501115.1). Lineage (GTDB taxonomy): Bacteria > Bacillota > Clostridia > Oscillospirales > Ruminococcaceae > Faecalibacterium. The sequence continues at coordinate 153,200 of CAKSTO010000001.1, forward strand.
GCGCGAACCATGAGGTCACGGGCAGCTGCACTCTGATCGAAGCCGCCGGGCGGCGTTTTTTGATCGACTGCGGTATGGAGCAGGGCAAAGACGTTTATGAAAATCAACCCATCCCTGTAGCACCCGGCGAGATCGACTGGGTGCTGGCAACCCATGCCCATATCGACCACACCGGGATGCTGCCGCTGCTGGTGCATAACGGCTTCAAAGGCAGGATCTACGCCACCAACCCGACCGTGGAGCTGTGCGGCATCATGCTGCGGGACTCGGCACATATCCAGGAATTTGAGGCGGAGTGGAAAAACCGCAAGGGAAAACGTTCCGGCGCGGAGCCGGTGGAACCTATGTATACGGTGCAGGATGCAGAAGCCGCGATGAAGCTGTTTGCAGGGGTGGATTACGAGCGGCGCGTGGAGCTGGCACCGGGCATTGAGATCCGGTTTACGGATGTGGGACATCTGCTGGGCTCAGCCAGCATCGAGCTGTGGATCACCGAGGGCGAAACTGCCACGAAGCTGGTATTCTCAGGCGATATCGGAAATCTGAATCAGCCCATCATCAAGGATCCGGCCTACATCCGGGATGCGGATTATGTATTTATGGAGTCTACCTATGGCGACCGCAGCCACGGCCCCAGACCGGATTACGTGAACGAGCTGGCGAAGATCCTGCAGCGCACCTTCGACCGGGGCGGCAACGTGGTCATCCCCAGCTTTGCGGTGGGCCGCACGCAGGAGATGCTCTATTTTATCCGCGAGATCAAGGAAAAAGGGCTGGTCAAAGGCCATGGGTGCTTCCCGGTGTATATTGACAGCCCGCTTGCAATTGAGGCAACGCGGATCTTCAAGGATACAGATCCGAACTGTTTTGATGAGGATACCCGGGCTCTGCTGGCACAGGGCATCGACCCCATTGCGTTCCCGGGGCTGCGGGTCAGCGTGACCAGCGATGAGTCCCGCATGATCAACTCGGATCGGGTGCCCAAGGTCATCCTGTCCGCCAGCGGTATGTGCGAAGCGGGCCGCATCCGCCACCACCTGAAGCACAACCTGTGGAGGCCGGAGTGCACGATCCTGTTTGTGGGCTATCAGGCGGTGGGTACGCTGGGACGTACCCTGCTGGATGGGGCGACCACAGTCAAACTGTTCGGAGAGCCGATCGAAGTACAGGCAGAGCTGTGCCAGTTGACCGGGATGTCCGGCCATGCAGATCGGGAGGGTCTGCTTCGCTGGGTGAACTCCTTTGAACAGAAGCCGAAACGGGTGTTCGTCATTCACGGTGAGGACGAAGTGGAGAACATTTTTGTTGACACGCTGACCGGCGAGGGCTTCACGGCCTGCGCACCCTACAATGGTGCCCAGTGGGTCATCGGGGCAGAGGGCGCGGTTTGCCTGCAGGAGGGGGCGAAGACCCGGGTCGAGCACAGACTGTCCGAAGGCCAGAGCCGTGCGGCGACAGTGTTCCAGCGGCTGGTCAGCGCAGGCAAGCGCCTGCTGCGGGTCATCGAGCACAATGAGGGCGGCGCAAACAAAGACCTTGCCAAGTTTGCCGACCAGATCAATGCCCTGTGCGATAAGTGGGATCGATAAACAAAAAAGCACCGTGGCCTTGAAGACCACGGTGCTTTCTGCATGGAGCGGGTAATGGGAATCGAACCCACCTCCTCAGCTTGGAAGGCTGATATACTAGCCGATGTACGATACCCGCATTCACGAACGATATTATAACATGTTCCGGGGAAAATGTCCAGCCCAATTTTTGTATGTTCCTTAAAGCACCGGAAAAGAATGCCGGAACGGCCTTGCTTTTCCATACGGCTCTGCTACAATAGAAAAGAACGGAGGGAGAGAGGATGGAGCCGGAAGCAGAGATCATTCGTGCGCAGCTGTTTGCCCTGCGGGATGAAGCATACCGCACCTTTCACAGTGCGTTGATGCCCACCGTGCCGCCGGAAACGGTGATTGGCGTGCGCGTTCCGGCTCTGCGCAGGCTGGCAAAACAGCTCGCGGGCACAGCGCAGGCAGAGATGTTTTTACAGGCCCTGCCGCATGGATACTACGAAGAGAACAACCTCCACGCGTTCCTGATTGAGCTCATCCGGGACTACGACAGGGCGCTGACTGAAACGGAAGCGTTCCTGCCCTATATCAACAACTGGGCCACCTGTGACTGCTTTTGCCCTAAAGTGTTTGCAAAGCACAAGAAGGAACTGCTGGTGCCCATTCGCCACTGGCTGGATTCGGGCGAGGTGTACACCGTGCGCTATGGCATGGAGATGCTGATGCGCTATTATCTGGATGATGCATTCCGGCCGGAATATCTGGAATGGGTGGCCGATGTGCGCAGCACGGAATACTATATCAATATGATGCGGGCATGGTATTTTGCCACGGCACTGGCAAAACAGCCGGATGCCGCGCTGCCGTGGCTCACAGAAAAGCGGCTGGATCTGTGGACCCACAACAAAGCCATCCAGAAAGCGGTGGAAAGCCGCCGCATTCCGCCCGGAATGAAGCAGCTGCTGCGCGGTCTGCGCAGCCGTTCATAAAAGCTTCCGGATTTCCGCGCAGATTCCCTGTTTACTTTATGCGGGTTTTATTGTAGAATATACTGTAGTAAAAATGCCGGGCTATGCCCCGACGGAAAATAAAACCAGGTGGTGTTTGGATTATGGCATTGAAATATCAGCGCATTCTGCTCAAAATCAGCGGTGAGGCTCTCGGCGGCGAAAAGGGCATGGGCTTTGACGAGCCCACCATGGACGCGATCTGCGGCGGCGTCAAAAAGGCTCACGAACTGGGGGTTCAGATCGGCATCGTGGTCGGCGGCGGCAACTTCTGGCGCGGACGTTCCAGCGGCAAAATGGAGCGCACTCTGGCCGATAAGATCGGTATGCTGGCAACGGTGATGAACGCACTGGCCGTCTCCGACAAGCTGGAGCAGCTGGGTGTGCCTACCGAGGTGTTTACTTCCATCACCATGCCGCAGGTGGCACAGCCCTTTACCCGCAAGGATGCTCTGCGCGCCATGGACGAGGGCAAGATCGCTGTCTTTGGCGGCGGCACCGGAAACCCCTTCTTCTCCACCGACACGGCCACTGCACTGCGTGCGGTCGAGGTGAGCGCCGATGTGATGTTCAAGGCTACGATGGTGGATGGCGTTTATGATAAGGATCCCCACAAGTATCCGGACGCAAAAAAATACGATACCCTCACCTTTACCAAGGTGCTGGAGGATCAGCTGGCAGTTATGGACGGCACTGCAGCGACCCTGTGCCGCGACAATAAGCTGCCCATCCTCGTGTTTGATCTGGCTGACCCGGACAACATTGCCCGTGCCGTGCAGGGCGAAAATGTGGGCACACTGGTGTACGAAGGCTGATACGGCATCCCGTACCTCAGAACTGCATACAATAAAGGCGGCGGGCAATGGCTGCGCAGCCTTGAAAACATATTAAAAGGAACAGGAGACTACCACAATGAGCAGCAACACCAAGGTTTACGAAGACAAGATGAAGAATTCTGTCGAGCATCTGGGCCGCGAGCTGGCCGCCGTGCGCGCAGGCCGCGCAAACCCCGCTGTGCTGGATAAGGTCAGCGTGGACTATTACGGTGCCCCCACCCCCATTCAGCAGGTGGCTTCCGTAGCGGTCAGCGAGGCTCGCACCCTGACCATCACCCCGTGGGACCGCACCCTGCTGCGTGCCATCAGCAAGGCGATCATGGCCAGCGATGTGGGCATCAACCCCATCGATGATGGCTCCACCATCCGCCTGAACTTCCCGGCTCCCACCGAGGAGCGCCGCAAGCAGCTGGCAAAGGAGGTCTCCAAGCTGGGCGAGGACGCAAAGGTCGCTGTGCGCAACGTCCGCCGCGAAGCGATGGACAAGGCCAAGGCCATGAAGAAGACCGGCGAGCTGACCGAGGACAGCCAGAAGACCATGGAAGAGGATGTCCAGAAGCTGACCGACAAGTATATCAAGAACATTGATGCCGCTGTGGAAGAAAAACAGAAGGAGATCATGTCCGTCTGATCGGCTGCATAAAGTCAAAAAAAGAACGCAAGGTGCCGTGCGCTGGTGAGGAGTTATACTTCTGTGGTGCGCGGCACTTTTGTTGAAGGCGGCATCTGCTGCAGGGAGGAAAGAATGGCGCATCCGAAAGAATTTGCCGAGGGGCTTTCCATCGGCATCATCATGGATGGTAATGGCCGCTGGGCGAAGAGCCGGGGTCTGCCCCGCACGGCAGGACACAAAAAAGGGGCGGAAGTGTTCAGCGATATTGCAGATTACTGCGATGAGCTGGGAGTTTCATCGGTGTACTTCTATGCGTTTTCTACCGAGAACTGGAAGCGCCCGCTGGAAGAGGTCAACGCCATCATGCGGCTGTTTGGCGAATATCTGCTGAAAGGCTTTGACTACAAGAGCCGCAATATCCGCATCCGATTCATGGGTGACCGCACCGTGCTGGATCCGAAATTGCAGGAACTGATGAACCGGCTGGAGTCGGAGTCTTCAGTCAAGACCGGCATGACCCTGAACATTGCCATCAACTATGGCGGACGCCCGGAGATCGTGCGCGCCGCGCAGGCGCTGGCTGCAAAGGCGGCGGCCGGTGAGATCCGGCCGGAAGAGATCACCGAGCAGATGCTCAGCGACGCCATGTACACCGTCGGCCAGAAGGATCCGGATTTTATCCTGCGTCCCAGCGGAGAAAAGCGCCTGTCCAACTTTATGCTGTGGCAGGCAGCCTACTCCGAACTGGTGGAAATGGACGTTCTTTGGCCGGATTTCACCCGCGGCGATCTGGATGCGGCCATTGAAGAATTCAACCATCGTTCCCGTCGATTTGGCGGGCTGTAATCATCAAAAGCATCTGTACATGCTGCACAGACCGGAATGCCCGACCGTTCCTCGGGCTGTGGGACGCCGATAGAGGGGCGCACCCTCCGGCAGAACAAAGGAGAACTGGACCTATGAAAACACGTGTTATCACCGCAATTGTGGGCATCATCGTACTGATCGGCGTGATGTTTACATTCAACACCCTGATCTTTAATCTGGTCATTGCGGCTATCACTCTGATCGCGCTCCATGAGATCTACAGCGCCCTTGGCTTTGAAAAGAAGGACTGGCTGATGTACGCCGCCCTCGTGCCCTATACGCTGCTGGTCATGACGAGCAATTATCTGGTCATGCGGCGGCTGGTCATGCCGGTATCCTTTGTGCTGGTCACCTTCTACGCCATCTATCTGGTGGTGCGCAACGGCACCATCAGCTACCAGAAGGCCAGCGGCCTGCTGATGTTCTCCGGCATCGTCATCTTCTGCTTTTACTCCTTCATCCGGCTCAAGGAGCTGCTTCCGGTGGAGCAGTTCGGATATGACGCGGTGTTCTTCATCCTGCTGATCCTCTGCTTTGCCTGGGGCGGCGATACCTGCGCATACTTTGCGGGCCGTGCCTTTGGCAAGCACAAGCTGTGCCCGGTGGTCAGCCCCAAAAAAACGGTGGAAGGTGCCATTGGCGGCGTGCTGGGCACGATGATGTTTGGTGTGATCATTACGCTGGTGTACTCGGTGGCAGCAAATCGGATGGAAGCATTTACCCGCTCCAATATCGGGGTGTCGATGTATGTGATCATCGCGCTGCTGGGCTGCGTGGCGGCAGTGCTGGGGATTTACGGCGACCTGTTTGCCAGTGTGGTCAAGCGCCAGTGCGGCATCAAGGATTACGGCACCATTTTCCCGGGTCATGGCGGCATTCTGGATCGCTTTGACAGCGTGATGTTCATTGCACCCTTCGTGACAATGGTCATCACGGCGGTGTTCTACTACTGAAAAAGGGGGATCGTGTGATGTCGAAAAAAATCACCCTGCTGGGTTCTACCGGTTCCATCGGCACCCAGAGTCTGGATGTGATCCGTGCGCAGGGGTATGAGGTGTTCGGACTGTCAGCTCACAGCCATGTGGATAAGATTCTGCAGCAGATCGATGAGTTTCATCCGCGTTATGTCTGCATGACCGACCCGGATGCAGCCCGCAGGCTGGATGCGGAGCTTTCCGGTCGTGCAGATGCGCCCCGGCTGCTGGTAGGGCCGGAGGGGCTGAAGGAGCTGGCTGCGCTGGACGGCACCGATGTGGTGCTGAACAGCGTGGTGGGCATTGCAGGTCTGGGTGCCAGCCTGTGCGCGATTGAAAGCGGCCATGATCTGGCGCTTGCCAACAAGGAAAGCCTTGTCACCGGCGGTCATCTGGTCACACAGGCCGTGGCAAAGCATGGCGTGAAACTGCTGCCGGTGGACAGTGAGCACTCTGCCATTTTCCAGTGCCTGCAGGATAAGGAGAGCGCACCCAGCCTGACCAAGATCCTGCTCACGGCATCCGGCGGGCCGTTCTTCGGCATGAAGACCGAGCAGCTGCGCGGCAAGACCAAGGGCGATGCCCTCAAGCATCCCAACTGGAACATGGGCGCAAAGATCACCATCGACTCTGCCACCCTGATGAACAAGGGTCTGGAGTTGATCGAGGCGGTGTGGCTGTTCGGTCTGCCGCCGGAGAAGATCCAGATCGTCGTCCAGCGTCAGAGCATCGTCCACTCGGCGGTGCAGTTCAGCGACAACTCGGTCATCGCACAGCTGGGCGTGCCGGATATGCGCATCCCCATCCAGTACGCACTGACCTACCCCAAACGGGTGCCGGGCGTCGTGCCGGAACTGGACTTTGCCGCGCTGAAGGTGCTCACCTTTGATGTGGCGGACGACGAGACCTTCCGCTGTCTTGCCGCCTGCAAAAAGGCCATCCGGAAGGGCGGCCTTGGCCCCTGCGCTGCCAACGGAGCCAACGAGGAAGCCGTTAAGCTGTTCCTTGAGGACAAAATCGGTTTCCTTGACATTGGCCGTCTGGTGGAAGCTGTTGTGGACAGTGACAGCTTCGGTGGTGACTACACCCTCAGCGATGTGTACGAGTGCGACCGCATGGCACGGGAGTTCGTAAGAGCGCACTTATAAAAACCTCTCAGCCTCACTGCGTTCGGCAGCCCTGACTGAGAGGGCTTCCGACTTTTCAACTTTAGGAGACGCAATGTCAGTTTTTATCACCCTGATCGCCGCACTGATCGTTTTTAGTGCTGTGATCGCCATCCACGAATTCGGGCACTTTACCGTGGCAAAGCTCTGCGGCATTCAGGTCAACGAGTTTTCCATCGGGATGGGCCCGGTTTTATGGAGAAAACTTTATAAAGGCACGCAGTACAGCCTGCGCGCTTTGCCGGTGGGCGGCTTTGTGGCATTGGAAGGGGAGGACAGCCCCGAGAGCCAGCAGGCCGAAGCAGCCAGTGACGAACGGGAAGCAGAGACCACAAGCCCCATCCCACCGGAGCAGCGTGAGGGGATCCCCTTGAACGATGCCCCGGTGTGGCAGCGGGCACTGGTCATGGTGGCGGGAGCCTTCATGAACTTTGTGCTGGGCTTTGTGGTGCTGGTCATTCTGGTGGCGGCACAGGACGGAGCCATCACCAGTAAGACGATCTACTCCATCGAGGACGATGCCCTCTGCGGCCAGACCGGTTTGCAGGCGGGGGATGAGATCCTCGCGGTGAATGGCCGACGCTGTTTTGTAGCGAATGACATCCTCTATGAGCTGGTGCGTGCCGAGCAGTACCGTGCGGATTTCACCGTGATGCGGGATGGCCGGAAGGTCGATCTGCCGGATGTGCAGTTCGATACCTGGCAGGACGCCGAGGGAGAAACTCACATGGGTCTGGGCTTTGTAGTCTATGGCATTCAAAAAACACCGATCAGCGTCCTGAAGGAAGCGTGGAACAGCACCCTGTACTATGGACGCATCGTGTTCACTTCGCTGGCGGACCTCTTGCGTGGGCGGGAGAGCATCAACAATCTCTCCGGCCCGGTGGGCATCGTGACAGCCATTGGGCAGGCGGCTAGCTACGGCTGGCGGGACGTGCTGGAGCTGCTGGCGCTGATCACCATCAATCTGGGTGTTTTCAACCTGCTGCCCTTCCCGGCATTGGACGGCGGCAAGGTAGTATTTCTGGTCATCGAGGGCGTTACAGGTCATGCAGTGCCGGAAAAGCTGCAGAGCTGGCTGACACTTGCAGCCTTTGCACTGCTGTTCGGCCTGATGCTCTTTGCAACCTACAATGATATCATCCGGCTTTTGACCGGTGCAATGTAAAAGAAAGGAAAACCCTATGCGGCAATTAAAGCGGGAAGTGAAGATCGGCAATGTGACCATCGGCGGCAAAAATCCGATCGCGGTGCAGACGATGCTCAATGTGCCGGTGGAAGATGTTGAGGGCAACGTGGCGCAGGCAAAGCGCTGCGAAGCTGCCGGCTGCCAGATCCTGCGGGTGACCTGCCCCAGTGCGGCGGACGCAAAGTGCATTGAAGCCGTCAAGAATGCGGTGAATATCCCCATTGTGGCAGACATCCACTTTGACTACAAGGCGGCGCTGGCCTGTGCTGACGTGGGCGTGGATAAGATCCGCATCAACCCCGGCAATATCGGCGACGACGACCGGGTGAAGGCGGTGGTGGATGCCTGTCAGCAGAAAAATATCCCCATCCGCATCGGAGTCAACGGCGGCAGTCTGGAAAAGCATATCCTTGCCAAGTATGGCGCCCCCACCCCGGAAGCAATGGTGGAGAGCGCGCTGTACCATGTACACCTGCTGGAAAAATTCGATTTCAACAACATCGTCATCTCCATCAAGAACTCCAATGTGCCCCGCATGATGGAGGCCTACCGCCAGCTCAGTGCAGTCACGGATTACCCTCTGCACGTGGGCGTGACCGAAGCGGGCACCTACCAGATGGGGCTGCTCAAGAGCGGCATGGGCATCGGCGGGATGCTGCTGGAGGGCATCGGCGATACCATCCGTGTCTCGCTGGCCGCAGAGCCCGAAAAGGAAGTGGAGGCCGGCTACAACATCCTGCGCGCTGTGGGCTTCCCGGTGGCGGGGCCGGAGGTCATTACCTGCCCCACCTGCGGCCGCACACAGTATCCGTGTACGGAGATCGCCAACGAGGTGGAAAAGCGGCTGCAGGGATACAAAAAATCCATCAAAGTGGCAGTCATGGGCTGCGTGGTCAACGGCCCCGGTGAGGCTCGCGAGGCAGACATCGGTATTGCAGGCGGCAAAGGCGAGGCGGTGCTGTTCATCCACGGCAGACCTGTCAAAAAATTGACCGGAGAGGATATTCTGGATCAGTTCATGGATGAGATCTATAAACTGTAAGCCTGTTTTTTCACAGCTGCCACACCCGAAAATCGGGTGCGGCAGCTTGTATTGTATCAAAAGGAGCACCATTTGTGAAACCACTCGTATCCCAGCTCTGGCCGCAGTTTATGGCAGACCCGGCGTTTGCATCCTGCTTCGGCAAGGTCATCGTCGAGCACGCCCGGATGCTGCGGCAGGAACAGCAGGTCATCTTTACCCTGCAAAGCGCCGCTCCGCTGGACAAAAACCTGTGCGACCGGCTGCTGGCATCGCTGCAGCCGGATTATGATGGCTTTGAACTGCGAATTGAAAACCTGTTCGGCTATGCGATGCTGGATGAAGCCGCTCTGCGCGACCTGATGGAAGACATGAAGCGGGACGGCGTACCCATCAATGGCTTTCTGGATCGGTGCACCATCCGCATCGTGGGGCAGAAGATCACCATTGGCGTGTGCCATGGCACAAAATTCCTGCAGGAGATGGGCTTTGAAAAGCTGCTTGCAGAGCGCATCGCAGCCCATACCGGGGTCAAGCCGCAGATCCTGCTGCAGAGCACGGTGAGCGAGGCAGAGCAGCATCAACTGGAGGAAAAGCTGGAGCGCAAGATCGCCCCGCCGGTCGTCAAGTTTGAAAAGAAGAACACGGCACCTGCCATCAAGGTGGAGGGGCTCGACCTCACCGACAAGCCGGTAAGTATCTTCCATGGCAAGATGTTCACCCCGAAGAATCTCACCCCGCTGAAGGATCTTGGCGGCGAGGGCGGCAAGTGTATCATCTGGGGAGATGTGTTCTTTTCGGAGGTCAAAGGCAACTTCCGCAAGATCTATTCTGTTTCGATCACCGATTATCAGGGATCTATCAACCTGAAGATCCGCGCGCAGGAAGGCGAAGATTGTTCCAAGTGGGAATCTCTCGGTAAAGGCACCACGCTGATCGTGCGCGGCGACTGCTCCTATGACAAGTACGAGCACGACTATATCGTCTACCCCTACGATGTGCTCATTGTGGAGCGCAAAAAGCGGGAGGATACCGCCCCGGAGAAGCGGGTGGAGCTGCATCTGCACACCAAGCTGTCCAGTATGGATGGCTTCTGCGAACCCGGCGGCATCGTTAAGCTGGCTCACCGCATGGGGCACCCGGCCGTTGCCATCACCGACCATGGTGTGTGTCAGGGCTACCCGGAAGCTATGCTTGCGGCAGATGACATCCATAAAAAAGACCCGGATTTCAAGCTGATTTATGGCTGCGAAGCCTACTTCGTGGACGATATGATCCCCTGCGTGTATGGCGTGAAGGATCAGCCGCTGGATGGTGAGTTCTGTGTGTTCGATACCGAGACGACAGGCCTTGACCCCGGCGTGGAGTATATGACCGAGATCGGTGCCGTCATTGTGAAAAACGGCGAAGTGGTGGATGAATTTGACACCTTTGTCAAACCCGGAAAGCTCATCACGCCGAAGATCACCGAGCTGACCGGTATTACCAACGAGATGGTGGCCGATGCCCCCGGTGAGAAGGAGGCGCTGGAGGCATTCCTGAAGTTTGCAGGCGGCCGCATTCTGGTGGGACACAATGTGCATTCCTTCGATATGCGCTTTCTGCGTGCCGCCGCCAGACGCAGCGGCATCAAACTGGAGCCGACCTATATCGACACCCTGACTATGGCGCAGGCGATGTATCCCGGCCTGCACAACTACAAGCAGGGAACCATCAACAAGCATTTGGAGCTGCCTGCCTACGAGGCACACCGTGCCTGTGAGGATTCGGCAGCACTGGGGCGGATCTTTGGCGTCATGCTGAATGATCTGGAAGAAAAGCAGGTGACGAAGGTCAGCGAGATCAACACCGGCCTTGGCGGAAACCGCGAGGTGCTGAAAAAGAAATTTTACCACCTGATCATTCTGGTCAAAAACCAGATGGGGCTGAAAAATCTGTATAAGATCGTCAGCGAAGCTCATGTGAACTACTTTTTCAAAAAACCTCGCGTGCCTCGCAGCCTGCTGAACAAGTACCGCGACGGCCTGCTGCTGACTTCGGCCTGTGAAGCGGGTGAGCTGTACCGCGCCATTGTGGAGGGCGTCAGCTACGAGGAATTGAAAAAGATAGCGTCCTACTACGATATTCTTGAGATCCAGCCCTTGGGCAACAATGCCTATATGGTGCGGGAGGGCAAGGTGAGCAGTGAGGAGGACATCAAAAACTTCAACCGCACGGTCATCAAGCTGGGCGAAGACCTGCACAAGCCTGTCATCGCCACCGGCGACGTGCATTTTACCGAGCCGGAAGATGCCGCCTACCGTGCTGTGCTGCAGGCCGGCAACGGCTTCAAGGATGCCGACAATCAGCCGCCGCTGTTTTTCCGCACGACGCAGGATATGCTGGCGCAGTTCTACTATCTGCCCAAGGAGAAAGCATACGAGATCGTAGTCAGGAATCCCCGCAAGGTGGCAGCGATGATCGACAACACGGTGCGGGCGATCCCCCGGGGCACTTACCCACCCAGCATCGAAGGTGCGGAGCAGCAATTGCGCGATGCAACGTGGGAACATGCCAAGCGTGATTACGGGGATCCGCTGCCCGAGATCGTGGAAAAGCGTTTGCAGAAGGAGCTGGACTCCATCTGCGGCCACGGCTACGCCGTGCTGTATGTCATTGCGGTCAAGCTGGTGGCCTACTCCAACGCGGGAGGCTATCAGGTGGGCAGCCGTGGCTCAGTCGGCTCGTCGGCAGTAGCCCATTTCTCCGGCATCTCAGAGGTCAACAGCCTGCCGCCCCATTACCGCTGCCCCAAGTGCAAGCACAGCGAGTTTATCACCGACGGCAGCGTGGACGATGGCTTCGACCTGCCGGACAAAAACTGCCCCAACTGCGGTACCCGGATGCTGGTGGACGGCCACGACATCCCCTTTGAGACCTTCCTTGGCTTCTACGGCGACAAGGAGCCGGATATCGATCTGAACTTCTCGGGCGAATATCAATCCAACGTCCACCGGTACACCGAGGAGCTGTTCGGCAAGGCCAATGTGTTCAAGGCGGGCACGGTATCAGGCATTCAGGACAAGACAGCCTATGGCTACGTGAAAAAGTATCTGGACGAGCGCGGACGCACCGTCAATCACGCGGAAGAAAACCGTCTGACACTGGGCTGCACCGGCGTCAAGCGCACCACCGGCCAGCACCCCGGCGGTATGGTCGTTGTGCCGGACACCTACGAGATCTATGATTTCTGCCCCATCCAGCACCCGGCAGACGATGTTGCGGGAGGCCTGCTGACCACACACTTTGAATTTAAGTATTTGCATGACACTCTGCTCAAGCTGGACGAGCTGGGTCATGATATGCCAACGTTCTACAAGTACTTTGAGGAATACACCGGCATCCCGGTGGACAGCATCCCCATGAATGACCCCAAGGTGTACAGCCTGCTGACCAGCCCGGAAGCGCTTGGCGTGACCCCGGAGCAGATCGACAGCCAGACAGGCACCTTCGGCATCCCGGAGATGGGCACGAACTTTGTGCGCGGGATGCTGGTGGAGGCACGTCCTAAAAACTTCTCGGAGCTGATCCAGATCTCGGGGCTTTCGCATGGTACCGATGTCTGGACGGGCAACGCGGATGAGCTGATCCGCAGCGGTACCTGCACCATCGCAGAGGTTATCGGCTGCCGCGACAGCATCATGCTGTATCTGCTGCGCAAAGGACTGGAGCCTAAGATGGCCTTCGATATCATGGAGGCGGTTCGTAAAGGCAAGGTGGCAAAGGGTGGTTTTCAGCCGGGCTGGGAGGAGGCCATGCGGGAGCACGATGTGCCGGACTGGTACATCGAAAGCTGCCGTAAGATCAAATATATGTTCCCCAAAGCACATGCGGTGGCCTACCTGATGTCAGCCATCCGTCTGATGTGGTACAAGATCTACAAACCGCCTGAGTTCTACGCGGTGTATTTTACCGTGCGCGGTGATGATATCGACTACGAGGCTGCTGTGGGCGGTGCGGCAGTGGCGCGAGCCCACATGGAAGAAGTCAAGCGCCGCCTGAAGGAAGAAAAGAACGCCAAGGACGAAGATGTTCTGGTCAGCCTGCAGCTGGTCAACGAGATGCTGGCGCGCGGTTATGAATTCTTGCCCATTGAGCTGGGCAAGAGCCGCGGCTCCAAGTATATCGTGGAGGATGGCAAGGTGCGCCTGCCTTTCTGCGCGCTCAAGGGTCTGGGCGGTGCTGCGGCGGACGCACTGGAAAAAGCGACGATCCACGGAGAAGAATATATCTCGGTGGAAGAACTGCAGCAGGCTTCCGGCGTTGGCAGCAGCATCCTGGATCGGTTGCGTCAGGTGGGTGCGCTGGGCGACCTGCCGGAGAGCAGTCAGGTCAGCTTCTTCTGAAAAAAGACAAAAGAAAAATCTCTGCATGGGATCCCCCATTGCAGAGATTTTTGTTTTGTGCCGGAAAATCAGCAGGAATACGTTATTCCACACCGATCATATAATAGTAAACGGGCTGGCCGCCGCGGATGTGGCTGACCTCAACGTGGTTGGGGCACTTTGCCTTCACGATTTCGGTCACGCGCTCGGCGTCCTCGTCACTCACGTCGCAGCCGGAGTAGACGGTCACAAAGGAGGAATCCTTTTTGCACATGCTGCGTGCCAGACGATAGGTGGCCTTGACGATGTCATTGGAGGTGGAAACGATCTTGCCGTTTTCCAGAGCCATGATCTCACCCTTCCGGATGCGCTTGCCGTCGTATTCACTGTCACGGGCAGCATAGGTGATCAGACCGGTGGATACCTGATCGGCAGCAGCCATCATGTTGATGGTATTGGTCTCGGTATTCACAGAGGGGTCGAAGTTCAGCATCGCGGTAACGCCCATGGGCACAGTGCGGGTGGGAAGAACGACGACCTGACGGTCAGCCAGTTTCTCAGCCTGCTCAGCAGCCATGATGATGTTCTTATTGTTGGGCAGAACAAAAACGGTCTTTGCCGGTACGCTCTGGATCGCAGCGAGAATGTCCTCGGTGGCGGGATTCATGGTCTGACCGCCGGAGACTACAGCATCCACAGCCAGATCCGTGAACACGCTCTTCAGGCCTTCACCTGCCGCCACGGCCACAAAGCCGTAGTCGCGGCTGGGATCCACGGCAGCATAAACGAACTCGCTGGTCTGAGAGGGAGCCTTTTCAGCGGAAGCCTGCTTTTCCAGACTCTTGCCCTGACGCTGACGTGCCAGGAACTGCTCGTGCATATTTTCGATCTTGAAGTTGGTCAGGTAACCGTACTTGATGGCCTCGCTCAGGATCTTGCCGGGGTCGGCAGTGTGAACATGCAGATTGATGACATCATCATCCTCGATGCAGACCACGCTGTCGCCGTTGGATTCTGCGAAGGCACGCATCTTTGCGGCGCTGGCACCCTCGTTCTTGTTGATGAGGAACTGGGTGCAGTAACCGTTTTTGATATCCTCCACCTTCATCAGGTCATCGGTGAACACGCCCTTGCCGGCGTTCTCGGTGGACAGCTTTGCCTTGTTGGGAGCGGCTTCGCCGCCAGCCACGATGCCTTCGCCGTGGAAGACCTTGCCCATGCCCTCAAAGATGATCAGAATGCCCTGACCACCTGCGTCTACAACGCCGGCTTTCTTCAGCACAGGCAGCAGGTTGGGGGTATCATCCAGAGCCTTCTGGCCGGCGGTCATGACCACATCCCACAGAGCGGGCACATCCTCGGCACCACAGGCGGCAGCCTCCTCAGAAGCAACACGGGCGACGGTCAGGATGGTGCCCTCCGTGGGCTTCATGACGGCCTTATAAGCGCCCTCGACGCCCTTCTTCAGAGCCTCGACGATGTCAGCAGCAGTAGCTTCCTTTTTGCCTTCCAGAGCCTTGGAAAAACCACGGAACAGCAGGCTGGTGATAACACCGGAGTTGCCGCGTGCGCCGCGCAGCATGGCAGAAGCGGCGGCCTTGGCAGCTTCGCCCACGGTGCAGCTGTCGTCCAGAGCTTCCAGCTCACGCACAGAAGCGCCCACGGTCATGCCCATGTTGGTGCCGGTATCGCCGTCCGGGACAGGGAATACGTTCAGCTCGTCCACACGGGAGCGCTGATTGTTGATGTTGTTGGCGCCGGAAATGATGGCGTCACGCAGGATCTTACCAGAAATCATTCTTTTTTACTCCTTGTAGTTCGCCGCAGCACGGCCGCTCCGGCGTTTTGGGATGGACAGTCAAAAAATCAGGCGATCACATCGTCTACTGAAACGACCACGCGGGCGACCTTCAGGCCGGTGGCCTGCTCGACCTCGTCCTTGACGCGGTGCGAGATGCTGCGTGCAGCGGTGGAAATGTTCAGACCGTAGCTTACGGCAATATGCAGTTCGATCACCAGACGCCCATCCTCCTGTGTGACGCGGACGCCCTTTTCGGGGTAATCGGATCCGTGCACCATGCTCCTGACGGCATCGGTCATATCGCGGGGCGCCATTGCGGCAACACCGTAACATTGTTTGGTTGCTTCACCGACCAGGGTGGAAAAATACCCGGAGGTAAAGCAGACATCCCCCAGAGGGAAACGGGAAGTGATCATAGTCGCTCTGCTCCTTTATGTTATTTTTTTAGAAAATACATTCAAGGTCTGGGGTGTACAGCGGAGCCGGAAACCACAGACTCTACCGAGAAACACCCACTCTATTATACAACTTTGAGGCGCAGTTGTACAGTTCAAATTGCTGGGATATCTGCTTTTTGCGTATATTTTTGCAGGAAAACGATCTTCGACCCATTCTGCGCTGCCAAGGTGCTATGCTCAGCATTGACCGTCTGCCTGAAAATGGAAAGTATGACAAAGGAGTGAGAACAATTTATTAAAAAATTATAAAAGCTGGCAGAGAACTCTTTATCTGTCTATGGAAAAGTGCTAAAATGAAGATAAGGATAGGGATTGCGGCGCAGGATCCCGCTGTGCGGATATACTGCGTTATTTTTGCGCGCTGCACAATAAGATGATGATTTTAGGAGTTGTTGTCATGAACCTTCTGTTTTTCCTTTCTCCAAAGCAGGATCTGATGTATGTTTACGATGATTTTACACTTCGTCAGACGCTGGAAAAGTGGGAGAATAACCGCTATGCATCCATTCCGGTCTTGAACCGACAGGGAAAGTACGTGGGCACATTGACGGAGGGGGATATCCTCTGGGGGCTGAAAAAGTACCACGGGCTCGATCTGGAAGCAGCAGAGGACATCCCCATTTCGGCCTTCCCGCATAAGAGAGACTATAAGGCTGTCACAGTGACCACCAGCATGGATCAGCTGATCGAAGCCGCCATGAACCAGAACTTTGTGCCGGTGGTGGACGACCGGGGCATCTTTATCGGCATCGTGCGGCGGCAGGCCATCATCCGCTATTGCTACGACAGGTCACGGACGGAGCAGCAGACCCGGGAGCAGACCCATCCGAAGTATGCCGCAGTGCATTGAATTTTATAATAAGTAAACAGACCGCCCTGTGCAGAAGATGCACAGGGCGGTTTTTTCGTTTGACCTTGAAAAATCCGTTTTATAGGACTTGTAGTGTGCGATAATACATTTACGGAAAACAGGATAATACACATTGAAACCTGTACAGGAGGGAACACGAATGAAGGATTTTGAGCTGCGCTACGTTGGAAGCCATGTGGAAGTATACACCGGCAGCGGGGTGTTCCTGTTTTCGGCAGACACTGTCCGCGAAGCGATGGAAGAGCTGTCGGAGTAAGCGGCTGCCGCGTGAAATGTAAAATCAATGTAAAACAACGGAAAAGAACTGGGATACAGATGGCTCAAAAGCAGAAAAATGTGTCGAAAAAGTGACTTTCATGTAAAATAAACCTTGTTGTCGCAGGGGAAAAGATGGTATAATAGAAATAAGCGCGGTCATAGTGGATCAGACTGTGCCTCGCCGGAAAAAAGGGCATGGGATGCCCTTGCAAAACGGCTGCCGGGAGGGGCTGCACCCTGTATGCCCGGCAGCTGCGTGTTGTAAAAGGATCAAAAGGAAGATCAATCTAGGAGTATCATTATGGATATCACACACATTACCTCTCTATTGGGCGGCATTGCGCTGTTTCTGTACGGTATGTCCATCATGGGAGCCGGACTGGAAAAGCTGGCCGGCGGCAAGATGCAGGGCGTGCTGCAAAAGCTGACCTCCTCTACCATCAAAGGCGTTATCTTCGGCACCCTCATCACGGGTGTCATTCAGTCTTCGGCCGGAACCGTCGTGATCTGCGTCGGTCTGGTTAACTCCGGCATCATGACTCTTACGCAGTCGGTAGGCGTCATCATGGGTGCAAATATTGGTACGACTGTTACCGGCCAGCTGATCCGCATGGCAGACATCTCCGGCGACAGTCTCTGGCTGACGCTGATCCAGCCCAAGACCTTTGCACCGGTGGTGGCATTTGTCGGCTGCATTTTTTATGTGTTCCTGCGCAATGCAAAGAAAAAGAACATCGGGCAGATCATGCTGGGTTTCGGCATCCTGTTTACCGGTATGAGCCTGATGGATACCGGCGTTTCGCCCCTGCGCGAGAGCGCCGTGTTCCAGAACCTGTTCGTTACCATGACCAATCCCATTCTGGGCGTTCTGGTGGGTGTGGTGGTCACTGTGATCATCCAGTCCTCCTCGGCTTCTGTGGGCATCCTGCAGGCATTGTCCAGCACAGGTCTGGTCACCTTCAGCTCGGCCATCCCGATCATTCTGGGTGCCCATATCGGCACGGCCTTCACTCCGCTGCTGACCATTGGCGGCTCCTCCAAGGACGGCAAACGGGCTGCTTTGATCCACCTGTATTTCAATGTGATCGGCAGCGTCATTCTGCTGGCACTGGTCTATGCCGTGCAGTTTACATTCGGCATCCCCATGTGGCATGACGTGATGAACAAGAGCTCCATCGCAAACATCCACACGATGTCCAGCATTTGTGCGATGCTGCTGTTTCTGCCCTGCAGCGGGGTGCTGTCAAGGCTGGCTATGCTTACCGTGCCGGATAGTGCCGAGGAGGCTCAGGAGCTGAGCATGCCTGTGCTGGACGATCGCCTGTACAAGAGCCCGGCGGTTGCGCTGCAGCAGGCAAAGAACGCGGTGATCAAGATGTCTCGCCGTGCTGCCCGCAATGTCAATCTGGCTGCTCCGCTGCTGCTGAAGATGGACGAAGACACGGTCAGTGCCATCAAAGTGCGCGAGAATCTCATCGACCGCATGGAGGTGACGATCTCCAACTATCTGATCCGTATGACCGATCAGGAGCTGGGCGATGACGAGAGCCATGAGGTGACAGAGCTGCTGAACTTTGTCACAGAGTTTGAACGGATCGGCGACTATGCCGTGAACATTATGGAAAAGGCTGAGGAGCTGAGAGAAAAAGAGGCTTCCTTCAGCGAGAGCGCACAGAAAGAGCTGATGCTTCTGGAGCAGGCGCTGGAACGGATTCTGAACCTGACCAACGATGCTTTTGAAAACGATGATATGCATAAAGCAGCTCAGGTGGAGCCGCTGGAAGAAGTGATCGACGTGATGGTGGAGCGTTTGCGCGATCAGCATATCCGCCGCCTGAAGGACGGCGTGTGCTCTATTGATACCGGCGTCGTCTTTCTGGACGTGCTGAACAATGCGGAGCGTATCTCCGACCACTGCTCCAACATTGCTGTACGGCTCATCGGGATGGATGCTGGTGAGGATTATGACTCCCACACCCTTAAGAGCATTATGCATCATAACCCGACCAAGGACTACATGCTGGAGTACGAAGAGTGCCGCAAGACCTATCTTCTTCCGCTGGAAGCCATGGAAGCATAAAATAAGACCTCCGGGGCTTCCGGAGGTCTTATTTTTCAGTTGGGATCATTCGGATTTTTGACCGATTTCTGGGCAACGATGACCCATTTGTGCGGAGTGTGAAATCCATCCACTTTGGGAGACTTGTTGCAGATGCCGGGATTGGGCGGACCGCTCAAAAGATCTTTGCAGGTCTGCATTCCGCAGAAATGACATTTGTAGTGGAGACGGATCGGTTCAGGCATGATGCTGACACTTCCTTTTGCTGCTGGCATAGGTTGAGAAATCTTGTTTGACTTATTATATAATTACATCTCTGAAATGTCAATAAAAAATGGCAAAATTTCCATCATCCGCCCAGATCCTCTAACAGAAGATCCAGCTCGCGCTCGCTGTGCACGAGGATGCCGCGCTTGATGCGGAGCACATCGTTCTCCGGCAGCAGGTTTGTATAGACCTCTGTAATGGTCACAAGTGCACCGGGTGTGCCGTCGGCATCGCAGCGGTATACGGCTACCCGCCCGCCTTTATCCTGCAGCAGATAGTTCTGTGCCGGGAGATTCGGCACAGCCTGCGCTGCAAGGCTTTGTTCTGCGGAAGAAGGCGGTGTTTCGCTGCCGGCGGGGGCGGGGAGAGCGGCTTGAGGCAGAGCCATCCAGAACAGACTGAATGCGATCGTGAATACGCACAGACCATAGAACAGACAGGTATACAGCTTGCGCATGGAAAACACGCTCCTTTCAGGGGAAAGTATGGCTCAAAAAAGCGAAAGACAAACATTTTTACGGAGGAATGCTGTACTTTACCCGGAAGGATGTGTTATACTACCTATAACTGGAGTCGGCAGTCCGAAGATTGGTTCTTGCCCGCATTCGGCGGGCGTGCTATAATATGGTATTGCGTGTCATTGTGTGCACGTGTCAGAACAACAAAGATCCCAGCGCTTCGCGCTGAAGAAGCAGCCTGTAATGTTAGGAGGCGATTTCTATCTCCAGCAATGAGATGAGAAGGATCCGCCGCAGCGGCGAGGAGCATTCGCCGTCGCCGGAGGGACGTAAGGTGAATGTGAGCAACAGCTGCCGGGAGTCCCAGCCCGCGCCGAAGCGCGGCAGGGAGCCCCGTGAGCCGAAGGAGCCGCGCGAAAAGAGCAGACATCCGATCCTGCGCTTCATCGGACGGACGGCTGCGATGCTGCTCTGTCTGGGCGTCATGGTGGGCAGTCTGGTGGCAGTGGGAGCTGTGTATTATGTGGTGCAGGCGACCGCGAACGACGGCGACCTGCTGGATCTGGACAACATTGAATTGAGCCAGTCCAGCGTGGTCATGGCTACGGATCCGGATACGGGTGCACAGGTGGAGTATGCGACACTGCGCTCTTCAAACAGCCACCGTGTGTGGGCGGATCTGGAACAGATCCCAACCAACCTGCAGTATGCATTCATCTGCACCGAAGACAAGAATTTCTACAACGAGCCGGGTGTCAATTTCAAGCGCACCATCGGCGCCATGATCAATGAGTACCTGCTGCCCATCTACAGCTCCAAGCAGGGTGCATCCACGCTGGAGCAGCAGCTCATCAAGAACCTGACCGATGACGACAGCTCCAGCGGCATTGCGGGCGCACTGCGCAAACTGCGCGAGATCTATCGTGCGCTCTGCCTGAGCCGCAGCTACTCCAAGGAGACCATTCTGGAAGCGTACCTGAACACCATCAGCTTTACCGGCACCATTCAGGGCGTGCAGACGGCGGCCAACGAATACTTTAATAAGGATGTCAGCCAGCTGACCCTGTGGGAGTGTGCGACCATTGCGTCCATCACCAAAAACCCCACCAACTATAACCCCTACACCAACCCCGAAAACCTGATCAACCGCCGCAACTTCCTGATGTACAACATGTGGCAGCAGGGTGTGATCAGCGAGGATGAGTACCGCAATGCGGCTGCGCAGCCGCTGGTGCTGGCCGAAGAGGACAACAGCAAAAAGACCTCTTCTGCCACATCTTACTTTACCGATGCCTTGTTCACCGAGCTGGTGCAGGATATCATGGCAAAAGAGAACATCTCGGAGTCTGAAGCACAGAAGCTGCTGTACACCGGCGGCTTTACCATTGAGTCGACCGTTAACACAAAGGTACAGTCTGCAATGGAAAATCTGATGCGCAACGACGGTGATGCTTACTTCCCGGCCGGCTGGCATGAGGAAGAGGTGACCTCCATCTCGGACGATGATGTTCAGGTCATGAACGACGACGGAACCCCCAAGACCCGCACCGGCGACGACGGTACCGTCTATTATTACCGCAATGTCCGCACGCAGGCAGCCATGGTCACGCTGGACTATGACGGCAATGTTATTGCCATGGTGGGCGGTCTGGGCGAAAAGACCAAGAGCCTTTCGCTGAACCGCGCTTACGGTGTCAACCGCCAGACAGGCTCTACCATCAAGCCCATCGGTGCTTATGCACTGGGCATCGAGTATGGTCTGGTCAACTGGTCCACCATGCTCAATAACTCGCCGCTCTATCAGAAGCAGGATATGGTCATCCGCGACGAGGATTATTGCCGCAAAAACGGTCTGATGGGGCTTTCGGACAAGCAGCTGCGCGCATACCCCAATGCATGGCGCAGCTGGCCCCGCAACTACGGCGGAAACTACGGCGACAACAGCGACGTGCCGCTGTGGAACGGTCTGGCTCGCTCGCTGAACACCATCGCTGTCCGTGTTGGTGATCTGGTGGGGGCAAGCAACATCTTCAATTTTGTCTACAATACCCTGCAGCTGAACACGCTGGATCCGGTCAACGACGTGGGTCTTGCGCAGATGGTCATGGGCAGCCAGACCCACGGCGTCACGCCGACAGCGCTGGCGGCAGCATTCCAGATCTTCTATGACGGTGAATACACCACCCCGCACCTGTATACCCGTGTTCTGGATCGTGACGGCAACATCTATCTGGAAAACAACGCCACCAGCTATCAGGCATTGACTCCGGATACCGCTTACGTGATGAACCGCCTGCTGAAGAACGTGCTCTACTCCAGTGTGGGTACTGCGGGTGGACGCTATCCCAACTCCAACGGCATGGAATCCTTTGGTAAGACCGGTACGGCCAGTGACGAAAAGGATCTGTGGTTCGTGGGCGGCACACCCTATTATGTCACGGCAGTCTGGTGGGGCTACGACGCGCCCTATGACATGACCAAGACGCTTGGCAGGCAGCAGGCCAAGACCCGCACCTGCGTGATGGCGTGGAAAGCACTGATGGAGCAGGTTCAGGCAGACCTGCCCTATAAGGCGTTCCCGGCCTCTGCCGGTGTGGTGGAGCGCCGCTACTGCACCCAGAGCGGCCTTCTGGCCAGCGGCTCCTGCCCCAGTACAGCAGTAGGCTATTACCGTGCAGACGACCTGCCGGATACCTGCAACTATTCTCATGTCAGAGCAGAAGTGGAAAGTGCGCCGACAGACGCGGCTGCACCTGCTCCGGAGCAGACTGTCATCCCGACGGATACAAGTGATCTGGATACAGAGTGATTTTGTAGCTGTGGTGTGCACAACACCGCTAAGATCGTACTTTTGCAGTTCCGGTGCGTGATTCCGGCAAGGAAATACCGCACTTTACTTGCCAAAACTGGATAATCTGCCAAAAACGCATCCGACCTCTTGCAATGCAGGGGGTCGGATGCTATTATATTCTCTGCAAGAACACTTGTGTTTGTGAGGTGAACAAGTTGGAACGCCGCTTTTATCTGGTGGATGCGCAGGTGCTGCCCGAGGTTTTCCTGAAGGTGGTTCGCGCAAAAGAACTTCTGGCCAGCGGTGAGGCTCGCAGCATTTCGGCGGCCACCCGCGCAGTGGATCTGTCGCGCAGCGCGTTTTATAAGTATAAAGACAGCATTTTTGATTCCGAGAACGGCCGCGAGGTCATTACCGTTATGGCGACTCTGCGGGACGAGACGGGAGCGCTGCAGAGCCTGCTGGCAGGCATCAGCGCCGCAGGTGCAAGCATCGTGACCATCAATCAGTCTACGCCGGAAAATGGGGCTGCCCTTGTGGCAGTTACCATCCGTACCGATACGATGCAGATGACCCCTGAAGAACTGACCGAAAAGCTCTCGCGCCAGCACATGGTGGTGGGTGTGCACTGCGGATATAATCTCTGATCTGCGCAGAAATAGGAAGCAAGGGAGAATGTACAATGGCTAAAATTGCAATTCTGGGCTTTGGCACGGTGGGCAGCGGTGTATACGAAGTACTGAGCCGTAATGCTGCGGGGGTCTCCCGCCGTGCGGGCGAACCGGTGGAGGTCAAGTATATCCTTGACCCGAAGGACTTTTCCAACCACCCGGCTGCGCATCTGTTTGTCAAGAACTTTGATGTGATCCTGGAGGATCCGGAGATCAAGGCAGTGGTCGAGACCATCGGCGGCACCCGCTTTGCTTACCCGTATGTGAAGGCCTGCCTTGAGAGCGGACGCAGCGTCTGCACCTCCAACAAGGAAATGGTGGCCACCTATGGCGCGGAGCTGCTGGGTCTTGCCAAGGAGCATGGCTGCGCGTTTCTGTTCGAGGCTTCTGTGGGCGGCGGCACCCCCATCATCACCCCGATGCACCAGTGTCTGGCCGCGAATGTCATCACGCAAGTGCAGGGCATCGTGAACGGTACCACCAACTTCATGCTCACCAAGATGGTGCGTGAGAATCTGAGCTTCGATGATGCGCTGAAAATTGCTCAGGAACTGGGCTACGCTGAGACCAAGGACCCCAGCGATGATGTGGATGGCCGAGATGCCTGCCGCAAGATCGCGATCCTGTCCTCTCTGGTCTGCGGCCATCAGATCTACCCCCAGAACATTCCCACCCGCGGCATCCGCGACATCACCACTGCAGATGTGGAAGCTGCTGAGAAACTGGGCTGCGTCATCAAGCTCATTGCATGGATGAAGCGCGGCAATGACGGCAGCGTAGCCGCAGGCGTAGAACCCTGCCTGGTGCCCAAGGCGAACCAGCTGGCCAGCGTGGACGATGTGTTCAATGCAGTTCTGGTCAAGGGCGATATGCTGGGCGATGTGGTATTCTATGGCAAGGGTGCGGGCAAACTGCCCACCGCAAGTGCCGTGGTAGCCGATGTAGTGGATGCCCTGAAGCATGGTGCCAAGGTGCACGACAGTCTGTTCTGGAAACCCGCCGCCCCGGTAGACGGGATGCTCACCGATCCGGCTCCTGCAGCATATTATGTGCGTGTGGCGGGCATTGCTCCGGCGGTGGTGGAAGCCATCTACGGCTACGGCAAGGTGGTGGATGAGCGCTACGACGGCTGCGCTTACTTCGTGGAGCGCGCTGATGAAAAGGCGCTCACCGAAGCGGCACGTAAGGTGGAGGCTGTGGGCGGCAGTGTGAAGCTGGTGCTCAAGCGCCTGCCGGAAGAAAAGTGAAAACGGACAAAAGAAAGGTGCGGCGGCTATGAAGATCAAGGTTTCTGTCCCGGCCACCAGTGCGAACATCGGCTCCGGTTTCGATGCGCTGGGTCTGGCGGTGACGCTGTACAATACGGCTACGTTTGAAGAGAGCGAGGTGCTGGATATCTCGTCTGCGGATGGCACCCGCGTCCCGCGCGGCGAGTCCAACCTCATTTACCGTTCGGCAAAGGGGCTGTTCGAGAAGGTGGGCAAGCAGATCCCGCCTCTCAAGATCACCCAGACGAACCCCATCCCCATGGCGCGCGGTCTTGGCTCTTCTTCGGCCTGCATCATTGCAGGCCTGCTGGGCGCCAACCGGATGCTGGGAGATGTGCTCAACACGCAGGAGCTGCTGACACTGGCCACCTCTATCGAGGGACACCCGGACAATGTGGCACCTGCGCTTCTGGGCGGCCTGACCAGCAGTGTTTTTGAGGAAGGCAAGGTCTACTCGGTCAAGCGCGATGTGGACGAAACGCTGTGCTTTGCGGCGATCGTGCCGGATTACAAGCTGCTGACCGAAGCCGCCCGTGCGGCTCTGCCTAAAGAGGTCTCCCACAAGGATGCGGTGTATAACCTTTCGCGCGCAGCGCTGGTGCCCGCCGCCTTCTGCGAGGGACGCCACGATCTGCTGGCCATTGCCACGGAGGATAAGCTGCATCAGCCTTACCGGATGCCGCTGATGCCCGGCTCCAAGGAAGTGTTCGACATGGCACGTTTGTGCGGTGCGAAGGCTGTTTATGTGTCCGGCGCAGGCAGCACCGTGATGGCTGTGGCTGAAAAGGCTGATGCCGAAAAGTTTTATTCCAAGCTGGAAAAGGGTCTGGAGCTGCTGGAAGGTCTGGACGGATGTGAAGCATTTACACTGCTGCGACTGGATGCC
>CAKSTO010000002.1 GCA_934501115.1 uncultured Faecalibacterium sp.
GACAAGGGCGTCGCCAAGTGGCGCGTCATCCGCGGCTACCGGGCAGTGACCGAACCATGACCGTGCAGGTAAAATAGCCCCACAGCACAAGGCCCCGCAGACTTTAAAAAAGGTCTGCGGGGCCGCTGTTTGTTTATGCGTGGCGTGCAGGGAAAGTTTGAGAAGGCGTACAGCAAACCTGTTCCGCGCATTACACCTCATGTGCTGCGACACACCTTCTGCACCAATGTTCAGCAGGCCGGGCTGGATGTAAAAAGCCTGCAATACCTGATGGGACACTCCAATGCCAGTGTGACGTTGGATGTCTACACGCACAGCAGCTTTGAATCGGTTGAAAGAGCCTTTGAACAGATCGCCGGCAACCTGTGATTTTCGACGCATGAAGCGGAATTGCTTACGCCGAAACTTACGCCAATCACCCGGTAAGTGGCGTAGATTTGCGTAGAAAAGCGTGGATCGTGCAAAAACGGAGAATCTGGAAAAATCGGCTTGTGGCCTTGATAATTCTACAAAAGTCTACGTTTCCCGATATTCGTGATTCGGCTCCAAAAGTATGGTTTGGAAGGGCGGCATGTACTAAGCCGTACCCGCAGTCTCCGGAATCAATTGATCCGTTCATGAAGGCGGAGCTTCCCGTTTTTGAGAGGCTCTGCCTTCTTTTTTTGAATAGTATCCGCAGAACATGCCCACCCTAATCATAGGGCAAAGGGGGCGGAGAAATGTCCGGCAGACGGGTGCTTGCGCTGTATGCGATGATCCTGCTTGGATTTGCGGTTGTTTTGTGCCGGCTGTATCTGCTGGCGCAGAACGGCGTCTATGCTTCACGCACCGAAGCGCAGAGCACGGTCACGCTTGATCTGCCAGCCCGGCGGGGCAATTTTTATGATCACAACGGTCTGCTGCTCACCGGGCTGGAACCGCGTTGGATGGTCTTGTGCTTTCCCGGAGAAAACAACTATGCCCGGCTGTACTCCTATGCCGATGCAGCGGGGCAGGCACTTTTGTACCGGAACCGGAACCGTGCCGCGCCGTTCCTGCTGGAGCTCACGCAAGCGCCCGGCGGGCAGAACCTTCGGTACGGCACGGTGCAGCGCTATGCCACGGTGCCGTTGTGTCAGCATCTGATCGGATCCATTGACAGCGAAGGCTGCGGCACCGCAGGTCTGGAAAAGGCGCTGGATGCCGTGCTGGCGGGCACCGGAGCACACGATGTGCTGAAATGTGCTGTTACGGCACAGGGAAGGCTGCGTGCCGGAGAGAGCGTAGAACTCATCCGGCGCGACAGCGGCGCTGCCGGGGTGCAGCTGACGATCTGCCGCCCGATCCAGCGTGCGGCGGAAGCAGTGGCGGCGGATACGATGTCCAGCGGATGCATTCTGGTACTGGATACGGAGACGGCAGCCGTCCGCGCCTGCGTCAGCGTGCCGGGGTATGACCCGCAAGATCCTGCGGCAAGCCTTGATGCCCCGGACAGCCCGTTTTTGAACCGCACGCTGGAAAGCTACGCCGTCGGTTCTGTGTTCAAACCGGTTCTGGCAGCGGCCGCGCTGGAACAAGGCATCCTGCCGGAGTACGAGTGCACAGGCGCGGTGACTGTGGACGGCCGGATCTTTCGCTGTGCAGGCGGGGTGCCCCATGGGACAGTCGATCTGACGGGTGCGCTGGAAAAGAGCTGCAATGGCTATTTTATCCGGCTGGGACAGCAGCTTGGGGCAGAGACTTTGCTGCACACAGCGCGGCAGTTTGGCTTCGGGCAGGAAACTCCGGTCGCAGGCACACTGCGCGCAGACCCGGGGCAGCTGCCTGCCGGTGCCGAGCTGGAGCAGAGCGGCCAGCTGGCCAATTTCAGCTTTGGACAGGGGAGCCTGCTGGCGTCGCCGGTGCAGGCGGCTGCCATGATGAACACCATTGCGTGCGGCGGGGTGTACCGCACACCCAGCTTTGTAGAGTGCACGCTGGACGAAACCGACGGTACCCCGCTGGAGATCCTGGCGCATCCGCAGGCGCGGCGGGTGATGACCGGCCAAAATGCCGCTGCACTGCGAGGCATGCTGGAACGGGTGGTAGCCGAAGGCACCGGGCAGGATGCTGCCGACCTCACAGGCGGTGCGGGCGGCAAAACGGGGACGGCGCAGACCGGGCAGTTCGCTCCAGATGGAGAGGAACGGAAGAACCTGTGGTTTGCAGGTTTTTATCCGGCCGGAAATCCGCGCTGGACGGTGGTCGTGCTGCAGGACGGTCAGACCGAAACGGACTGCTCCAGCGCCGCGATCTTTGCACAGCTGTGCACGGCGCTGCAGTTTTTGACATGAAAAGCGCGGATTCTGCTTGCTTTTTGGCGATTGTTATGCTACTATATAGTTGTATTTTTGCGTAGTTTTTATTGATTTTAATAAAGGAGCGTTTCAATCCATGTCTGTTATCGAAATTGTTGGCGGTGCGATCCTGCTGGTCGCTTCGCTCGTCATCGTTTTCCTCACTCTCATGCAGCACACCCATGGTCAGGGGCTTTCCGGTGCCATCAATGGCAGCACTGGCGGCGCAAACAATGCTCGTCTGACCCCGGCAGATCAGATGCTGGCGAAAGTGACCCGCATTGCAGGCATTGTCTTCTTCGTGGTCGCGATTCTGGCATGCCTGTTCGCTGGCCGTCTGGCAGGCTGACAAGGCTTACACAGCCCCGTGCAAAGAACGGGGCTGTTTTTTCTGTGTTCTGATAGGAGCAGGGTGGGGCAGTGTGCCCACAACTGGCAGGGCTGCAGCGCGCAGGATGCTGCGGCCAAGGAAGAGTAAGGAGAAAATTGTATTATGGCAATGCGCGACAAAATTGAGCACGCGATCCAGAATCAGCCGTGCA
Organism: uncultured Faecalibacterium sp.; assembly: GCA_934501115.1. Classification (GTDB taxonomy): domain Bacteria; phylum Bacillota; class Clostridia; order Oscillospirales; family Ruminococcaceae; genus Faecalibacterium. The sequence continues at coordinate 2,858 of CAKSTO010000002.1, forward strand.
CGGTGAAAGACCTCAAGTCAAAATTTGGCGGTGACCGCAGTGCAGACCGAAAAGTGATGGAAGCGGTAGACCAGCTGGTGCACGACGCTGTCATCTGCCAGCGTCAGGGCGTATTTTTTACGGTGCGTTCCGGCCGTGCGGACAAAGCGCTGCTGTGCAAGGTGGTCAAGCTGGGCAAGAACTTTGCGTTTGTTATGCTGGAGGACGGCACAAGCGATATCTTCATCCCGGGTCGCTTCACCCGTGGCGCGATGCCCGGTGATATGGTTCTGGTGGAAAAGTTTGAGCATCCCCGTGTGGAGGGCAGCGACGAAGGCGAGATCCTTGCGGTTCTGGAAGAAAAGAACGATCTTGTCGGCACGGTGCGCCGCATCGAAGGCCGCCTGAAGTTTGTGCCGGATGACTGCCCGGCCATTTCCATGCAGATGATGCGCGACTGCGAGGGCGGCGCAAAGGACGGCGATAAGGTCGCGGTAGAGATCCTGCTGCGCGGCAATCGTCAGGAAGACCACCGTGTGGGCGTGGCCATGCGCTTTGGCAGCTCGGATGAGGCCAAGCGCTGTGCCAAGGCGCTGCTCTATGCGCAGGACATCCGCAGCCGCTTCCCGGATAAAGTCCGCGAGGAGGCCAAAAAGCTGGAAAATGCCGAGATCACCGAGAAGGATACCGAGGGCCGGATGGATCTGCGTGCCCTGCCGATCTTCACCATCGACAGCGCCGAGACCAAGGATATCGACGATGCCATCAGCTTGACCAAGACCCCGGACGGCGGTTTTGAGCTGGGCGTCCATATTGCGGATGTGTCCAACTATGTCAAACCCGGCACCGAGCTGGACAATGAGGCGTTCAGCCGCGCTACCAGTGTCTACTATGCCGATCAGGTCGTTCCCATGCTGCCCAAACAGCTTTCCAATGGCATCTGCAGCCTGAACGAGGGCATGCTGCGTCTGGCATTCTCCTGCCTGATGCGTCTTGACAAGGACGGCAATCTGACGGACTACCGCTTTGTCAAGTCGGTCATCCGCAGCCGCGTCAAGGGCGTTTACGCCGAGATCAACGCTCTGCTGGCAGGCAGTGCCGATGACGAGCTGAAGGGCAAGTACCACGAGGTGCTCGGCCAGCTGCCCGCTATGAAGGAGCTGTACGGCCACCGTGCCCGCCTGCGCAAGGAGCGCGGCTGCATGGACATCGAGAGCGGTGAAGTGAAGCTGATCCTCGACGAGGACGGCCACTGCATCGACGTGAAGAAGCGTACCTCCGGCGAGAGCGAGGCTATGATCGAGGAGTTCATGCTGCTGGCCAACCAGTGTGCGGCGCACTTTGCCCGTGTAAAGCAGATCCCCTTTGTGTACCGTGTGCACGAGGAGCCCAACGCCGAAAAGCTGGAGCGCCTGCACACCCTGCTGCAGGCCTGCGGCATCAACGATCATTTCGCCAAGGATGTTCCCACACCCAAGGAGCTGAGCGCCATTCTGGAGGGTGTGCGCGGCACGCCGTATGAGCAGATCATCAACACCGGGATGCTGCGCTGTATGTCCAAGGCAGTCTATGAGGAAAAACCCAAGGGTCACTATGGTCTGGTGCTGAAGGACTACGCCCATTTCACCAGCCCCATCCGCCGTTACCCGGATCTTGCCATCCACCGCATCATGACCGCTCAGCTCAAAGGCACCGACAAGGAGACCATGGTGCTGCGCTACAGCGACTTTGCCGAAAAGGCCAGCAAGCAGTCCAGCGAGCGTGAGATCATCGCCATGCAGATCGAGCGCAAGGCAGAGGACTGCTACAAGGCCGAGTACGCCCGCCGCCATCTGGGCGAGTGCTACGAAGGCCGCATTTCCGGCGTGACCCAGCGCGGGCTGTTCATCGAACTGGAAAACGGCGTGGAGGGCTTTGTGCCCGCTTCCAGCCTGACCCCCTCCGGCACGATGCTTACCGAAGGCATCCGCCTGTCTGACCCGGTCTCCGGCAAAAACTGGAGCCTTGGCGACACCATGATGATCACCATCGTGCGCGCAGACGTCAATCTGGGCAAGATCGACTTTGAAGTCGCCCCTGCAAACGCAAAATAAGCTGTTTTATCCCGAAGGAGGAAGAACCGACCCGGTTCTTTCTCCTTCTTTTTGTCACATTTTAGACGTATTTCCAGCAAAACAATGTGATTGTATAAAGTTTATACACGGATGGAAATTTGTTTGTTGTTTGCTGTGGAGGTACAGGGTATACTGTTGCCATGAGGACGGCACAAGGATGCCGAAAGAAGAAAAAACAGGGAGGCTTTTTCTATGTACTATTCCAGTGGCAACTACGAGGCTTTTGCAACCCCTAAAAAGCCGGAGGGCGTGGATCATAAATCCGCTTATATCATCGGCTCCGGTCTGGCAGCACTGACCGCTGCCTGCTATCTGGTACGTGACGGCCAGATGAAAGGCGAGCATGTGCATGTGTTCGAGAAGGATCCCATTCCCGGCGGTGCCTGCGACGGCTACAAGTACGACATCGGCTATGTGATGCGCGGCGGCCGTGAGATGGATAACCACTTTGAGGTCATGTGGGATATGCTGCGCTCCATCCCGTCTCTGGAGACCGAGGGAGCCAGCGTGCTGGATGAATATTACTGGCTGAACAAGGAAGACCCCAACTACTCCCTCTGCCGTGCTACCGTGGATCGCGGTCAGGATGCCCACACCGACGGCAAGTTCGGCCTGTCTGATAAGGGCGCCATGGAGATCATGAAGCTGTTCTTTACCCCGGATGAACAGCTGCAGGATAAAAAGATCACCGACTTCTTTGACGATGAGGTGCTCAACTCCAACTTCTGGCTGTACTGGCGCACCATGTTTGCCTTTGAAAACTGGCACAGTGCGCTGGAAATGAAGCTCTACCTCAAGCGTTATATCCATCATATCGGCGGTCTGCCGGATTTTACCGCATTGCGCTTTACCCGCTACAACCAGTATGAGTCCATCATCCTGCCCATGGTCACCTACCTGAAAGACCACGGCGTGCAGTTCCACTATGAGACCAAGGTCGTGGATGTGAAGTTTGACATTCAGGGCAGGAAAAAGCAGGCAAGCTCTGTGGTCGTAGAGCACGCAGGCGAGACCAGCACCATCGATCTGACGGAGGACGACCTGCTGTTCATCACCAACGGCGGCTGTGTGGAAAGCTGCACCGTGGGTGCACAAAACAAGGCTGCAGGCTTTGATCCCGCCATCAAGCCGGGCAACGGCTGGGATCTGTGGAAAAAGATCGCCGCGCAGGATCCTTCCTTCGGACACCCGGAAAAGTTCTGCTCTGAGCCGGAGCTGAGCAACTGGGAAAGCGCTACGATCACCACGCTGGACGATAAGATCCCGCAGTATATCCAGAAGATCTGCAAGCGTGACCCCTTCAGCGGCCACACCGTTACCGGCGGCATCGTCACCGTCAAGGACTCCAGCTGGCTGCTCAGCTGGACGCTGAACCGCCAGCAGCAGTTCCGCGATCAGCCCAAGAACCAGCTGTGCGTCTGGGTCTACGGCCTGTTCAGCGATAAACCCGGTGATTACGTCAAGAAGCCCATGCGTGACTGCACCGGCCGCGAGATTTGCATGGAGTGGCTGTACCACATCGGCGTGCCGGAAGACCAGATCGCTGAGCTGGCAGAGCACAGTGCCAACACCGTGCCGGTGATGATGCCCTATATCGATGCCTTCTTCATGCCCCGTGCCATGGGTGACCGCCCCGATATCGTACCGGAAGGCGCTGTCAATTTTGCCTTCCTCGGTCAGTTTGCCGAGACCAGGCGCGATACCATCTTCACCACCGAGTATTCCATGCGCACCGGCATGGAGGCAGTTTACACCTTGCTGAATATCGACCGCGGTGTGCCTGAGGTCTGGGGCAGCACCTACGATGTGCGCGCTCTGATCGATGCGACCGTCAAGCTGCGCGACGGCAAGAAGATCACCGACATGGATCTGCCGCTGATCCCGCGCCTTGCCCTGAAGGAAGCTCTGAAAAAGATCGAGGGAACCGATCTGGAAAAGTTTTTGAAGGAATACAACGCCATCTGAAAATGCGTTCTCCGGCTCTGAAAAGAGTTCCCCCATAAAACTGTGCCCCTGTATGCCGAGACGGCTGCAGGGGCACAGTTTGTTTCTTTGAAAAACATAGAACTTGCACAAAATTTTCGATAAATTGACGGATACTATAAACAAATCGCGTGTACTCGTCTTGCTCTGAAGCAGCTTCTGTGATATGCTTAACGTAACAGATACCGGGCGGAACTGTGTGCCCGGCAAAAACAAGAGGAGGTCGTTTTTCCATGAAACAGCTTATCTCCCGCCGCAGCTTTCTCAAGGCAGCAGGTGTCACAACCGCAGCTGCCGCCATCAGTCTGGGCGCGCCGGCTGCATCTGCATGCTTCGGCGGCATTGAGGACATCACCATCCTGTACACCAACGATGTCCACACCTACATCGACAAGCAGAGCCCGAAACTGACCTACGCTGCCATTGCCGCGCTGAAACAGAGCTATCAGGACGAGGGTAAAAATGTCCTGCTGGTGGACGCAGGCGACCATATTCAGGGCACCGCTTATGGCTCTATGGATGAGGGCAAATCCATTATCCAGCTGATGAATGCCGCGGGCTACGATGTTGCCACCCCGGGCAACCATGAATTTGACTATGGCATGGAGCGCGCACGCGAGGTGATGCAGGAAGCGGATTATCCTTACCTCTCCTGCAACTGGGTCTATGAGCCGCTGGGCACCCGTGTTCTGCCGGACACCAAATATTTCCGCATTGGCGGCCGAACCATCGCCTTTATCGGTGTGACGACGCCTGAGACCTTCACCAAATCCACCCCGGCTTACTTTATGGATCCGAGCCAGCGCTTCTATATCTATGATATTCTGGGCGGTGACGACGGCAAAAAACTGTATCGTGCGGTGCAGAATGCCATTGATCGGGCAAAGACGTTTGCCGATTACATCATTGGTCTTGGCCATTTGGGCGTAGATCCTTCGTCCTCTCCGTGGACGAGCCGGGAAGTGATCGAACATACCTCCGGCTTTGACGCCTTTATTGACGGGCATTCCCATACGGTCATGGAATGTGAGTGGGTAAAAGACCTGTCCGGCAAGGCGGTCGCTTTGACGCAGACCGGCTCCTACTTTGCCAATGTCGGCGAAATGACCATCAAGACCGATGGCTCCATTGCCACGCAGCTGGTCTCGACCTACGAGGGTACCGACAGCACCGTTGCAGGCATTCAGTCTGCGTGGGTGAATTCGGTGGATGAGATGCTGGGTGAGAAGATCGCAGTGGCAGAAACGGACTTCTACATCAGCGATCCCGCTACCGGCAAGCGGCGCATCCGCTCCGGCGAGACCAACCTCGGTGACTTTGTGGCGGACGGTATCTATGTCTACTTCAATGAGATCGAGCAGCTGCACTGTGATGTCGCCATCATGAACGGCGGCGGCATCCGCGCGGATGAGGCGGCGGGCTACTGGACCTTCAAGACCTGCAAGCAGGTCAGCCCCTTTGGCAATGTGGCCTGTCTGATGTCGGTCACCGGCAGACAGATCCAGGACGCGCTGGAGTTTGCAGCCCGCTTTGCCGGTGCAGAAGGAAAAGAAAACGGCGGCTTCCTGCAGATCGCAGGTGCAACCTACGAGATCCACACCGACATCCCCAACACAGTGCAGACCGATGACAAAAACGTCTGGGTCGGCAGTGCCACCGGCACTCCGCGTGTGCAGAATGTAAAGATCTACGATAAGGCTTCCGGCACCTATGTTCCGCTGGACGAGAACAAGACCTACGCGCTTGCCGGCATGAACTACACCCTGCGCAATCTGGGCGATGGCTTTGCCATGTTTGACGGCGCAGAACTGATCAAGGACTATGTGTCCGAGGATTATCTCGTGATGTCCACTTACGCAATGAGCTTTGGCGGCGTGGACGGCGAGGGTCTGCCGCATCTGGCAACGGCCAACAGCCCGCTGGCCGATTATCCCGGCTACCTGCTGGACTATGAGAACCCCTACGGCGCAGGCCGCATCACCGTTCTGTAAAATTATATTTCCTGTGAAAAGGCGAACCCGGAAAGTTCTGCGGACTTTCCGGGTTCGCTCTCTCTATAATAATTTTTCTGCACGGAACAACACAAACAGAAAAGCCACCCGAGTTTCCTCAGATGGCTTTGTTTTGGTTGGGGATGAGAGAATCGAACTCCCACAAGTAGAGTCAGAGTCTACCGCACTACCACTATGCAAATCCCCAATATTCTGTTGTGTTTTGCGGTGTGAGCCGCTCAACGTGTGCTATTATACGCGGAAAAGCGAGCCTTGTCAAGCATGTTTTTGGAAAAAAGTTGTACTTTTCTTAGAATCAACGAGACAACGCAAATGTTTTTGTAAAAATCAGTCAGGGCACTCTTCGGCGTCTGGCTCGTCCGGCAGGGAATCGGCAGCTTCCTCAGCAGTCTTATGGCCGCTCCCCGGCACACCCGGCAGAGCGGCTTTTTGCAGCCATCCCACAAACCGGCACATTCTGCGCGTCCTCCCTCATATACTGAAATGTACAAACATTCAGACGCACAAAGAGGAGGATGCCGCCTATGATGGAACGAAACAATCCCCAGAACCCGCAGACCCTGCTTTCCAGCCGCATCCCGCGGGACACCGAGCACGAGCGCTACCACCCGGAGCTGGAAGAGGAACTCAAGGAGTGCCTGTTCTGCCTCAAACGCAATGAGATGATGTTCGACCTCGAGGTGGACACCGACCTCATCGAACAGCGCATCTACGAGCGGCAGGCACTGTTGTGCCGCTACCGGTACTTACTGGCCAGAGCCCGGGAGCTTGGGCTGCACACCGTGCTGACAAAATATCAGCCCATCGGGTGAGCTTTGCGGCATAAAAATCTTGACAGAAGCCGCCCGCCGTGTTATCATACTTAAAGATTAAAGCGTGTATGGGCGTCTCTGTGCACGAAATTTTAGAGCTAGAGAGGTTTTCTATTATGGAACGTATCAAGACCATTGCGACTCGTGACCTGACTAAGAGCGTTAAGACCGGCGGCTGCGGCGAGTGCCAGACTTCCTGCCAGTCCGCTTGCAAGACCTCCTGCGGCGTGGCTAACCAGCAGTGCGAGAACAGCAACAAGTAATTTCTGCAAACCCCATGCCGCCTTTGCCGGGCGGCATTTTTTTGTGTAAATTGGAATGGAGAGTAAAATGGTACATCAGTATCAATTGAACGGCTATAACATCGTGCTGGATACCTGCAGCGGCTCGGTGCATGTGGTGGATGATGTGGCGTATGACGTGATCGCCATGTACCCGGAGCACACCGCCGACGAGATCGTTTCTGCCATGATGGCAAAGTACGGCGACCGCGAGGATGTCACCGAGGATGATCTGCGCCAGTGCATCGAGGACGTCACCAGTTTGAAAGATGCCGGCAAGCTGTGGAGTCCGGACGTCTACCGCGACATGGCATTCGACTTCAAGAACCGCAACACGGTGGTCAAGGCGCTGTGCCTGCATGTTGCGCACACCTGCAATCTGAACTGCTCCTACTGCTTTGCTTCGCAGGGACGTTACTGCGGCGACCGCGCCCTCATGAGCTTTGAGGTGGGCAAGCGCGCCATGGATTTCCTGATCGAGAACTCCGGCACCCGCCGCAATCTGGAAGTCGATTTCTTTGGCGGCGAACCGCTGATGAACTTCGACATGGTCAAAAAGCTGGTGGCCTACTGCCGCGAGCAGGAGAAGATCCACAACAAAAACTTCCGCTTCACCATGACCACCAACGGCATGCTGATCGATGACGATGTGATCGACTTCTGCAACAGGGAATGCCACAACGTGGTGCTGAGTCTGGATGGCCGCAAAGAGGTCAACGACCGTTTCCGCAAAGACTACGCCGGCCACGGCAGCTATGATACCATCGTGCCCAAGTTCCAGGAGTTCGTGAAGAAGCGCGGTGACAAGGGTTACTATATGCGCGGCACGTATACCCACTACAACACCGATTTCACCAACGATATCTTCCACATGGCAGACCTCGGCTTTACCGAGTTGAGCATGGAACCGGTGGTGTCCAAGCCCGGCGAGCCCAGTGCCCTGACGGAGGAGGATCTGCCCATCCTGAAGGAGCAGTACGAGATCCTGGCCAAGGAGATGATCAAGCGCGACCGTGAGGGCCGCGGCTTCACCTTCTACCACTACATGATCGACCTGACCGGCGGCCCCTGCATTTATAAGCGCATTTCCGGCTGCGGCTCCGGCACCGAATACATGGCAGTTACCCCTTGGGGCGACCTGTACCCCTGCCACCAGTTTGTGGGCGACCCGAAGTACCTGATGGGCGACATCTGGAAGGGCGTTACCAATACTGAAGTGCGGGATCAGTTCAAGCACTGCAACGCCTATGCCCGCAAAGAGTGTCAGGACTGCTGGGCAAAACTCTACTGCTCCGGCGGCTGCGCTGCCAACTCCTACCACGCTACCGGTGATATCACCGGCGTGTACGAGTATGGCTGCGAGCTGTTCCGCAAGCGCATGGAGTGCGCCATCATGATCAAGGTGGCCGAGAATCAGGAGCTGGCCGCAAAGGGCATCGAAGTGCCCATCGAGCTTGGCTCCACCTGCAGCGCCTGTGCCGACGGAGAAGCCTGCGAATGAGCATGACCACGCCCATTGTGGATTTTGTGCGCAGATATGCGCAGTCCGGCACCTCCCGGCTGCACATGCCCGGCCACAAAGGGCAGAGCCTGCTGGGCTTTGAACCTTGGGATATCACCGAGATAAAAGGTGCGGATGAGCTGTACGAGGCGGAAGGGATCATTGCTCAGAGCGAGGCCAACGCGACCCGGCTTTTCGGCACAGAGCACACCTATTATAGTACCGAGGGCTCCTCTCAGTGCATCCGGGCGATGCTGTGCCTTGCGCTGCAGGCAGCACCTCGTACGGCACAGCGCCCGCTGCTGCTGGCAGCACGCAACGCCCATAAGGCACTGATTTATGCGGCCGCCTTGCTGGATTTTGATATCGCATGGCTCTGGCCTTCGCCGGAGGATACGGGTGCGCTGTGCAGCTGCCCGGTCTCTGCAGCAAGGCTGGCAGATACACTTTGCACACTGGAGCGGCATGGCCGCAGACCCTTTGGCGTTTATGTCACCAGCCCGGATTATCTGGGCGGGATGCAGGACATTGGTGCGCTGGCTGGGATATGCCGGACTTATAGCGTCCCGCTTCTGGTAGATAATGCCCACGGTGCGTATCTGCGCTTTCTGCCGCAGGGCGGGCGGCATCCCATTACGCTGGGTGCAGCGATGTGCTGTGATTCCGGGCACAAGACTCTGCCGGTGGTCACGGGTGGCGCGTACCTGCATCTGGGCAGAAATGCGCCCATTCAGGACGAAAAAACTGTGCGGAATGCGCTGGCGCTGTTCGGATCGACCAGCCCGTCCTATTTGATCCTGCAATCGCTGGACAAATGCAATCAGATCCTGTCAGAGGGATATCCGCTGCGGCTGCTGCAATGCTGCAGATCCTTGACCCGTCTGCGCGAAGAGCTGAATGAAGCTGCGGCAGCAAAACGGTACACTGCGCCGCTGGCGCTGGATACCGAGCCGCTCAAGGTCACACTGGACGCTGCGGTGCTGGGGCTGACCGGCACGGAGCTGGCGGAAAAACTGCGCGGCTTCCGGATCGAGTGCGAGTATGCCGACCCGCGCTATGTGGTGCTGATGTTCACGCCGGAGAATCCGCCGCAGGATGGTGAGCGTCTGGCGGCGGCAATGTACGAGATCCTGAACGGCATTTCCACGTCGGCCCCGCTGCCGGAGCTGTTTGTAAAAGCGTTCTCAGAGCTGGAAACGCAGACGCAATGCCGCTGTACCATCCGGCAGGCAGTGTTCGCCCCGCAGGAGACACTTCCCGCAGAGCAGGCGGTGGGTCGTGTGTGCGCGATGCCTACGGTTTCCTGCCCGCCCGCGATCCCCATCGTGGTCAGTGGAGAGGTCGTTACTCCGGCAGCGGTGGAACTGATGAAGCGCTACCATGTGGAAGAGATCTCAGTCCTCTGCATGAATTGAAAACCTTTTTCGAGAGCACGGTGCATCTTCTGCATCGTGCTCTTTTGGCATAACCGCCTTTTGCTGTGCATACCTTTTGGTAGAGACGGACAGGGAAAGGAGCACACTGCATGGAACTGAAGATCTTTCGGGACACGCTGCCGCAGGCGGGCGCAGACTGCACCGTCAAGGCAGAGCTCCCGCTGGAGACCGAGATCCTGATCTCGGATTATCTGCCGCCGGTATTCAAACTGGTCAAGTGCTTTGCAAAGCCGGTGGTGCTGCAAAAGCAGCTGCAGCCCGGGCGGCTGACATTGGATGGATATCTGCGCTGTACGGTATTTTATCAGGGAGAAGGCGGCACCGGTTTGTGCCAGACAGAGCAGAAGCTGCCCTTCACGAAACAGCTGGAGGTGCCGGAGCTTCCGTTTACATCCTGGACGGCGATGGTGGAAGGACAGACGGAGTACCTCAACAGCCGGGCAGTGAACCCGCACCGCATCGAGGTGCGCGGAGCTTTTGGACTGGTCGTCACGCTGCACACGCAGGCCAGCACAGAGGTCATCACGGCGCTCGCAGATGGCAGCATCGAGCAGCGCCTGCAGACCCTCAGCGGGGTGCGCAGCACTGCTGTGCTGGAAAAGCTGGTGACCACAGAGGGGGAACTGGTTTTTGCCAAACCGCCGGCGGCGATCCTGGATATCACAGGCACTGCCGCAGTGCGGGAAGTAAAGCTTCTGGCGGGCAAAGCGGTAGTCAAGGGCGAGATCCGTGCTTTATGCGCATGGCGGGCAGAGGGAGAGACTGCGCTGCAGAGTCAGGCGGCGTCGCTGCCATTCCATCAGGTGGTAGATGTGGATGGGATCACAGAGGATTGCAGGTGTTTGTGCGTGCTGGAACCGGTGGGGTTTACGGTCGCGGAGGGCGAACAGAGCACCAGCGGGCAGTTGACGGCAAGCATCATGATGCATCTTCATGCATGGCGGCCGTTCCAGCTGCAGACGGCAGCAGATGCCTTTTCGACTCGCTATGAGACCGAGATCACCCCGCAGGCGCTTATGGTGGAGGATCTGGTCTGCCTGCTGAATGAAACTTCATCGGCGACGGCTTCCGGCCCGCTCCCGGATGCAGGGGCGCAGCTCCGTGCCTGCTTTGTGTCCTACGGTCCGGCTCAGGTAACGGAGACAGATGGGAAGGCTGAACTTTGTGTGCGGGCGGTTGCCACGGCATTTGCGGAAAACAGCCTTTCTGAACTGGAAAGCTACGAAAAAACGATGGAGCTGCGTTTCCCGCTGGCGGTCGAAACCTCACCGGGAACACTCCTGCCGGAATGCTGGCTGAGCACAGAGAATGTTCAGTGCAGCTGCGCTGGCGGCACATTGGAAGTGACCGTCACTGCACGGGCGGAAGGCGCGATCCTCGGACGGGAAACGATCCGGAACATCGGAAGCATTCAGCTGGGAGAGCCGCTGGCAGCGGCCGACCCGGAGATCGCATTGAGAATCTACTACGCACAGGCAGGCGAAAAAATCTTTGATATCGCCCGGAGATTCCATGTCTCTCCGGCGCAGATGCTTGCCGCAAATGGGCTCGATTCCGGTACGCAGGAGCTGCCGCAGGCACAGCACTTTCTGGTGCCGGGTGTATAAATCGACGAAGAACGCTGCCGCTTTCCGGCAGCGTTCTCTTTTTGTATGCAAAATAAATGTCAAAAACTCTTCCTTCTCACAAGGCGGTGGAGTATAATAAAAAAACGGTGTTTGAAACAGGAAAGGAGTATCAGAAAAAATGAAAACTGGATCAATGCTTTTGGATCCGGAAATCGTCAGCGCGAAAAAGCCGGTATGGGCTTTCAGTAAAAAGATCTTCTGCGATGGCATGCGGGACGGCGTGCCCATTGCACTGGGTTATTTTGCAGTTTCATTCTCACTGGGCATCGCAGCCCGGAGGGCAGGGTTTACCCCGCTTCAAGGGTTTTTTGTCAGTCTGCTGAACAATGCATCGGCAGGCGAGTATGCGGCGTTTGCCATCATTATGGCGAATGCAACTTATCTGGAGGTGGCAGTCATTACCCTGATCGCCAACGCCCGATATCTGCTCATGAGCTGCGCATTGGCACAGCGTTTTGCGGCGGGCACTCCCTTCTGGCACAGGCTGGTCATTGGCTATGATGTGACGGATGAGCTGTTCGGCATCACCATTGCACGCCCCGGCAGTCTGAATCCGTATTATACATACGGCGCGATCCTGTTGGCCGCGCCTGCATGGGCGGTTGGCACGGCGCTTGGCATCGTTGCCGGCAATCTGCTGCCGCTGCGGGCGGTCAGCGCACTGAGCGTGGCACTCTACGGCATGTTTCTTGCCATCATCATCCCGCCGGCTCGCAAGAGCAGGACCGTGGCAGCACTGGTGGCCATCAGCTTCGCACTGAGTTTTCTGTGCAATTACCTGCCGGTCGTCTCCGCTCTTTCAGAGGGCACCCGCACCATCCTGCTCACGGTACTGATCTCCAGTGCAGCAGCGGTGCTCTTCCCGGTAAACAGCAGGGAACAGGAGGCAGGACATGACGCATAACAATTACATTTACATTGCGGTCATGGCACTGGTGTCCTATGCCATCCGTGTTCTGCCGCTGACATTGATCCGCAAGCCGATCAAAAACCGGTTCATTCAGTCGTTTCTGTATTATGTGCCTTATGCCACGCTGGCGGTGATGACCTTTCCGGCGATCATCCATGCGACCCAGAGTCCTGCGGCGGGCGCTGCTGCGCTGGTGGTGGGCATTGCTGCGGCATGGTTCGGTGCAAGTTTGTTTCAGGTGTCGGTTGTCTGCTGTGCAGTCGTTTTTGTTCTGGAATTTTTCATCTGAGACCAGATGCATCCCCATAGGCAAACGGCTCCCGGCGAGCCTTTGATGCTTCTGCAAAGAAGATGCCATCCCTGATCTTAAAAAGAGGTGACTGCTATGAAACGGATTCTTGTTACCGGCGCAGGCGGCTTTGTCGGCACCCGCATTTTACAGCAGTGGGGCGGATGCTATGAGCTGCTCACGCTGCCCAAAGGCTTTTTCCGCACAGCGGAAGAGGCAGAAGTGATCACGCAGGCCGTGCGTCTGCATCCGGAGGTCATCCTGCATACAGCGGCGCTCTCAGATACCGGTTACTGTATGCAGCATCCGGAAGAAGCCTACCGTGCAAATGTGGAGCTGCCCGTCTGGCTTGCAAAGGCGGCGGGGCGTACGGGTGCAAAGCTGGTGGCGTTTAGTTCCGACCAGGTGTATGCGGGGGTGCGTCAGGCCGGGGCACTTCCGGAAGACATGGGGCTTGCACCGTCCAATGTCTATGGCCGCTGCAAACTGGAAGCGGAACAGCGGGCGCTGGATCTCTGCCCGGACTCTGTGCATCTGCGTGCTGCGTGGATGTACGACCTGCCCGGCTATGGTCTGCCCATCCGCGGAAATCTGCCGTTGAATCTTATGCGGGCATCGCTGCGGGGCGAGACGGTGAGCTTTTCCCGGAACGATTTCCGCGGGGTGACCTATGTCCGGCAGGCGATCGAAAACCTGAGACAGGCGATGGAGCTGCCTGGCGGCGTATATAATTTTGGCAGCACGAACACCGAGAACATGGTGCGCACGGCGCACCAGTTTGCGGAAGCGATGGGCTTCCGCGTGCAGGTCGCGGAAGCTGCATGGCCGCGCAATCTTGTGATGGACGATACAAAACTGGCCAGCTTCGGCATCCGGTTTGATACGACCCAGCAGGGCATTTTGCACTGCCTGCAGGACTACGGCCTCAGAGATCTGTAAAATTTCCATATCGCACAAAAACAGGACAAATAAAAGAAAAAAGCAGGGGAAACTGCGCGGGGATTCCTTGGAAAAAGGGAGAATGACCACACGCAGCCCCTGCTTTTTATGCTCTCTGACGGAGAACAGGCGGGAAATGACGGCAGCACCTGTCTGCCGGAAAAGTCATACTTAATTTACAATGCTTTTCAATTTTGCTATAATGAACCCGCTTTTTTTGTAAAGTGCCCGAAAATAACAGTATTTGTCAAAATTTGAGGAGAGTGGAACGTTTGAAGGAAGTCAAGCTCGAAGAGTCGGCATATCAGTTCGACGCCAAAATGTCCCTGAAACAGGCAATCCCGCTGGGTCTGCAGCACGTCTGCGCCATGTTCGTGGGCAACCTGACCCCGCTTCTGATCATCACCAGCGCGTGCGGCATTGCGGGCGGTGAGTTTGCAGACCTGCAGGTCACGCTGCTGCAAAGCGCCATGTTCGTGGCCGGTGTGGTCACGCTGGTACAGCTCTTTACCATTGGCCCCGTCGGCGGTGCGGTTCCTATTATCATGGGCACCAGCTCCGGCTTTATCGGTGTGTTCAACAGTGTTGTCGGCAGCATGGGCGGAGGTGTTCTGGCCTATGGTGCCATCATGGGTGCATCCATCATCGGCGGCATTTTTGAAAGCGTGCTGGGCTTCTTCCTGAAGCCGCTGCGCAAGTTTTTTCCGCCGGTGGTCACTGGCACGGTGGTGCTGTCCATCGGTCTGTCGTTGATCTCCGTGGGCGTTAACTCCTTCGGCGGCGGCAACAGCGCCAAGGACTTCGGCTCCATGGAAAATCTTCTGCTGGCGCTGTTCGTTCTGGTGATCATCCTTATCTTCAAGCACTGGACCACCGGCTTCCTCAGCTCCTCTGCCATTCTGATCGGCATTCTGGCCGGTTATGTGGCGGCCTTTGTCATGGGATTTGTCCTGCCCACGACCGGTGTTACCGCGGATGGCGTGGAGTTCACCAAGGCATGGGTCCTCAACTGGGATAAGGTGGCAAACGCCTCCTGGTTCGCCATCCCCAAGCTGATGCCGGTCAAGGTCGTGTTTGACGCGCGCGCCATCCTGCCGGTGCTCATCATGTTTATCGTTACCGCTGTGGAAACGGTGGGCGACATTTCCGGCGTTATGGAAGGCGGCATGAACCGTGAGCCTACCGACAAGGAGCTTTCCGGAGGCGTTATCTGTGATGGTCTTGGCTCCACTTTTGCAGCGCTGTTCGGCGTGCTGCCCAACACTTCGTTCAGCCAGAACGTGGGTCTTGTGGCTATGACCAAGGTGGTCAACCGCATGGCTCTGGCTTCCGGCGCTGTCTTCCTGATCCTCTGCGGTCTGATCCCCAAACTGGGTGCACTGATCTCCATCATGCCGCAGGCTGTGCTGGGCGGTGCAGCTGTGATGATGTTCTCTTCTATCGTGGTCAGCGGCATCCAGCTGATCACCAAAGAGCAGATGACCCCGCGCCAGCTGACCATCGTCTCGGTAGCGCTGGGTGTGGGCTACGGCATGGGTGCCAACAGCGGGATTCTGGCACAGGCTCCGCACGCATTCCAGCTGATCTGCGGTGAGTCCGGCATCGTTCCTGCTGCATTCGTCGCCATTCTGCTGAACGTGCTGCTGCCCAAAAACGACAAGGCGGAGTAAGAACTCAGCCGGGTCTCCGGGCAATTGCTTCCAGCCGTGCCAGCGCATCCGGCGTATCGGCATCGGCCAGCTCTTCCCGGGCTGTAGTGTAAACGGTATGAACCTGCGCGGGATATTTCCGGAGAAGCACATTGCCGCCTTTGCCATCGGGCAGGGCGCAGAGCTCTGCAAAATATCCGCTCCCGAACAGAACGGGGCTTCCGACAAGGGGATCTGATCCATTTTGAGATCGATGCCCCAGCCGAAAGATCTCCTGTTCTGTTTCTTTTTGCCCTTTGGCATGGTGTGCATAAAATTCAAGGATCATGCGTTCCACGGTTTCACGGCTCAGGAGGGGCTGGTCTCCCGGCAGGAACATACAGCCGGCCAGATCCGGGATCTGCTCCCGCAGGGCAGACAGCCCGAGCCGGACGGTGTCATTCCGGCCGGGAAGGCTGTGGAGCAGAACCGGAATGCCGGACTCGCTGCACAGTGCCTGTACCTCTTTCGACCGGGTCACAACGATTTTACCAGACAGCAGGGGAGTGCCCGCTGCATCAAATGCGCGGCAGAGCATCGGCTTGCCGCAAAAATCGGCTAAGAGCTTGTTGGAGCCAAACCGGGTGCTCAGCCCGGACGCCATGACCACACAGCCAACGGAAGGATGCATTTGCATAATAGGACCCGCACTTTCAGATGTGAATTTTTTCTATTATAACGCAATCACAGATTGAAACGCAATCGGCGTCTGTGTTAAAATAAGAACAGTAAGGAATAAAAAAGAGAGGAACCTGCATCTATGATGACGATCCGAGAATATAAGCGGGCCGAAAGTCTGGAAGAAGCGTGGCAGCTGAACCAGAAAAGATCCAACCGCGTGCTGGGCGGCATGATCTGGCTCAAGATGGAGACCATCCCTGTCGGCACAGCCATCGACCTGTCCGGTCTTGGTCTGGACACCATCGAGGAAACGGACGACAGCTTTTCGATCGGTGCCATGGTCACCCTGCGCCAGCTGGAAGAGCATGCCGGGCTTGCTGCATACACCCATGGCGCTGTCAAGGAGGCGTTACGCCACATCGTGGGTGTGCAGCTGCGCAATCTGGCTACAGTGGGCGGCAGCATCTACAGCCGGTTTGGCTTTTCGGACGTGCTGACCCTGTTCCTCGCCATGGATTGTTCTGTGGAGCTTTACAAGGGGGGCGTCATCTCCCTGCGGGAATACGCCGAGCGCCCCTATGACCGGGACATTCTGGTACGGCTGATCGTGAAAAAGGAAAAAGCGGAGTTCTTCTATCAGTCTGTGCGCAACAGTCAGACCGATATTCCGGTGCTGACCTGTGCAGCTGCCCGTCTTGACGATGGCAGCTTCCGCATTGCCATCGGGGCGCGCCCGCTCAAAGCTGTCCTGTTTGAGTTCCCGGCGCAGACGGGTGCATCGGGACAGGACTTCGCCCGGAAGATCGCATACGAAGTGCAGCAGCAGATCGTGACAGGCTCCAATATGCGCGGCAGTGCGGAGTACCGCCGCCATCTGGCAGGCGTTCTGACGAAGCGTGCCATTCTGGAGTTGGAAAATCGGCAGGAGGAAAACTAAATGCAGGTCAGCATTACTTTGAACGGGATCAGGGTATCAGAAGAGATCGCACCGGATCTGCTCCTGATCGATTTTGTGCGTGCGCATGGCTGCAAGAGCGTCAAGCGGGGGTGCGAGACCTCCAACTGCGGGCTGTGCACAGTGTTTCTGGACGATCGGCCGGTGCTGTCCTGCTCTGTTCTGGCGGCACGTGCCGATGGGCATAAGATCACCACGCTGGAAGGCCTGCAGGAAGAAGCAGCGGAGTTCGGCGGGTTCATTGCCGATCAGGGCGCGGAGCAGTGCGGCTTCTGCAATCCGGGTTTTATTATGAATGCACTTGCGCTTTTCCGTGAGAATCCGTATCCCACAGAGGAAGAGGTCAAGGAGTATCTTTCCGGCAACCTTTGCCGCTGCTCCGGCTACGAGGGACAGCTGCGCGGCATCATGAATTTTCTGGCATGGAAAAAGCAGAAGGAGGCCGCAGAATGAAGACTGTCAACAAACCGTTTCGGAAGAAAGACGCCATGCAGCTGGTCACCGGTCAGCCGGTCTATATGGACGATGTGATCCCGCAGGACTGCCTGATCGTCAAGCTGCTGCGTTCTCCGCACGCGAATGCCATCGTCAAAACCATCAACACTGCTGTAGCAAAAAAAGTGCCCGGTATTGAAGCAGTCTACACGTGGGAAGATGTAGACCAGAACGCCCGCCGTTATACGGAGGCGGGTCAGACCTATCCGGAAGCCAGCCCTTATGACCGTCTGGTCATTGACCGGCATGTCCGCTTTGTGGGCGACGTGGTGGCCATTGTGGCCGGCAAGGACGAAAAATGCGTGGATAAGGCGCTCAAGCTCATCAAGGTGGAATATGAGGTGCTGGAAGCGGTTTTGGACTACCACACCGCCAAGGATAACCCGGTGCTTGTCCACCCGGAGGAGAACTGGGAAAGCCTGTGTCCGGTGGGGGCAGACAACAAGCGCAACCTCTGCGCCCATGATGAGAGCAGCTCCGGCGATATCGAAGCTGTTCTGGCAGGCAGTGATGTCGTGATCGATCATGTATACCATACCAAAGCCTGCCAGCAGGCAATGATGGAGACCTTCCGCACCTATTGCTCGATTGACACCTATGGACGCCTGAATGTGCTCAGCTCGACCCAGATCGTGTTCCACGCACGGCGCAACATTGCCAATGCGCTGCACATTCCAAAGTCCATGGTTCGCGTTGCCAAGCCCCGCATCGGCGGCGGCTTTGGCGCAAAGCAGACGGCGGTCAGTGAAGTGTATCCGGCATTCGTGACATGGAAGACAAAAAAGCCTTCCAAGATCATTTTCAGCCGTTTGGAAAGCCAGATCGCATCCTCGCCCCGCCATGAAATGGAGATCCATGTCCGGATGGGCGCAACAAAGGATGGCATTGTGAAAGGCATAGATCTGTACACACTGTCCAATACCGGTGCCTACGGTGAGCATGGTCCCACGACAGTGGGACTGTCTGGACATAAGTCCATCCCGCTGTACGGCAAAGCGGAGGCTTTCCGCTTTGTCAGCGATGTGGTTTATACAAATCACATGTCTGCCGGTGCCTACCGCGGCTATGGTGCCACACAGGGCTTGTTTGCAGTCGAATCCGCAGCCAATGAACTGGCTGCAAAGCTGCACATGGATCCCATTGAACTGCGTCTGAAAAATACCGTGCAGGAAGGCGACGTGATGCCGGCCTACTACGGGGCTGTCAACACCAGCTGCGCGTTGGATCGATGCCTTGTCAAGGTGCGGGATATGATCGACTGGAAGCACAAGTACCCTGCCCGGGATATGGGCAATGGCAAGGTGCGTGCCGTTGGTATGGGCATGGCCATGCAGGGCTCCGGCATTTCCGGCATGGACGTGGGCAGCGCCACCCTGAAAGTGAACGATGAGGGTTTTTACACCCTGATGATCGGTGCTGCCGATATGGGCACCGGCTGCGACACTACGCTGGCGCAGATCGCGGCAGAGGTGCTGGAATGCCCACTGGAGAACATCACTGTATACGGCGCAGATACGGACTCTTCGCCGTATGACTCGGGCTCGTACGCTTCCAGTACCACCTATATTACCGGCAAGGCCACCGAAAAGTGTGCTCTGAAGCTGCGCGGACAGATCTGCAGGCTGGGTGCCGAACTGCTGGGCTGTGCCGGGGACGAAGTGGAATTCGACGGCAGGGATGTTTTTATGAGCAAGAATCCTGCACAGAAAAAATCACTGAGCGAGATCGCGGTTGCATCACAGTTCGGCCACATGGTGCCGCTTGAGGCCACGGAAACACACACTTCGCCCCTGTCGCCTCCGCCGTTTATGGTGGGCGCCGCCGAGGTGGAGGTAGACACTGAGACCGGCGAGGTCAGACTTCTGGAATTTGACGCCTGCGTGGACTGCGGCACACCCATCAACCCGAACCTGACCCGTGTTCAGGCCGAGGGCGGCTTGCTGCAGGGCATCGGCATGGTGCTGACCGAGAATGTCACCTACGACAAAAACGGCTGCCCGGAAGAAAACTCGCTCTTCCAGTATAAGATCCCTGCCCGCACGGATGTAGGCAGGATCAACGTAGAATTTGAAAACAGCTACGAGCCCAATGGCCCGTTTGGCGCAAAATCCATTGGCGAGGTCGTTATCAATACGCCGCTGCCGGCAATCGCCGACGCCATCTATCATGCCGTTGGCACCCGGTTCTACGAGCTGCCCATCACACCGGAAAAAATTGCGATGGCAGCAGCAGAAAAACAATGATCCGAGAAGAGGACTTCCCGTTTCTTGCAGAGAAAGGCCACGTGGTCTCTCTTGTGGGCGGCGGCGGCAAGACGACGCTGATGTATGCCATGGCGGCTCACTGCGCCCGCAAAGGCTGGCGTGTGCTGGTGGCGACAACGACCCACATCATGCAGCCGTCCGGCGGCGTGTGGGCGCAGACAGCCGCGCAGAGGGATGCACTGTGGAGCGGCGGCCATTATGCAGTTTCAGGCACAGCTGCCTCAGGCGGAAAGCTGACCATGCCGCCGGTCGGGCAGCTCGAGCGCTGGATGAAACAGGCGGATCTCGCACTGCTCGAAGCAGACGGGGCAAAGCGAATGCCCTGCAAAGCCCCGGCAGGGCACGAGCCGGTGATCCTGCCGCAATGCGACATCGTACTGGCAGTGGCGGGAGCATCTGCTCTGGGGCGGCCGCTGAATGAAGTCTGCTTCCGTGCAGAAATTGCCGCAGAGCTTCTTGGCAGTCCGCTGGATGCCGAGCTGACGCCTTTTTCGCTGGCAAAACTTCTTGCCAGCGAAAAGGGAGGAAGAAAGGCAGCTGCCGGGCGTGCTTTCTATGCGGTGCTGAATCAGGCGGATGAGGGACAACGGCACAGGCTGGCAGAACAAACCGCCTGCATTCTCCGGGAAATTTATGGAATCTCCTGTGTCCTGACACATTTTGAGAAAGAGGAACGCGCGTGAGCAACGAGAATAAGATCGTGTTCTGCACAGGCGGCGGATGCACTGCAAAACTTGGTGCCGGGGTGCTGAGCCGCATTCTGGAAAAGCTGCCCCGGGGTGAAAAAGACCCGGATCTTCTGGTAGGCTATGACAGCCGGGATGATGCTGCGGTCTATCGCGTCTCCGATGATGTGGCCTTTGTGCAGACGGTGGATTTTTTTCCGCCGATGGTGGATGATCCGTACACCTTCGGGCAGGTCGCGGCGGCAAATGCCCTGAGCGACATCTACGCCATGGGCGGTGAAGTGAAAACCGCATTGAATCTTGTCTGCTTCCCGGAAAGTATGGATCTGAACATTCTGGGGGAGATCCTGCGCGGAGGTGCCGAGAAGGTGGCCGAGGCCGGAGGAAGTCTGGCCGGCGGGCATTCGATCGCGGATACGGGCGTAAAGTACGGCCTGTCGGTGACCGGCCTTGTAAACCCGAACCGGATGTACTGCAATGACGCCGGGCAGCCCGGTGATAAGCTGATCCTGACAAAAGCTCTGGGCGTCGGCCTGATCTGCACAGCAAACCGTGTGGGAGAGGCCGCACCGGAGCATCTGAAAGCGGCGCTCGCATCCATGACGATGCTCAACAAAACTGCGGCAGAGATCAGCCGGAAGTACACGATCCACGCAGCCACCGATGTGACAGGCTTCAGCTTTCTGGGTCATCTGCACGAGATGATGGGCGGGAGGCTCTCCTGCGTCATTGATGCGCGTGCTGTCCCGGTGCTGCCGGGTGCGGAAAAAGCAGCGGATGATTTTTTGTATACCGCCGCCGGGCAGCGAAACCGAAACCATGCCGGCCCCTATGTCACCTTTGAAAACGTCCCGTTTGCCATGGAAGAGGTTCTGTTTGACCCGCAGACCTCCGGCGGGCTGCTGCTGGCAGTTTCGCCGGAAAGTGCTGCCAAGTTGGAAGCAGAGCTTCAGGCTGCCGGTCTGCCGGCCAGGATCGTGGGTGAGATCATCCCTAAGACCGAACATGAGATCACTGTGAAATATTGAAGGAAAAACCGAATATGATGTTGAATGTGGATGCCCGCGGCGATGCATGCCCGCTGCCGGTGGTGAAGGCAAAAAAGGCCATCTCGGAGCTGAAAGGCGCAGGTCAGGTGGAGGTTCTGGTGGATAATGAGATCGCTGTCCAGAACCTGACCAAGATGGCACAGCAGAAAAACTATCAGTACAGCGCAGAGAAGCTCGCAGAGCGGGAATACCGTGTGCTTTTTACCATCGGTGAAACGATGGGAACTGCTGCAGAGAAAGCGCCTGCCTGTGCACCGGATACCCGCACGGATACCGTCGTGGCAATCGCTTCCGACAGGATGGGCGTTGGCGCAGACGAGCTGGGCAAAACGCTGCTCAAGGCCTTTGTATTTGCTTTGACGCAGCAGGATCAGCTGCCCAAAACCATTCTGTTCTACAATGGCGGCGCTTCGCTGACCTGTGAGGGCTCCCCCATGCTGGACGACCTGAAGGCTCTGGAGGCACAGGGTGTGGAGATCATGACCTGCGGCACCTGTCTGAATTTCTACGGCCTGACCGAGAAGCTGGCTGTTGGCAGCGTGACCAATATGTACACCATCGTGGAGAAGCTGACACAGGCAGGCAGCGTGGTGAAACCGTGATCTATCTTGATAATGCGGCCACAACACTGCATAAACCTCCACAGGTGGGGCAGGCTATGCTGGAGGCTCTGCGCACTGCCGGAAACCCGGGACGTGGTGCGCATGAACCGACGCTGCACGCTTCGCGGCTCGTCTACAATGCACGTCTTGCTATGGCAAGGCTCCTGAATGCGCCGGATCCGTCCTGCATCGCATTCACGGCCAATGCTACAGAAGCGCTGAATCTTGCGCTGAACGGCCTTTTTTCAGCAAAAGACCACATCATCACATCAGTCGGTGAGCATAACTCTGTCCTGCGTCCACTGTACCGTCTGCGGGAGCAGGGCGCACGCCTCGATTTCATCGAAACGGATGAAAGAGGATGTTTCTGCGATCTGCAGTGGGATGCATTTATCCGGCCGGATACCCGTGCGTTTGTGCTGACGATGGCTTCAAACGTGACCGGCAGTCAGCCTGACATCGAGGAGGCGTCCAGAACCGCGCATCGGAACGGAATGCTTCTGGTCGTAGATGCATCGCAGACAGCGGGGGCGCAGCCCATTGATGTACAGGCTCTTGGCATCGATGTGCTGTGTTTTACCGGCCACAAGGCGCTGCTCGGCCCGCAGGGAACAGGCGGCCTGTATGTGCGCCCGGGGCTCTCCCTCCGTCCACTGGTTGTCGGCGGAAGCGGCGTGCACAGTTTTGATGAACAGCATCCGACACAGATGCCTGCTGCGCTGGAAGCCGGCACGCTGAACGTTCCGGGGCTGGCGGGGCTGTGCGCCGGAGCAGAGTGGCTTCTGGAACAGGGCGTGGAGAACCTGCAAAAAAAGGAAGCCGCATTGGCGGGTCTTTTCTATGAAAAGATCCGCGACATCCCTAACGTGAAGATCTACGGTGACCCGATGGCAAAACATCGTGCCCCTATCATTTCACTGAATATCGGCGATGAGGATTCTGCCCGTACGGCAGATATCCTGTGGGAGGATTATGGCATCTGCGTACGCGCCGGGGCCCACTGTGCACCGCTCATGCATCGATCGCTTGGGACGGTGGGGCAGGGAGTGGTACGGTTCAGTTTCTCGCACTTCAATACCGAACAGGAGATCCTGCAGGCAGCACAGGCCGTGCGGGAGCTGGCGCAGGAGGATTGAATGAGAACGCGTCAAACCTATGTCGTGCTTTCATTCCGCACGACACTGGAAGCAATGGAATGGGAGAGACAGTGCCTTTCGGCAGACATCCCCGGGCGGCTGATCCCTCTTCCGAGGGAGATCTCGGCGGGCTGCGGCCTTGCATGGCGGATGCTGCCGGAGGATTTCGAGCACTGGCAGCATAAGATGGATCTTTCTCGCTGCGATAAGGCTTCTGCCGTAGAACAATAGAGGAGAATGCTCAATGAAGGAAATGCCGCTCTATAAGATCCTCCGCACGGTGCAGATGCAGAAGGGCTGTACACTGGCTTGTGTGCTGGACGGCGATGCTGCTGAAGAACAGCTGCTTTTATGCGACGGGGAGCCGGTCTGGCAGACCGGGAACAGTGATTTTCTGCTGCAGAACATCCGGTCTTTGCAGGATGTCACCGCCACCGGTATGCTGAAGATGGGGAACACACAGGTGTTTGCAGAACGCTTTGGCGCTGTGCCGCAACTGATCATCTGCGGAGGCGGACATGTGGCCGCCTCCGTCGCTCGTCTGGCAAAACTGCTGGGGCTGCCCGTTCTCGCAATGGATGACCGCAAAGAATACGCTGACAGCCTGAGCGAAGCCGGGGCGGACAACGTGATTTGTCAGCCCTTTGTGCAGGCGCTGGAACAGGTGGACGGCAGTGCGGAGACCTACTTTATCGTTGCGACCCGTGCACATGCTTTTGATGTGGCCTGCCTGAAAGAGATCCTGAAAAAGCCCGCCGCTTATGTCGGCATGATGGGCAGCAAGGGGCGGTCTGCACTGGTGCGCCGTCAGCTTCTGGAGCAGGGAACCGACGCCCGCCGTGTGGAAGAGCTGTATGCGCCGATCGGCCTGTCCATTGGCTCGCAGACTGCGGAGGAGATCGCATTGTCGATTCTGGCGCAGGTCGTGGCCATTAAAAATAAGCGGCCGCAGACCGAGGGATTCCGGACAGCTGTGCTGGATGCGATGGAACAGGCAGATGCCGCCGGGCAAAGAGCTGTGCTTGCCACAATCATCGCACGCCATGGTTCTACCCCGCGTGAGGTGGGAGCCAAGATGCTGGTGCTCCCCGGCGGGAAAACCGTCGGCAGTGTCGGCGGAGGCATCATGGAGCACCGAACAATCCTTGCGGCGCAGGAAATGCTGGCAGATAAGGCACCGGCACATCGGAGGATCTGCTGCTTCGCTGACGATAACAGCGATGCTTCGGTTGCAGCCTGCGGCGGCTCGATGGAGCTGCTTTTGAGCGTGTTGAAGCCGGGAAGGGAATTATGATGAAAAAAGAACCGCTGATCATCGTGCGCGGCGGCGGCGACCTTGCCACCGGAACGATCCACCGCTTGTGGTCTGCCGGGCTGAGGGTGCTCGTGCTGGAAGCTGAGCACCCGGCAGCGATCCGTCGGCAGGTATCACTGTGCGAGGCAGTCTACGAGGGGGAGACGATGGTGGAAGGCCTGCGCGCTGTGCATATCAAAGCACTGAAACAGGCCGAAGCAGTCTGGACAGAAAATGCTGTTCCGGTTCTGACAGACCCGGAGGGCAGGAGCATTGCACTGGCAAAACCGGACGTGGTCGTGGACGCGATCCTTGCTAAAAAGAATCTCGGCACCTCCCGCAGCATGGCACCGCTGACGATTGCTCTTGGCCCCGGGTTTACGGCCGGCAGCGATGTTGATGCTGTGGTAGAGACCAAACGCGGGCATCGGCTCGGTCGGATCATACGGGAGGGCACGGCGATCCCCGATACCGGCATTCCCGGCATGATCGGCGGCTATGGCAGGGAGCGTGTGATCCACGCGCAGGCGGCAGGCACTTTTGTGGACGTGTGCAGGATCGGCGATATCGTGGAAGCAGGGGAAAAGATCGCAGAGATCCATGCTGCAGATGGAACGGTCGTGCCGGTCACAACGCAGATCACCGGCATCCTGCGGGGACTGCTGCGCAGCGGATACCCTGTAACACCCGGTTTTAAGGTGGCGGATGTAGACCCGCGGAAAGAAGAACTTTCCAACTGCTTTCTGATCTCCGATAAGGCGCGCTGCATCGCAGGCAGTGTGCTGGAGCTTGTGTGTGCCCGGCTGTGGAAATAACAAAAGACCTCTGCTTCCCGTGCCAAACCGGCAGAAAAGCAGAGGTCTTGCTCGTTTGAACCATCAATTGCGGTGGCAGCGATCCTGACCGACCAGCCAGTCCTCACAAAGGCGCTGCGCTTCTTCCAGACTGCGGCTTTCACAGTCAAAAAATGCTCCGCGGAGAGAACGATAAGAATAATGGATCCGAAGGACACCATCCGCATCCTTGAAGCGTTCGCAGCGTTCCTGCCCGGGCATCAGATAACATTGTTCCATCGTTCATTCTCCTTTTCCAAAACTGGCAGCGGTAAGCACACAACGCATGTTATTGTAGCATGGAAAAAACGGTTTTGCCATTGCTGTTTTGCCCAAAGATTCTTCTACTTTTTCTCTGCAGCAGCACTTGACAACGATGACACGTGAATTTCTCGTTTGTGATGCTGCAGGCCAAAGGCATTCATGGACAAATTGCTTTCCAAACCACAGAACGAGCGCCTTCTCTTGCGGCAAAAGACAAATTCTGATGGGGGATGACTTCTGCATGCGGCCATGGAAAAATGATGGAAGCAAAAATAATATTTTGTGCAATTTTCATAGTTTTCTATTTAGCGTTTTGGTGGTACAATAGATGCATCAAAACAGGTCTTTTCGGGAGGAGCACATGGCAGAAAAGAACATCGAACTGGATAGTGTTGAGGTCGCGGCGGCAGTTTTTGGCAACTGCGACCGCAACATCCGCCTGCTGGAGAAAGAGTTTTCCGTCACAGCGGTCTGCAGGGGCACACAGCTTCGCATTTCGGGAGAGGCGAAAAATGTTGCAGCGGCATACCGTGCGGTAGAAGGGATGCTTCTTCTGATCGAGAACCATACACCTCTGGAGGATCAGACGGTGCGTTACTGCATCAGCCTTGCACATGACGGTGCAGAAAAACGGGTCAGAGAGCTGACAGATGATTTCGTCACGGTCACGGTCAAAGGCCGCCCCATCCGTCCCAAAACACTGGGGCAGAAAGAATACCTGAACGCGATCCGCAGCAATGCCATCACTTTTGGCGTGGGGCCTGCAGGCACCGGCAAGACCTATCTGGCAGTGGCAATGGCCGTCAAGGCATTCAAAGCGAAGGATGTTTCCCGCATCGTTCTGACCCGCCCGGCGGTGGAAGCGGGCGAAAAGCTGGGTTTTCTGCCCGGCGATCTGCAGCAGAAGGTCGACCCCTACCTGCGCCCGCTGTACGACGGCCTGTTCGATATGCTGGGTGCTGAGACCTATGAGCGTCTGGTTGAAAAGCAGATCATTGAGGTGGCACCGCTGGCATATATGCGCGGCCGCACACTGGATGATTCTTTTATCATTCTGGATGAAGCCCAGAACACGACGCCGGAACAGATGAAGATGTTCCTGACCCGTATGGGCGTGGGCTCCAAGGTGGTCGTTACAGGAGACGTGACTCAGATCGATCTGCCGGAGCGCACGCGGAGCGGTCTGGTAGATGCACTGCATGTGCTGAAAAATGTAAATGGCATTGCACAGTGCTATTTCACGGAGAAGGACGTTGTCCGCCACCGCCTTGTGCAGGAGATCATCAAGGCATACGAAAAAGCAGCACACCCCGAAAAATAAAACTGAAAATCGAGCGAGTAAAAATAGAAGGGAGTGGACTTACTTATGTCCAATAAAGTTTTGATCACCAATTCACAGAAGGCTGTCAAGGTGCCTTCTGGTCTGCGCATCCTCATCCGCCGCGCATGCAACGCAGTGCTGGAGTATGAGCACTTTGAAGCGCCTGCAGAGATCAGCGTCACCTTTGTGGATAATGCTGCGATCGCGGAACTGAACAACCAGTACCGAAATAAGCCGATGCCTACCGATGTGCTCAGCTTTCCTCTGGGAGTGGACGGCAAATACGATGTTGATGAAAATAACGGCTGCAAGATGCTGGGAGACATCGTGATCAGCATGGAGCGTGCGCAGGAGCAGGCCAATCTCTACGGGCATCCGCTGCAGCGTGAGGTGGCTTTCCTGACGGTGCATTCTATGCTGCATCTGCTGGGCTATGACCACGAAAACGGCGGTCTGGAAGCGATGCACATGCGCGAAAAAGAGGAAGCGGTTCTGCTACAGCTCGGGCTGCCGCGCACCGTCAGCTATACGGAGTAAAAAGAACCGGATAACTATATCGTGCGGATGCCGCACAAAACAGACAGGAGCTTGATTTTGAGTAACGCTACACCCATTCAGGGTCATTTCGATACCTCTTC
The DNA here is from genome assembly GCA_934501115.1 of uncultured Faecalibacterium sp. Taxonomy (GTDB): domain Bacteria; phylum Bacillota; class Clostridia; order Oscillospirales; family Ruminococcaceae; genus Faecalibacterium. Next base: position 30,588 of record CAKSTO010000002.1, read on the forward strand.
CGTATTTGTTGCGGTGATCGGCCGCCCCAATGTGGGCAAATCCAGCCTGACAAATTTGCTTGTGGGAGAAAAGGTTGCCATCGTCACGTCGAAGCCTCAGACGACCCGCACCCGCATCACTGGTGTCATCACCCGCGGAGCACTGCAGTATGTGCTTCTGGATACGCCCGGCGTACACAAGGCTCGCAATAAACTGGGCAAGCGGATGGACAAAACTGCCAGCGATTCCATCGCAGATGTGGATGTTTCCATGATGCTGTTTGAGCCTTACGGTGCGCTGAATGAATCGGAAATGGCTCTTGTGGATATGCTGCGCAGCAGCGGCGGCCCGGCGATCGCGGTCATCAACAAAACGGATCTGGTCAAGGAGCCTGCCGATCTGGAGACCCGCAGGGAAGAGCTGAAAGCGCTGGGGGTTTTTGACGAAGTCTATACGGTCAGTGTCCGGAGCAACGATGGCTGCGAGGTGCTGTTTGATGCACTGAGCCGCTACGCAGTGGAAGGCCCCCACTACTTCGACGATGACGCGTATACCGACATGCCGGAAAAGGAGCTTGTGGCAGAGGTCATCCGTGAAAAAGCGCTGCTCTTTATGCGGGATGAGATCCCTCACGGGATTGCCGTTGTGGTAGAACGCTTCAAAGAACGGCCGGACACCGATCTGATCGATATCGACGTGAACATTTACTGCGAACGGGAAAGTCACAAGGGCATGGTGATCGGAAAAGGCGGTGCGATGCTCAAAAAAATTGCCAGCGCTGCCCGTGCCGACTGTGAAGAGTTTCTGGGGTGCCGCGTCAATCTGCAATGCTGGGTAAAGGTGAAGTCGGATTGGCGTGATAACGAATTTCTGCTGAACAACTTTGGCTTTAAGCAGAACCCCAAAAAATAAAAACTCCGCTTTTTCCGGGTAGAGCGTCCCCGTATCAATGAACTGAAACGGCCTGACGCGATAGGGGAACATTCAGCAAGAGAGATGCTGTATATGGATGCACGAAATCGCCGGCAGATGCTTGCCCGTGCCGGAATATTCCGCGTGATCTCGATTATCGGCAGCAGGTACCGCTGCAGAAATCTTCGGCAGGGGATGTGAACGATGGACGTCTTAGTGACAACTGGCCTGGTGCTGAGAGAAACTCATTATAAAGAAGCCGACCGGATTCTGACCATCCTGACTCCGGATCTTGGGGTGATTTCAGCTTCGGCTCCTGGCAGTTTGCGGCTGAAGAGCAAGCTGTTCAGTGCGTGCGGGCTGTTCTGCTATTCGGAATTTGTTCTCGCGCAGGGGCGAAATATGTATACGGTGCGGGAAGCGGAAGTGCAGAATGTATTCAACGGCATTTCCAAATCCATTGAGGCAATGAGCCTTGCCATGTATCTGGCCGAAATGGCATCTTCGCTTTCTCCTGCCGGGCAGGAAGCCGCAAAAGAGCTGCGTCTCTTACTCAACTGCCTATACATGATCAGCGAGGGCAAGGCAGATCTGCGCGTGATCAAAGCGGTGTTCGAGCTGCGGACGATGAGCGAATGCGGCTTTATGCCGCAGCTCGTCTGCTGCCGCAGCTGCGGCGTTTACGATGGAGCAGAATTTTATCTGGATGCTTTGGAAGGGCATCTCCTCTGTGCAGAGTGTGCGGCAAAAGAGGGAAAGGACTGCAACCTGGATCAGGGAGCATTGTATGCGCTGCGGCACATCTGTCTGGTAGAAGATAAAAAGATTTTTGCATTCAAGATCTCTTTGAGCAGTCTGGAGAAACTCTCAGCTGCAGCAGAACAGTATGCACTCGTTCATTTGGACAAACCGCTGAAAAGCTATAAATTCCTGAAATCTGTATTACCCTGAGAATAGGCAGCCTACGGCAAAAAAGCCCGTCCTGTGTGGTCAACTGCATAGGACGGGCTTTTTGCTGCGATAAAATCATTTCTCGTTCAAATGAACGCCGGATTGAAATAATACACGATAACACGAGCTATTTTTGAAATGATAACAGAGAGTATCTCAAAATGGTTGAACAAAAATCAACCAAAGAGGGCTGATGAAATCGATATCACACGCGCGCCTGCGCAAGAATCTACGGTGTGTATAATCGGAATGCTCTGCAAACGGCTCAAAATCGAAGCTGCAGAACGTGACGGGGCTTTGCAGTCGTGCCGCTGGTGTGGTATACTAATCAAAAGATCTCTTTGGGGGCTGCAACGCTTCTGAAGGCAAAGAGATCCGGAAAGATCAGATGGCGGGAGAGTGGATTTTTTGGAACTGGAACAAGCCAGAAAGCGCGTAGAAGAACTGCGTGCGGTGATTGAAAAGAACAATCGACTGTACTATGATCAGGATGCGCCTGAGCTGGAGGATTTTGAATACGACGCTTTGACGCGTGAGCTGAAGGCTCTGGAAAAGCAGTTTCCACAGTTGGTCACGGCGTCTTCGCCGACGCAGAAGGTCGGCGGAACGGCCAGCAGCAAGCTGCCCAAGGTGACGCACGCGGTGAAAATGGAGAGCCTTCTGGATGCGTTTTCCTATGAAGAACTCCGCGACTTTGACCATCGTGTGCGCGATGCCGGGATTGAGCCGGAATATGTAGTGGAGATCAAGATCGACGGACTTTCCTGCAGTCTTGAATATGAGAATGGCGAGCTTGTACGGGCATCTACCCGCGGCGATGGTGTGATCGGTGAGGATGTGACGGCAAATGTCAGGGCAATCCGCAGCATCCCCAAAAAATTAAAGGATGCACCGGAATTTCTGGAAGTGCGCGGCGAGGTTTATATGCCGCATGAGGCGTTTCGAAAGCTTTGCGCCGAGCAGGAGCTGCAGGGCGCGGCTCCGTTCAAAAATCCGCGCAATGCGGCGGCAGGTTCACTACGCCAGAAGGATGCGAAAATCACCGGAAGCCGCGGGCTCTCCATCTTTATTTTCAACGTGCAGCAAATCCGCGGCAAGATCCTGACAAAGCACTCGGAAAGTCTGGACTATCTCAGGAGCCTTGGGCTTCCGGTTTCACCGCGCTATCACGTAGTGCACGATATTGAGCAGGCGATTGCAGAGATCGAACAGATCGGGCAGAACCGCTCCAAGCTGGATTTCGATATGGATGGCGCGGTCATCAAGGTCAATGATTTTTCGCAGCGTGACAGGATGGGCTCCACCAATAAATTCCCGCGCTGGGCGATCGCATTCAAATACCCGCCGGAGGTCAAGGAGACCATCCTGCGCAGCATTGAGGTGGCGGTAGGGCGCACAGGCGTTCTGACACCGACGGCATGCTTTGACCCGGTATTTCTTGCCGGCACGACAGTTGCCCGTGCAACGCTGCACAACGAGGACTTCATCCGCCAGTTCGGCCTGTGCATCGGCGATACGATCCGGGTGCGAAAAGCTGGCGATATTATCCCGGAGGTCATCGGCGTCACGCGCCGCGCAGAGGGCGCACAGCCTTACGAGATGCCGAAGTTGTGTCCTTCCTGTGGTGCGCCGGTCGTCCATCTGGAGGACGAGGCTGCGCTGCGCTGCGTCAACCCTGAGTGCCCGGCACAGCTGCTGCGCAATATCATCCATTTTGCTTCCCGGGATGCGATGGATATCGATGGCCTCGGCACCGCCGTGGCTACACAGCTTGTGGAAAAAGGCATGGTCCATTCTGCTGCGGACATTTATACGCTGACCCGGGAGCAGCTGCTGACACTGGATAAGTTCAAGGAAAAAAGTGCAGACAACCTGCTGAACGCGATCGTAGCCTCCAAACAGAACAATCTGGACAAACTTCTGTTTGGCTTTGGCATCCGGAACATCGGAGACAAGGCTGCTGCACTGTTGGCGGAGCATTTTGGCAGTCTGCAGGCGATCCGGGAGGCGACTGCTGAGCAGATCAGCGAGATCGACGGTTTCGGTGGTGTGATGGCACAGAGCACTGTGGAATTTTTTGCCAAAGATGGTACAACAGACCTGATCCGCCGCCTTGCTGACGCCGGTCTGAATATGCAGTGGAAGGGCGAACCGAAAGGCGACAGGCTGGCAGGCAAAACACTGGTCGTTACCGGCACGCTGGAGACACTCTCCCGCAACGAAGCAGAGGCACTGATCGTGAAGAACGGCGGAAAAGCCAGCGGATCGGTCTCGAAAAAGACAGCCTACGTCGTGGCAGGTGCCGCAGCCGGTTCCAAGCTGACAAAGGCGCAGGCTTTGGGGGTTCCAGTCCTGAGCGAAACAGAATTTCTGGATCTGATCCGGGAGGACAATACCTGATCTCGAATTAAAACAGTTTTCAACGCCGCAGCGGCCTGTTTTGGCTGCCGCGGCGTTTTTCTGCCCGGGAGGAATGCGCAGAGCAGACAGAGCATATAGTTACAGCAGATGTTTCAATGGAAAGGAGCAGAGATCATGGACGAGTACTATCGGGTCATCCGGTCACTTCCGTCGTGGCTTGCGCGTCCACTCGGGCTGCTTCCGACGGAGCTTGCGAGCCAGACGCATGAGCTGCGCCTTCGGGCAGGGCAGGGCATATACCTGACGGTCTCCGGGGTTCAGCGCCTGCTGGAGACAATGCCGGAATGTCCGCCCGCTCTGTGCAGGATGAAGCTGGATGAACTGCAGATGGAAGAGATCTTCCATGCTTTGTGCGGCGGCTCTGTCCATACACATCAGATGGAGCTGGCGCAAGGCTATCTGACCGCTCCCGGCGGCTGCCGTGTAGGTGTAGCAGGAAGGTTTGCTGACCGGGACGGACAGCTGGTGATCCAACGAATCACATCGCTGAATTTTCGCATTGCAAGGGATATCCACGGATTTTTGCCCGAGAAACTATGCGGGCTTTTGAAAGAGCATTTTACAGGGCTGCTTTTTGCCGGAGAGCCGGGAAGCGGCAAGACTACGCTGCTTCGTCAGGCGGCAGAGGAGCTTGGGCGGGCGGGCCGCAGCACAGCGGTCATTGACGAGCGGGGCGAGCTGTTCCCGCCTGAATTTGGCTGCCCGCCGCCTGCCGTGGATGTTCTGGCCGGTGTTCCCAAAAAAGACGCGGTGCAGATGGCGCTGCGTACGCTCTCGCCGCAGGTGATCCTGCTGGATGAGCTCGGCGGGCTCGAAGAGGCGGCTGCACTGGAGCAGGGCTTTTTTGGCGGAGTGGATTTCATTGCAAGCATTCACGCATCCTCGGCCGATGAAGCCCTCTGCCGTCCGCAGGTGCAGTACCTTTGTCAGCGGGGGATGCTGCGTGCGCTCGTTGCTCTACAGGGCAGGAATCCCCCGGGGCAGATCAGGGAGGTAAAGTTGATCCGATGATCCTTCGTGTTATGGGTGCGGCTCTTTTTCCGCTTTGCGGGTGGCTTGCGGGAGACTCGCTCCGACAGAAAACGGACAGGCATCTTCGCGCGCTGGTACAGGTGCTGGAGCTTTTTCAAAGGATCCGGCAGGAAATTGAGTTTCGCCGGGCAGATCTGCAGCAGCTGTATCAGAGGCTGCTGAGAGAAAATCTTCTTCCGCCTGACAAAGGGGTGCAGACTCTGCAGCAGATCCAAAGTCCGGCAGAGCTTTCCGCAGCAGAGCAGCAGTGCTTCGCCGAGTGTATGGCGGGGCTTGGAAAAACAGAAGCCCGGCAGGAGTGCGAACGCTTGGACTACTATGTCGCAAGATTTCAAGAATATCTGCAAAAGGCGCAGCAGACAGCGCAAAGGCAGGCAAACCTGCCGCAGAAGCTGGGGCTTGCCGCCGGGGCGGTTCTGGCGCTCATGGTTTTATAATGGTCAGGAGGGTAGGATCGTGGAGATCGACCTTGTGTTCAAAATTGCGGCCATCGGGATCATTGTGGCGGTGCTCAATCAACTTCTGATCCGTTCCGGCAGGGAGGATCAGGCGATGATGACGACTCTGGCGGGGCTTGTTGTTGTGCTGTCCATCCTCGTAAAACAGATCAGCGTTCTGTTTGTCACCATCAAATCGCTGTTTGCACTATGACCCCGGCACTTGCCGCGGTTGGGATCATTGTCGTTCTGGCAGCGGTTCAGCTTTTGCTGCAAAGATCTTCGCCGGTGTATGCTTTGCTTCTGTCGGTCGGAGCAGCATCCTTTCTTCTTTTGCAGCTGCTTCCAACGGTGCGCGCCCTCTTGCAGGATCTTTCGGCACTGGTGCGTCAGTCAGATGGACAGGCTTTTTCCTGCTTGCTGCGCTGTGCCGGCATCCTGCTCCTGACAGATTATGCCCGGATGCTTTGTGAAGAAGCCGGTGCGGATTCGCTGGGATGGTGCGCAGGTCTTGCAGGGAGATGCTTTGTTCTTGCGGCTGCATCTCCGCTGCTGCGGGAAATATGTCAAAAAGTCTGGGGGCTGGCGGGATGAATCCGGAACGATACTGCGGGATCCTTGGCGCGATGGCAGCAACAGCACTGCAAAACCTCCCGGGGCAGGAACATTGGCAGCCCTATCTGGATGCGGCACCGCAGGATGCAGCGTCATTTGCCAGCGATCCGCTTGGATCTCTTCTGGCGCTTCTCCCTCTGCATCCGATCGGGTTCCTTGCGAAGATGGCACACAACTACGCGGATATTTTGCTGTTCTTACTGCTGCTGATATTTCTGTCTTTCCTGCTGGGAGACGCCCGGGACGCCGATCTTCTTGAGCTGGTCTCATCCACGGCGTGCGGCGTTCTCTTGTGGGGAGATCTGGCAGCGCTGGCAGGTTCTCTCTGCGAAAAAATGACGGAATGGAAAACTTTCCTGCTCGGGTTTCTTCCGGTTTACAGCGGCGTACTGACGGCCGGCGGCGAAGTAAGTGCAGGGAGCGCTGCCTGCGGGTCGCTTCTCTCCGGTCTTTGCCTTCTGGCGCAGTGCGCGTCGCTCTGGACAAGCCCGCTGCTGCAAAGCTACCTTGCCGTCAGTATGGCGTGCTGCATCAGCTCACAAAAAGGTCTTTCGGACGGCTGCCGGCTGCTTGGCAGGCTTCTGAAGCAGGGTCTCGGCTGGGCAGGCAGACTTTTTGCTGCGCTGCTGGGGCTGCAAAGAGTCCTGACGATTCAACTGGATAAGACAGCTCTACAGGCAGGACGTTTTCTCGCAGGAAGCGTTCCTGTGATCGGTGACGCGCTGAGCGGTGCTGCGGAAGCGGTTCTGACAGGGATGCAGCTGCTCAAAAGCTCGCTCGGTCTGGCCGGGCTGGCGATTCTCGGGGCGGAGTTCGTGCCGTTGTATCTTACGCTGCTGCTGCACCTGCTGTTCCTGCACGGGTGCAGGCTGCTGTGCGATCTTGCCGGGAACCGCCGATGTCAGTCTCTGTTTGCGTGTCTGGCAGAAGCGGTACAATGCATGGCAGCCGTCACGGCACTGTTTTTCGGGTTGACGGTAGTTGGGGTGGCCGCTCTGATGATCACGGGAGGTGGTGGGTGATGCAGGCGCTTCAAAAAGCAGCGGTGATGTTTTGTCTGAGCTGTATCTGCGCCGAAATGGTCACGCTGCTGACGGGATTCGGCTGGGCACGGCGATGCATAAAAGCACTGGCCGGACTATATATTCTAGTAGTTCTTCTGCGGGTTTTCCCGACCGCAGGGACAGAACTGCAGAAGATGGCCGTTCCGGCGCAGGATCCCGTTGAACTTCCGAGCGCGGATGTGCAGATCCTGGAGCAGGCAGAGAGTCGGCTGGAACGATCGCTGGAAGCGGAATGTCTGGAGCGGTTTGGTGTGAAAATCGAACTTCAGGTCACGCTGGAGCAAAATGACAAAACCGTTCGTGCCGTACGAGCCGTGATGACGGTCCCCGGCGGGAGTACGGATCTGCCGCGCTGCCGCGATGCGGCGGAATATCTGCGGCAGCGGCTGGATACGGAAGTCGAGATCCGAACAGGGGAGGACGCCGACTGATGGAACATGGAGTACCTTCGTTTTTGGAAAAAGTCGGGAACCGACAGAACCGTGCGCTTCTCGCCGCGGCAGTCGGGGTGCTTGCAATATTACTGATCCTGATCTCAGAGTTTGTGCCGGAGAAAACAGAGCAGACTGCGTCCAGCCGCGACCCGAGCACATCGGATTATCAGACACAGCTGGAGCAGCGGTTGGAAAAGCTCATTTCCCAGATGGACGGTGCCGGGAAAACGACGGTCATGGTAACGCTGGAAACAGGAGCAGAAGCTGTCTATGCATTGGATACGCAGTCCGGAGAACTGCAGTCGCAGAATACTCACGTCCTACTGGACGATGGCACCGCCCTGACAGAAACCGTCTGCCTGCCGCAGGTGCGCGGCGTGGCAGTATTATGCGACGGGGGCGGCGATGTCCGGGTAGTCTCCCGTGTCACAGAGATGATCGGGGCGCTGTTGGATCTGCCTGCAAATCGTATTTGCGTAGAGCAGCGAAAATCATAAACCAAATCTGCGTATTGCAAGGAGGAATTTTCATGAGAGCACTTTCGAGAAATACCCGCCGCGCCACAGCGGTTACGCTGGCTGCCGCATTGATGATCGCGGTGTACTTAAACTGGCAGTACGCCCGCACAGGCGGCATTGAAACGACAGATGATACTGCGCAGATGACGGCAGCGCAGGCAGAGGAACCAGTGTCGGCAGAGGCCATTCTGGATGAACTGCCTACGGAGGCAGAAGCTGTATCCAGCGCAAATAAAAATTACGGCGAAGCACAACTTGTGAGCGTTGCAAGCGACAGCGGGTCGAAATTTTTTGAGCAGGCTCGTCTCAAGCGCGAAAAAGCACATGACGAGGCTTTAGACACCATTCAGAAAACCATGAAATCCTCGTCACTGTCAGCAGAGGAGAAAAAAGAGTATGCCGCACAGATGACAGCGGGGCTTGAAGATCTGAATGCGGAAAACGAGATCGAGACTCTGATTCGCGCCAAGGGTTTTGCAGATTGCCTGTGCTTTCTGCAGTCCGGGCGTGCAGATCTGACCGTCATGACTTCCGGCGACCCGCTTACCGCCGCGCAGGTCGCGCAGATCCGGGATGTCGTGCTGAGCAAGAGCAGGGTCTCAGCGCAGAACATCACGGTGGTGGAAGTAAAATGATAAGCGGTTTTGGAAGGAAATGGTTGAGCGGCAGAGATTTTGAAACAAGTATTGAAATCGTCACTGCTTTGATGGTATAATAATGCTATCAATCAAAAATGATGTTGTCCTGCGTATGGCATCAATCATCTCAGGCAGGACCATTTCAAACGGAAAAGGCGGGGGATCCCGGCCTTGAATGGAGGACAACACAATGGATTTGCAGAATACAGATCTTCAGGGCGGTACCCTTCAGATCTCGACCGAAGTAATTGCAAAGATTGCACGCTGTGCAGCGCTGGAAATCGATGGAGTTGCAGATGTTTCCTGCGGCAAGCAGAATAAAAAGCTCCGGGATCTGCTGGAAGCATCCAGCATCCAGCCGCCTGTGGCTGTGGAAATGCGCGACGGCACGGCAAACATTACGCTCCACCTGATGATGTGCTTTGGCGCACGCATCCCTGCTGTGGCAGAAAAGGTGCAGGAAAATGTGAAGGCCGCTGTCCAGAACATGACAAATGTGACGGTCAGCCGTGTTAATCTGGTCATTGCAGGCCTCGCAGAGGCAGAAGAAGCCCAGCATTGACAGCCTTCCGGAAAATGAATCAGTAAAAATCCGATCCTCCCTGCCGGTTTCAGGCGGGGAGGGTTCGTGTTGCGAAAGGAACATTATGGAAAATATTTTGCCCCGTAGAGAAGCCCGCGAGAATGCATTCCTGCTGGCATTTTCGCAGACCTTTGGTGATATCCCGTTGGCAGAGGCAATCACCAGCCATGAAGAAAACGATGATGAGCACCCGGTGGACGGCTTTAGCAAGCACCTGCTGAACACTTACTATGATCACTCGGCAGAGGTCGATGATGAGATCCACGCACATCTGCGCAACTGGACGATGGAACGTCTGCCTCGTGTGAGCCTGACGATCTTGCGTCTTGCCGTTGCAGAGATGCTGTTTGGCGGCGAAAATAAGCCCGGCGTTGCCATCAATGAGGCTGTGGAGCTGACGAAAAAATATGGTGCAGAGGAAGACTATCAGTTTGTGAACGGCCTGCTCGGCGCGGTGGCCCGCGATCACGGTCTGAACGATGAGACTGCAGCGGAGTTGGAGAAACAGTGAGTCACTATACGCTTGGGGTCGATACAAGCAACTATGCAACCTCTCTGGCAGTGTTTGATGCAGCCGGAGAGGTTGTTTGTGCAAAAAAACGTTTTTTGCCGGTAAAGGCGGGTCAGCTTGGACTCCGGCAGAGTGACGCACTGTTTCATCACACGGTTGCGCTGCCCGAGATGATGCAGGAGCTTGCAAATGAATTCGACCTGACAAAAATCGATGCAGTGGGTGTATCTCAGAAGCCCCGCCCGGCCGAGGGCAGCTATATGCCCTGCTTTCTGGCTGGTGTCAGTGCGGCTGTGGCATTTGCCAGAGCAAGAGACCTCCCGCTGATTTTTACGACGCACCAGCAGGGGCATGCTGCAGCGGCATTGTTCGCCGCAAAAGGGGAACTGCTGTTCCGGGAGAAGGTTTTGCTGTTCCACATCTCGGGTGGAACGACGGATCTGCTTTTGTGCGATCAGGTGCGTGAGATCACGACCCTCGGCACAAGCACAGACCTGTACGCCGGACAGGCGGTGGATCGTGTGGGCGTCAAGCTCGGCTTTGACTTCCCGGCGGGGACAGAGGTCTCGCGTCTTGCTGCTCTGTGTAAAGAGGAGATCAAACCGAAATCCAGTGTCAAAGGGATGGAATGCAGCCTTTCCGGGCTGGAGAATCAGTGTAATGCCCTGCTCAAAGCGGGCAGGTCTCCGGAATATGTGTGCAAGTACTGCCTGCTGTGCGTGGCAGATACCGTGGTAAAAATGACCAAAGCTGCGCAGAAGGAATACCCCGGCCTTCCGGTTGTCTGCGCAGGCGGTGTGATGAGCAGCGATATCATCCGTACGTGGGTTCAAAAACGGCTGCCGGAGGTCTGCTTCGTTCCGGGAATGTACTCCAGCGATAACGCCATCGGGGTTTCGATCCTTGCTGCGCGGGAGGCGGGTCTATGGCTGAAGTGATCACGGTCTCTGCACTGAACCGCTATGTCAAACGGCTCTTCGATACGGATGACGCCCTGTTTGATCTTGCGCTGCGGGGAGAGATTGCAAATTTTGTACAGAATGCCCGCAGCGGTCACTGCTATTTTACGCTTCGGGATGAAGCCTGCAGCGTAAAAGCTGTGATGTTCCGCTCGGATGCGTTTCGGCTTCCATTTCGACCGGAAGAAGGAATGCGGGTCGTAGTTCGCTGTCGGGCTACCCTGTACGAACGTGATGGTGCATTTCAGCTCTACGTCAGCGAAATGTTTCCGGACGGTATCGGTGCAGCACAGCTGGCACTGGAACAGCTTAAAGCAAAACTGGAAAAAGAAGGGCTGTTTGATCCGGAGCAAAAAAAGCCGCTGCCGGAGTTTCCAAGATGCATTGGCGTCGTAACCAGCAAGACCGGTGCGGCGCTGCAGGATATCCGGAATGTGATCAGCCGTCGCTGGCCATCTGTCAGGCTCCTGCTGTGCCCGGTCACGGTGCAGGGATTTGAAGCAGCACAGCAGGTGGCGGATGCGATCCGCTGTCTGGATCGGTGCCGGGATGTGGATGAGATCATCGTCGCACGCGGCGGGGGAAGCAGAGAAGATCTGTGGGTGTTCAATGCAGAAGTGATCGCACGTGCTGCGTTTCGATGCAAAAAACCACTGATCAGCGCGATCGGTCATGAGATTGACTACACGATCCTCGATTTTGTTGCAGATCAAAGAGCGCCGACGCCTTCGGCTGCGGCAGAGCTGGCCGTACCGGATCGGATCGAACAAATGCGGAGATTGCTGGAACTTCAAAAAAATATTCGTGAAAATATGCAAAAACGGTTTGATTTATGCTATAATGGTCTGGAGCAATACAACCTTGTGTTGGAACAAGGGTTTGCACGTCGGATCTGTCAGAACGGCGTTGACCGGCTGCAGCTGCTTGAGCAGATGATCCAGACGAAAATGCAGGATAAACTGGTTGATGCGCAGCGTCAACTGCGGCAGTCAGCAGCGTTGGCGGATTCTCTGAATCCCTATCGGGTTCTTGCTCGGGGATATGCGATGGTCACTCTGCCAGATGGCCGCGTTTCCTCGGTGGATGCTATCAGACCGGATGAAACGGTCTATATTCGCAGTACTACGCGTCGGGCGAGATGCCATGTGGATGCGGTGGAGGAGATCGATGAAAACACCCAAAAGTTTTGAGGAGGGCATGGAGCGGCTGAACGGGCTCCTTGCAAAAATGCAAAACGAGGATACCACGCTTGCCGAGTCGGTCAAGCTGTATGCCGAGGCTGCTGCTCTGGTGGAATATTGCCATACTGCGCTGGAAAAGACTTCGCTGCAAATCGATGAGATCGACGCAGAGCTTGCACAGATCGAGAGGAAAAAGCAGGAGGAATCGTGATGGACTACAAGGCACAATATCAGATCTATCTTTCACAGGTCTCTTCCGCATTGGAAAACGCCTGCGAAAGATTTCTGCCGGAGAACTCGGAGGTGTGTCGTGCGGCACGCTACAGCCTGCTGAGCGGCGGAAAACGGATCCGTGCAGTTCTGACACTCAGTGTATGCGAGATGCTGGGCGGTGACATGGATGCTGCCCAGTCGTTTTCTGCGGCGGTGGAAATGCTGCACTGCTATTCACTGATCCACGACGATCTGCCCTGTATGGATAACGATGACCTGCGGCGTGGACGTCCCTCCTGTCACAAGGCTTTTGGCGAGGCGACCGCCATGCTGGCTGGAGATGTCCTTTTAACGGAGGCATTCGACGCAATTGCCAATGCTCCTGCTTCTGCACAAGCGCGTGTTCGTGCTGCACAGGCTCTTGGAATGGGTGCCGGCAGCCATGGAATGGTCTACGGGCAGGAGCTTGATCTGAAATATGAGGCTCTCGCGGCAACGGAGGATCAGCTGCGCCTGATCCATCGGAACAAGACCGGCGCGCTCATCAATGCGGCAGTGCAGATGGGCGCGGCTGCGGCAGAGGCCGAGAAAGAAAAGTGCAGCGCGCTGGAAGCCTATGCTTACGGCATCGGCCTTGTGTTCCAGATCGTGGATGATGTGCTGGATGTTACCAGCACACCGGAGCAGCTTGGAAAACCGACGGGAAGCGACAGCAGCAATGGCAAAACTACGTTTGCGACTCTTTATGGCGTTCAGGAAGCGATGGAGCTTGCCAGAAAACTGAACGAGAGCGCCTGCACGGAACTGCGGAGAAACTTTGGTGAGCGTGCAGAGTTTTTGGAACAGTTGGCGCAGCAGCTTTTGACTCGCAAGAATTAAAACGCTGCAGGGCGCGCCGCGTGACAAAAAAGACCGCTCAGGCAGTGTGAAGTACGGATCAAAGCAGCTTCCGGATGCCTTACAAATAAAAAACAAAGGAAAAATGATTATGCAGCTTATTCACGATATTCTTTCCTTCAACCAGATTCTTACGGTGTCGCTTCTGGGCTGGTTCATAGCGCAGGTGCTGAAGACGATCATCAACTTCATTCTTCTGGGCAAATTTCAGCTCGAACGGATGTGGGGCGATGGCGGTATGCCCAGCGCCCACAGCGCCACAGTTTGTGCCATGGTCATTGCCACTGCCCGCTGTGAGGGCGTGAATTCTGCAATTTTTGCCGTGGCAAGTGTGGTAGCCATCATCACGATGCACGATGCAATGGGCGTGCGCCATGAGACCGGCGAGCAGGCAAAAGTGCTAAATCAGATGATCGATCAATGGATCGAGGTAAGCGAAAAAAACGCGCCGTTCCTTCAGAATATGCACTTGAAGGAAATGGTCGGACACACGCCGCTGCAGGTCGTTGCCGGCGTACTGGTGGGCATTGCTGTTGGCACCCTGTACCCGTTGGCGTAAAGATCTCCGCGAATCTGCCGAGACTCGTTTGAAGGACGTGTGATTATGAAAACGTTGCTGCTGGACAACATTGACCAACCCAGCGATCTGAAACGGCTGAACCATCAGCAGGTCGTTCAGCTGTGTGCAGAGATCCGCCGTTTCTTGCTGGAAAATATTTCTAAGACAGGCGGCCATCTGGCCTCAAACCTGGGCACGGTGGAGCTTACGGTAGCGCTGCACCGTGTACTGGAAACACCGCGAGATAAAATCGTTTTTGATGTGGGGCATCAATGTTATACCCACAAGATCCTGACCGGGCGAAAGGCTCAGTTTGATAAGCTCCGTCAGCTGGATGGCATTTCTGGCTTCCCGAACCCGAACGAAAGCGCTCACGATGCCTTTATTGCAGGGCACGGAAATACGGCACTCTCGCTCTCGATCGGGATGGCATGGGCAAAAAAGCTGCGTGGTGAGCCGGGGCTGGTCGTTGCGGTGATCGGTGACGGAGCCTTTACAGGTGGTATGGTTTACGAAGGTATGAACAATATCGACCACCTCGACAACCTGCTCGTGATCCTGAACGATAACAAAATGTCCATCTCAAAAAATGTCGGTGCACTTGCCAGATATCTGACCCATCTGCGCACAACGACGGCCTACTATGACGCAAAAGAGAATGTGCGCAGTTTCCTTGACAGCGTGCCCATCGTTGGGACGCCTCTAAAAAAGACCATCACGAACACAAAGACTCTGCTGCGGCGTGCCATGTATCATTCAACGATGTTTGAAGATATGGGCTTTGAATATATCGGGCCGGTGGATGGTCACAACGAGGAGGAACTGGAGCGTACGCTTCGTACGATCACCAATCGGCATGGACCCCACTTTCTGCATGTAGTTACCAAAAAAGGTAAGGGATATCAGCCGGCTGAAAGCAACCCGGGCAATTATCACGGGGTTTCGGCATTTGACCCGGATGGAATGCCGGATCCGGAACTGGCTCCCAAGGAATCTTTTTCCACGACATTCGGCAAAGCGCTGGAGCAGGAGGCAGCAGCAAATAGCTCGATTTGTGCGATCACAGCTGCGATGAAGTATGGAACGGGTCTGCAGTATTTTGCACACAGCCATCCGGAACGCTTTTTCGATGTTGGCATGGCAGAGCAGCACGCAGTAACGTTTGCTGCTGGTCTGGCCAGTCAGGGGATGCTGCCGGTGGTTTGTATCTACTCGACTTTCCTACAGCGTTCCTATGATCAGATCATTCATGATGTCAACCTGTTGAAGGAAGATGTCGTGTTTGCCATCGACCGTGCCGGGTTTGTTCCTGCCGATGGTGAAACGCATCAGGGTATCTATGATCCCGCCTTTTTAAGTCAGGTTGGAATGCCGATTTATGCGCCTTCCAATTATGAGGAGCTGACTTATTGGATGCATCAGCTGCTTCAAAGCACATCTCACGGCCCGCGTGCGATTCGTTATCCACGCGGCGGCGAAGATCCCACACTTGCGGCATATCGTTGCAGCGGCAAGGAGTATGATCTTCTGAAGTGGAAAGAAGCTGCATCAATCGTCCTTGTTGGCTATGCAGACGAGATATCAGAATTGCTGATTGCCTCGGAGAAGCTGAACGAAAAAAATAAGAAAAACGATGTAATAAAACTTGTAAAGATATATCCCTTTACAGATGATTTCGTCGGCTCTCTGTTGAAATATAAAATTGTTCTATTTGCAGAGGAGTGCGTAGCAACCGGCGGTATCGGAGAACATCTGGAGTATACACTCCAACAAAAAGGATGGAATGGTCGATTCGTCCATTGCGCAGTACGTGAAGTCTGCCTGCCGCATGCAAGTGTTGCGCAGATCCGTCAGTTCACCGGGCTGGACGCAGATCATCTTGTGCAGGCAGTTGAGTCGGCGCTTACGAAAGGAGAAACACGATTGTGAAAATTCGGTTGGATCAATATCTGGTTCAGAACGGTCTGGTTCAAAGCAGGGAGCGTGCAAAGGCGCTGATCATGTCCGGCATCGTATTTGTCAACGAGCAAAAGGTAGATAAGGCCGGGGAAATGATCAAAGAGGATGCTAAGGTGGAGGTACGCGGCCACGATATCGGCTATGTGAGCCGCGGAGGTCTGAAGCTCGAAAAGGCAATGAAGTGCTTTCCGCTGACTCCGAACGGCAAAGTCTGCATGGATATTGGTGCGTCTACCGGCGGCTTTACAGATTGTATGCTGCAGAATGGCGCGGTCAAGGTTTATGCGGTGGACGTCGGATACGGTCAGCTTGCATGGAAGCTGCGGACGGATGAACGCGTTGTCAATATGGAACGCACCAATATCCGGAATGTCGTGCCGGAAGATCTGGCAGAGGCAATCGCTTTTTTCAGTGTGGATGTCTCTTTTATCTCTCTTCGTCATATTTTTCCAGTGGCTCAGGCCGTTACGACGCCAGATGCTATGGGCGTCTGTCTGGTAAAGCCGCAGTTTGAAGCCGGCAGAGAAAAGGTTGGAAAAAACGGAGTTGTCAGAGACCCTGCCACGCACCGCGAAGTGCTGCATAACGCGATGAGCTATGCTTCTGCAAACGGCTTTGCCGTGCGCGGACTGGACTTCAGCCCGGTGAAAGGCCCTGAGGGAAATATTGAGTATCTGATGTTTGTCCAAAAGAGCGCAGAACCCTCTGTTTTGGATGACAGTGTTGCCGAACAGGTCGTTGCGGCAAGCCACGGTGCACTTGACCGCTGAGCTGCTATATCAAAGGAAAGGGATCCCGGTATGACGATCTACATCTCTCCAAATTCCGGCAAGCCTTCAGCATACGAGGTTGCACTCCGCGCAGCACAGATCCTTCTGACCCATGGCGCGGAAGTGTTGATGTGCGATGCTGCGCGGGAGTTGTGCAGTACAGCAGGCGTAATTTATCTCCCGCAGGAAACCTGCCTGAAGCGTGCAGATGTGATCCTGACGATCGGTGGCGACGGAACGATCCTGCACGAAGCCAGCCTTTCGCTCCGGTATGCAAAGCCGATCCTTGGCATAAATCTGGGACGCTGCGGATTTCTGGCAACCTGTGAGATCCATGAGATGGAGACCAAGCTTGCCGCCGTGGCAAAGGGCGAGTTCAGTTTAGACAATCGTATGCTCCTTTACGTCCGCGTGCTGGGGCATGACGGATGGGAAGGGCATGCGTTGAATGACGTAGTCGTTACAAAGGGACGTTTGCAGCAGGCTATCGATTTCAGCATTTATTGCGATGATATTCTGGTCGAACACTATCGCGGCGACGGTGTGATCATAGCGACTCCCACAGGCTCCACGGCCTATTCGCTGGCTGCAGGAGGCCCGATTCTGGACTCACAGACAAAAGGCGTAGTTGTTACGCCGATTTGTCCGCACAGTCTGGCCAGCCCGGCTATGGTGTTTGCACAGGAGCGCAAGTTGAACGTCTGTGTTGGGCAGGTCGCCGATGACGAAGTATTTATCAGCTGCGATGGTGCGGCCGGGTTTCCTCTTAAGGCAGGCGCTACCGCTGAAGTCAGGCTTTCCGATCAGGTCGTGAAGCTGATCACATTTGGAAAGGCTGACCAGTTTCAGGCGATCGACCAAAAACTGCGCAGCAGACGATAATAGGGGAGGCGATATTTATGGCACGCAGCCGTAAAGAAGATGCAAAAAGCAAAGGAGAACGCCAGCAGGCGATCCTCCGGCTTGTTCAGAAGTATCCGATCAGCCGGCAGGAGGTTCTGCTGGATCATCTCGAAAAGGAGGGGTTTAAGGTCACACAGGCTACGGTCTCCCGCGATATCCGGGAGCTATGTCTCGTAAAGGCGGCAACAGCCGAGGGCTATCGGTACGTTTCCAGCCGGAACGAGAGCTTTAATCCCAAAACGCAGGGGCGGTTTGAAACGATTTTTCACGAGTCCGTTCTGGGCGTAGATTATGCCGGCCATGTGGTTCTGGTCAAGTGCTATTCTGGCATGGCAAATGCTGCTTGCGAGGTTTTTGACGCTTTACAGTGGAAAAATGTTGTCGGCACGCTTTCCGGTGACGATACATTTTTGGTCGTTGCACGCTCTGAACGCGATGCCAAAACGATCTGCTCGGAGCTGACACGGCATATCGGACAGAAATAACATGCGGGAGAGATTATCATGCTGAGCAGCCTGCAAATAGAAAATGTTGCCGTCATCCAGAAAGCTGAGGTTCATTTCACGCCAGGGCTGAATGTTCTTACCGGCGAGACGGGTGCGGGCAAATCGATTCTGATCGACTCCATCAATGCGATTTTGGGCAACCGGACGTCAAAAGATCTTGTGCGTACCGGTGCTGCCAAGGCTGTAATCCGCGCTGCATTCGATCAGGTGCCGTCTGCTGTTCTGGACAGTCTGGAACGAGCCGGGTACGAGCGGTCTGACGCGCTGATGCTCAGCCGTGAGATCACGGCAGAAGGCAAGAGCACATGCCGAATCAACGGAATGCCTGCAACTGCGGCAGTTCTGCGGGATCTGTGCGGCGGATTGATCAATATCAACGGACAGCATGACTCGGTCGGTTTACTGAACCCGGCACACCATCTCGGGATTCTGGATGATTATGCCCAAAATAACACAGAATTTCAGGAATATTATACGCTGTACCGCAAACTTGTTCAGATCAAACGGGAACTGGACGCCATGATCACCGATGAAGCCGAAAAGCAGCGTCGGATCGACCTGCTGAGCTATCAGGTACAGGAGATCGAGGCGGCAGGGCTGACGGCTGGAGAGGAGCAGAACCTGGAAAGTCGACGCAAGGTTCTGGCAAATGCATCGACGATCCGCGACCGGATCGCGCAGAGCTATGCACTGCTTTCCGGCGGCGATGAGTCTTCCGGCGCAGTGGACTTTTTAGGAGAGGCCTCTAACGCCATGGACGCGGCCGCACAGTTGGATGATTCGCTTTCCGGTGCGGCCGGGCAGCTGATGGATCTTTATTATACGGCAAAAGATACGGCTGCAGATTTGATCAACCGGCTGGACGCCTATGAGACCAATGACGCTGAACTGGATGAAATCGAGCAGAGGCTGGATCTTCTTTTTAGGCTCAAACGAAAATATGGAGATTCCGTGGAGGACGTGATCGCGTTTGGGCAAAGAGCGCGGGAAGAACTGGAGCGCATTCAGAACTCGCAGGAACGCCACGACCAGCTTCAGTCGGAAAAAATGCGCCTTTACACGGCAGCACGCGAAAAAGCGGAAGCTCTGACGCAGACCCGGCTGCGTGCCTTTGATGAGCTGAACAAACGCATCTCCGGCACATTGGATTTTTTGAACATGCCGGGAGTACGCATGACACTGTGCCACACCCGTGGGCCGCTGGCAAGTCACGGACAGGACAGTATTGAGTTCTACATCTCCACAAACCCTGGTGAAGCGCCGAAACCATTGGCAAAAATTGCATCCGGCGGTGAGCTGAGCCGTATTACACTGGCGATCAAAAACGCCATGGCAGAGAAGGATGCTGTGCCTACTGTGATCTATGACGAGATCGACAGCGGTGTCTCCGGCAAGGCAGCCAGCCGGATCGGTGAAGTTTTGCGGCAGAGCGCGCGGGGGCACCAGATCCTCTGCATCACGCATACAGCGCAAATTGCAGCGTTGGCAGACTGCCACCTGCTGATCCAGAAAAATATTGCGCACGACCGCACATATACGGAGATCCATCCACTGGACACAGAAGGCCGTGTGCAGGCGTTGGCGCGTCTGATCTCCGGAGATCATGTGACAGAGCTTTCCCTCGCAAACGCAAGAGAAATGCTGTCAAACAGTGCAAAGTGATCTTCGATTCTGTACTTGACAAGCACGATTTCTTGTGATAGAGTAATAATCGTCAAAAGCAATGATGGGAATAAGTAATCTGATGCGTTCTGTTCAGAGAGGTTCCGGCCGGTGAAAGGAACTGCAGAACGGCAGGTGAAATACATCCCGGAGCTGCAGGCTGAATGTCGGATGGCTAGTAGGCTGAGCCGCGTGCGAGCGTTAAAAACGCAGGAGTGTCGCTCTACTCTGGGGTGTGCACTCGTGAGGTCGTTTTCGTGAGGAAACGGCAAACAGAGGTGGTACCGCGATTCTTCTCGCCCTCTGCCAAATTTATTTTTGGCAGAGGGCGTTTTATTTTTCCCTCTGCCCACAAAACAGGAGGAAACGACTATGACTTTGTATGAAGAACTGCAGGCTCGAGGCCTGGTGGCGCAGATCACGGATGACGAGATCATTGACCTGATCAACAATGGCAAGGCAACCTTTTACATTGGCTTTGACTGCACGGCTGACAGCCTGACTGCCGGCCATTTCATGGCTCTGACCCTGATGAAGCGCCTGCAAATGGCTGGCAACAAGCCCATTGCCCTGATTGGCGGCGGCACCACGATGATCGGTGATCCCTCCGGCCGAACCGATATGCGTAAGATGCTGACCAAAGAGGACATTGCTCATAACGCAGCCTGCTTCAAAAAGCAGATGGAAAAATTTATCGATTTCTCTGATGGCAAGGCTCTGATGCTGAACAATGCTGACTGGCTGTTGAATCTGAACTATGTGGAGCTGCTGCGCGATGTGGGTGCCTGCTTCTCGGTGAACAATATGCTGCGTGCGAAGTGCTATGAGCAGCGTATGGAAAAAGGCCTGTCTTTCCTTGAGTTCAACTACATGATCATGCAGAGCTACGACTTTTACTACATGTTCCAGCATTACGGCTGCAACATGCAGTTTGGCGGCGATGATCAGTGGAGCAATATGCTGGGCGGTACCGAACTGATCCGCCGTAAGCTGGGCAAAGACGCATACGCGATGACCATCACGCTGCTGACCGACTCGCAGGGCAAGAAGATGGGCAAAACAGCCGGCAATGCGGTCTGGCTTGACCCGAACAAAACCAGTCCCTTCGAGTTCTATCAGTACTGGCGCAATGTGGGCGATGCCGATGTCATGAAGTGCATCCGGATGCTCACTTTCCTGCCGCTGGAGCAGATCGATGAGATGAGCACATGGAAGGATCAGCGCCTGAACGAGGCCAAGGAGATTCTGGCCTTTGAGCTGACCAGCATGGTTCACGGCAAAGAAGAGGCTGAAAAGGCTCAGAGCGCTGCGCGTGCACTGTTCAGCGGCAATGCGATGGATACCGAACACATGCCTTCTACGCAGCTGACGGAGGCCGACCTGACCGACGGCTCCATCGGCATTCTGACGCTGATGGTCAAAGCTGGGCTGGCTGCTTCTAACGGCGAGGCTCGCCGTCTTGTGACGCAGGGCGGTGTTCTGGTCGACGGCGAAAAGGTTGCCGCTCCCACTGTCAGCTTTACCGCTGAACAGCTGAAAAATGGCATCGTGATCAAGAAGGGTAAGAAGATCTATCACAAGGTCTCCCTCTGAGAATAAACGCAAAAGAACCTGTGAGTTTCAAACGCTCACAGGTTCTTTGTTTAATAAACTGCTAAAAGCGCCTGACCTTCCGTCACGGTTCCGCTTGCCAGGAAATCTACACGGGTGTGTTCTGCTGCATTTGTCACCACTACAGGGGTCGTCACGCAGTAGCCTGCCGCAGCGATTGCAGCTCGATTGAACTTCAGAAGCAGCTGACCTTTTTTCACGAGGTCTCCTTCCTGAACAAGAGGGGAGAAGCCCAGTCCCTTCAGTTCAACAGTATCCATGCCGATATGGATCAAAAGCTCCGTGCCGTTTTCGCTGCGCACAGCGATGGCATGCTTTGATGCAGCGACTTGAGTGATCCTGCCATCGAAAGGGGCGCGAATCTCGTCACCGCTCGGTTCAATGGCACATCCCTTGCCTAAAACACCGCTGGAAAAACCGGGATCCTCGATTTTTTCCAGCGGCTTGATTTTTCCGGAAGTCGGAGCATAAACAATGAAGGCATCCGGATCCGCCGACACAGAACGTTCCCTGCGGAATAGATTTATCAGAAAAGGCAGAAAACGGCCAGCAGAACGCTTCGCGGAGGGGCTGTGGCTGCCGTCCTCTTCGATCCGTGCACAAGCGCACACAGCATCATAGACATCTGTTACATGGCTGCCGATCACGACCATGTACTGCTCGCCGCTGCGGATGACGGTTACAATACCGCTGGTGTTCTTCAACACTTCTGTTTTGACTTTGCTCTCATCGCGGAGGAAAAACCGGAGTCGGGTGACGCAATGCGTCAAACGAATGATATTGGAACGGCCGCCAACATTTTTGATGATGATTTTTGCCAGATCATCATATTTATTCATAAATACGCTCCATGCTTGCGCTCCATAGGCGCAGTTTTTTTACAAGGACAATTTAAGCACAAGAAAAAGAGCCCCGGTGAACAGAAGGCTCTGCATCCGGGACTCCTGGGGTTCAAAGGATCAGAGCTCGTATGCCTTCTTCAGGGCATCGTAAGCCGCATCTTCGTTTTCAGCATGAACCAGAAGGGAAATATCCAAATCGCTTGTGGTGATCAGCAGAACCTCGATTCCTTCCGTGGCCAGAGCATTCAGCGCCCGTGAAGCAACACCGCAGCTCGTGACCATTTCCTCGCCGAACAGATTCAGCTTGGAATAGCCGACGCTGATCAGGGGCGAAGTTTTGACATCCTTATCCAGATTAACTGCAGAAATTGCCTTCATCACAAGAGGAAGGTCGCTGCTGGATGCTGTAAAGCTGAAATCGATCGTCGTGCCATGGGGTGCACTCTGGCTGATCATATCCACCACAACACCATTGTCTGCAAAGATCTGCAGATACCGTGCAAGGCTGTTGCCTTTGAACTTAACATCCTGCACACTGATCATCATCAGGCTGGGCTCAATGTTGATCTTTGAAACTCCGTACATAAGATCCTCCGTTCTGCCCTGAAACGGGCATTTGCTTTTCTTTACGAGATACTCAAAAATTCATCAGCGATATTCTGCTGCGCGATCTGCCGCGCAGATTCCAGCGAAAAGTCAGGATACTCTGCCCGTACACCATGTTTTTGAGCCAGTTCTTCTGTGTAATCCCTGAGCAGACAGGTGCGGACATTGGATTTTCCTGCATCATAATGTGTGACCGTTGGATGCAGCTCAGGCTCCAGCACAGAGCACTGAACGGTTCCATCCGGTTCAACCACTTTGCGCAGCTGCACGGTCAGAATTGCGCCGACCATCTGGTCAGGCTTGTTCTGCGTGCTGATAAAGTTACCGAGAGAATAGGCGGTAAAAACCTGCCGTCCGTCTTCGGACATAAGCCATTGAGCATCCTGCAAGACATGCGGATGTGTGCCAACGATCAGGTCAGCACCCCAATCTGCCAGCTTTTTCGCCAGCTGTCGCTGGGCGTCTGTGATGGCATGGCTGTTTTCCACGCCCCAATGGACGCCGACCACTACAAAATCTGCCTGCTGCCGTGCCAGATGCAGCTGCTGTTCGATCACATCTGTCTGACTGGTGTAGATCACATTCGCTTCCATTGCACTGCTCTGCGGGATACCGTTTGTATGCTCCGTGTAGGAGAGATACGCAATGGTCACACCATTGATGGTCTGCAGCGGGATACGGTCGTAGTCCGCTTTGCCGCGCCAGAGACCGGTCGTCACAACATCCTCCGGCATACCATCCCAGAAGCGAAGCGTTGCAGCGATGCCGGATGCGCCTTTATCATAGGTGTGGTTGTTTGAGAGGCTGAACACGCGGATGCCAGCACGGTACAAGGCTCTTGCACAATCGCCGGGAGTCGAAAAACACGGGTAGGTGGATGGTTCCAACTCGTCCGTACAAAGTGTTTCCTGATTGATCCAGTTCACGTCCTGCTGTGCATAGAAGGGAGCGATGCCTGCATAGCAGTAATCAAAATCGTAAGATTCGCTTCCGGATGCACGGCGTTTTGCCTGTTTATAGATGGGGGAGTGGATCAGGTTGTCACCCGTGGCAGAAAACCGAACCGTCTGTACAACCGGAAGCGGCTCGGGAACCGATTCGGACTGTGATGGCTCAGGCACAGCAACCGAACCGGCAGGCATCTGCGCAGACGCATCAGAGCCCGCAACGGGAATTGAGCTTTTCGGCAAAAACCTCGACAGGCAGATGAAACATAAGAGTATGGCTGCGAATATGGCCGCCATCATCCGAAATGTCTGCTTTTTTGCCCGCCGTTTTGCAGAGGGACGACGCCGTGTCATACCTTCATGGTCGCTCACAGAAATTCACATCCTTCTGTAGTGGTGCTGTTCCATATTGATCCTACGGGAAGCCGATCAGAGCGAGGCAATCAAATCGCCCATATTGTACAGGCCCGGCTCCTTCTTTGCCAGATACACGGCAGCATTGATCGCGCCGTTTGCAAAAATGCTGCGGGAATAGGCGGTGTGCCGGAGCGTAATGACCTCATCGGGGCCGCAGAACAAAACCTCGTGGTCACCCACAATGCTGCCGCCGCGCACCGAACTGATCCCGATCTCCTTCGGGTCGCGCTTCTGACGGACAGTGGAGCGATCATAGACGTAGTGATAGGCACCGTCATTCTGCTCGTTGATGGCGTCAGCCAGCATCAGAGCAGTGCCGCTGGGGGCATCCAGTTTGTTGTGATGATGCTGCTCCACGATCTCGACATCATAGTTCGCACCCAGGATCGCAGAAGCGCGTTTGCACAGCTCAGACAGCACATTGATCCCCATAGACATATTAGCACTCTTGAAGACCGGAACCGTGCGGGACAGCTGCACGACCTTGAGCTGCAGCTCTTCCGAAAGGCCGGTAGTGCACACCACGATAGGCAGCTTGTGCGCCACGCAGTAGGGCAGAGCCTTTTCTACAGCTGCAGGGGAACTGAAATCGATGATCACATCGCCTTTTCCGTTCAGCTTTTCCAGACTGTCGTATACCGGGATACCGTTGATTTCGCCGTCTTTCAGGTCAATGCCTGCAACAACGCAGCAGTCCTCTCGCTGTGCGATCAGATCGCACAGGACATGCCCCATACGTCCACCGATGCCCTGAATTACAATTTCTGTCATAGTTTTATCCTTTCCTGCCGCATTCTGCACAATCTGAAAGCATGCAAATACGGCAAAATGCCCGGGCTGGGTCCGCCACCGGGCATTTGCTTGCGTTATTCCTGAATCAGACCTGCGTCCTGCAGAGCCTTTTCGATATACTTTTTGTGTGCATCGCTGGGCTCAACGAGAGGCAAACGACACTCGCCGGCCTCCCAGCCAAGCACATTCATGGCATATTTGACCGGAATGGGGTTCACTTCGCAGAACAGAGCATCTGCCAGCGGCAGCATTTCCAACTGCAGCTGACGTGCCTTGGTGGTATCGCCGTCAAAGAATGCCTTGCAGCAGTTGTGCACCAGCTCCGGCTTGACATTGGAGACAACACTGATAACACCTTTGCCGCCCAAAGCCAGCAGAGGAACTACCTGATCGTCGTTGCCGGAGTAAATATTCAGCTCATCGCCGCACAGCTGTGCGATTTTTGCAACCTGAGAGATATTACCGGAGGCCTCCTTGATGCCATTGATCAGCGGATGCCTGCTCAGTTCCAGCGCGGTTTCCGGAGCAATATTCAATCCGGTACGGGAAGGCACGTTGTACACGATCACCGGGATGCCGCCAGCCTCAGCCATGGCGGTGAAGTGGGCTACAAGACCTGCCTGAGAGGTTTTGTTATAGTAAGGCGTCACCATCAGCAGAGCGTCCGCGCCGCACTCGGCAGACTTTGCTGCCAAAGCACAGCCGTGGTCGGTATCGTTGGAACCGGCACCTGCAATGACAGGCACACGATGGTTGACAACATCCACGGTATACTTGATGGCAGCAAGCTGCTCCTCGTCGGTCATGGTGGAGCATTCGCCGGTGGTACCGCAGATCACGATGGCATCGGTGCCGTGGGCGATCTGGTCCTCAATGATGCGTCCCAGTTCGTCAAAATTGATGCTTCCGTCCTCGTACATCGGGGTGATAATGGCAACACCCGCGCCGGTAAAGACAGGATTCTTCATAGACTAAAAACTCCTTTTGATGCGTTTGCACGCAAAATATACTCAGTCAAAATAGCCCTTTGCAGCCAGCAGCTCAGCCAGCAGAACACCGCCACCGGCGGCACCGCGCAGAGTATTGTGGCTCATGCAGGCGAACTTGTAATCAAACAGGGTATCCTCACGCAGACGGCCGATGCACACAGCCATGCCGTTCTCGGTGTTGCGGTCCAGCTTGGGCTGCGGACGATCCGGCTCGGTGAAGTAATGCAGGAACTGCTTGGGTGCGCTGGGCAGATCCAGCTCCTGTGCGGGGCCGCGGAAGTTTGCCCATGCCTCCAGGATCTGTTCCTTGGAAGGCTTCTTATCAAAGCTCACGAACACAGCAGCCGTGTGACCATCCGAGACGGGCACGCGGAAGCACTGCGCAGTGATAGTGGGCTTTTCTGCATTAACGATGTGGTCGCCCTCAATGTGACCCCACAGCTTCAGCGGCTCGCGCTCGCTCTTTTCTTCCTCGCCGCCAATGTAGGGGATCACATTGTCCACGATCTCGGGCATACGGTCAAAGGTCTTGCCTGCACCGGAAATAGCCTGATAGGTGCACACCAGAGCCTTGCTGACACCGAAGTCCTTCATCAGCGGGTGCAGTGCCGGAACATAGCTCTGCAGGCTGCAATTGGACTTGACGGCAATAAAGCCGCGCTTGGTGCCCAGACGCTTGCGCTGTGCACCGATGATCTCGATGTGGTCGGCGTTGATCTCGGGCACCACCATGGGCACATCCGGGGTGAAGCGGTTTGCGCTGTTGTTGGAGACAACGGGGCACTCAGCTTTGGCATAAGCCTCTTCCAAAGCCTTGATCTCATCCTTGGGCATATTGACTGCACAGAAGATAAAATCCACCTGAGAAGCCACTTCTTCCACCTTGGAAGCATCGGCAACGATCATCTTCTTCACATTCTCCGGCATGGGAACAGTCATGGCCCAGCGGGGGCCGACAGCCTCTTCATACGTCTTGCCGGCGCTGCGGCCGGATGCGGCCAGAACGGTCAGCTTGAACCAGGGGTGATTTTCCAGCAGCGTCACAAAACGCTGACCGACCATGCCAGTTGCACCTACGATACCCACTTTATACTGTTTTTCCATTTCCAGCACCTTTCCTTTCGTGAAAGCGAACTCAATAAATATTTCTATTACACAGATTCACGGCTTGCAAACCGGACAGCGATGCAATATAATAGATACTGTTTATACAGATTTTATGATATCATTGATACGGTGTCCGTGTCAATCATCGGAAAGGCAAATTGCACGCTATGTTAAAAAAAGATTTTTGGTATGATTTACCCAAAGAGCTCATTGCACAGGAGCCGGCTGACCCCAGAGACTCTGCACGGCTGATGGTGCTGAGCCAGAAAGACGACAGCATCCAGCACAAGATCTTCCACGATCTGCCGGAATTTTTAGAGCCGGGCGACCTGCTGGTGGTAAACAATTCCAAGGTTCTGCCTGCCAGAATCGTAGGCGTCAAGCAGCCTACCGGTGCGGTCTGCGAGCTGCTTCTCCTGCGTCAGGTAAAAGGGGATCAATGGGAATGTCTGGCAAAGCCCGGCAAGCGGATGCAGCCCGGCACGAAGGTGAGCTTCGGCGACGGTTCGCTGACCGCTGTCGTGGATGAGACCATGGAGGACGGCAACAAATACGTTACATTCTATTATGATACCGAGACGCTTTATGAAAAGCTGGATGAATTTGGCAAGATGCCGCTTCCGCCTTACATCACAAAGCAGCTGGAGGATCAGAGCCAGTATCAGACCGTCTACGCTAAGGAGCTCGGCAGTGCTGCCGCTCCTACGGCCGGCCTGCATTTCACCCCGGAGCTGATGGATACCATCCGTGCCAAGGGCGTGAACATTGCCGAAGTGACCCTGCATGTAGGTCTTGGCACCTTCCGCCCTGTGCAGGAGGACGAGATCACAGACCACAAAATGCACAGCGAATGGTATTGCATCGATGAAAAGACCGCGCAGATGATCCGTGACACAAAAGCTGCAGGCCATCGCGTGATCGCTGTGGGCACCACCAGCTGCCGTACTCTGGAAGCTGTCGCTGCAAAGTATGGCGAGATCCGCGCCTGCAGCGGCAACACCTCTATTTTCCTGTACCCGGGTGTGAAGTTCAACTGCATCGATGGCCTTATCACGAACTTCCATCTGCCGGAAAGCACCCTGATCATGCTGGTGTCGGCCTTGTACGGCTACGAAAAGACCATGGCTGCCTATAAAATTGCCGTGGAGGAGCGTTATCGTTTCTTTAGCTTTGGCGATGCGATGCTGATTCTTTGATTTTTCCCGGCATTCTGTTGTTGATGAGCCTGATCCCGGGCTTTTTCATGAAGATCGCACGGCTGTTTTCCGTGCACAGAAAGGAATAAAAACTATGCCTTCTTTGACGACCTATAAGCTGCTCAAGCAGGAACACGATGCCCGGCGGGGTGAGTTCAAAACCGTCCATGGTACGGTTCAGACGCCCGCATTCCAGAACGTGGCCACCGCCGGTGCCATTAAGGGAGGTTTGTCTGCTCACGATCTGAAAGATATCGGCGCACAGGTCATGCTGTGCAATACCTATCATCTGCATCTTCGCCCCGGCGATAAGCTGGTAGCAGACATGGGCGGCCTGCACAAGTTCACCCGCTGGAGCGGCCCCATCCTGACGGACAGCGGCGGCTTTCAGGTGTTCAGTCTGGCCAAGCTGCGCAAGATCACCGAAGAAGGCGTGACATTCGCTTCTCATCTGGATGGTCACCGGATTTTTATGGGTCCGGAAGAGAGCATGCGGATTCAGGCGAATCTTGGCTCAACCATCGCCATGGCTTTTGACGAATGCGTAGAGAACCCTGCGCAGCATGACTATTCCAAAGCAAGCTGTGAACGCACCACCCGCTGGCTGAAACGCTGCAAGGTCGAGATGGCCCGCCTGAAGCATGAGGGTATTTCGATCAACCCGGATCAGCTGCTGTTTGGCATCAATCAGGGCTGCACTTTTGCTGACCTGCGCGTGGAACACATGAAGCAGATCGCAGACCTTGATCTGGACGGTTACGCCATCGGCGGTCTGGCCGTGGGCGAGCCTACCGAGATCATGTATGAAATGATCAGTCAGGTAGAACCTTATATGCCCAAGGATAAGATCCGGTATCTGATGGGCGTTGGTACCCCGGGCAATATCATCGAGGCCGTTTCCCGCGGTGTCGACCTGTTTGACTGCGTTATGCCAAGCCGCAACGCCCGTCATGGCCACCTGAACACCTGGGGCGGCATCATCAACATCAAGAATGCAAAGTATGAGCGCGACGAACGCCCCATTGATCCTGTCTGCGGATGCCCGGCCTGCCGGAACTACTCCCGTGCTTATATCCGTCACTTGTTCAAGGCAGAGGAGATCCTCGGGATGCGTCTGGCGGTCATGCATAATCTGTGGTTCTACAATCATCTTATGGAGCGTATCCGCGATGAACTGGATGCGGGCACCTTTACATCCTTCCATGATCGCTACGTAAAGCTTTTGGATACCCGGATTTAATTTTAGAATAACCCTTGCAACAGTGCGCTTAAAAAGGTATAATAAATTTATCTGAATTTTGAGAGGAGACTTTGCCCCATGCAATTTCTGACTACCACGTCCGAGGGCTACATCAGCCTGTTCTTTACTTTGGCTCTGATGCTGGTTCTGCTGTACTTCATGATCTATCGCCCTCAGAAGAAGCAGGAAAAGAAGGATGCTGCAATGCGCAGCAGTCTTGAGATCGGCGATCAGGTCACTACCATCGGCGGTGTCATTGGCCGCGTCGTTGCGATCAAGGATGACAGTTTTGTTCTGGAGACCGGTGCTGATCGCGTGAAGATCCGCTTCACCAAGACCGCAATCTCTGCCGTTGAGAAACTGAACATGGACAAAGCCGATAAGAAGTAATCTTTTTTCGGAGCACAGGCATATCGAGCGCGCTTTCCTGCATAGCATTGTGGCAGGGAGGCGCGTTTTTATGTCAGAAAAAAAGAGGTTCCTGGCGGTGGCTGCCTGCTGGCTGCTGGCGGGAACGATCGGGGTTCTGGTTACAGCGGGCTGTCTGTCCGGCATGGCCGTTCTGATGGCATCAAGAAAATTCTCCGGCACAGCGGCTGCGCCGCTGGCAATGATTGCTGTCGGCGCAGGGAGCTTCTGCGGCGGGTGGTCGGCTGCATTTTTTCAAAAGCAGAAAGGGCTTGCCTGCGGTGCATGTCAGGGAATCTTGTTTGCGGCACTCCTGCTCGTCCTCTCGCTTCCATCTGATGCTTTCATGGAAAACGCAGCACTTCTGCGGTTCGCAGTCTGTGTCCTTTGCGGAAGCATCGGAGGATTTCTGGGTGTGCGCTGCTGCGGACGAAAACGCATTGGATAAAAAGGCGGGAGGGACATCAGATGTGGATCTATCAGGATGGCTCCGGAACTGAACGTCAGGCGGTTCGCCCTGTAAAAGAGAATGTACTGCCGTTTTCGGAGACGCTGCCGGAAATCAAAACTCCTGTAGCAGGGCAGAACTCAGAAGCAAAGGTCGGCATCCCGGCTGCGTTATCAAAGGGACGAAGAGCAAAAGTGACGGATTGCTGGCTGCTTGCAGCTGCTTTTCTTCTGGGCAGCGCAATGTCCGGGATACTCCTTGCGCTGTCTGCAGCGCAGAGGACGGAATGGCTGGAGCATTATCTACACGCCTGGCTTGCCCTGTTCAGCGGTACAGCAACAGAGCTTTTTATATGGGAGTATCTTACATTGAGCGGTACGGCGACGATTCTTCTGCTGTTTGGTTTTTCAGCATTCGGACCTGTTCTGACCTTTTTCTTCTTCATGGTTTATGGCACCGGCAGCGGTCTTCTGGCCGCTCAGCTGATTACCGGAACCGGCGGGAAGGAAAAGCTGCTTCTGACGTTTTTTTCTTCTGTGCCGGCATGTGTGGCTGCGGCGCTGCTTTGTGTTCTTGGCAGTGCCGCCCTGCGTGTGAGCGGAAAGATCCGGGCATACTCCTTCCAGCAGGGAAGAGCAGAGCTGCATCGTCCGGAGAGTAGAGCATTTGCAAGCCAGTATATGCTTACACTCCTGCTGCTGCTTCCGCTCTGCGGCGCTGCAGCGGGTCTGTCCTGTCTGGAGAGTCGATTGCTTTGAGTTTTTGCTGGTGATTGCTTGCAGGGACTCGCGCCGTATGCTACAATAAAGAAAACCTATTATATGAAACAGCAGGAGTATTTCATGAGAGAACCGAAGTTAAAAACGGTATATGTTTGTTCCAACTGCGGAGAGACAAGCCCCCGCTGGATGGGGCGCTGCCCCAGCTGCGGCAGCTGGAACACGATGAATGAAGATGTGATCGCTGAAGGGCCAAAGGCCGGAACTTCTGCAGCCCGACAGGCTGCTGCCGCCCGTCCGGAGGGCGTTACAACGCTGACAGCCAGACGCCTTTCTGAGGTCAGCACGACTGAAGAAAAAAGCCGGATCCTGACCGGCATTTCGGAGCTTGATCGTGTTCTGGGCGGCGGCATCGTTTTGGGCGGCGTGGTACTTCTGAGCGGCGAGCCGGGAGTCGGCAAATCCACAATGCTGCTGCAGCTGTGTGGCGCAATTTCCGGCAAGCACACTGTGCTGTATATCACCGGCGAGGAATCTGTCCGACAGGTCAAGCTGCGCGCTGCACGGCTCAAGGTTCCTCAGGAGAATATCTTTCTTGCAGCTGAAAACGACGTAGATGAGATCTGCGGCCTGATCGAAAAGGAAAAGCCGGATCTGGTTGTCATCGATTCGATCCAGACGATGCGCTGCATGGATATTTCGTCCTCTTCCGGTACCGTGAGTCAGGTGAAGGAAAGCACCGCGCGGCTGCTTGCGGTGGCGAAAAAGCAGGAGATCCCAATGTTCATTGTAGGCCACGTAAACAAAGATGGCGCTATCGCCGGCCCCAAGGTCATGGAGCATATCGTGGACACCGTGCTCTATTTTGAAGGTGACAAAATGCTGCCGTACCGCATCCTGCGCGCTGCTAAAAACCGCTACGGCTCCACCAATGAGCTCGGAATGTTTGATATGACAGGGCAGGGGCTGGCTGAGATCGAAAATCCGTCGCAGATGCTTCTGGAGGGACGTCCATTGGGCGTTTCAGGCAACTGTGTAGCCTGCACCATTGAAGGAAGCCGCCCTATTCTGAGCGAGATTCAGGCGCTGGCTACCAAAACGAATTTCCCAGCGCCGCGCCGCGCCTGCAGCGGATATGACTACAACCGCATGAATCTTCTGATCGCCGTGTTGGAAAAGCGCGCGGGATATTTCTTTGGCAATCTGGATGTATATATCAATATCGTCGGAGGCATTGCCCTGAAGGATACCGCCTGTGACCTTTCAGTTTGTCTGAGCATGGTCTCATCCCTTCTGGATCGTCCGATCAGTGACAAGCTGATCGCCATCGGCGAGGTCGGTTTGGGTGGCGAGGTGCGCAGTGTGCCGAATCTGGAGCAGCGTCTGCATGAAGCAGAGCGCATTGGATTTGAACGTGCTGTGATCCCAAAACATAGTCTGAACCATCTGACTCAGGCAGATTACCCGGGGATGCAGCTGATTGGAGCTGCCTATATCGGGGATGCCATCAATGCGCTGAAAGCTGACCGTTTATAAAGAGGAATTATGTCGATTTATCTGGATGAAAAGAACCCGGGCAAGCACAAACCGTTTGATGATGCTTCACCGGATATCGTTGCGTATGTCCGCTATCTTGAAGTGATCGCCGGCAAGAGCGCCAATACGGCGTTCAGCTATTATTGTGACCTTCGCGGCTTCAGTCGATTTATGAAGCGCCGCCGCGGCCTTGTGGCAGAAGACTGCGAAATGCAAAAGATCGACCCCAAGGGGCTGGACACCGCTTTCTGGGCGGAGGTCAGCAAAGAAGATGTCTACGAATATCTGTATTTTCTGAACCGTGAGTGCGGCAATAAAAAATCTTCTACCGCACGGCGTCTGGCAAGTCTGCATGGTTTCTATGATTATCTGGTCAATCAGGTCAATCTGCTGGAATTTGATCCGACAGCGGCGATCCATCCGCCAAAGCAGGATAAAGTCCTGCCAAAGTATCTGACGGCAGAGCAGTCCATGGATCTGCTGGAAAGCACCCAGACCCAAAGCGATTTCCCGGAGCGGGATTACTGTATGGTCGTTTTGTTCCTCAACTGCGGTATGCGCCTTGCAGAATTGGTCGGTATGGATCTGGAAGATATTGATCTGGAGAACCGTCAGATTCGTCTGTTCGGCAAGGGACACAAAGAACGCATGGTCTATCTGAACGATGCCTGTGTAGAGGCGCTGCAGCTGTACCTGCATAAACGTAACACCATGGAGGGGCTTCTCCCACAGGAAAAAGCGGTCTTTATTACCCGGCGGCGTAAGGAACGAATTTCAAATCGAAGAGTAGAACAGTTGGTGACAGGTGCGATGAAATCAGCCGGTCTGAAAGGCTTTTCCACCCACAAGCTGCGCCATACGGCTGCAACACTGATGTATCAGACAGGAAACGTAGATATCCTGACCTTGAAACAGCTGCTGGGTCATAGCAGTGTTTCAACGACGCAGATCTACACACATCTACAGGAATTTCAGGTGCGCTCGGCCATCGAAGAAAATCCACTTGGAAAGATCTCGCAGAAAGCAGCTTCAAAAGCATCCTTGGATACAACAGAACCGCAAACAGGGACGACACAAGAGGACTTGGCGAACTCCAAACCCGAAAGGAACGTTCCTTCGACAGAAACTGCTCCGATGGAGCCATTGTCCGGCATTGCAAAAGAAGGCTTCGGCATTGACCCCGCAAAATTAAACGAGGCTTTGGAGAAGACTTCGTGAATTTTGCATGAGTACAGCTGACTGAAAATTGACCGAAAATCAAAAAACGCCCGAGGGTCTGTGAACAAAGCAACAGACTTTCGGGCGTTTTTAATACGATGAATGAGTTCAGGATAAGCACAGAAAAATAAAATGAACCGAGACAAGCGATTTTGGTCCGTGGTTGTACAGAGTTCCTAAGAATCAGGAATACATACACAGGAATATATAGCTGCTAGAGCGGCGTTGTCCAAAGGATTCGAGTGCATTGCAGAATAAAAGAAAGCAAAAACATCAGATTCTTTGGAAGTTGTTTGCAAGACTCAAATTAGCCGTAAAATGGAAGGATAAGCTCAAAACCAGGAAAAGAGGGCTTTTTCACTTCCCTTTATTTCACATAACGTGCATTATGCGAAATGCACGTTCTCGAAACCAAAGGTCTCCTCTCTTGCGTTGACTGCATTCGGAGATCTTTGATTCTACTCATCGGCTCTTTCCGTGAAGATCAGTCCGATAACGGATCCGTCCCAAAATATTCACAGATTGCTTCGTAGTAGATTCGTGCGGTTCTTGCACAGCCTTCATCGCTGCCAAACTGCATAACATCCGATGCGCTGGTCACAAAGCATTGCTCTGCCAGAACCGCAGGACAGTTCACGTCCTCCAACAATGTAAAGCTCCGTTCTCCCCGAACCTCGGTGTGCGTCGATTCCACAAGTTGTTTTTGGTCATTCTCCAGATAATAAATGTACCGGATTCCCCCATGCCCGCGCAGCGACGCTCCGGCAGACTGCATCCTTTGGGATAAAAGCTGTGCAAAATAAAAGCTCTCATTGTGCCATGTGCGCCCCGGAACGGTTGGATAACACTCGAACCCTGATGCTGCGGAACCGTTCGCAGCGGAGTTTCCGTGAATGGACAGCAGCAATTGCGGATTTTGCTCTCTGACCGTTGCGGCACGCTGTGCAGGTGTAGCTGTCTCATCAAAGCTCTCCCGAGTTTGTAACGGCAGATAGTTTGGGTCTTGTTCCAGCCATGCAATCAATGCCGCAGCCGTCGCAGCTGTCATATTTTTTTCCTCGATCACTCCCCTTGCGCCCGGGTCGGCACCCCCGTGTCCAGCGTCCACTGCAACCCGGTACGGCGGATCACCCACCTGCGGGTGGAACTCTTCGCCTGCAATACTGGCTGCGGGCTGATGGGTCTGAAGTGTGCGAGCGGCGTGCCAAAGGGACAGTCCGAACCATCCCGCTGTGACACAAAGGAAAAGTATCACGAGCGTTTTTAACCTGTGAAGCGCATGTTTTTTCTTTGTGGATTTTTTTCTCTTTTTTGCCGTTTTGCGATAATGCTCAGCCATCTGTTATTACTTCCCTGTCTTTACGATCTTCATTGATATAATACGAATGTTCCTGCAAAATTCATGCATCCTGAGCAAAAAAGCTACCCGAAAATTTTCCGGATAGCTTTTTGTAAAATCACTTCAGTTCGACTACTGTTACGCCGCTTTCGCCCTCGCCGTAACGCCCCAGACGGAAACTTTTGACCATGCGGTTTCCCCGCAGATGTTTATGGATTGCAGTGCGCAGCGCACCGGTTCCGTTTCCATGGATCAGATAGATCACAGTCTGCCCATTCAAAACAGCCCGGTCGATAAAAGAATCCACCTCCGGAAGCGCTTCATCTACAGTCAGCCCCAACAGGTTGCACTCCATTTTTGCGCTGCGCTGTGCGCGCTCTACCCTGCCGTTCGGACGGTTGGCATCACCGGTCAGACGGGAGTAACGCTGCTGTGCCCTTGTCTGCGGTTTTTTCTCTTTGATGAGTTTTTCCGGCTGCTTCAAGCCTGTGAGCGGGACCTTTGTCTTAATGATACCTGCGCGTACCAAAACATCGCCGTTTTTATCCGGCAGAGCCAGCACGGTGGCCAGTTGGTTCAGCTCTGCAATGCAGACCTCCTGCCCTACGTTCACTTCCTTCAGCGGAACAAACTCCTTGACCGGATTATGCACGACTTCTGTACCGATAAAGAGCTTCTCTGACTCTTTTTTAGCGATTTCACGGGCACGCTGCGCCTTTTGCTGTGTACTCAGGCGCTCATCCTTCTGCAGCTGGCGCAGCTCATCCGTCAACGCATAGGCCTGACTTTCCACCTGCTGTGCCAGTGCACGAGCCTTGGCACGGGCTGCTTCCAGCTCATTCTCGCCCTGCTGGATCAGTTCGTCTCGCTTCTTTTGTGCTGCCTCCAACTGATGGGAAGCTTCGTTTTTCAGTGCATCTACTTCATTCTGGCTTTCCTTCAGCTGCAGCTTCAGGTCGTCCAGTTGTCCCAGAACGGCATCCAGCCGTTTATCTTCTGCCGAAAGATGCTGCTGTGCAGCCTCGATCACTCGCCCCGGGATACCGAGCTTTTCACTGATCAGGAACGCATTGGACTTGCCCGGCACGCCGACACTCAGTTTATAGGTCGGGCGCAGTGTTTCAAGGTCGAACTCACAGCTTGCGTTGACGACCCCCTTTGTCTCCAATGCAAAAACCTTCAGCTCTGCATAATGCGTTGTCGCCATCAGCAGCACTCCCCGGCGGCGCAGTTCTTCAATGATCGCAACAGCCAGCGCCGCGCCCTCGGCAGGATCTGTGCCGGCACCCAGCTCATCCAGCAGCACCAGCGTGTGTGGCATCGCCAGCTCCAGAATGCCAGTGATCTTTTTCATGTGTCCGGAAAATGTGGAAAGACTCTGCTCAATGCTCTGTTCATCGCCGATATCCACCAGAAATTCATCAAATACGCAGATTTCGCTGCGTTCGTCAGCAGGGATCAGAAAACCACACTGCGCCATGGCGCACAACAAACCAGCTGTTTTCAGGGTAACGGTTTTGCCGCCGGTATTCGGGCCGGTAATGATCAGCGAATCGTATTCCCTGCCCAAGGCAATGTCAACAGGTACGCATTTTTGAGGATCGATCAGTGGATGGCGGGCACGGATCAGTGAAAAGGAATTGTCTGTACGGACAGCAGGTTTGAACGCTTTCAGATCCAATGCCAGCCGTGCTTTTGCAAGAAGGATGTCGATTTCCAGCATAGCTCTGTAGCTGTACTGGAACTGCGGCTCAATGGCAGCCACCTGCGCGGTAAAAGCCACCAGAATCCGCTCGATCTCCTGCGCTTCCTGCGCACGATACTGCAGAATGCGTGCATTTGCTTCTACGACCGCTTGCGGCTCCACGAAAACGGTGGCACCGGTAGAAGAAACGTCATGGATAATACCGCTCACCTCGCTGCGGTACTCGCTTTTGACCGGAACAACATACCGCCCATTGCGCATGGAGACTACACTTTCCTGCAGATACTTGGAGGTGTCCATATTGCGCACCATGCTTTCCAGACGGTCACGGATGCTGTTTTCCGTTGCACGGATCTTCTTGCGCAGGTCGTTCAGCGTGTAGGATGCAGTGTCTGCCATCGCATCCGGAGCGAGGATCGCGCTGGAGATCTGTTGCTCCAGACCGGGCTGCGGTGCCAGCGCATAGAACAGATCATCTGTCGGCAGCGCATCGTGCTCCGATGCACCGTACCAGCTGTTTAGATTCTGAAAATTGCGCAGCGCACCTGCCACCATCAGCAGTTCACCCATAGACAGCACACCGCCCTTGACAGCTCGTGCCGCCAGTTGACTGACGCCTTCCACTCCGCCGAAACGGGGAGAACCGTTCTTAATGAGGAGCGTATTGATCGCATCTGTCTGTTCCAGCGCATACCGCACTTCATCCGGGTCGCACTGCGGTTCAATTTTCAAGAGCTTTTCCCGCGCTTCCTTGCACACGCAGCCATCGGCAGCGCGGGAGATGATCTTGTCGAGTTCCAGTGTTCTCAGGTAACTTGTTTCCATAGGTCTCCTTATAAAAAAGAGCCATTCTCCTGATGTTTTTCAAGAGAACAGCTCCAATGCTCGATGCGAAAAGTGTCAGATAGAAATGGTATTGCACACATCGATCAGAACCGGGTCGAGAGTCTTGGTCATCTCCAGAGCCTCATCTACAGGGTAATCTACCAGCTTTTCACCTTTCATGCCAACAATGCGGTTGTACTTTCCCTGCTCCAGCAGGCAGACAGCATGATAGCCCATAGCAGAGGCATTCACGCGGTCACGCAGTGTAGGAGAGCCGCCACGCTGCACATGACCCAGAATAGTCGCGCGGGAATCAATGCCGGTCCGCGCCTGGATCTCATTGGCAATCTCCTGCGCATGGCCAACGCCTTCAGCAACAATGATGATAAAATGGCGCTTGCCCGTTTTCTGCGTCTCGGCGATCTTATCCAGAATATCGCGCTGCATATCGAACTCTTTCTCGGGCAGCAGCACGGCCATTGCACCCGATGCGATTGCAACATTCAAGGCAATGTAGCCAGCGTTGCGTCCCATAACCTCAACCACGCTGCAGCGGTCATGGCTCTGCGTAGTATCGCGCAGTTTGTCGATCATCTCCAGAGCGGTGTTCATGGCGGTATCGTAGCCGATGGTATAGTCGGTGCAGGAAATATCATTATCGATGGTGCCGGGCAGACCGATCATCGGGATGCCGCGGTGTGCCAGCTCACGAGCACCACGGTAAGAACCGTCACCGCCAATGACGACCAGCGCATCAATGCCAAGCTCACGGCACTTTTCGGCACCTTTATCCTGACCTTCCTTGGTTTTGAATTCCAGACAGCGTGCGGTATACAGAATCGTACCGCCGGCAGAGATGATATTCGAGACACTGCGCAGGTTCATCTCAAAGCATTCGCCGTTCAGCAGGCCATTGTAGCCACGCTGAATGCCGATCATTCGATAACCCTTGTGCAAGCCTGTGCGAACCACAGCGCGCACGGCAGCGTTCATGCCGGGAGCATCACCGCCGCTTGTCAGCACGCCAATCGTTTTGATCTGCTTTTCCATACGAGAGATTCCCTCCAATTTGTTCTTCATTTACCCAAATGAGCCAATGCCCTCTATTCAGCACCGCTCAGCGCAAGGTTCAGAGATCCTTTTGATACCTTAAACTCGCCTTGAATCATTATATCACAAAGCGCAGATTTTGAAAACATCCATCCTGTCGCAATTCGTGCACAGAAATGTCATTTTGTTGCAACATTCTCGCTTCCAACCAGCCGCTTCAGCTCCTGGAAGAAGAGCGGATGCCCCGAGGTGTAAAGCCGCCGGGGAGCAGCCAGTTTCTGCTTTGTATCCTCCAGATACAGGATCACAGGGATATCTCCGTCAAAGATCTCCAACAGATTCACGACCTTTGCATATTCTCTGCTGTCGCGGGACGGCAGACGGATAAATACTTTTTTTGCTGCATTCTTCAACGGATCCGGTCTGCCGCGATCCGGTCTGGCCGGATTGTAGGTCTCGATCGGGATGATGCTTTCTGCCAGAAGCTTGGAGGCCTCGTCCTCGCGCACAGACAGTTTACCATCGATCACAACGACCGCATTTTCATGCAGAGCATCGCGGTACTGATCCAGCACCTTTGGAAACACGATCACCTCCATGGTTCCGGTTAGATCCTCCACACTGGTAAAAGCCATCATGCTGTTGGATTTTGTGGTCATCATGCGGCTTTTAACCACCGCACATACAATACGCACACGTTCGCCATCCTGCACGTGGGCGTCTTCACCGGTCAGAGCTTTGATGGAGTGAGATGCGATCTTCGCAGACTGCTCACGATACGCATCCAGCGGGTGTCCGGACAGGTACAGACCGCTGACATCTTTCTCCTGCTGCAAAAGCTCCTGATGACTGTATTCTGACAGCTCCCGGATCTCGTAGACATCCTCTGCAGCGCCGTCTTCTCCCTCTCCGCTCATGACCGAGAAGAGATCCAGCTGACCGTCCAGATTCCTGCGTGAGTCGGTCTCAATGCTCTTCAGGATACCTTCCACCGCCTCTACAAGGCTGCGGCGGTTATAACCCATGTGGTCAAAAGCACCTGCTTTGATCAGGCATTCTACAGCCCGGCGATTCAATTCACTGCCGTGCATCCGCTTGCAGAAATCGTACAGGCTGGTGTAGGGCTTATCTGTCCGATCCTTGACAACATTCTCGATCAGATTCCGGCCGACATTCTTGACCGCATTCAGGCCGAATCGGATCTGCCCTCTGTCATCCGCCGTGAATCCTCCATTGGAAACATTCACATCCGGCGGAAGGACTTTAATGCCGAGGCGGGCACACTCGCCGGAATATTCGATCACCTTGTCCGTGTTATCCAGCACGCTGGTCAGCAGGGCGGCCATAAATTCACTGGGGTAATGGCACTTGAGGTATGCGGTCTGGAATGCGACGTATGCGTAGCAGGCGGCATGGCTCTTGTTGAACGCGTAGGACGCAAAGCTGGACATCTCATCGTAGATCTCGTTTGCAACCTTTTCCGGGATGCCGTTTGCCACACAGCCGGGGCATTCATTGCCCGGATCTGTGCAGCCGTGGACAAAATGCTCCCGTTCCGCTTCCATGACAGCATGCTTCTT
Source organism: uncultured Faecalibacterium sp. (assembly GCA_934501115.1). GTDB lineage: Bacteria > Bacillota > Clostridia > Oscillospirales > Ruminococcaceae > Faecalibacterium. The sequence goes on from CAKSTO010000002.1 coordinate 70,868, forward strand.
TTTGCTCATTGCACGGCGAACATTATCCGCCTGCCCAAAGGAGAATCCGGCTAACTCGCGGAAGATCTGCATAACCTGTTCCTGATAGACGATACAGCCATTGGTCACATCCAGAATATGTGCCAGCTGAGGTGTTTTATAGCGGATCTTATCCGGCTCGTGGCGGTTACGAAGGTAAGTGGGGATGGAATCCATTGGCCCCGGGCGGTACAGGCTGATCAAAGCGATGACGTCTTCAAGGTTCTGCGGCTGCAGCCCGACCAGAACCTGTTTCATCCCAGAGGATTCCAGCTGGAACACACCCTCGGTATCGCCCTGCCCCAGCATCTTATACGTGCGCGGATCATCGTAATCCAGATTCTGGATCGAAAAATCAGGATGGCGTTTCTGCACAGCAAGTTCGGCGTCACGAATGACAGTCAAAGTGCGTAGCCCGAGAAAATCCATTTTCAACAGACCAAGTTCTTCGATCTCAGTCATGTTGAACTGGGTCACGGGAAGGCCGTCGTTGGTCGCTAACGGCAGGTAATAATCCGTTGGTTCCGGGGTGATCACGACGCCCGCCGCATGGGTAGATGCGTGGCGCGGCATCCCCTCCACCTTGAGTGCAGTGTCGATCAGCTCTTTCACCTGCGGGTCGCTGTCATACATGCGTTTGAGTTCAGCAGAAACCTCCAACGCGCGCTTCAGCGTCATTTTCAGCTCCATCGGAACCAGCTTTGCGACCACATCCACCTGCTGATATGGGATCCCCATCACACGTCCTACGTCACGGATCGCATTGCGCGCGGCCATAGTGCCAAAGGTGACGATCTGAGCCACATGGTCGGCACCGTATTTTCGGTTCACATAGTCAATGACTTCCTGCCGTCGTTCATAACAGAAATCCACATCGAAATCAGGCATGCTGACGCGTTCCGGATTCAGGAAACGCTCAAAGATCAGATTGTAGCGGATGGGGTCGATGTCCGTGATGCCGACGCTGTAAGCGGCAATGCTGCCCGCACCGGAGCCGCGCCCCGGCCCCACCGGGATCCCCTGGCTCTTGGCATAGTTGACGTAATCCCAGACGATGAGGTAATAGTTTGTATAACCCATCTTTTTGACCACGCCGATCTCATATTGCAGACGATCTTTGTTTGCCTGCGGCACATCGGGGCCGTAACGATGCTCCAGACCCTCCCAACAGAGCTTTTCAAAGAACTCCTGATTGTCCATGCCGTCCGGGGCTTTGTAGTATGGAATCTTCGTATGGCCGAAATCGAAGTCGAAATTACACTGTTCTGCAATTTTAGCGGTGTTCGCACATGCTTCGGGCACCATGGAGAACAGATCGTACATCTCGTCTGTGGTCTTAACATAAAACTCGTCGGTCTGGAATTCCATACGGTCAGCGTCCTGAATGGTCTTGCCTGTCTGGATGCACAGCAGGATCCCCTGCATTTTTGCGTCCTCTTTGCGCAGATAGTGGGAGTCATTGGTGGCTGCCATGGGGATGCCCGTTTCCCGGGAAAGCTTGATAAGCTGAGGCAGGACAACGTTATCCTCTTTCAGACCGTGATCCTGCAATTCAATATAATAGTTGCCCTCACCGAACAGATCACGGTACCACAGGGCGGTTTCTCTTGCATGGTGATAGTCACCTGCCAGAATGGCCTGTGGGATCTCACCTGCAAGGCAGGCAGAAAGACAAATCAGACCTTCGTGGTGCTGCTCCAGCAGCTGCTTATCGATGCGTGGTTTGGAGTAAAAACCTTCCACAAACGCCGCCGAAACCATTTTAATGAGGTTCTTATAGCCGGTCTCGTTTTTGCACAGCAGGATCAGGTGATTATTGCCGTCGATCTTATTGACCTTATCGAAGCGGGTGCGGGTAGCAACGTAGACCTCACAGCCAATAATCGGTTTGATCCCAGCCTTTTTTGCTGCTTTATAGAACTGGACGCAGCCGTACATGACACCGTGATCGGTGCACGCAATGGCAGTCTGCCCGCACTCCTTCACACGATCCATCAGCTGATCGATACGGCAGGCACCGTCCAGCAGACTGTATTCCGTGTGAATGTGCAGGTGAACAAAGTCTCTTCCGAGACGATTTCCCTCACTGTTTTCGCTCACTTTCTGCCCTCCTGTTCCAGATTCTGCCGCAGATTCTCTGCCAGTGATTCCAACTTTTTCATGCGATGAGAAAGGCCGGATTTGCTCATGGGCGGATCAAAACAATCGCACAACGCTGTAAGCGACAGGTCTGGATACTGCATCCGCTTGGCTGCCGCTTCTTTCAGAGCGTCCGGCAACGTGCTGACGGAGTCGTGCTCTTCCAGAAAGCGGATGGCTTTCAGTGTCTGGGCGTTGGCTCTGGCAGTTTTGCCAAGGTTGGCTGTGTCACAATTGGTCTGACGATTGGTCTGGTTGCGCACCTGCTTAAAAGCCTTCTGTGTGCGGATCTGTTCTGCAGCATCAGGCGCGCCCATAAAGCTGAGCAGCCGCTCCACACTGGCGCTGGTCTTGACGTAGATCAGGTTCACACCGTTGCGGCGGGTGCGGTGGGGCGCAAACTCATGCTCCGCCAGAAGTGCTTCAAAATCCCGGGCCAGATTGGTGCGGGACGTGAGAAACTCCAGATTATATTCCTTTTGCGGATCGATGACCGTTCCGCTGCACAAAAAAGCTGCGCCAATGTATGCACTGACGCAGGTCTGGCAGCGAATAAGGCGGGGGTCGATCTGCAAGCTGGTCTCGTTGCCGGTGGTACCAAACAGCTCATGCATCCGCGCAACCTGCTCCGGTGTGCGGATATTGAATTCATAGAGATTTCCGCTGGAACGGTGCTTTTCCAGGATCTCGCCCTGAATGCCGCATCGTGCAAATAGCTGCTGTGCCGCAGAAGCCGTCTGTGACTGCTCCGTCTGAAGCACAAGTCCCTTTGCATCAAAATACTTGGCAAAGCATGCAATGCCGTAAGCCGCCGCACGGACGCAGCAGTCCTTCTGGATGCTGCGTGTGGCGATCTCTTCCCTTGCGCGGGATGCAAAACTACTCATAGTTCCTCTTTCTGTCAGCGCTTTGCATCACGATGCTGTACGCCCGGCTCATAGCCCTGCGAACGGCAATACTCTGCAATTTTGCGTGCAAATGTAATAGAGCGGTGTTTGCCGCCGGTGCAGCCCACAGCAATGGTCAGCTGACTTTTGCCTTCCTTGACGTACAGTGGCAGAGCGTACTGCAAAAAATTTTCGTAGCGTTTAAGCAGTTCCTGCGCTTCCGGGTGACTCATGACAAAATTCACCACTTCCTGATCCAGACCGGTCTTGAATTTCAGCTCCGGCACATAGAAGGGGTTGGGCAGGCAGCGAACATCCAGTACAAGGTCTGCCTCTGGAGGTACGCCGAATTTGAAGCCGAAGGACATCACGGTCAGACGCATGGCACCCTTGGCACCGCCGTTCTTTCCGAAAAGATCACAGATCCGTTCCTTGTTCTGTGCAGTGGAGAGCAGCGCTGTGTTGATCGTATAATCTGCGCGCTCCCGCAGCGGTTCAAGGATGCGGCGCTCCTTGAGAAAGGCTTCCCGGGTAGAGAGCCCCTCTGAAATGCTGATGGGATGACGGCGGCGGGTCTCGCTGTAACGGCGCATCAAAACATCATCCGGTGCGTCCAGAAACAGGATCTTGTAGGAGATTTTCTGCTGATCCAGCTGCAGCAGCGCCTGCTCGATCTCTTCACTGGAGCGGCATCCGCGTACATCCATGGACAGCGCCACCCGCTCCAGCTCATTTCCGCTTGCCTCTGAAAATGCCGTGATGCTGGGCAGAAGCCCTGCAGGGACATTGTCAATGCAGAAAAAGCCGATATCTTCCAGTGCTTTCATGGCAACAGACTTGCCTGCACCGGACAGGCCGCTTACGATCAACAATTCCATCGTTTGAAATCCTGCTCCTTCTTACCTTACCACTCGAATTTCCTTTTCGAGGTCATAGCCCGTTTTTTCTTTTACGATCGCGCGCACCTCATCGCACAGAGCCAGCACATCTGCACAGGTCGCACCGCCCAGATTGACCACGAAGCCGCAGTGCTTGTCGCTGACAGCCGCACCGCCATGGCGGTATCCACGCAAGCCGCATTGATCGATCAATGCGGCCGCAAAAGCCCCCGCCGGGCGCTTGAACGTGCTGCCGGCACTGGGTTTGTCCAACGGCTGCTTATCCACACGCTTCGCCATGAGTTCGTTCATCTTGGCTTTGATTTCTTCCGGCCTACCCTCGTTCAGCTTAAAGCATGCGCTGAGGATACAGCCCCCGTTCTCTTCAAAAATGCTGTGGCGATAACCGAGATTGAGTTCCTCCGCCGGGATCTCCTTGATCTCGCCCTCTGCTGTAAGACATCGCACCGAGACAAGAACATCCTTCATCTCGCCTCCATAGGCACCGGCATTCATATACACTGCCCCTCCCACGGTTCCAGGGATACCGTAGGCAAATTCCAGACCGGTCAGTCCGTGTTCCAGTGCTCCTGCGCACAAAGCGGAAAGCTTCATCCCGGCCCCGGCGGTCACACCGACCCCGGAAAACTCCGCTCCGGCTTTCAGCGTGGTGGTATCAATGACAGCTCCGCGGAAGCCCTCATCCGCAAACAGGATATTGCTGCCGTTTCCCAGCAAATAATACCGGACGGCGTCTTTTTTACAAAGCATGACGGCGGTGCAAAGCTCCGATTCGGTCTCCGGCATTACAAACAGCTCCGCCGGGCCGCCGATCTTGAAGGTGCAGTGCGCTGAGAGAAGCTCATTTTCCCGGAAGGAAATGCCGGCTTCTGCCAGCTTATGCTTCATTCGTTCCATATTGGTCAACTCCTTTACAGGGATAGATCAGTCGATCTTATCGTCCAGGCCGAGACGGATCAGCAGCTCACGGGCTGCATTGTAGCCCATCTTTTTCTGGCGGTTATTGATCGCAGCAGTCTCCAGCACAACAGCCAGATTTCGTCCCGGAGAGACCGGGATGCTGGTACTGGGGATGCTGACGCCAAGAATATCGTAATACTCGCTTTCCAGACCGGTGCGCTGGTAATTCTTTGTGGGGTCCCATGCCTCCAGCTGAACCACGAGATCAAGGCTCTCACTTACCTTGACTGCGCCAACACCGAACACGCGGGCAACATTGACAATGCCAATGCCTCGCAGTTCAATGAAATGGCGGATGTTCTCCGGAGCAGTGCCCATGATCTGGCGGTTGGACACTTTGCGCAGTTCTACAGCGTCATCTGCCACCAGACGATGGCCGCGCTTGACCAGCTCGATGGCCAGCTCACTCTTGCCGATGCCGCTGTCGCCCAGGATCAGGATCCCTTCGCCATACACTTCCACAAGAACACCGTGGCGGGTGATGCGGGGAGCCAGCTCCAGATTCAGCACGCTGATCAGGCTGCCCATCAAGGTGCATGTGGTCTCGTTGGAGCGCAGCAGAGCGACATCATGTTTCTGAGCCAGCTCCTGCATTTCCGGGAACGGAGTCAGCTCTTCACTGCGGCAGACGATGACGGCAGGCGGCTGCTGACGGAACAGCTGCTCCAGTGCCTCGTAACGTTTCTCAGCGGAAAGCCCGGACAGAAAATTCATTTCTGCCAGACCCATGATCTGCAAACGCAGTTTATCGAAATAGTCGTAATATCCGGCCAGAAACAGACCCGGACGGTTGACCTCAGCGATTTCCACGCAGATCTGATCCAGCTCCTTGGGTGTATAGACAACTTCCATGCTGACCCGGTCTGTCAGCGTCTTGAGTGAGACATTGAATGTACCCATTCTGCTTCCTCCTGTGCTCCCTTTTGCTGCGCGGTACCGTTATGCCAAGCCGCTGCAGCATTCCTCTCTTTATTATAATAGAACCCTTTCCAAAAAACAATACGATGCCCCTCCTTTTTCGCGCAGCGCATAGAAACCGTCGCTGCATCGAATTCTGTACTTTATTTTTTACATTTTTCTTACTTTTACACGGATTTTACATTCCGCCGATTTTGGATTTTACATTGTTCTGATACACTTCAAGTCAGGAAAAACAAGGAAAGCATTAAAACCTGTCAAGTCAAAGTGAGGAAATCTTATGACGATCTTCAATGTCTTTTCCCTGCTGGGCGGATTAGCACTGTTTCTGTTCGGCATGGATATCATGGGCAAAGCTCTGGAAAAGCAGGCCGGCGGCCAGCTGCAAAAGATCCTGAGCAAGCTGACCGATAACCCCCTCAAGGGCTTTTTTCTGGGTCTCGGCGTCACCGCCGTAATCCAGAGTTCCAGCGCGACCACAGTCATGGTGGTCGGTTTTGTCAACAGCGGCATTATGGAGCTGCATCAGGCGATCGGCATCATCATGGGCAGCAACGTGGGCACCACAGTCACCAGCTGGATCCTGAGTTTGTCCGGTCTGCAGGGCGACAGTCTGGTGATTCAGATGCTGAAGCCCACATCCTTCAGTCCTCTGCTTGCATTTATCGGCATTTTGCTGTATATGTGTAAGAGTGAGAAGAAAAAGGGCGTCGGCACCATCCTGATCGGCTTCGCTGTGCTGATGACCGGTATGACCGGCATGTCCAACGCCGTCCTGCCTCTGCAGAATGAAGCGTGGTTCACAAGCCTGTTCACTCGCTTCTCCAACCCCCTTCTCGGCGTTCTGGTGGGCGCCCTTGTTACCGGGATCATCCAGAGCTCCAGCGCCAGCGTCGGCATCCTGCAGGCATTGAGCGCTACCGGTGTTATCACCTACGGCAGTGCCATCCCCATCATCATGGGTCAGAATATCGGCACCTGCGTCACCGCGCTGATCTCCTCTGTGGGCGCAAACAAGAACGCCCGCCGGGCCGCAATGGTACATCTGTACTTCAATATCATCGGAGTTTCGATCTTCCTGATTGGCTTCTACGGCCTGAACGCCGTGTGCCATTTCGCCTTCGTAAGCACCACCATTGAGGCCTGGGGCATTGCCGTAGTGCACTCTGCCTTCAACATTATCGCAACGGTCATTCTGCTGCCCTTTGCCAACGGGCTGGAGAAACTGGCCATCCTGACCATTCCGGATTCCCCGGAGAAGGAGAGCTTTGCTCTTCTGGACGAACGTCTGCTGAACACTCCTGCTGTGGCTGTAGAGCGTGCACGTTCTGCAACTGCCGACATGGCCGAACTGGCTCGCGCAGGCGTTATGCAAGCCATGAGCCTGACGCATCACTGGGACGACGCTCTTGCTCAGACAGTCCGCGAAGAGGAATGCAAGGTGGATCGATACGAAGATGCTCTTGGCACCTATCTGGTCAAGCTGTCCGGGCATGAACTGAACCATATCGACAGCCAAAGCGTGAACACCCTGCTGCACACCATCAGCGATTTTGAGCGGATCAGTGACCATTCTGTGAATCTGCTGGAATCTGCCGAAGAGATGCACGAGAAGGAAATCCAGTTCTCGCAGGATGCCCGGGAGGAGCTGCAGGTGCTGGAGGATGCGGTGCAGGACATTCTGAACCGCACCACCGATGCATTCCGCCGGGGGGATCTTCATCTGGCCGGAAAGGTCGAGCCGCTGGAAGCCGTGGTCAACGAACTGGTGCGGGCGATCAAAGCGCACCATATCGCCCGCCTGCAAGCCGGCAACTGCTCCATCGAATACGGTTTTGTGCTGGATGACCTGCTGACCAACTACGAGCGCGTGTGCGACCATTGCAGCAATGTGGCCGTTGCCCAGATCGAAGTGGCACAGGACAGTTTCGACACGCACGCATACCTTAATGACCTGCGCCACGGGAATGACACCAAAGAAAGCGAAGACTTCCATCGCCGTCTGGATCGCTACCGTGAGCGTTACCTCTTCCCTGAAAATCAAGCTGTGGAGGAAAAGAAACAATGATCTATATTGTAGAAGACGATGCTGCCATCCGGGAACTGGAGCAGTATGCGCTTCAGTCCAGCGGATATGAAGTGTCCAGCTTTGAAAGCTCTGAATCTTTCTGGCAGGCCATGCGCGCCGCTGAGCCGGAGCTGGTCATTCTGGATGTGATGCTTCCCGGAGAAGACGGCTTTTCCATCCTCAAAAAACTGCGCAACACGCCCTCTCTGCGTCGTCTGCCCATCATCATGGTCACGGCGAAGTCCAGTGAGCTGGATACTGTGCGCGGGCTGGACTGCGGCGCAGACGATTATATCACAAAGCCTTTCGGCATCATGGAATTTCTCAGCCGTGTACGGGCAGCTCTGCGCCGCTCTGCCCCGGAAGCGCGACCCAATGTACTCAGTTTCCATGAGATCCTTCTGGACAATGCCCGCCACAGTGTAGTCGTCGGCGGCAATCCGGTGGAGTTGACCTACAAGGAATACAGCCTGCTGCGCCTGCTGCTGGAAAATACCAATCTGGTTGTGACCCGCGAGACCATCTTGCAGGTGGTATGGGGCACCGACATTTCGGTGGAGAGCCGTACAGTTGATATGCATATCCGTACTTTGCGCAAAAAACTGGGTGATGCCGGAAAATGCATCTGCACCGTCCGAAAAGTTGGCTACAAGTTGACCGATGAAGAGGAGGCTGTCGAAGAATGAAACCGCGCAGCATGGAAGAAAAAATCAGTTACCGTCTGTTCCTGATGGGTTTTTTCGGCCTGCTGTTCACTGCCGAGTTGTGCATCTTCGTTTTTCACAAGGCCTTTACAGCGCAGGCTTGGACAGGCCTTGAGCGGGAAGCTGAACTCGTAAGTGCCGGATATGATCTGGTAGACCAGCCGAAAAAACTTTCTGCCTTCGTCACCGATGATCTGCGCATCACTCTGATCTCGCGGGACGGCAGCGTTTTGTTTGAATCTGCTACTGACCAGCCCATGGAAAATCATCTTTCCCGCCCGGAGATCCAACAGGCACTGGCCTCCGGCGTGGGACGAGAGATCCGCGATTCGCAGACTCTGGGCTACGAAACCTACTATTATGCTGTCCGTATGCCAAACGGCGATGTCCTGCGTGTGGCTCAGGACGCCGAGACCATCTGGTCGATCTACGATTCTTCGATTCCTGCCATTGTTCTGAGCTGCATTGCTTTGATGCTGGCCGCAGCCGTACTTTCCGCACTGCTGACCCGTGCACTGGTACAGCCGGTGCTGCACATGACGGAGGATCTGGATCATATTCAGGAAAATGTCCCCTACAAGGAGCTGATTCCCTTCGCGGAAAGTATTCATTCCGACCGCATCCTGCGAGAGAACAACGAGAAAATGCGGCAGGAATTCACCGCTAACGTCAGCCACGAACTGAAAACCCCGCTGACCAGTATTTCCGGCTACGCCGAGCTGATCGAGACCGGCATTGCAAAGCCGGCGGATGTTCAGGGCTTTGCTCAGAAGATCCACGTAGAAGCTACCCGTATGATCCAGCTTGTCAACGATATTCTGCAGCTTTCCAATCTCGATAACGTCAGCGAGACCGGCGCAGAGCCAGAGATGGAAGTGGTAGACCTGCTGGATGTGGCCAGAGAATGTGTGGAGCGTCAAAAGCTGAACGCCCGCCGGGCTTATATTTCGCTGACCTATCTTGGCGAAAGCGCTCCAGTGCGCGGCAGCCGCAGCCTGCTGGATGAGCTGTGCCAGAACCTTTGCGACAATGCCATCCGTTATAACCGCCCCGGCGGAAAAGTGCAGATCATGACGGCGTGCAACCGGGATGGCCACTGCACTTTGACGGTCGCCGACAATGGCATCGGCATCCCCCGGGAGGCACAGTCCAGTGTATTCGAGCGGTTCTATCGTGTGGATAAGAGCCGCAGCAAAGCCACGGGCGGCACCGGTCTGGGTCTTGCGATCGTCAAGCACATTGCCCGCATTCATAGTGCCCGTATCAAGCTGGAAAGTCAGGTGGATGCAGGTACGACCATCACGGTCACTTTCCCCACTGCAAACTGATCATATCCACAAAAACCTTACGTCTGTCCGAAATTTCGGATGGGCGTTTTTTGTTGGATCCATTTGTCCGCTCATTTCTCCCTGCAAAGCCCGACGCTGACGGAGGTTCAGCCAGTCGACTCCGTTTTTCCAGAGCTGTTCAACCGTTTGTTCACCAAGCTGTTCGAGCTGCATTCGCTGTGTCTCTGTGGGCGTTGACTCCCCTGTCATCTGCTGACAGTCCAGCCGCACAAGGATTTCCTCCTCAGAAATCGTCACAGATACGCTGCATCGACGAATGCGCACTGGCTTTCCATCCAGCCAGAAGGTTCGCATTCCCGGGCTGTTTTGCAAAAGCAGACACATTTCGGTTGTTTCCCTGTTCAGAAAAAACCGCAGTTCCTGTGTGCGAAGCAGCGTCGAAGATATGAACTCCGCTCCCGTTTCCCGAAGAACCAGCCGGGGCAGAAGCATTCCTTCTTCGCGCTGATACAGCCGCGGCATCTGCGAAGATTTCTGCTTGAGTTTCCCTATCATTTTATCAGAAAAGCCGTCATCTTTTTCTATCCGTGCGAAAAGCTCTTCTTCGTTAAAATCAGCACAGACCACGCGCGCTGCCACGCGTCCACACTGCCGTTCCTGCAGCAGCTGCTCATAAGAAGAAAGCAGCGCATCCGGCGTGTTTTCAGGGATCAGCAGATAGTCACACAGCCGGTAGTCTGCGCTCTGCGGCAGTCTCTCTTGTGCCGCAAACAGCGCTTTTTCCAGTGTATTGGACTCCGCGCCGGTCATTTGCAGTGCCGCCGAAGCCTCCGATGCATCTGCAGAAGCCTCCGGCGCCTGATACCAGAATACGGCTGTGATGTTCTCCCCTCTCTGAGAAAGATACACCGCGCGTATCATGCTTTTTTCGGTAGTTTCGCAGTGAAGAAACAGCAGACACCACCCAAGTGCAAATGCTGCCGTCAGCGGTTTCCAAGCCGTTCTTTTGTTCATCCGGCAAGCTCCTTTCCTGCGTTAAGCGCCGCGCGCAGGCAGGTACGCAATGCTGCGCACAAAAAGCAGATGCGATACACAGCACAGCACAGCCAGATCAGAAGCAGCAGGGCATCCATGCGGGAAAACGCACCCGCGCTCCATGCACGGAGAAGCTCCTGTACCGGATAGCTCTGGCAGCCAAAGATCAACTGCGTTCCCAGTGCCGCTCCGGCCTGTACCGCATACGCTGCCCACGGCAGGCAGACCCCGCGGCCGGGCTGCTCCTGCGGACACAGCAGCGGAACAGCAAAGTATTCTGCAAACAAGAGGGCTTCCGGCTGCTGTGGAGCGCTTTCGGCAAGCAGCCGGAACCATCGCATCTGTCCGACAAGCCCCGCCAGACACACGATTCCACCCAGAAAAATGAACCACCATAACGTCCGAGCCGGGGCGTTCCAGTTGTTCGGGGTCAACGTCCAGCCTGCCCAAAGCAGCAGCGGAAGGATGCCCACAAGCGCCATGGAGTGAAACTCCTGCTGCGCGACCCGCTGTGCCTGCACCACGGTCTGAGCCAGCTCGGCCAGAAATGCCAACGACATTGCCAGTGCCGCCGTGCGGTGCCGGGCATTTCCGGCATTCCAGATCCCTGCGGTCAGCCAAACCAGCACCATCAGAACCATTGACTGCAAAAGGCCGGACAGAACAGTTTCCCGTGCCGTGCCGACCGTCCGGTCTGTATTAGCGAGAGCTGCTGTCAGCACGCTCAGTGCCAGCGCAGAAATGGAAAATCCCGCTTTCGGACTCATCACCATTGCCCCCGTTTCTGCCAAATATTAAAACAGTCTTTCGACAGCTGCCGGTAGTTTCGCCGGATCACACCATCCTCAGAGATCGGCTTCTGCGGGAATGGGCGTACCGCAAGATACGGCACGCCAAGCATGGATGTGTTGGAAAGTCCAAGCAAAAAAGCAAAAAAAGCGCCCACCAGTCCCACTGGTCCAGCAAGTCCGGCTGCCAGCACTGTGCCAATGCGCAGCAGGGTGGCAGGCTCGTAGAGCGGCGGTGTGACAAACACGGCAATTGCCGTGATACTGGCCACAAAAATGACCGGAGTGCTCATCAGCCCGGTCGCGATAGCGGCATCCCCGATGATCAGGGCTGACACCAGACTGACCGAGTGCCCCAGAGACTGCGGCATCCGAAGACCCGCTTCCCGGATGACCTCCAAAATCAGCATCACAAGAAGCATTTCCGCAAACAATGGCAAGGGCGTTGCTTTTTCGGCGGCTTCGATTTTGTACAGCAGCTGCGGCGGGATGAGCTCCGGAAGATAGACCGCCACGCATACAAACACCCCCGGAAGGAACACCGTCAGGTAAAATGAAACATATCTGAGCACCCGTAGAAACGACGAAAACACTGCGGTCGAGGCATAATCATCCAGACATTCAAAGTTCTCGCAGAACAACGCCGGAAGCACCATGGCCGAAGGACTGCCGTTGACCAGTATTACAATTTTTCCTTCACTGAGCTTTGCAGCAGCAACAGCGGGACGTTCTGTGCAGCCTACCGGCGTAAACATTCGTATTTTGCCGGGCAGCAGCCATGGTACAAAATAGCTGGAGTCCAGAAGCAGCTCCGGCTTCGCGGCTGCAAGGATCTGACGGATCCGCCGTACCACGGCCGGGTCTGCCTTGCTTTTGCAGTAGCAGACGGCGTATTCCGTTTTGGCATCGGTGTCTGACTGCTGCACCTCCAGCACAAGGTCAGGTGTGCGGATGAGCCGACGCAGCAGACTCAGATTCACCCGTAAAAGATCCGTGAATCCCTCACGGGAGCCCCGCAGATTGCCTTCCCCAGATGGTTCGTTTACCGAGCGGAACTTGAGCCCCTGAACCGAAAACGCGATCCCTTTCCCGCAGCCGTCCAGCAGAAGCACTGCCATTCCGGCGGTCAACCGTTTGACCAGATCCTCCATATCATTTACAGCATGGTTCTCTGCCGGAAAAACCGAATCATGGAGGATCTGTTCAAATACTTTGCTCCCGCTGCAAAACGCCGCGTCCGCAGCAAACGGCGGCATCTGACGGGAAGCTGCATCCAGCAAAAGATCCCACAGCGAATCCAGACTTGCCATGCCGTCAAACAGTACGATGCATCCCCTGCAATGATAAATCGTGATCTCCTTGGCATAATAGTCAGCGGATGCGCCAAACATCTCATCAAGCGCAGCCATGTTTTCGGTCAGCTTCCGTGACAGCCGATTCATACGCTACCACCCCTTTGCACAGCAGTATGCCCGGTTTGCACATGCTCCATTCCAGCAGCTGCAGGAGGCCTCTATGAAACTTTTGATCTGCCGTACCATCATCATATATCTATGTGTGCTGTTCGCCATGCGGCTCATGGGCAAGCGGCAGCTGGGTGAATTACAGCCGGAAGAGCTGGTATCGACCATTCTGATCTCGAATCTGGCGTCTATCTCCATCGAGTCGGAAGAAGTGCCGATCACATCCAGCCTGATCCCACTGTTTCTCATTGCTGCGCTGGAACTTCTGGGGTCGGTACTGAGCTTCCGCAGTCAGCGATTCTTCAATTTTCTGTCCGGACGCCCAAAGACGGTCATTTTGAATGGAGAGATCGATCAGAACGCACTGCGGATGCTGCGGCTGACCACAGCCGACCTGATGGAAGCTCTGCGGGGCAAAAACATCTTCGACCCCCGGGAGGTATCCTACGCTGTGATTGAAACGAACGGAACTCTTTCCGCAGCGCTTCGACCGGAAAAAGAGCCTGTCCGACTGGCAGACCTGCAATTGAAGGTAGAGCATGTCAACGCCACCATTCCTTTTGTGCTGGACGGGCAGGTGCTGGAGGATAATCTTCGCTGGTGCGGCAAAGATCGTGCCTGGCTGGAACGCACTGCGCAGGCAAACACCTTACTTCCGGAAGAGATCCTGCTGCTGATCGGAAATGAGACCGAGGATTATTTTCTGCTGAAAAAAGAACGCTGCCATCCCGGCAGCAGCAAGTGAGAAAAAAATATGAAGAGAATCTATGCCTGTATATTCATTGTGGCCGCGCTGCTTTGCATTGCCTTTTACAGCAGCTTTCAGGTGCAGAAGTTTGCGGACAGCATCTCAGAAGATCTGGACACCGCTGTGTGGAATATCCGCTGCAGCGATGTTGTCTCTGCCCGGCAGGCTCTTGCGGAAGGAGCCGACCTGTGTGACACGATGAGAGAAAAGATGAATCATCTTCTCCGCACGGCAGATTTCACTGAGCTGGAAGCCGCCCTGCGCACTGCCGACGGACATCTGGAAATGAACTCCCCGGAAGAAGCACTCGGTGAGCTGCGCCGGGCACAGGTACAGGTAGAGACACTGGAATGGCTTTCCCGCCGATGGATATGAAAAAAGCACTGGTCTTGTTCCATTTTGAACAAAAGCCAGTGCTTTTTCATGAATTATTTATGCTCTTCCCTGCGGTCGCCCATCAGCTGTTTCAGTTCGGTAAAAAAACTTTCCACATCGGCAAACTGCCGGTAGACGGAAGCAAAGCGGACATACGCGACCTCGTCGATCTTTTTCAGTTCCTGCATGGTCAGTTCCCCGATGCGTACACTGGAGATCTCCCTGTCATAGGAGCTGAGCAGGGTCTGTTCAATGCTGCTGACGGCCCGCTCCAGCATTTCATAGCTCACAGGGCGCTTGGCACAGGCTCGTACCATAGCATTCAACAGTTTCTGCCGGTCAAACGGCTCACGAGAACTGTCCTTTTTAATAACCACAAGCGGGACAGTCTCCACGACTTCATAAGTCGTGAAGCGCATGTGGCAGCTCAGACATTCACGACGGCGGCGGATACGCTCATTATCTTCGGTAGGGCGGGAATCGATGACTTTCGATTCTTCAGCGCCGCAATAGGGACACTTCATGGTCAGTTCCTCCTGAAAGGGTCAGTTTTTCTTGGGCTTGCGCTCACTCCACATCATCCATGCAGAGGTGGACACACAGAGCGAGGTGTATACGCCGCTGACCATACCCATCATCAGCGGGAATGCGAAGGTGAAGATGCTGTCCAGTCCATACAGCTTTGCAATGATGCACATCACACCCAAGGCCATCACGGTTGTGATGGTTGTGATCAGAGTACGCCGTGCCGACTGGTTGACTGAGCGGTTTACCAGCTCTTCAAAGGAAGCCTTCTTCCCCATGAGCGTACGATTCTCGCGGATACGATCGTAAACTACGACGGTATCGTTGATGGAATAGCCAAGAATCGTCAACATGGCGGCAATAAAGTTGCCATCCAGCGGAGCGCGCAGCAGAACAAATGTGCCGAACACCACCATCAGGTCGTTGACCAGCGCCAGAACAGCCATCATACCGCCAGTCAGACCGCCGATATTTTTGAAGCGCAGAGCGATGTACAACAGGATCAGCACCAGCGCAAACACAACAGCCACCAGACTCTTTTGCAGGAACTTCGCACCCATGGCGGCACTGACATTGCTCAGGGACAGCTGCTCGAAGCCATTGTCGGGATAATTCTCGTTCAAGGAATCCAGCAGGGTCTGCACCTGATCGGTCGTCACGGTCTCGGTACCGGGCATGGAGATCTTCAAGGTCTGGTCCCCCGTGGCGACATTCTCGCCAGTCTGCAGGGTCAGATTCTTATGATCCAATGCAGAGGAAGCGGTCTTCTGCACATCCGACAGGGTGAAACTGCCTTTATAGCTCAGAGTGATCATAGCACCGCCGGTGAACTCGGTATCCAGATGGACGCCAAACACCACCGCGCACAGCACGATTGCTGCCATCAGGCAGGAGGAAAAAGTCAGGAACCGCTTGCGCAGCCCAACGAAATCGACAGGTTTCTTCTCCGCCCTTTCGATGCTGGGCTTCTCCGCACCGTAAAGCCACGGATTACGCAGAGCTTTGACGGAGGCGGCTCCGCGGATCATCACGCGGGTTGCGAATACGCCGAAGACAAAGTTCAGCAGCACGCCGGTGAGCAGCGTATAACCGAAAGCATAGATGGTGCCTGCAGTGGACGGGCCAAAGGCAAAGAACACGAAGTGCAAAGCCTTGGCAAAGAAACCGTCCGATGGGCCAAAAGCGCCCATCAGCACGATCGCCACGATAACAATGGTCACGTTGCCGTCGATGATGGGAGTCAGTCCGCGGGCAAAACCGCTCTTGAGTGCGCCGTCCAAAGATTTGCCGCTTTTCAGTTCTTCCTTGATGCGCTCAGCGGTGATAACGTTGGCGTCCACACCCATGCCGATGGCAAGAATGATACCTGCAATGCCGGGCAGGGTCAGTGTGAAGCTCTCAAACACCGGGAAATAGCCGGAGACAAAAGCCAGCGTAGCCGCCACCTGACCCGCCAGCGCGATACAGGCCAGAAATCCCGGCAGACGGTACAGCAGTGTCATGAATACCACGATCAACGCAAAAGCGATCAAACCGGCCAGCACCATGGCGCTCAGGCTGTTTTCGCCCAGACTTGGGCTGACGGTAGAGTAGCTGTCCACCGTCAGTGCAAACGGAAGCGCACCGGAGTTGATCTGGCGCGCCATCTTGATCACCTGCTCCTGTGTAAACGGATTCGCTGCAGAGCTGGTAATAATAGCAGCACCATCGGTGATGGCAGCGTTGACGGTGGCCGTGCTGACATTTTCATCGTCCAGCCAGATGCTGATCGTTCCTTTGGATGCTGCCAGACGAGTAGTGGCATCTCCGAAGGCCTTGGCACCGTCATCGGTGAACTTCAGGCTAACAAAATACTCAGAATCTCCGCCGCTGCTGACAGGACCGTACTGCGCAGCTGCACTTTCGATCATGGATCCGTCAAGGATCAGCTCGCTGTCAGCACTGCTGCCCTCACGGAAGGTCAGGTGCGCTGTGGTTCCGATCTCCTCAATAGCAGCTTCCGGGTCAAAATCCGTCTCGCCGGACTGCCACGGGAACTCCAGGATCAGGCTGTCAGAGTTGTTGTCCACGTACAGCTCGTAGTCGGTAATATTCAGCGCCACAAGACGATTTTCAATGACCAGCTGTGCCGCATCCAGCTGGTCTTCCGTGGCGTCGTAGTTCTCTGATGGGACGAAGGTGACGTTCACGCCGCCCTTGATGTCCACACCGAAGCGGATATCCTGCGCACCTTTGATATAGGTTTTGGTCGTATCACCATACTTGGCGTACACCCCGAAAAACGCAGTGTATACAAACGCCAGAATCAGCAGAACTGTGACGACCAGGTGCCATGCTTTGCCTTTTGTTTTCATAAAATCAGGAAACCTCCAAAAAGCTGCGGCTCAACGTCCGCAGCCCGTTTTCTTATGGAAACCGCCTGCCTTGCAGTAAACAGCATCGGCAGATTCTTTCCGCGGGGAAACCGTCATGCCGGTCTCTCTGCGATAAAACTCCCCTGACGGCTCAAACAGGCCGCACAGAGGAGATAGAGATCAGCTCAAATCAAATGCTCAGTCTGCTTTGTCGGCCAGCAGCTTTTCCACCACGGCCAGTCGCACGCATACACACAGCAGCTCGGAAGCAGTCTCCACTTCGTCCAGGCTGGGGTAGGTCGGAGCAATGCGCAGATGAGAATCCTGAGGATCCTTGTGGTAGGGATACGCAGAGCCTGCACCGGTCAGGGTCAGGCCCGCATCCTTGCACAGACCTGCCACGCGCTTTGCACAGCCGGGCATCACATACAGGCTGATGAAGTAGCCGCCCTTGGGGTCCGTCCAGTGGGCAATGTCGCCGCAGGGAATGAGGTTGTTCTTGAATGCAGTCTTGACGGCATCGAAGCAGGGCACCAGACGACGGCGATGCTTTGCCATGTGAGCCAGAACGCCTTCCTTGTTCTTCAGGAAGCGGACATGGCGCAGCTGGTTCATCTTGTCGTAGCTGATGATCATGACCGAGAAGCGCTTGCAGATATACTTCATGCTGCTCTCGCTGCAGGCAATGGCAGAGACGCCTGCGCCCGGGAAGGTGATCTTGCTGGTAGAGGTGAACATGAACACGCGGTCTTCGTTGCCGTACTTCTTGCTCTCGTTCAGCAGTACCGGAGTCTCAATGATCTCGTCGGTCAGGTGATGAACGATATAAGCCTCATCCCAGAAGATCTTGAAATCGGGGGCAGCAGTCTTCATCTTCGCAAAACGCTCGATGGTCTCATCGCTGTAGGTGTAGCCATCGGGGTTGGAATACTGCGGTACACACCAGATGCCCTTGATATCAGCGTCCTCTGCCACCAGCTTTTCCACAATATCCATATCCGGTCCATTGGGGGTCATCGGCACACTGATGAGCTCAAAGCCAAACTCCTCGGTGATGGCAAAGTGACGGTCATAGCCGGGCACCGGGCAGAGGAACTTGCGCTTCTCCACCTGAGACCAGGGGCACGGAGACTCGGGGAAACCGAACACATAACCGATGTTGATGAGGTTATACATCAGCTGCAGGCTGGAGTTGCCGCCCACGAACACCTCGCCGGGCTGCACGCCGAACACATCTGCAAACAGCACGCGGGCTTCCGGAAGGCCTTCCAGCTCACCGTAGTTGCGGGCATCAACGCCTGCATCGGTAGTGTAGTCGTTCATCTTCAGCAGATCCATTGCCAGATCCATCTGATGAGGGCCGGGCTTGCCGCGAGCCATATTCAGTTTCAGGCCCTTAGCCTGAAATTTTTTGTATTCTGCTTCAAGCGCTGCCTTTTCAGCAGTGAGTTCATCACGGTTCATTGCAAGATAATTTGCCATTGGAAACACACTCCTTTATCGTACTTTCTGTTACCCATTGCGCTGGTGCTGCATCCGAGGGAGCCTTCCTGCCAGGGAACCGACTCCGTACTGCAATCCAGACCTTAATATTATAGTACATTTTGCCGCCGGAAACAAGAATAATAAAGCAAAAAGCCCTGTCAAAAGCAAAGAGCTTTTGAAGCAGAGCTTTTCTTCTCCTGTTGGGCGCCGAAACGTCAGCTCAGGGACATCTGATTTTTATAGCGTTTGCGCACAGCACCGTATTCCAGATGGGCTTCGCCACCCTCCACAGTGTCTTCGTCCACGGTCACGCGGATAATGGTGGCATCGCTGGGCACCTCGTACATGATGGGCAGCAGGATGCTTTCCATTACGCTGCGCAGGCCGCGGGCGCCAGTCTTGCGCTCGATCGTCTTGCGGGCAATGGCATGCAACGCTTCGTCCGTGAAGCTCAGCTCCACATTATCCATGCCCAACAGCTCCTTGTACTGCTTGACAAGACTATTGCGGGGCTCCTTCAGCACGCGAACCAGTGCATTCTCGTCCAGATCATCCAGCACGGTGATGACCGGCAGACGGCCGATCAGCTCCGGGATTAAGCCAAACTTGACCAGATCGTGGGGTTCCACCTTGCGCAGCAGAGCCTTTTCAGCCTCACTGGAGTTATCCTTCAGTGCACTGCCAAAGCCCAATGCAGACTTATCGGTACGGCGCAGGATATACTTGTCGAGGCCATCGAAGGCACCGCCGCAGATGAACAGGATGTTAGTGGTGTCGATCTGAATAAACTCCTGCTGCGGGTGTTTGCGTCCGCCCTGAGGAGGAACATTGCTGACCGTACCCTCAAGGATCTTCAACAGTGCCTGCTGTACGCCTTCGCCGCCAACATCGCGGGTGATGGAGGGGTTCTCACTCTTGCGGGTGATCTTGTCGATCTCGTCGATATAAATAATGCCGATCTGTGCTTTCTGCACGTCAAAGTCTGCCGCCTGAATCAGCTTGAGCAGGATGTTCTCCACATCCTCGCCCACGTAACCGGCCTCGGTCAGGGTCGTGGCATCGGCAATGGCGAACGGAACGCCCAGCATCTTTGCCAGAGTCTGTGCCAGAAGGGTCTTGCCCACACCAGATGGACCAAGCAGCAGAACGTTGGACTTTTGCAGCTCCACATCGCTATCCTGACCGCTCAGGATGCGCTTGTAGTGGTTGTAGACCGAAACAGACAGCACACGCTTGGCTTCGTCCTGACCAATTACATATTGATCCAGCCCTTCCTTGATCTCGGCCGGGGTCATAATGTTGATGTCCAGATCCGGTGTGGCGGTCTGGATGTTTGCCCGGTTTGCGCTGCCGCGACCCGGGCGGGCGTTCTTGGGCTGATCCTGCTTGTCAGAAAGCAGGTCGTGGCACAGACCGATGCATTCGCTGCAGATGTTGACGCCGGGGCCAATGATCATGCGCTCCACTTCGTCCTGATGCTTCCCACAGAAGCTGCAGACCAGATCCTTTTCGTTTTTGTCTCTGCCAGAATTGTTATTTGCCATAGCTGTTTTTCCTTATCCTGGGTAGATTGATTTCAGCGGGCGGCTCAGCGATGGGCAATGACCTCATCGATCAGGCCATAAGCCTTTGCCTCCTCAGCGGTCATATAATTGTCGCGCTCGGTGTCCAGCTGGATCTTATCCAGCGGCTGGCCTGTATACTCACTGAGCATCCGGTTCATCTTGTCGCGGATATACACCATGTGCTCGGCATGGATCTTGATGTCGGTGGTCTGGCCGGAAAGGCCGCCGCCCTGACCGCCAATCAGCGGCTGATGGATCAGGATCTCAGAGTTGGGCAGAGCAAAACGTTTGCCCTTGGTGCCGCTGGCCAGCAGGAAAGCGCCCATGGATGCAGCCATGCCCATGCAGATGGTAGAGACATCGCACTTGATATACTGCATCGTGTCATGAATCGCCATTCCGGCGCTGATGGAACCACCGGGGCTGTTGATATACAGGCTGATATCCTTGTCCGGGTCCTGCCCTTCCAGATACAGCAGCTGTGCCACTACGAGGCTGGCAGAGGTGTCGTTGACATCCTCACTCAGAACGATGATGCGATCGTTCAGCAGACGGGAGAAAATATCGTAGGAACGCTCCCCGTGCGCCGACTGCTCGACAACGTAAGGAACAAAACTCATAAAGTTCGCCTCCTGAAATGGAATATAGTATTTGCAAAATTGACCGATACGGTTTCCCTGCCGGTTCTGCCGTATCGGTCAATTTTAACAACCTTCTTTTCTAAAACGTGCAGCCTGCTGCCCGCTTTACCAAGACCGGCTGTGGATTACTCAGCGTCAGCAGCCTTTTCAGCGTCAGCAGCCTTCTCCACGATGTTTGCGTGGCTCTTGATAAAGTCGATGGCCTTGTTGATGGCCAGATCCTTCTTCAGGTCGACAATGTTGACCAGCTCGCGAACCTTATCCTCTTCCATCTTGTACTGGTCAGCGATGCGCTTGATCTCAGCGGAAACTTCCTCTTCAGAAGCCTCGATGTTCTCGGCAGCAGCAACAGCCTCCAGAGCCAGACGGATCTTGACCTGCTTCTCGGCCTGAGCCATGAAGGAAGCACGGAACTGCTCCATGGTCTGACCCATATACTTCAGGTAGTCCTCGAGACGCAGACCCTGCTGCTCCACACGGAATGCAAAGTCATTGACCATCTCGTCCATGCGGGTCTCATACATTGCCTGGGGGATCTCGCCCTCCATGCTGTCGATGACCTGATCGACCAGAGCATTCTCGACAGCCAGGTCATCCTGCTTGTCCAGCTGCTCCTGATTGTTCTTGCGGATGGACTCTTTGAACTCTTCCAGAGTGTCGTACTCGGAGCAGTCCTTTGCCAGCTCATCGTCCAGTGCGGGCAGCTCCTTATACTTGACCTCGTGCAGCTTGATCTTAAACACTGCAGCCTTGCCTGCCAGCTCAGCAGCCTGATACTCGGTGGGGAAGGTGACGTTCACGTCAAACTCTTCACCGGCAGAGTGGCCAACGATCTGATCCTCAAAGCCGGGGATGAAGCTGCCACTGCCCAAAGTCAGGTTATAGTGCTCAGCCTTGCCGCCCTCGAAAGCGACACCGTCCACAAAGCCCTCAAAGTCGATATCAACGATATCGCCGTTCTGTGCAGCGCCCTCACGGGTCAGCTCGCGGGCATTACGCTCCTGCACACGCTTCAGCTCGGCTTCAACGGTCTCGTCAGAGACAGTATGGACAGTCTTTTCAGCGGTCAGTCCGTTATAGCTGCCAACCTTGACTTCGGGTTTGACGGCGACCTTAACGGTCAGGGTGACGCCGTTGGTCTCGTCAGCAGAATCAACGGTGACCTCGGGACGGCCAACAGGCTCCACACCGGCTTCCTTGGCAGCAGCCTCGAAAGCCTCGGGGAACAGCTCGTTGATGGCGTCGTAGGTAAAGACATCAGCGCCGTACATCTTCTCGATCAGAGCGCGGGGAGCCTTGCCCTTACGGAAGCCGGGAACAGCGTACTTCTTGCCTTCCTTCTTGAAAACATCGGCAACAGCCTTCTTGAAAGCCTCTGCGTCGATGGAGAACTGCAGTTCTGCCATGCTCTTCTCGAGCTTTTCACACTTGATGAAATTCATTTGTTTTTCCTCCACTCAAAAATTCTATTGCGCAGGGCAGGAAGTTTTTTGCCCTTTGCAACCGCGCACTGCGTCCTGGATGAACTTGCTTTTGCAATATGCGGGGACGCGCGCGCTCTATTGGGTGCAACAATCGCGTCAAAACTTATTATAGCACGCTCTGGACACAATTGCCAGCCCAAATTGTTAATTTTTATTGGTTTTGCCTGTTCAATTGATGCGGTATGGGCAGAAACGCAGCCCATCCGCACTTACCAGCTTGTAGCGGACACCGTCCACATCCCCCTGTACCGCGTAACGGATCGCATTGCCGTGCAGGTGTCCATAGTAACAGGTCTTGATGCCGTACTCCTTCAGCGTTGCAACAATCTCCGGAGCACTGGTGCCGGTATAGACCGGTGGATAGTGCAGGAACACCAGCTTTTCCAATCCCGGTTCAGCGGCATCCAGACTCATGCGCAGGCGGCCGATCTCACGGTTCATCACCTTTTCATCGTGAGCTTCGCCTACATCAAACAGCCAGCCCCGGGTGCCGCAGATGGCATAGCCCTCTACGCTGTAGGAATTGTTGTGCAGGATGTGCAGGGTATCAAAGCCTTCTGCCTTGAGATAGGCATTCATCTTGTTGGCCGTAGACCACCAGTAATCATGATTGCCCTTCATGATGATCTTCTGCCCGGGCAGATTCTGTAAAAATTCAAAGTCCTTGCGGGTATCGGTCAGGCGCATAGCCCAGCTGATGTCTCCCGCCAGCACGATGGTATCCTCCGGCGCAATGAGCCTGCGCCAGTTTTTTTCCAGACGCTCCACATAGTCGTTCCAGCCGGGAAAAATATCCATCGGCTTAGATGCGCCCAAAGAGAGATGGGTATCGCCAAGCACAAAAAGTGCCATCTTTTTCTCCTGTTCTAAATGCAGCAGGATGGATCATTCCTGATCACCCAGCGCCACCGCTGCGATCTGAGAAGGATCAATGACCGTGTTGAAGCGCTCCGGCTTCTGACGCAGTGCGGCAAGACTTGCCGGTGCGGTGTGCGCGGTAACAGCTTCCAGCTGCTGCATTGCATCGAAATCATTTTCCGGCGCGGACTGTCCCAGAGCCGTCAGCACGCTGCGCGGGAACTTGAAGGGAGATGCAGTGGACAGCACCACCATGGGCACCCCTTCACGCTTTTTCTGTGCTGCCACATGGAAGGCCACTGCAGTGTGCGTATCGCACAGGTAGTTGTCCTTCTCATAGCGGGCACGGATCTCCCCTGCCACTTCTTCCTCGCTGCTCCAGCCGCAGGAGAAGTTTTCCTGAATGGCGGCCAGCGTCTCCGGACGCACCGTGTAGCTGCCGGTCTCGGCCAGACTCTTCATCAGGCCCGCCACCTCGGCATCGCTGCCGGTGACATGGTACAGCAAACGCTCCAGATTGGAGGACACCAGAATGTCCATGCTGGGCGAGGTGGTCTTGAAGAACTCCCGCTTTGCGGTGTAGGTGCCGGTGGTGAGAAAATCGGTCAGCACGTTGTTCTCGTTAGAGGCGCAGACCAGTTTGCCCACAGGCAGACCCATACGCTTTGCATAGTAGCCCGCCAGAATGTCGCCAAAGTTGCCGGTAGGCACGCAGAAGTCCACCGCATCGCCAAATGCGATTTTCCCGTTTTTCAGCAGCTGCGCATAGGCAGCAAAATAGTAAACGATCTGCGGGACCAGACGACCCCAGTTGATGGAATTGGCGCTGGACAGGCGGATGTCCCGCTTTGCCAGCTCGGCCGCGATGGCCTTATCGCCAAAAACCTTCTTCACACCGGTCTGGGCATCGTCGAAGTTGCCGCGCACCGCGTAGACTGCAACATTGGCGCCCTCCTGCGTTGCCATCTGCAGACGCTGGATCTCGCTGGTGCCGCCCGTGGGATAGAACACCGCGATCTCCACGCCCGGGATATCATGGTAGCCGTCCAGAGCTGCCTTGCCGGTATCGCCGCTTGTCGCCACAAGAATCAGGGTTTTCTCTGTACGCCCCAGATTCTTTTTGGCCTCCACCAGAAGTTTCGGCATCAACTGCAGAGCGTAGTCCTTAAATGCACAGGTAGGTCCATGCCATAGCTCCAGAGCATAAGTATCTCCCTCTACCGGAGCCAGATAGCCTGCCTTGCCTCCGAAAGCCTCACCGTAGGTTCTGCGGGTGGCTTCGGTCAGAAAATCCTGCGAATAGTCGGTCAGGTATTCTTTGATCACGGCAGCCGCCATGGCCGGATAATCCAGCTCACACAGCGCCTTCACATCCACCTGTGGAAAGCTTTCAGGGACAAACAGTCCGCCCTCGTTGGACAGACCCTGTGCGATCGCTTCCGAGGAAGTCACTTTGCGGTTTTGGTCTCTGGTACTGAAAAACTGCATTGTTGTCGCTCCTTTTTCGCCGTGGAACGCTGAAAACACGTTCCTGCTGCTGTGGCAGAGAAGATCCCTGCCCATACTTTTCCCACTGGGGCGCTTGCTTTACGCGAGAAAAGCGCCCCTTATAATATGTACCATCCAGTGCCCGCTGTCAAGAGGAAACACTTCTGCCACGTCAAATCGCACAGGTGCGTCGCTCTGTCCGGTGGCCTGCAGATAATACTGCGCCGCAAGGATCAGCCGCTTCTGCTTGGCAGCGTTCACCGCGGCAGCAGGACGCGAAACAGCGTTCGAGCTGCGGGTCTTGACCTCGCAGATAACAATGGTTCCATCCGGCTCCTGTACCACCACGTCCAACTCCCCCATCCGGGTGTGGAAGTTGTGTTCCAGCAGCCTGCAGCCCTGCTTCTGATACCAGCGAGCCGCAGCAGCTTCTCCCCTGTGCCCCGTCTCAGCGCGGTTCACTTTCCGTTCTCCGGCCAGTAGCCCTGCTTTTTCAGGAAGCTGCGGCGGTAGAACGGCTGGATGCCGTACTGCGCAATCAGCTCATAGTGGAGCTTGGTCGGATAGCCCTTGTGCTTTGCCAGCTGATACTGCGGGTACTGCCTGTCCAGTTCCAGCATATAGCGGTCACGGCTGACCTTGGCCAGCACCGACGCCGCGCCGATGCTGGCGCTGGTGGCATCTCCTTTGACCACCGGCTGTGCCGGGATCATCAGCCCTGCCGGGGTGCGGTTGCCGTCCACCAGTACGAGGTTCGGCACGATGTCAAGCGCTTCCACGGCTCGCTTCATACCACCCATAGTGGCATTGAGGATATTTTCCCGGTCGATGACTTCCGGCCCCACAAAAACGATCTGATATGCAAGAGCCTTTTCCTTGATTTCGTCAAAGAGAGCCTCCCGCTTTTTCTCGGTGAGCTTTTTGGAGTCGTTGATGCCAAAGACCGGATTCTCCGGATCAAGGATGCAGGCCGCTACGCACACCGGGCCGCACAGAGGGCCGCGCCCGGCTTCGTCCACGCCCGCAAAGCAGCCGTACCGGCTGCGCACAGCGGCATCGTACTCATACAGCGGAGCCGAGATCTCCTCGTCGGAGCGGCGCTTCATTCCTCATCCTCCTCGGCAAAATCCGTCAGGTCATCCCGCTGCGGCGGACGCTCCAGCGAAATTCGCCCCCACTTGCAGGCGCGGAATTCATCCACCAGCATAATGGCACAGCGCTCGGTGTTCACTTCACCGCCGCGCACCAGCAGGCCGCGCTTGCGGCCGATGGCTTCCATCAGCTCATAAGGCGGCAGTGCCAGCGTTTCGGTATCCAGCTTGTAGCGCTGCGCTACAAGGTCGGGATAGTTGCGGCGCACCTCGTCCAGCAGGTTCATCGCAAGTTCTTCCACGTCCAGAATATCGTCCTTGATGGAGCCGATGAAGGCCAGATTGGACGCAATGGTCTTAGAATCAAACTTCTTCCACAGCACGCCGGGCATATCCAGCAGATCAAATTTGTCGGTGCTGACCCACTGTTTGCCCTTGGTCACGCCCGGGCGGTCTGCCGCCTTAGCGCGGGCAGAGCCTGCAAAGGTGTTGATAAAGGTGGACTTGCCCACATTCGGGATGCCGCACAGCATCACCTGCGTCTTGGCACCGCCCATGCCGCGGTTCTGGCGGCGTTCCAGCAGGCCGGCCAGTTCTTTTTCGATTGCAGCCTTAACGGCATTGGCACCGCCCTTCTGCTTGGCGCTGATGGCCACACAGCCGGCATCTGCCGCGTGGAAATATTTGATCCACTCTTCCGTGACCGCCGGGTCGGCCAGATCTGCCTTGTTCAGCGCATAGAGCTTCGGTTTGCGAGCTGTGATGCGCTCGATCTCCGGGTTCAGGCTGGAAAGTGGAATGCGGGCATCCAGCAGCACAAGGCTGGCGTCTACATGCTGGATCTCCTGCTC
Organism: uncultured Faecalibacterium sp.; assembly: GCA_934501115.1. Lineage (GTDB taxonomy): Bacteria > Bacillota > Clostridia > Oscillospirales > Ruminococcaceae > Faecalibacterium. The sequence goes on from CAKSTO010000002.1 coordinate 97,501, forward strand.
CATCATGCGCAGGGTCTTGGTCATGTGGCCCGGAAACCACTGAATATGATACTGGTTTGCAAAGCGGGTATCCATTTCGTTCATTTTACCACTCCAAAATCTGTAAAGGGCATGAAGCACAGCAGAACCTTGCCCAGAATATCCCGTTCGTCGATGCAGCCGACATAGGTGGAGCGGCTGTCCAGCGACTGGTTGCGGTTATCACCCATCACGAACACCGTGTCCTCCGGCACCGTGTACGGGAACTCCACATCGTAGCCAAGATAGGTAGGCTCGGCAATGTAGTCCTCCTGCAGCACCTCACCGTTGACTGTAACAGTGCCCTTCTCGTAGTCAATGCTGATCGTGTCTCCGCCCTTGGCGATGACACGTTTGACCAGCGGTTTGCCGTAAGAGGTATAGCTGTCCACGATCACAACATCGCCGCGCTGCGGCTCATAACCCGCGCCCCAGACGATGAGCTTGTCACCGTTGACCAGCGTGGGCACCATGGAGCTGCCGTCCACCTGAATGATGCGGAAAAAGAAAGAAAAAATCAGTACCAGCACCAGCGCCGCCGAGATCAGAGCCTCGTACCACTCCAGCAGATTCTGCCCGCGCACAGGCTTTTTCTGCTGATCCATCTGTTGTTCCATAACCGGCACACCTCACCTTACTGACTCGATTATACAGCAATCCCCTTGCCTTTCGCAAGCGCCGAGACCGCAAAAAACTGCATTTTCCGAAATTCTGATAAAGAAAAAAGGGACAACGAGGTTGTCCCTTTTCTCCCGTTTCAAATCGGGGATGATCAAATATCGCTCTTGACCTTGGCAGCCTTGCCCGTACGACCACGCAGGTAGAACAGCTTTGCGCGGCGAACCTTGCCCTTACGGACAACGGTGACCTTCTCAACGAAGGGGCTGTTGATGGGGAAGACACGCTCGATGCCAACACCGTAAGCAACGCGGCGAACGGTGAAGGTCTCAGCAACGCCGCCGTGCTTCTTTGCGATCACAGTGCCCTCAAAGGCCTGAATGCGCTCACGGTCGCCTTCCTTGATACGAACATCAACGCGGACGGTATCGCCAACGTTGAACTGAGGCTTTTCAGCCTTGATGCTGCCTTCAGAAATAATCTTCAGTGCGTCCATTTTTGAATCCTCCATTTGTTTTTAGACGTTCATGCACGGCACCTTGCCGTCAGAGGACCGCCCGTTTAATGATATTGTCATTAACCCCGCTGTGGTCTCAGCGGACACTAACGCCTAAATATGATATCACAAAACCCGCGTGAATGCAAGCGTTCCGGCCAAAATAAATGCAAAAATTTTCTGTTTTGCCCAACAGACGATCTTTCACGCTCCGATCAGACAAACAGCTGCTTATCTGCCGTCAAAAACTTTTTGCGCAGGATATTGGCGCTGACGGCAGGCAGGCCGAATTTTTCTTCCAGAAAACCGGTGAGCAGCGAAGGGTTCAGGTTCAGCTCCTGTGCGGCCGGCATGCACAGATCAATGCGCAGGCTATCCCCTTCCACTGTGTACTCCACCTGCGGGATGTGATCCTTCAGCTCAATGATCTTGTTGCCTTTTTTGCCGTGCTTTTCCACCGGAGCGCTTTCCAGCGCATTGTACTGATCCAGCGCCGCAGCCGCTGCCGCCGGGTAGGTGATGCGATAGCATGCGTAGGCAATGAGGTCCGCCTTCATCTGCACCGGACCAACGTGCGTGATCACGATGCCTGCGGGCATGATGGCATTGAGGGCCGCTTTCCACTGTTCAAAATCCGGGGCTTCCGCTTCGGTCTTGACGTCCACGCACTCGCACTCACTCTCCTGCCCCAGCGAAAGCGGGCAGGCAAAGGTCATGTAGATGTGGGGGTTGAAGCCCAGCGTATGCCACACCGGCAAGCCGCTGCGCTTGAGCACACGCTGCATCACACGCTGCAGATCCAGCAGGGAGATGTAGGAGGCCTCATTCTTTTTCTCAAACGAGATTCTGACTGTAATCAAAGCAGGGACCTCCTAACAGGTGATTTGCGCCGCAGCCGTGGCAGGCACGGTTGCAGGGCTGTGTGGTCTGTGCAGCGAGAGCCTTTTTATACTCCCGCACCAGATATTCATGAGTGACGCCGTAATCCATGTGGGACCATGGCGTTACTTCGTCCAGACCGATGGGACGCTGGCAGTAGAATGCCGGGTCAATGCCCAGATCCGCAAAGGTCTGCAGCCATGTGTCGTACTTGAAGCACTCCTCCCAGCCGTCAAAGTAGCAGCCGCGCTTGTAGGCTTCCACGATGACCGGGGCAAGGCGGCGGTCGCCCTTGGCGAACACACCCTCCAGAAAGCTGGTGGTGCTGTCGTGATAGTTGACCTTGATCTTGCGGCTGCGCACACTTTCCAGCAGATGCTTCTGCTTGGCCTGCAGGGTCTCGGCCGTATCCATGGGCACAAACTCAAAGGGAGTATGGGGCTTGGGCACAAAGCAGGCACAGCTGATCGTCACCTGCACGCCCTTTCCCTTGCCGCGCTTGGGCAGAGAATAGTAAAGATCGACCACCTTCTGCGCCGTCTCTGCGATGCCCTCAATGTCCTCCATGGTCTCGGTGGGCAGGCCCATCATGAAGTAGAGCTTGACCGAGGTGTAGCCCGCATTGAATGCAAGGGTGCAGGTTTTTTCGATCTCGTCCCACGTGACGTTTTTGTTGATGACATCCCGCAGGCGCTGGGTGCCGGCTTCGGCGGCGAAGGTCAGGCCGCTCTTGCGCACCTTGGTGGTTTTTTCAATGAGACTCTGGGAGAAGTTGTCCACACGCAGGCTCGGCAGCGACAGACTCACATGCTCCTTGGGTGCCCACTCGTTCAGATCGTCCAGCAGCTCTTCCAGCTGCCCGTGGTCAGAGGTGGACAGGCTGGAAAGGCTCAGCTCTTCATAGCCGGTGTTGGCGCACAGCTCCTGTGCCGCCCTGTTCAGAAGGCCTGCGTCGCGCTGTCGCATGGGACGGTACAGAAAGCCAGCCTGACAGAAGCGGCAGCCGCGCACACAGCCGCGCAGCACCTCGATGCTGGCACGATCCTGAATCGCACCCACCATCGGCACCACGAAATTCGTGGGCGGGGCAAACTCGTTCAGATCCTTGACGATGGCCTTGGTGATGCGTGCCGGGATGCCCGGCTCATTGGGGGTGATGGCCTTGACCCGGCCATCCTTGTAATACTCCACATCGTAGAACGCCGGGATATAGACGCCGGGGATCTTTGCAATGCGCAGCAGCAGCTCCTTCTTGGAGACGCTGCCCTCTTTTTTTGCCTTTTCGATCTCAGCGCAGATGCCGGGCAGCTGATTTTCACCCTCACCCAGTTGGATGACATCAAAGAAGTCTGCAATCGGCTCCGCATTGCAGGCGCAGGGGCCGCCCGCCACGATCAGCGGCCAGCGTTCGTCACGGTCTTTGGAATAAAACGGGATGCCCGCCAGATCCAGCATGGCCAGAATGTTGGTATAGGACAGCTCATACTGCAGGGTAAAGCCCACAGCATCAAATGCCGTCAGCGGATCCTTGCTCTCCATGGTATAGAGCGGAAGGTGCAGCCGCTCCATCTCTGCCTTCATGTCCAGCCACGGCATGAACGCACGCTCACACCACCAGTTCCCACGGCTGTTGAGCAGCTCATAAAGGATTTTCTCTCCGAGGAAGGACATTCCTACTTCGTAGGTATCCGGGAAGCAGAATGCAAAGCGGACATCCACTTTTTCTTTATCTTTATATACGCTGCCGGGCTCGCCGCCAGTATAGCGGCCGGGCTTCTGTACCCGCCCCAGTGCTTCTTTCAGTTTGGGATCAAACATCGAGTCCTCCAAATAAACAATCCTGATTTACACGTCATTTTATTGTACCCGAAACCGGACATTTTTTCAATCATTTCCCGCCAATTTTTTTGCTGGAATTCCAGACGGAATACAAGCAGGATGCCATCTGTGCGCCATCCAGCGGCGGAATCGGCAGGCAGTTGAACATCCCTGTCAGCAGGTTCGCAGCCCAGAACGCACTGATACGGATGGCCGCATGCTGACTCAGCCGCACCGCGCAGATGCCGGCCAGAAGAAAATTGACCGCCGGACCCGCAGCAGCCAGCCAGAAGAGCCGCCCCGGCTGCAAAGCCCGAGTCCTGGCATCCATCCTCATACAGAAGCCTGTCATGGTCACATCAATGACAGGAAAGCTGTGCAGCAGGAGGCAGTAGGCGAGGATATGCCCCCACTCATGCAAAAATGCTGCCAGAAGCCCAATCCGGAGGAAGCCGCTTGCATCAAAGTAGAGCAGCGGATACAGCGCCCCGCACAAAAGCAGCGGGTCATGAAAGACCACCTTTCCGAGCCTCCGGGTCTCCTTCAGCCTCATGACGATAGTCCCAGCCGGTCAGCAGGGTCTCTGGCGACGCCCTGCTCGCGCAATTCAAAATGCAGGTGCGCCCCGGTAGTTCGGCCGCTCTGCCCTGCGGTGCCGAGAGCCTGCCCGGCACAAACCACCTCCCCTGTCCGGACATAAATATACTGCAAATGGGCATATACGGTTTCAGTGCTGTCCGGATGCAGAATGCGCAGGAAGCTGCCGTATCCGTTGCTTCGTTTTGCCTGAAGCACAACACCGTCCCCTGCCGCCAGCACCGGAGTGCCTTCTGCACAGGCAAGGTCGACCCCCTTATGAAAGGCAGGTTCCCCTGTGAAAGGGTCGTCCCGCCAGCCGTAGAGGCCGGAGACTCGGTACCGGGCAGTTTCCAGCGGGAAGCAGAGCCGTTCTGCTTTTGCCTGTGCCCGCACAGGAAGAACGACCGCCGCTGAGACCCCAAGCAGCAGAACTGCCAAAACAGCTCCCGCACCACGATTTCTGCTGCAATGCCCGGCTCGTCCCCATCGTCTTGTCTGCATATTCCACCCTCCACTGTCATCTAACTGTATGCAGGAGAGAAGCCAAAAAGACCCGGCAGAGCCTCTCCCTGCCGGGTCTTGCAGTGCTGTTATCTGCGGAATCGGAAAAAACTCATGAGCTGCTTCAAGCGGCTCTTGGGCGCAGCCGTCCCGGTGACTCCCGTCTTTACCGGTTTGGAAGAAGGCTGCAATTCCGGTGCAGGCTTCGGATGCTGTGATTCTGCCTGCTCAGAGGTCTTTTCAGATTCCGGACAGGCGGACGCCTTCTCCGCAGGAATGTCTGACGGTAAAGACTTTGCGGGAGAAGCCGGTGTTTCCGTCCTCGGCTCTTCAGCCGAAGCTTCGAGCGGCAAGGCAGAAGAGCTTCTCGTCCAGCCATCCTTCAACAGGTCAAACATTCCCATCTGGCCGTTGACCGGCTCTTCGCCCTCGGCAGGCTTCACCTTCTGGTAGCTGCCATCCGGGCGCATCTCGCGGGCGTTGACGTTATCCCGCAGCTGCAGCTGCAGAATGTCCGTGAGCTTCTGCACAAGAATCGGGTCTTCTACCCGGACGCCCACCTCTACGCGGCACTCGGTGTTGCGGGTGAGAAAATCACCGGAGGCAATGTAAACGCGGGTATGCACACCATCAAAGAAGCTGTAAATACGGCCATGCTCAAGGTAGCGGCCAACGAGACTGCGGATATGCAGGTTCTCGGTCTTGCCGGGCACCTCAGCACGGACACAGCAGATGCCGCGCACAATCATATCGATCCGCACTCCGGCACAGCTGGCTTCCTGCAGCTTCAGAATGATATCGCGGTCACTGATAGAATTGTTTTTCAGGATCATGGAAGCCGGACGCCCCATGCGGGCAGCAGCAATGACATGATCCATTTCCTCCAGCAGCACGCTCTTGAATCGCAGCGGTGCCACCAGCATTTTGTCACTTTCCTCCGTCAGCTTTTGCACTGCCAGATTGCGGAATACCTTAGCGGCCTCCTCTCCGATGCGCTCATCCGCAGTAATAAAAGAAAGGTCTGTATACAGCTCACTGGTTTTTTCGTTGTAGTTGCCGGTACCGATCTGAGTGATGTAAGAGTAGCCTTCGGTTTCCTTGCGCGTGATGAGGGTCAGCTTCGAGTGCACCTTGTAATCTTCAAAGCCGTAAATCACGGTGCAGCCCGCACTTTCCAGCTGCTTCGACCAGTCGATGTTGTTCTGCTCATCAAAGCGGGCGCGCAGCTCCACCAATGCTACGACCTCTTTGCCGTTTTCGGCAGCTTCCATCAACGCCTGCACGATCTGAGACTCCCGCGCCATGCGGTAGAGGGTCATCTTGATGGAGATCACATCCGGGTCGTGGGCAGCCTTCTTCAGCATTGCAATAAAAGGCCGGATGGATTGGTACGGGTAGCAAAGCAGCACATCGTGTTTCTGCACCTCGGCAGACAGGTCATAGTCCGGCGGCGGAAGCATGGGTCTGGCTGCAGGGTAGAACAGTTCCGGGTGACTTTCAGCTTCGATGCGGCCTGTAAGCGGATAGAAAAAGCTCAGATCCAATGGACTCTTCTGCTCGAACACCCGCTTGCGGGTCAACTCCAGACGGCTGCACAGGATTCGCTCCACTTCCGGTGCCGGAGCGGGCGTGACCTGAAGGCGGACTGCGGCCAGCTTACGGCGACGCTTGAGCAGTTCGGTCATGATCTCACGATAGTCGATGTCGTGATCCATCATGCCCTCTTTCACGTCGATATCCGCATTGCGGGTGACGCGGAACAGGCACTTTTCAAGGATCGTCTCCTTGCCGAAGATGCTGGCTGCAAAGTGCATCACAAGCTCTTCCGCCAATGCAAACTGCGTTTTTCCGTCTTTTTTTACAAGGTGAATCCGTTCCATCTGGCTGGAAATAGGGATGATGCCAAAGCTCTGCCCTGCGGGGTGCTTTTCCTTGAGCAGGACTCCAAGATAGATCTCCTTATTGCGCAGGAATGGGAACGGGTGGCGGTTGTCCACGATCTGCGGGCTGAGGATCGGAAACAGTTCGGTCTGAAAATACTTTTTCCAGACATGCTCCTCCTCCTTGGTCAATGCATCAAAATCCACTTTGCAGTAACCGTTTTCAGCCAGGGCTTCCAGCGCTTTTTCGTAATATTTATCGCAGTCCTCCTGCAATTGAGCGGTTTTGGGCATGATGGCGGCAAGCTGCTCCGCTGCTGTCATATTGGTCTTGTTTTCGCGTTTTTCTTTCTTTCCTTTGTCCTGTTCAAGGTTTGCACGCTCCTGCAGAGAACCCACACGGACCATGAAGAATTCGTCCAGATTGGAGCCGTAGATTGCAAGAAATCTGACCCGCTCGGCAAGGGGCACATTTTTATCCTTGCCCAGCGCAAGGACACGCCGGTTGAAGTCCAGCCAGCTCAGCTCACGATTGATAAAAATAGTATCGTCACTCATAGTCATTCCCCTTTTTTCTGCCTTGCGGCAGTTTCTGTGGCGGCTCAGCTTACCACTGCCTGCCCCTCCCAAGAGGCTACGACGGCTTCGGTCAGACCCGGAACATTCGCTGCGTCAGCAACGCTCCTGAACGCTCCGTACTGCTCCCGGTATCTCAGGATCGACCTTGCCCGGCTTTCGCCCACACCCGGCAGAGTGCACAGCGCCTCCAGATCCGCAGTATTCAGATCTACGATCACATATTGCTCCAGGCCTGCCAGATCCGGCAGCTTCTGTGCTTTATCTGTCTTCAGCGGAACGGCAAGATAAAATGCCAAGGCTGCGCATGCGGCAGCTGCCGTCAGCGAAAGGAGCAGAAAGATCCGCTCCCGCCAGATCGGCCTTGACTGCGGTATCTTATTCATTGTACCTGACTTTCTGTTAAAAAGAAAGCCTTCTGCGAAAGAATTTGCAGAAGGCTTGCACAAAATTTACACGGATTTTTCGGCATCCCGCACCATACGGTACAGAACCTCAACTGCCGCACCGGCCGACGCGTCGGTCAGCGTGACTTTCTGCGCGGCAAGACGCAGCTCCGCCGGAGCATCTGCAGCAGCAACACTCCGGCCTGCTGTGCGCACAAGCTCACGCATGGGCATTCCACCGGCCAACACCAGAACATTTTCCGATTCGATGCATGCCGGGTCGCAGACAGCACGCAGCATTTCTGCGCCGGAGACGGACTTCGGGGTTAGTATGAGCACATCCGGAGCCGTGCGCTCTCCCAGAAAAACCGCCGTTCGATCCCCCAAAGCCTTTTCCAGCAGCGGAACCATAGGTACGCCTTTGTGATCCTGATACAGCAGGACGCGCAGAACATTTTCGCCGCAGATATCAGCAGCATTTGCCAGCAGATAGGGTGTCCACTCTTTCTGCAGGTGGCACTCCAGTGTATCGCTCATCCGCAGGACGCGTGTGGTTCCGTCTGTCATCTGCAGGGCGATCCCAACGCCTGCCATTGTCGGCAGACGCATAAACAGATCTGCATCCTGTCCTGCAAAGCTGCACAGCGGCTGACGGGTCCCGTCTGCATACTGATAGGCCATCGTGCCGCCGCAAAGCAAGGCAGGGGCGCTCAGCCGCACACTGCCGAGAATGGAGCGTACTGCACGGGGCGTGCGCTGAGAAAAAACGGTAAGACGTCCGCCGCGGCTGGAGAACAGCTGCAGAACATCCCGCACCACCTGTGTCAGGTTCCCATCCGCTCCCAGCAGCAGATTGTCCAGATCACAGAGCACCAGCGTGGATTCCAGAGACTGATTCATACGTTTCCCCTCCTGAGCGTTGCAAGAAAATGGGTGAAGTAGTCCGGCAGTTCTGAATCGAACCGCAGCTGCTGGCCGGTAATGGGATGAATAAATCCCAGTGTTTTAGCGTGCAGACACTGGCCATGCAGGCTTGTAATGCAGTTGTGCGGCCCATAAACCGGATCGCCTGCCACCGGGTGCTGGATGGAGGCCATGTGCACGCGGATCTGATGCGTGCGTCCGGTTTTTAGGCGGCATTCCAGCATCGTGAAATTGTTCAACCGTTCCAGCACTTTATACCCTGTATAGGCATATTTCGTGTGCGGTTCACCGGCCGGATAGACGGCCATCTTTTTTCGGTCGATCCTGCTGCGGCCAAGGTTGGATTCCACAAAGCCATCGTCCTGCGCAAACCCGCCGTAAACGATCGTGTTGTAGGCACGTTCCACGCTGTGCACAGCCATCTGCTGGGAGAGGCCGATATGGGTCGCATCGTCCTTCGCCACCACCAGAAGGCCGCTGGTGTCCTTGTCGATCCGGTGGACGATGCCGGGGCGGATCTCCCCACCGATCCCGGACAGACTGCCCTTGCAGTGCCACAGCAGCGCGTTGACCAGCGTGCCGTCCGGATTGCCCGGAGCCGGGTGCACAACCATGCCCTTGGGTTTGTTGACCACCAGAAGATGCTCGTCTTCATAGAGGATATCCAGCGGGATATCCTGCGGCACCGCCTCGACAGGTCTTGCGTCCGGGATCTCCAGCAGGATGGTGTCTCCCGCCTTGAGCTTCAGGCTCTTTGCTACCAGTTTGCCATTGCACCGCACATGGCCGTCTGCCACCAGCGCCTGCAGCGCAGAGCGGGAAAGGCCGGTATCTTCGCCGCTGAGAAAGCGGTCGATCCGCTGGCCAGCCGTTTCCTTCTCCACAATAAATTCGCGCTGTTCCATCAATTACTGCTCCTTTGCGCTGCTGTGGAACTCATCCAGAAAGATTACCAAAACCCAAAGCACAACGCCCACGCAGACGCAGATATCCGCAAAATTGAACACCGCGAACCGCATGAACAGCAGGTTGATGTAATCCACCACCTCGCCGTTGAGCACGCGATCGATCAGGTTGCCGATACCGCCGCCGAGCACCAGGATCAGTGCAGCCTGCTGCAGATATTTGCCGCGGCTGCGGAAGAACAGCCCATACGCCACAAGGAGCAGCGCAGCGCTGGTGGCAATGATGAGAAACAGCTGTCTGCCGCTGAGCAGGCTGAAAGCCATGCCCTGATTGAGCACAAAACGCAGCTCCACCACATGAGGGATCAGCGGCATGGCACCCACCGGCTGCAGCACGCCGACCGCCCACAGTTTGATGGCCTGATCGATCCCGATCAGGGCTGCAACAGCAATCAGATCAAAAACAACAAATGCCATAGTTTTCTCCCAAGCGATTCAGTATAAAAACGGCGCTCCCCGGAACGAAGGAGCGCCGCCCTCAAAAACGATCGTGTTTCCGATAAAAAGACTTATGCTTCCACCACGCTGGCGCAGCGTGCGCACAGAGTAGGATGGGCTGCATGGGAACCGATGGAAGCAGAATACTTCCAGCAGCGCTCGCACTTTTCGCCGGTAGCGTGTGCAGCAGCAACGCCCAGACCTTCAACAGCACTTGCAGCGCCGCCTTCGCCCTTGACCAGCTCCACCTGAGAGACGATCATCAGGTCAGCCAGCTCGTCCATGGGGATGCTGTTCAGCAGATCATACACCGCGTCATTGCAGTACAGGGTGACGGCAGCCTCCAGAGAAGCACCGATGACCTTTTCGGCACGGGCCTGCTCCAGAACCTTCTTCACCTCGTCACGGACGGCGATCAACTGTGCCCACTTTGCCTTGAAGGCTTCATCGGCGGCATACTGGCCAGCCTTGGGCATCTCTTCAAAGACGACATAATGGTTCATACCCTCGGTCTTGGGCATGAAGTCCCAGATCTCCTGACTGGTGAAGCACAGGATGGGAGCGATGATCTTGTCCAGAGCCACCAGGATCTTGTACATGGTGGTCTGGGCTGCCTTGCGGCCTGCGCCGTTGGTGCAGTACAGGCGATCCTTGGTCACATCCAGATAGAAATTGGACATTGCAACAACGCAGAAGTTGTACACTGCATGGTAGACCTTGTTGAAGTCATACACAGCGTAACCTGCGCTGGTGTTGACCATCAGGTCATCCAGAGCAGCCAGTGCCCAGCGGTCGATCTCCTGCAGCTGGTCATCTGCCACGCAGTCGGTGTTGGGGTCAAAGCCGTCCAGATTGCCCAGAATGAAGCGGGCAGTGTTGCGGATCTTGCGGTAAGCCTCGCTCAACTGCTTGAAGATGTTCTTGCCGGCACGCACATCCACAGTGTAGTCGGAAGATGCTACCCACAGACGGATGATATCAGCGCCGTAGTCCTTGATGATCTCACTGGGCTCCACGCCGTTGCCGGCGCTCTTGTGCATCTGCTTGCCCTGCTCATCCACGACCCAGCCGTGGCACAGAACAGACTTATACGGTGCGCAGCCCTTGCTTGCAACGCTGGTCAGCAGGCTGGACTGGAACCAGCCGCGGAACTGGTCGCCGCCCTCCATATACATATCGGCGGGGAAACGCAGTTCCGGGCGCTCCTCCAGCACAGCGGCGTGGGTGGAGCCGGAGTCGAACCAGACGTCCATGATGTCGGTGTCCTTCTCCCACTCGGAAGCGCCGCACTTTTCGCACACTTCGCCTGCGGGGATGATCTGCTCGGCTTCGTACTTATACCATGCATCAGAGCCTTCCTTGCGGAACAGATCGCTCACAGCCTTGATGGTTGCATCGGTGATATGGTAGGTGCCGCACTTTTTGCAGTAGAATGCGGGGATGGGCACGCCCCAGGTGCGCTGGCGGCTGATGCACCAGTCGTTGCGGTCACGCACCATGCCCTTCATACGGTCATGGCCCCAGTCCGGCATCCAGGTAACGGTGTCGATGGCCTTGTAGACGTCCTCACGGAACTTTGCGATGGAGCAGAACCACTGTTCCGTTGCACGGAAGATGATGGGGTGATGGCAGCGCCAGCAGTGCGGGTACTGATGCTTGATGTGCACCTGACCCATGACAGCGCCGGACTCGGTCAGGTCGGCCAGAATGGTCTTGTTGGCAGCCCACACGCGCTGACCCGCATACTTGCCGGCCAGCTCGGTCAGATAGCCGCCATCATCCACGGGGACGGTGATGGGCACCTGCGGATACTTCTGGCAGACGTTGAAGTCGTCCACGCCGTGGCCGCCTGCGGTATGGACGCAGCCGGAACCGCTTTCCAGCGTGACGTGATCGCCCAGAATGACCCAGCCTTCCTTGGGCAGGTAGACGTGATTGTAGCGCATCAGCTCGAACTCGGTACCGGGTACAGGCTCGCCCACGACCTCGTAGTTCTCGATGTGGCAGGCGTCCATAACGCTCTTGACCAGCTCAGTGGCCATAATATGGAACTCATCGCCGATCTTGACGAAGGAGTACTCAAACTGACCATTCAGGCAGATGGCCTCGTTGGCAGGCAGAGTCCAGGTGGTGGTCGTCCAGATCACGAAGTAGGTCTTATCCATCGGGATGCCGTGCTTTGCCAGCACACCGTTGGGATCCTGAGAGACGTGGAAACGCACGAAGATGGAATCGCAGTCATCCTCACCGTACTCGATCTCAGCTTCCGCCAGAGCCGTGCGGCAGTCCGGGCACCAGTACACAGGCTTCAGTCCCTTGTAGATGTAGCCCTTCTTGGCCATCTCGCCAAAAATCTCGATCTGGCGTGCCTCGAACTCAGGCTTCAGGGTCAGGTAGGGATGCTCGAAATCACCGATAACGCCCAGACGCTTGAACTGATCACTCATGATGTCGATGTGCTCGGTAGCGAACTTTTCACAGATCTGGCGCAGCTCCAGCTTGGAGATGTCCTTCTTCTTATCACCGACGGAGGACAGAGCCTTCAGCTCGATGGGCAGGCCGTGGGTGTCAAAGCCGGGCACATAGGGAGCCTGATAGCCCTCCATGTTCTTATCACGGATAATGATGTCCTTGATGATCTTATTCAGGGCAGTGCCCATGTGGATATTGCCGTTTGCATACGGAGGGCCGTCGTGCAGGATGAACTGCGGCTTACCCTCATTGTGCTTCATGAGCTGGTTGTACAGGTCGTTGTCGTCCCAATCCTTCAGCATAACCGGCTCCTTTTTGGGCAGACCGGCACGCATCTCAAACAGCGTCTTGGGCAGGTTCAGCGTACTATCGTACTGCGATTTGTTCTTAGCCAATGGTTTACACTCTCCTCTATATTTCCTTATGGGATACCTTACTCGCTGAATTTGACGCCCTGAAATGCGTCATCCTCCAGCTCGTCCGGTTTTGCATCAGCAGGAAGAGGATCCAGTTTGAGCTGGGTCTCGTCCTTTGCCCAGAAATCCTCACTGTTCTCTTCTTCTTTGTCATTTTCGGCAGGATCTTCCGCCTGATCTGCTTCCGTCGCCGGAGCAGCGGCTTCCGCCGTCTCCTGCTCAGAAGTCTGTTTTTCCGACTCCGGTTCAGCCTCTGCAGCGGGCTGTTCGCCAGCCTTTTCTTCCGTCTCATCCTTCTGGAACTCCGGCAGGTGGCTCAGCGACTCCACATGGTTGCGGTAGATGTTGAGTACCTCAGATTTGAAACGGCTCACTTCCAGACGAACGCGATCATACTCACGTTCCTCCGCAAGTTTCTTCTCAGTTGCCTCGTTCTCGATCTCATCCGCACGGTCACTGGCTTTCTGCAGCAGTTCGTTGGCGTCACGGATGATATCATCGCCGCGCAGATTGGCACGGTGGATGATTTCCTCGGCCTTCTGGTTTGCCTCTCGAATAACGTTTTCACCCATGCGCTGGGCATTGATCAAAGCGCTCTTCAGCATCTCGCCGTCTGCCTCAAAGCTCCTCAGCTCATCATGGAGCTTCTGGTTTTCGGCGGTCAGATCAGCGATCTGCTTGCGGAGCTGCTCCATCTGTGCATCATCGGTCTGAAGCTGTTCCTCGACTTTATCCAGAAAACGATCCACATCCTCTGTACGATAGCCGCGGAGGTTTTTTTCAAATTGCACAGAACGGACATCCTGCGGAGTCAGCATAGTAATTTCCTCCCGTTGCTTTTAATATTGAAAGAACTCAATGATCAAACGATCTTTTTTGCTTTTTCCGGGCAGTGCAGTCAGACCGAAGCGTCCCCTGCCCCGCACTGTGAAAATATCGCCCTCATATACGGCCGCATGGGGCTTATCTGCAGGCAGATGGTTGATCTCCACCCGGCCTGCCGCGATCAGCTCTGAAGCCTGCCCACGGCTGCATCGGAGCATCGCCGACAGAACAGCATCCAGCCGCAGTGAAGACACCGTGGCGCTGCACTTTTCATGCTTCGCAGCAGGAAACGCAGGCACTTCATCCGGTTCCAGCAGCGTACAGCCTAACTCCGTGCGTCCGGCCTGAAACAGCTCCCGGCAGATCAGCTGCGCTGCCGGCTCCAGCGCAAACACATAGGCTGTGCCCGGCTGCCCGGCAGGCAGAACGATATCGCCCAGTGCCTCCCGTTTCAGCGCAAGCCCCATCAGGCTGCCCAGATAGTCCTTGTGTGCCGGCAAGGCAGCCCCTGCCTGCGCACGGCACTGCAGCCGCACGCAGCGGATCGGGCTTTCCGCATAGCTATATTCCGGCTCAATACAGAGCACCCGGCGTTCCGCATCCGGCCAGCCTCCGTCAAAGCGAAAGCCGCTCTGCACCTCTGCACGTCCAAGAGCTGCACGGGCAAGTGCCTGTTCGCGGTCGCTGAGGAAGCCTGAATAGCGGGCGATGTCCCGGGAAAAAGCTGTGCGCGCCAGATCTTCGATATGCCGCATCAGAAAGCGTTCTTCATCATTGCGCGCAGGGATGAACCCGCGCACGGTCTTGGGGGCAGGATCAGGAGAGCGCGCCATTGTTCTGCAGCTCATCCATCAGATCATCGCCCATAATGTCCACATTATACGGAGTAATGATAAAGGTGCTGTTGGCGACACGCTTGATCTGGCCGTTGTTGGCATAGGCCACACCGGACAGGAAATCCACCAGACGGCGGGAGATCTCCTTGCTGGTCGATTCCAGATTCAGCACGACCGTGCGCTTACTGTTCAGGTGGTCAGCGATCGTGCTGGCCTCCTCAAAGGTCTCGGGCTTGACCAGAACAACTTTGATCTGGGTCGTTGCATTGATATTGACAACCCGGTTCTTTTTACTGCCGGTATCTACAGGCGCATCAATCGCTTCATTTTCACCGTCGTCTGCGCTTCTGTTATTGTTCACCATCTGAGGAGCATCGTCGATGTACTCATCGCTGTAGTCATCTTCTTCTCCCATCAGATTTCTGAACTTATCCATAAAAGACATAAAATCTGCTCCTTTCATTCAGGCAGCTCCTGCCGCCCGGCACGCTTTGCAAAAGAATGCAAATAGCTTCTCTTATTATCGGTTTTTTTATCGCGGATGTCAAGTCAATAACTACAAAAGCTTCCCATCACACAAATTTTGTCCGGAAACAATAATCTCGTCATATAGGCTTACCTGACTGACAGAGCCTTCTGTCCCGCTGGGGAGAACAAGGGTATATTCCCCCTCTGTGATCCGCGGATGTGCGTCGTCCACAGGGTCGATGCGGCGGAAGCTGGCGATGTTGCCATATTTGACATAGACGCCCGGAATATAGTTTTCGCCCTGTCCCTCTGCCTCGGTGCCGTCCTCCTTTAGATAATGGATGGCTTCTGTGGGCACCAGCAGGCCGGTATCTTCCCCGAGAGTGATCTGTGCCGCCGCCTTATTCAGACACAGCACATCGCCGTTTATGGAATTGCAGGTCAGAACAAATTGTGCAAGGCCGCTTTCTGCGTCAATGTTTACCCGGGTGACGGAAGCCTTGAGTGATTTTTCCACCTGACCGGGGAAGCTGATCCGCACCGAAGCGCGGCGTGGTTTGCCGTCGCTGCCCAGAAGTTTTTCGCCTTCCTCAGCAGAACATACGCCCACATACTGCCAGGTAAAACCGGCTACGATCTTTCCGGCGCAGCCATCCAGCGTCACAACAGGATCTGATGCCAGATAGCCCTGCAGCTCCGGCGCGCTGAGTGCGAGGATATCCTCTGCACCGGCATTGAGCCGCGCTGTGCTGGAGGCCCGTACAAAATAACCGGTCTCCGGAGCCGCGATCTGCGCCGGATTGCCCAGCTGTGTCTGCACAGTCTGTGCCTGCTGAGCCAAAGCGGTGATCTGATCCGTGAAATTTGCAGCATCGCCCGTTACGACCCAGAGCTTGTTCTGTGCCAGAAGATAGGCGTTTTCGTCATCACCAACGGACTCATAATCGCCGTCATCCAGCGTGTCCAGAAGGTCATAAACGGCGGAGGAGCGTTCTTTCAGAAGCATATCCAGCTGCAGCGCAGAGGTGTTCTGAGATTTCTGCAGCAGACCGATCTGATCTGTCAGCTGGGTCAGCTGCTGGCGAAGAACTGCCTGCGAGGCGTCACTGTAGATCTCCGCCACTGCCGTACCCGCCGAGACGCGCTCGCCGTCGGCAGCGAGATATCCCATCGTGCCGCTGCCGGCGATGTAACTTTCGTCAAACAGCAGCACGCCGTCAGCAGCAATGGTATCTGAAACGGTAGCCGGAAGAGCCGTTTCATAAACGTTCTGTGGAAACAGAACATGCAGCGCCTGATACCCCACATATCCTGCTGCTGCAATCAAAAATGCGATCAGAACCCCTGCCAGCACGGTCAATGCTCCGTACCCGCGGTGTTCCCCCTGCGTGTTATCCGGCATATCGATCACCCTTTCGATAGAAATTCGTCTGTCTTGCAGATCGCGGTCTGTGCCATATCCGGCGCACCGGCATCCAGCCAGACCACACCGTCCATGTGACGGAACCAGGTCAGCTGGCGCTTTGCATAATTGCGGGAAACCTGTTTGAGTTTGTCAGTGCAGCGATCCAGCGCGGCCGTGCCCTCAAAATACGGAAAGAATTCCTTGTACCCGATGGCCTGCGCCGCCGTGCGGAAGCGCAGGCGGTTCTGCCAGACGACCTGCGCTTCCTTCAGCAGGCCGGCTTCCAGCATTTTGTCCACCCGCCGGTCAATGCGGCGGTAAAGCTCCGCACGGTCGGGGAAGTCCAGCCCCAGCACAAGGCTGCGGTAGGGACGCTCCGGTGGAAGGGAGTCCGCCCGCTGTTCACTGAGTTTTTTGCCCGTGGCACGGTAGTGTTCCAGCGCCCGCAGAACACGCACCAGATTGTTCGGGTGAATGGCTGCGGCGGCTTCCGGATCCGCCTGTTTCAGTTCATCGTACATGGCGGCTCCGCCTTTTTCAGCCAGTTCAGCCGCCAACTGCTCCCGCAGCCCGACAGGAGCCTTTTCTTCGGTGAAGCGGACGCCGTACAAAAAGCTCTGCACGTACAAACCGGTGCCGCCCACAAGGATCGGAAGATTTCCGCGGGCAGAGATCTCCTGTTCCAGTTTCCCGGCCATTGCAGTAAAATCCGCTACGCTGAAGCTGATGTCCGGTGTAAGGATGTCCACCCCATGGTGCGGGATGCCGCAGGTCTCCTCCGGGGTCACCTTCGCCGTACCGATGTCCAACCCTTCATAGATCTGCATGGAGTCGCAGCTGATGACCTCCCCGGAAAAATGTTTTGCCAGCGTCACGCCAAGAGCGGTTTTTCCGGTAGCGGTAGGGCCGACCACCGCCACAACAGAGTGCTTACACGATGCGTCCAAACTGCTTTTCCAGCTCCTTTCGAGTCAATTTCAATACACAGGGCCGCCCATGCGGGCAGAACGGCGGCACCTCGCCGGAAAGGATCTTTTCAGCAAGCGCCATCAGCTCCTGCGGAGAGGACTTATCACCAGCCTTGATCGCCGCACGGCAGGAAATGGAATGCAGAACCCATTCGGTATGCTCATTCAGCGCGTCACGCCCGCCTTTGAGCAGCTTATCGGCGATCTCTATCAGCAGACTCTCCGCATTTTCCGGTTCGACGTCCGCCGGAACCGCCCGCAGCACCACGGTATTTCCGCCAAAGTCTGCGATCTCAAGACCTGCGTTTTCCAGCAGAGGAACATTATCCATCAATGCCTGTTTTTCTTCAGCCGACAGATCGATCGCAGTCGACTCCAGCAGCATCTGACTGGGCACGTTGCCATAGTTGGCGGCCAGTTTTTCAAACAGCTGACGTTCATGGGCGGCATGCTTGTCGATCAGGCACAGCTCGTCGCCCCGTTCTGCGAGGATGTAAGTCTTGAACACCTCTCCCACGTAATGCAGCGGCTCCGGCTGGCCGGCGGAAGGATCAAAATTCAGCTGTTCCGGCTCCGCCGTCAGCTCTTGCGCTGCCTCCGGGGCAGCGGATCCCTGCACAGGGCATCCGGGCTGGGGGGCAGGGGTCGGATCCCATGCTGCCATGTGATCTCGTTCTGCCTGAACTTTTGTTTCACCAAGCTCCGGTTCCACATCCAGCTGTGCCTCGCTGGCAGCTGTACGGAACGTCTCTGCCGTGTCGCCCGGATCAGATGCAGGACTGTGCAGCGTCACGACAGGAGCCAGAATGCACTCTGTCGTCTCGCTGTCTTTCCAGCGCGGCAAAGCGGATGCCTGCGCTTTTTCATGTACTGTTGACGGAGCTGCATCCGGCATCGGCTGTTTTACCGGTTCCCGTCGATTCTCCGGCAGGCTCCCAGGGTCTGCCTGACCCGAAATAATGGCGGAAAGGCCCGTAAAGTTGCTTTGCTTTACATCTTTTTCAATCGCATCTTCGTTTGTTTTATCGTTTCTGTCTTTTTTGCCCGCATCAAAGGTGAAGCATCGTTCGCCTGTTCCGGGCTGAGCCAGCGCCAGCTTGACAGCATGATAGACCACATCAAACACATCGTTTTCCCGGGCAAAACGCGCTTCGATCTTGGCCGGGTGGACGTTGACATCCACGAGGTCTGCCGGCATCTCCAGAAGCAGGACACCCCCGGGGAATTTTCCCTGCATCATCGTGCCCTTGAACGCCATCTCCATGCCGGCCATCATCGTGCGGTTGCGGACATAGCGGCCGTTGATGTAGAAATGCTGCATGCTTCGACTGGCGCGGCAGCTTTTGGGCGGCGTGATGAGCCCCGTGATGCGATACACGCCCTCCTGATTTTCCAACTCGATCAGATCACGGCTGAACTCACGCCCCAGCACTGCATAGACCGCACCCCGCAGCTGGCCGTCGCCCGGGGTAACATACTGCAGTTTGCCTTCCCGGATAAACTTGACACTTACCTCCGGGTGACTGAGCGCAACATGGGCAACCGTATCCGAGACAAAGGTGCCCTCGGAAGCATCTTTTTTCAAAAACTTCATGCGGGCGGGGGTGTTATAAAACAAATCCTTCACCCGGATGGTAGTGCCTACCGCACGGGCTCCCGGTTCCCGCGAGATCTCTTCCCCGCCCTCGATCCGGTAGACTGTGGCAAACTCATCTGCCTCCGTACGGGTAGTCAGTTCTACACGCGCGACACTGGCTATGGAGGCCAGTGCCTCGCCGCGGAATCCCAGCGTATGGATACTAACCAGATCCTCCGGTGTCAGGATCTTGCTGGTCGCATGGCGGATAAACGCCGTGGAGATGTACTCTGCCTCGATGCCTGTGCCGTTGTCGCTGATCTCAATCAGCTTTACGCCGCCGGACTCAATGCTGACGGTCACCTGCTTAGCTCCGGCATCGATCGAGTTTTCCAGAAGCTCTTTGACGACCGACGCCGGGCGCTCCACCACCTCACCGGCTGCAATCAGCTCAGCGGTGTGTTTGTCCAGAACATGGATCACTGCCATGGTGTTTTCCTCCTTATGGTTTGGTTTCGTGCAGCCCGTTTCAGCCGTTCAGGCTGCCCTTCAGGGTCTTTTTCAGCTCGTAGAGGAAGTTCAACGCTTCGATGGGCGTCAGCGTTTCCACATCCAGTGCCTCCAGCTTCTCCATCATTTCACTTGGCACGGCGGGAGAATTGTACTCCTGCAGAGCATCAAAATCCATCTGCTCCACCTTGTTTTTCGGAGCTGCGGCTTCCAGTGTGCGCAGAACTTCGTGGGCACGGCGGGTGACGCTGCCGGGCAGACCAGCCAGCTTTGCCACCTCGATGCCGTAGCTGTCGTCCGCCGGGCCGCGGATGATCCGCCGCAGAAATGTGATGTCCTCTCCACGTTTTTTCACTGCAATATTGTAGTTTTTCACGCCTTCAAGGGCACCCTCCAGCTCGGTCAGCTCGTGGTAGTGAGTAGCGAACAGGGTCTTACAGCCCAGCCCTTTGGCTGGATCGGAGATGTGCTCCACTACTGCCCGGGCAATGCTCATCCCATCAAAGGTCGAGGTTCCGCGGCCGATCTCATCCAGCACCACAAGGCTCTTGGGGGTGGCATTTTTCAGGATCTCTGACACCTCAGTCATCTCTACCATGAAGGTAGACTGCCCCGCAGACAAGTCATCCGATGCGCCGATCCGAGTGAAAATGGCGTCCACCACACCCACGTGGCAGCTTCCGGCCGGAACGAAGGAGCCGATCTGTGCCATCAGCGCGATCAATGCGTTTTGACGCATATACGTAGATTTTCCGGCCATGTTTGGGCCGGTGATAATCAGGCACCGGTCGGAAGTGCAGTTGAGCGTGGTATCGTTCGGCACAAACAGACTGCCTTTGAGCATTTGCTCCACCACGGGATGACGCCCCTCAGTGATGGTCAGCTCATCACTGTCATCCACAACAGGGCGGCAATAGTTATTCTCCGCCGCTACCTGCGCCAGCGCCGTGAGTACATCCAGCTGTGCCACTGCATTCGCCGTGCACTGGATGCGATCCAGCTGCGCGCCGATGCTTTCCAGCAGTTCATCGAACAGGCGGCGCTCCAGCGTGATCAGCCGTTCGTGTGCACCCAGGATTTTACTTTCAAGCTCTTTGAGCTCCTGCGTGATGTAGCGTTCGCCGCTGGTCAGCGTCTGCTTGCGGATGTAGGTTTCCGGCACCTGCGCCTTGTAGGAGTTGCTGACCTCGATATAGTAGCCAAATACATGGTTATAGCCGATCTTCAGTTTTGGGATCCCGGTCTCCTGCCGCAGACGGGCTTCCAGCTGCGCCAGCACGCCCTTGGTATTGTCGCGGATCGAGCGCAGCTCATCCACCTCGGCATGGTAGCCTTTGGCGATGACGCCGCCGTCTTTGAGCGTAGAAGGTGCCTCGGGATCGATCGCCGCATAAATACGGGCTTTGATCTCTTCCAACGGGTCGATCTGAGCAGCCAGCTCGGTCAGCTCCTGACAATTGCAGGCTTCTGCCTGCCTGCGCAGATTTGGCAGACGGTCGCAGGTCTGCGCCAGCGTATAGATCTCTTTCGGGGTCGCAGAGCCGTAGACCGTGCGGGTCATCAAACGCTCGATATCAGAGATGTAGTGCAGCTCCTCCGTCAGGTCGCCCCGCGCCATGGTCTGCTTCACAAGGCTTTCCACTGCGTTGAGCCGGTGGTTGATGAGCTCACTGGAGATCAGTGGCTGCTCGATCCAGCCGCGGAGCATCCGCTTGCCCATCGAAGTACAGGTCTTGTCCAGCACCCAGAGCAGCGTGCCCCGCTTCTCGCGCCCGCGCAGGGTCTCGGTCAGTTCCAGATTCGCCCGTGTCACCGGCGAAAGCCGCATAAACTGCGTCTTATTATAAGCAATGACCGTCTTCAGGCGCTCCACGCCCTTGATCTGTGTATCGTGGAGATATTCCAGCAGCGCCGCCATGGAAAAGCGCACAAGACCATCTTCCGCGATCCCGGTGCTCTGAGCCCAGCTGCGTCCGAACTGCGTTTCCAGTGCAGCGGTCACAAGACCCGGAGCGTAGCGCTCCTCCTCTACGAGCTCCACAGAACAGGTCATATTCTTTTTGATGTAGGCTGTTACCTCGCGGCAATCCAGCAAACCGGGGTTCATCAGCACTTCGCTTGGGTGGTAGCGGCACAGCTCCGTAATGACCGCCTGTGCGATCTTATCTGCGCTCAGCTCTGTGATATGCGCTGTTCCCGTCGAGACATCCGCAAAGCACAGACCTGCCTTTTTTCCCTTCAGGTAGATGCTCGCGATGTAGTTGTTACGGTCATCCTGCAGCATGCTGCTCTCGATGACCGTACCGGGTGTGACTACTCGGATAATATCGCGCTTGACAAGCCCTTTCGCTTTGGCGGGGTCTTCCACCTGTTCACAGATCGCCACTTTGTAGCCCTTGGCAATGAGCCGCGCCACATAGCCCTCGTAGCTGTGAAACGGCACGCCGCACATGGGCGCACGCTCCTCCAGACCGCATTGCTTGCCCGTCAGGGTCAGATCCAGCTCTCTGGACGCTGTGATGGCGTCGTCAAAGAACATCTCGTAAAAGTCACCGATGCGGTAAAAGAGAATCTCGTCCTTGTGTTGATTTTTGATTTCCAGATATTGCTGCATCATGGGCGACAGCTCTGCCATGGTTTCCCTCTCTCCCGTTCTATGCATAAGTTTGCGGCTTGTAACCGCTGCGGCAAACAAAACGCGGTCTGTTCAGAACAGCCGCGTTTTGCAGAAAAGGTTGTTTGCTTAATGGCAGCCGCCGCAGGTGGAGCAGCTGCCCGTGCAGGATGCTGAAGGCTCTTCCACAGTCATAGGATCCCCGCCGTTCATTGCGGTGTTGATGATGGCATCAATATAGTTGACGAGGTTCTCGCACTCACGCTTTGCCTCATTGTAAGCCACCATGCCCTCGTTGCCCATGATCTGGCCGTACAGGCTGTTCACCTTCTCGTTGAGCTCAGCGATGCGGGCGTCGTTGCGCTCGGTCTTGCCGATCTCGTTGTTCAGATCCATGCGGGCGAGGTTGAACTCCCCGATCAGGTTCTGCAGCTCTTCGTCCTTATCGTTGGCCTTACGTGCCTGATCCAGAATGAGGTAGCGGCTATCGGTCTGCAGCGCAACGGCTGCGCGCTTGAAAAGATCAATGCAATCCATTTGTATGGTTCTCCTTTTTATTGATACGTTCAGGGGCACCGCCCCGGAAGCTCTCAGACAAGCTCACCCAGCAGCACAGTTGCACGTGCGCCGGTGAGGTGTACGTTGGCATAGCTGCCAATCAGGGAATCGTCTGCGGCAAATTCGACCGTCAGGTTGTTGTCCAGACGACCGGACAGCGTGCCTTCGCTGCGTCCAAAGCCCTCTACCAGAACCCGGACGGTCTGCCCCACCTGTGCTTTGACCAGAGCCATCGCGATCTCGTCCTGCACCTTGAGCAGACGGGTCATGCGATCGGTCTTTTCCTTGCGGGGAGTGGGGTCGGGCATGTCGGCGGCCTTTGTGCCGGTGCGTTTGGAGTAGATAAAGGTGAACAGCTGCATATAGCCCACCTTCTGCACCAGCTCCAGCGTCTTGACAAAATCCTCCTCGGTCTCGCCGGGGAAGCCCACGATGATATCGCTGGAGAAGGTGATGCCGGGCACGGTCTTGCGGGCGTACTCGATGAGTTCAAGGTACTGCTCCACAGTGTAGTGGCGGTTCATCTGCTTCAGCAGCTCATCCGAACCGCACTGCACCGGCAGATGCAGGTGCCTGCACAGCTTCGGCTGAGCGGCAATGGTGTCGATCAACTTATGGCTGGCATCCTTCGGATGGCTGGTCATAAAGCGGATATGGTAGTCCCCCGGCACGGTGCACAGCAGGTTGAGCAGGTCAGAAAAGTCGATCTGCTCCTCCAGACCCTTACCATAGCTGTTGACGTTCTGCCCCAGCAGCGTGATCTCCTTGTACCCCGCCTCCACAAGGCCGCGGAACTCTGCAAGGATATCGCCCGGCTTGCGGCTTTTTTCGCGGCCGCGCACATAGGGCACAATGCAGTATGTGCAGAAGTTGTCGCAGCCATACATGATGGGCAGCCATGCGCGGAACTCGCTTTCGCGCCGGATCGGGATGTTCTCCACGATGACCGGGCGCTGTGCCGGATCCATCAGCACACGCTTGTGCCTCTGCAATTTCTGGGCAATGAGCTGCGGCAGGGTGTCGATCCCGTCTACGCCAAACACAAGGTCAACATAGGGGTAACTCCGACGCAGTTTTTCCACCACCTGTTTCTGATTGGCCATACAGCCGCACAGGCCGATGATCAGGCCACGCTTTTTTTCCTTGAGTCCCTTCAGGGCACCTACGTTGCCGAACACACGCTGCTCTGCGTGCTCGCGCACGGCGCAGGTGTTGAAGAGGATGAGATCCGCATCCTCCGGTTTGTCGCACAGCCCGTAGCCGATATCCACCAGAACGCCTTTGATGCGCTCACCGTCGTTGACATTCTGCTGGCAGCCATAGCTGTGCACAAAGGCCAGCGGCGGGGTATCGTATGTCTGCTTCACGAGTTCTGCCGCAACATTGTTATGTTCAAAACTAATATATTCCAATGAAACCATCCTTCTCCGCAGGGATCCTCTCTCCCTCGCGGCGAAATCTTTTTGTCCTTTTGCTCCGAAAGCTCTCTTTAGTATACGCTCTTTGTGCGTTTGGGGCAAGGGGTACGGCATATTTTTCCGGAAGGTCACAGCATATTTTCACATATTTGCTTTTCACAACATGCTTCACACACACCGATGAGCACTACAGCGCAATCCTGCACCTGCCCTTTCTGGTTGCGCACGAGCTTCATTACCTGTTTTTCATCCACCTCAGCATCGGTCACACAGCCGCATACTGTGCAGTACAGGTGGCTGTGCCAGGGCAGCGTATGGTCGAACCGGTCCGCCTTGCCCGGGATCGATACCCGGCGCACCCGCCCCATCTCGACAAGACTGTTCAGATTGCGGTATACCGTGCCAAGGCTCAGCCCCGGGCACTCTTTGACTGCCGTATCATAAATTTCCTCGGCAGTCGGGTGGTCGCACAAAGCCTGTACGGTCTGCATGACCAGCTCTCGCTGTTTGGAATAGCGCATATCGTTCTCCTTTGCTTTTTTCCTTGTACAAAAAGTCTTGTTCAGACGTTTTCCTCACCCTTGATCTTTGCCCAGTAGGCACGGGCGGTCTGTTCATTTTTATTGTCGCCGAATGTGTAGTACCTGACATCCTTGATGGCGTCCGGCAGATACTGCTGCTCCACCCAGTGGTGGTCGTAGTCGTGGGCATATTTGTAATTCTGCCCTCTCACAAGTGCATCCTCACCATCATAGTGTTTGTTCTGCAGTTGACGCGGGATGGGGCCTGTACGCCCGGCCTGTACATCTGCGATTGCCGCGTTGATGGCATTGTGGGCACTGTTGGACTTGGGGCTGGTGGCTACCAGAATGACCGCATCCGCCAGCGGCAGCCGCGCTTCCGGCAGACCCACCATGTTGGCAGCATCCACCGCCGCTTTCACGATGGGGATGATCTGCGGGTATGCAAGCCCCACATCCTCACAGGCACAGACCATCAGGCGGCGGCAGGCTGATGGCAGATCACCGGCCTCCAGCAGCCGCGCCAGATAGTGAAGCGCCGCATCCGGGTCAGAGCCGCGCATGGACTTCTGATAGGCCGACACGATATCGTAGTGGTCATCGCCCTCCCGGTCATAGCGCATGGCCGTGCGGCGGGTGACCTGTTGGATCATCTCCAGCGTGATGCGCTTTTTTCCATCTTCGATGGGAGCTGCCGTTACCGCAAAGTCAAGGCATCCCAGCGCCTTGCGCAGGTCACCGCCGGCGCTCTCAGCCAGATACGCACAGGCGTCCTCGTCTATGCTGATCTCCGGCTCACCGCCTTCCGAGAGTTTCTTCACGGCGTTGTGCAGGCCGCGTTCCACATCTGCCGCTGAAAGCGATTTGAACTCGAATACCGTGCACCGCGACAGCAGCGCATTATAGATGTAAAAGTACGGGTTCTCCGTGGTGGACGCGATCAGCGTGACCGAGCCGTCCTCAATGCATTCCAGCAGGCTCTGCTGCTGTTTTTTGTTCAGGTACTGGATCTCGTCCAGATACAGCAGGATCCCCCCTGCCCCGGCCAATGTTCCGATATCCTTGAGCACCGCTTTGATATCTCCGGTACCGCAGGATGTGCCGTTGAGCTTGTGCAGAGTCATGCCGCTGTTCTCTGCGATAATACGAGCTACCGTTGTCTTGCCCGTGCCAGAGGGGCCGTAGAAGATCATATTGGGGATGCGCCCGCTCTCAATGGTACGGCGGAACACCCGCCCCGGTGCCAGAAGATGCTGCTGCCCGCACACATCCGCCAGTGTCTTGGGCCGCAAACGCTGCGCCAGCGGTTCATTCATTGTGTTCCCCTCCCTTACGCCGGGCAGAACACCCGGTATTTTTTATAGTATATCGCATTTTGTCTGCAAGAGCAAGGTTTTATCTGAAAATCATTCTCAGATATTGTTCGACAATCGTTTACAAAAAAAGTAAAACATGGTATTATCAGCTTGACCCTTTATTCAAAAAAGGAGTGAGGTAAATGCTTGTACGCAAAAAAGTGCCGGAAGACCTTACCGCAAAAAAATCACTGGCGCGGGAGGTCATTGACCGGCTGAAGAAAGAGTATCCGGACGCCGGGTGCACCCTAGACTACGACCATGCGTGGCAGCTTCTGGTCAGCGTGCGTCTGGCGGCGCAATGCACCGATGCCCGGGTAAATATCGTGGTAGAAGATTTATTTGCCAAATACCCCAATGTAGCCGCTCTGGCTGCCGCAGAGCCGGAGGACATTGAGGCGATCGTGAAGCCCTGCGGTCTTGGGCACTCCAAGGCTCGGGACATCTGTGCCTGCATGCGGATGCTGCGAGATCAATACAACGGTCAGGTTCCCTCTTCCTTTGAAGAGCTTCTGGCTCTGCCCGGCGTGGGGCGCAAAAGCGCAAACCTCATCATGGGGGATGTGTTTGGCAAACCGGCCATCGTAACCGACACTCACTGCATCCGGCTGTGCAATAAAATCGGCCTTGTGGATGACATCAAGGAGCCGCAGAAGGTGGAGATGGCTCTTTGGAAGATCATCCCGCCGGAAGAAGGCAGCGACCTGTGCCATCGGTTCGTAATCCACGGCCGGGCTGTGTGCAGCGCACGCAAACCAGAATGTGAAAAATGCTGTTTGAACGACATCTGCCGCTTTGCGCTGGAACGCTCCAGCGAGTCGGCGGCTCTGTAATTTAGGAGGTATTCTTATGATTACACTGACGATTCTGCTTATCATTTCCCTGATTTGCGTTCTGGCAGGCTGTCTGATGGGGTTGTTCTCTCTCATCGGCATCATCGCTTCACTGGCCGTAGGCGTGCTGGTGGGTGCGCTTGCCGGCTACGTTGCCGGACGCTTTATGGGCACCGAGACATCCTTCGGGCGCAATATCCTGATGGGTGTTCTGGGCAGCTTTGTGGGTGAACTTGTGTTCAGCCTGCTCGGCGTCCATGCAACCGGCACCCTTACCTCGTTCTTCATTTCGGTCGTGGGTGCCTGCATCTGTATCTGGGTCGGGCAGAGATTTTCAAAATAAAATTTTATGTTTCGCGCCGCCTTTCAGGAATTTGCTTGAAGGGCGGTTTTATTTTGCAACGCCGAAGATCCCGTTTTGTTGCACTGTATAAAATCCGTTCTTGACAGCGTTTCCGAAGTGTGATAAAATATCTTCTGTTGCAGAATATTTGATCTGCTACTGTGGCTCAGCTGGTAGAGCAGCTCACTCGTAATGAGCAGGTCGCCTGTTCGAATCAGGTCAGTAGCTCCAAAACGAACTCCCCGAAAAGTGGCTTCAAGCCTCACTTTTCGGGGAGTTTTCTTTTTGCTTTCCGTCCTGCTTTCTCGGACAAAAGTGCCTTAATTGCCCTTGTTTGCCTTAAAAAAATCTTATGATGCAAGTCAAATGCAAGTCAGACAAGTCGCTCTCTTCCCTCCTTGACCCGCGTTCTTTTCACCTGCTTAAATCGTTGCACTGGTATGCTATGTATCGAATTTACTGCTTGATAACATCCTTCGCCCTGTCAAAGCAGAACTGGATCACCCTGCCGATGGTCTCGTCGGTGATCGCCCAGCTGAAGAGCCTGCCGAAGCGGCTGGCGTCCAGAGCGGCGCGGAGCTTTGCGGCGACCCACGCCTTGCGTTCCTGCCCGCGCTTGGTGCCCTGAATCTCATGCTCTGCGCGCTCGATCAGGTCGAGCACCAGCGGACGGACGGTCGCGCCGTAGCCAAGCCGGATGGCGCCGAGGACGTAGAAGGCAAAGCCGCCCAGCATCAGGACGAGGGCAAGCCAGCCGGGGACAACGTTCAAGATATTGGTCAATACTGCTTCCATGGTCAAATTCCTTTCTCTCAGTTGATGATCGCGCTGATGCCGCGCTTGGCGACAAAATCGCGCTGCTTATGCTTCACCTCGGCCGCGTAGTCGAGGGCGGCGTGCATATCGCCGTTACAGTGTGCGTCCGGGATGCGCTGCACGGCTTTGGCGGTGGCTTCTCCCAGTGCAATGGCGGCGAGGGAGCTTTCGTACAGGTTCGTCTCGAACTCCTCGCGGGCTTTCTCTGCGGCTTCCTGACGCGCTTCCTGACGTTCAATGCGCCGCTTCAGCTGCCAGACAAGAAGTCCCAGCACCGCCGTCGGAATGCCTGCGGCAGCAAGAATGCTTTCCATTGGTCACACCCCCTTCACCGCGCCCAGACCGGAACGCCGGATGATCGCCGCGTAGTCCTTGTATGCGCGGGACAAGTCCACGTTGGTGCTCACGCCGGGCACGCGGGCAGTGCTGGTGTACTGCCACATGCCGAAGGCAAACGCCGTTTTGGGCTTATCCTCAGGCTTGGTCTTGCGCTGGTCTTTGGGGTATCTCGCCAGCCACACGTCGTAGGGCTTCAGCGCAGCGCCGCCCATGTACAAATTAGTTTGGCCGAAATACATGCCGGTGTAGAGCATGGCGTACACGCCCCATCTCTCCACCACGCTCAGGCAGTGGGCCACAATGTCGGTCAGAGCGGACTTGCTCAGGGCCGCCTGAAGCGTGTCCTCGATGTCCACCGCCACAGGCAGGTCAAAGCTCCTGCCGGTGAGCAGCTGCCTGAAGCAGGCCAGCTCCTTATCCGCTTCGCCGCGGGTTGTGGCCTTGAAGTAGCCATACACGCCCACCGGCAGCCCTACGCGGGTGCACTCGGCGTAGTTGCGGGCGAAATAGGGGTCGAGGTACGGCTTGCTGGCTTTGCCCGCCCCGCTGTTGCCCATGGCGCGGATCATGACGCCGTCGATCTGGCCGGACGCCTTGACCTTTGCCCAGTCGATCGTGCCCTGAT
Source organism: uncultured Faecalibacterium sp. (assembly GCA_934501115.1). GTDB lineage: Bacteria > Bacillota > Clostridia > Oscillospirales > Ruminococcaceae > Faecalibacterium. The sequence goes on from CAKSTO010000002.1 coordinate 126,477, forward strand.
GCCGGGACACGTCCATGATGGTTTTGCTCATGGCTTACTCCTTTACTTCTCCAGCTCGGCCTTGATGGCTTCCAGATCGTCCGTGGCCAGAGCCGGGTAGTCGGCGGCGATGTCTTCAAAGACTTCACCGGCGGCAATGCGGATTTTGAAAGCGCGGGTCATAATGCGAAGTTTGAGTGCGTTCAGGGTTTTCATAAAAATCAGCCTCCAATCAAATCAGCCATCATTAAAATAATATCGTCGTTTGCGGTTTCCAGCGCGTCCACACGCTCCGGCAGCTTCTCCCGGGCTTCGGCCTTTTTGCGCTCTTCCTCCTGCGCGGCCAGCTCTTCGGCGGTGTAGCGGATGTACTTCTGGATGGGCACCTGCTCAGTCCATGCGGCCTGCGCGGGCACGCCGGGGCGGTCAACGATCTTCTGCACATCTTTGCCGCCATTGGGGTACTCGGCCACCGTCTCATAGTGGAAAAGCTCCTCTACACCCTCTACAGCAGGGTGGGTGATCTCTTCGGTGTCAGCTGTCAGGTAGCCCAGCGTCAGGTCGGGGCTTTCGATGACCGCACCGGTCTCGTCAAGGATCTTCATAGTTCAAAACCTCCTTTTTCAGGCCACACGCTGCCAGTAGTGCACATAGTAGGCGGCGGGCTGCACGGTTTTGCTGCGGCCGTAGATGGCATTGGACCTGGATGCATTCAAATTGAAAGTAGATGATTCGGCTGCACAATCAGTATAGTTGCTCCCACCTCTAGAGTTGGTCACAACGGTAGCCGCAGTGAACGAGAACTTGATGTTCGGCAGTCCGGCTTCTACTGTGGTGCCGGCCGCGTGGGTGCTGGACGCGCCCATCAGCACCCGTTCAGATGCCACCTGCTCCCATGTGCCGCCAAACAAGGCGGCGGGGCTGGTGTCGCCCACCATCGAGATCACGATACCAACGGGGTAAGGGTCCGGGGCAGTACCGCCCGCCAGATGCAGCGTGCCGTCTGCGTCTACCGTGAAGTCCTCACTCAGCTTGACACCGCCCAGCACACCCGAGGCAGCGGTTGGCAGGTTGTACCCATAGCTCACCGTGCTGCCGTTGCCGAAGCTCAGCACCAGTTTTCCGTCCTGCAGCGTTGCGCCCTTCAGGTAGTCGCCGCTCCCCTTTTCCACCGCACCCACGTCCTCCGCAGTCAGCGGGGCATTCTTTCCGGTGCCGCCATGTGCTGCGGGCAGGATGCCGGTCATGTTCTCCAGTGTCGTGGTGTCCTTGGTCTGCATGGTCTTCGTGCTTCCGTCACCGAAGGTCAGCGTCAGGGTGCGGTCTGTCAGCGAAATGCTCTTCACGTAGCCCGCGCTGTTCGCCCCAACCGCACCAAGATCCTCCGCCGTCAGGGTCACAACGCCGCCCTTGCCGTTCACGCTGCGCACTGCGCCGTCTGAGGGCGCGGTCAGCTCTGCCCGGTCAGCCGCTCTTTCTGCGCGGCTCGCGCTGCCTTCCGCCGCACTCTGCGCCGCTCCGGCCTCGGACGCTGCTGTTGCAGCCTCCATCCTTGCCGCTTCCGCCTTGTTCGCATCCCGCTTTGCCGCCGCTGCCGCATTTCGGGCTTCCTTCGCACCGTTCTGCGCAGCGTTTGCATAGCCCACCACCTGCGCCACAAAGGTCTCGTACTGCGTCGGGCTGATCTCCGCGTCACCGTCGGTGGCCAGTGTCTCGTAGCAGTCGTATTTTGCCGGCCGCGTCAGTGCCCGGAATCCGTCCTCCCCCAGTGCCAGCAGCATCCATTGCCCGCAGGGCGAGGCCGTAAGCTTCTTGCCCACCGCACAGCTGTTGTTTTCGTCCAGCAAAATCGGCGATGGCATCGTGCCGTCCTGCCGCTGGATGTGCAGCGTCACACTCTTGCCCTGCCAGCTCTCCGGCAGCTGAAACTCCAGCCGCTCCACGTTCGCGCTGCTCTGTCCTCCCAGATGCAGCACCCGCATTTCCGGGGTAAACTCCACCCCGCCGAAATGCTTTTCAATGATCTTGATCTGCATGGTTTCCTCCTTTCGCTTTTCTCCAGTTTACCGCAGCTGTGAGTCCAAAAATACTGCGGACTTTTTGCAAAGTCCTCCGTTTCAGTGGTCTCGCGCAGCGAGTACGGGTTGCGGCTCCCGGCGTCTGCTTCGGCTCCTGCCAGAGCCTTGCATCCTGCCGGCCGCTGCCCCAACAGCTCCTCCCTGTTTCTGCCACTGGCAGCGGTCGTCGCCGTTGCAGACTTTTTGCAAGGTTTCCAGCGCAAAGCCCCGGCGTGAAATCCATCACGCCGGGGCTTCTCTTGTCTCTTATTTCAGCAGGTCATGCCGGTCAAATTCTTTTTCTTCCGCCTCCTTCTCTGCGCTCTGCGCCCATGCGCTGAAGGTCTTTTCCGTGTACAGCGGTGTCTCGCCGTCTTCGCCCACCAACTGCAGCAGCGATTCTTCGATTTCTTCCCGGTCACTGTCGCTGCCCGCCTTGTACTCGTCCCGCACCGCTTTCGAGATGGCGTCCTTGATGCTGTCCGCCGTTTTTCCTGCCTTCAGCAGGCTGTTCACTTCCGTCTGCATCTCCTTCACGTCTCCGGCCGCAGCCGCCGCCTTCAGGTCGGTGTAATAGCCGTCCTTCTTGTCATGGCCGCGCTCTGCTGCATACTGCGCTACGCTCACGGCATCGATGGCTTTCACGATCGCATCATGGGCGTCGCTGCCGCTGGTGCCCAGCAGTTCGTTCAGCTCATCGGCCATGTCGTCAAGGATCTCCTTCCGTGCCTCCCAGTTGCCCGCGTTGGTCTGCTTTGCCGCTTCCTTGATCCGGTCGTTGTCCCTCAGGCGGCTTGTCAACTGCTGGTACATCTTGTTTTCGGTAATGATCCCCGCTTCCGCCATGCCGTTCAGCTTCTCCACAGCTGCCCGAGCTTCAATGCTGTCACCGCTCAGGTACGCATTGTACAGCCGGTCATACTGGCCGGTGGCGCTCTGGGGCAGGCTGTCAAAGTTGCCGCCCTTCTTGTTCCAGTTGTTCAGGGTGTCTGCCCACCCGTTCACCGCCTCCACCTGCTTTTTCAGGTTTGAGTAGGGGATGCCTCTTGCCGCTGCAAACTGCCCCAGCATGTCCACGACGGCCTCCCGCATCTTGTCGTTGTAGGCGTCCAGCTGCTCTTCGGTCATGCCGCTGGTATCCTTGGCTTCCAGCTGCCATACCGTGTGGATCTTGTCCACAATATCGTTCAGCACCTCGATGCCGTTCATGCTGATGGCCGAGTAGGTGGTCGTGCCGCCCGACCGGATCAGGTCTGCCGCCGTCACCGCCTCGCTCACGCCTGTCCAGTTGCTGCCGAAGCTCTTGATCCACTGTCGGAAGAAGTCCGCCGCCGCGCTCCACAGAGTCATGTCTCCGTTGTCGTCCTGCAGGTCTTTCCACCGATGCAGCCCGAATTTCACGCCCACGCCCAGCGCTGCGATCACCGTCGTCTGCACCGCCTGGCTGCTCACCGCGTTCCACGCTCTGGCTATAGCTTTCGCCTTTGCCTGCTTTGCCTCCTCGGTGTTCACGCCCTTGTACCGTGCCTCCTGTGCCGCCAGATCTTCTATAGCCGCCGTCAGGATCTGCGCGTTCTGCTGGCGCTGGGTACTGAACATCATCAAGGTTTTGGTCATCTCGTTTTTGGAGCGCTGGAATCCCGTCCGCTGCATGGTGGTGTAGTTGGGCTGTGTGTGCTCCACCACCTGCTGGAACTTCTCATTCACCGCTGCCCAGTATTCCGGGCTGTTCATCACCTCAGCCCCGGCCGCAAACTCTTCCGGGTGCGCCTTCACATAGCTTTCGGCGCCCCTCCAGCACGCCGCCACCGTGATCTCGTCCATTTTCGTGATGCCTGCCGTCCACAGGCTCACCACCCTGTCCGCCGCCCGCGTCACGCCGCTCACAGCCTTGTTGCTGCTGTTTCGGGCGGCATCGTGCGTCCGGCCTAAAAAGCCCTTCTGCGCTTCCGCACTGCCGATCTCGCCCGCCCCGGTGCCCCGCAAGCGGTAAGCCAGCAGCTCGTCACCGTGCTCCGCCATCCGCTGTTCAATTTTGGTCAGGCTGCTGTCCATGTCTGCGCCAAAAAACCGGAACGCGTTCCGCGGGTCGAACAGATTTTTGTTGAACTGTACAAATGCGCTGCCTGTAGCTCCCCAGCCCAGCTCCGCCGCGCTCGTGGGCAGGGATGCCGCCTGCAACAGCGTCACGTTCACGTTGGCGTTCAGCGCTGCCTGTGCCGCATAGCTGCGTAGCTTTGCAAAAGCGCCGTCTCCCACTTCTCGGCTGTCCTTCACTTCGCACAGGTCGGCCAGTGCCTTGTTGATGTACTCGCGCCCCGCCGTGCCGAAGTTTTCCTCGATCGACTTGAACAGTGTTCTTCCGCCGGGCATACTGTTCAAAATCTTCTCCGCGTTCCGCAGCGGGATCGCCATGCCCGCATACTGTGCGGTGTTCTCGATGCTGGTCACGGCCTGCTGCACAAGTCCCACCAGCAAAACCGGCTTTGAACTGTTCACGCGGTGGTTCAAAAAATTCGGGTTTGCCGCGCTGTTGTCGTACCGGATACCCATGTTCTGCTCCGGGTTCGTGTCGCTGTCCACGTTGATGTGGATGTAGTTTTCTGTGGTGGCCTTCCGCGTGCCGCTCAAAATCAGGCTCGTCTCGTTGATGTACCCGCTCATCAGCCGGTTCGACTCTTTGTATGCTTCCATCCACGCCCGGTCGTAATCGGTCAGGTGCTTGTCGATCTCCTCCAGCAGGCTGCGCCGCTCCGCATCCTCGTTCCGGCTCAGTTCGTAGGCATTCAGTGGCTTTCCTTCCGCATCGGTCACCTGCAGCTGCCCCGCGTGTACGGTGGCCTTGTCCAGCTTTGCAAGCTCTGCATCGCCGGAAACCTTTGCCTCCATGTTTTCCAGCGTGATGCCGCCGTTCACAATGTGGTGCACGCCCTGCTTGTTCTGCAGCTGCACAGCCAGCTCTGCCAGCTGGCTGTGGGTGATCCTCCGCACCCTGCCGCTGTCGTCTTTCAGACCGATATCCACAAGGTCGTGGGTAAAGTGGTAGAGTTCCTTCTCATGCCCGGGTCCCGCCACCTTGTCAAAAATGTGGGTGCCCTCGATCAGGATCTTCGTTTTCTTCCGCTGCCCATCGTTCAGCATCTTTCCCAGATTTTCCATGTACCCGCCGTGGACGTATCCGCCCATCCGCTCAAACATCCGCTCAATGTTCATGGTGTTCATCCGGTAACTGTTGAATTTCCGGTTGAGTTTGTGGAGTTTTCCCTCCTTCTTGTCAATGCCCTTTGCACTCTCGATCTCCTCCTTCGCGCCTTGTGCAAAGTCATCGATCATGGCGTCCTCCTGTGCGCCCACCACCACGTTGTCCATCCTGATGATGTGCAGCGTCTGGTCAAGGATGTCCCGCAGCCCCCGCAGCTCATCCGTGGAGAGTGTCGCCATGCCGCCGTTCCGGTAGCCGTTCAGCTCCTCCTGCAGCGCATTCTGGTAAGCCTCCAGCGCAGTGCCCTCGATGCCGCCGTACCGCTCACCCCACTTCCTGCTCTCCCGGATGGTCGCTTCCAACCGCGCGATCTCCTTTTCCCGGTTGTCGTTCACATCCATCAGCCAGCTGTCAATGGCGTCCGCAAGGCCGCTGTTCTGCCACTCCATGCTTGCACGGTCACTCTCCTTCACCTCCCGCTGGATGCCTCGGCGCAGCCCTTCCATAGCCATTTCCATCTGTGCCCGGCCGTCCTTTATGGGCGCGTATGTCCAGCCCGCTTCTCCCCGGTGCGCCAGCTGGGCAAGCCGCTGCGCGGTCTCGCGGTTTCCGATGGCTTCGTTCGCCAACTGTGCCACCGGCAGCACCTTGTCCAGCAGGTATTCCGGCACGTATTTGTTAAAGTCGTCTCCTGCGTGCTCGATCATCTTTGTAAGCTGCCCCGCCGCCTTCCGGATCGCCCGCCGGGTGTTGTCCTTGTCCCTGCTCTCCCGCACCTTTGCCAGCCGTTCAGCGTTTTTGATCTGTGCCTGCGCCAGCCGGATCTCCGATTCCGCCTGTCCCTGCGCATAATATTTGCGCATCTTCTGCCGTTCTGTGCCCCGCTGCTTCGCTGCCGCAAGGTTCGCTTCCGCCTGCAGCCGGATGGCCTCTTTCCGTGCGGCTGTGTTCATCCGCTCCCGCTTTTCGGCAAACTCCGCCCGCAGCGCCGCGTTCTTTTCGCTGGCAATGCCCGGCAAGCCCAGATATTCGCCCCAGATCTCCATCGCCATTTCCTGCTTGGCAGCATCCCAATCGCTGTCGTAGGCGCTCTCCATCGTGGGCTTTATGGCGTCGTGTGCCGCTGCCATGGCGTCCAGTGCGTCTGCTGCGCTCGTGGGTGTCTCGGTCGGGAACAGTCCTCCGCCGATCCCCTGCAGCTCCGTAAAGTCCGCATCCCACCGGCTGATCTCGCCGTTTTTGGTCAGGGTCAGCTTCACGCCGTGCTTTGCCAGCTCCTTGCGCGCTTCCGCCCAGCTGCCATACCGGTACAACACTTCATTGTAGTCCTTGCTGCCCTTTTCAAGGCTCATGCCCATCTCGTGCAGCTCCGGGTACTGCTTCCACAGCTCGTCGTTTTTCTTTGCGCTGCGCTCCATGATCTGCTGCGCCATGTCCAGCACAAAGCCGTGTGCCTCGGCCATGTCCGCCCTGCCGCTGCTCAGGTAGTCGCTCAGCGCCCGCAGACGGTTTGCCAGCATCTTTGCGTCGGCCTTGCTGGAGCTTTGCTTCACCATCTTCCGGGCAATGCGTTCCAGGCTCTCGTCCGAAACTTTTGCCCCCTCGGTCATCTCCGCGATCTTCTGCACCGTCTCAGCTGCTTCGCGCCCTTTGCCCAGCTGTGCTTCCTTTGCCGCTTCCACGTCCTCGCTGTCCACGTCCAGCTGGTAGCGGGTCTCCGTTTTTCCCTCTTCTTGCGTCATGAATTGTGCCAGTTTCGCGTTGCGGGAATTTTGGCTCATCATCTTGACAGAATCACCGAAGTATGTTAAGGTACCTCTGGAACCGTACATGGTTGGGGGAACCGGCAATTGGAGCCCAGTACTGCCCAACCATGCTGCGGTTCTTTTTTTGTTCGGGTCAATGTACAGGATCTGGTCTGTGTTCAGCGCACCTTGTATGTTGCTTTTCCCATAGGCGCTGGTGAGGGCAATGTTATCCATTTCCAATCCATTTTTGCGGGTCGGCAGTAATTCCAGTGAAACGCTCACCGGCTGCCCCAGTGCATCCGTCACTTCGCCGAACATATAAATTCGGCTTCCGTAGTTTTTGCCCTGGTCTGCGCCGGTCTGCTCGTTAGAGTGCAGCACCACCACCGGGTTTTCCAGCACCTGCGGCACCTGTTTGATGATCGCCGGTGTCATGATGGACTTATCTTTTCCCGCTTTATAGTTTGCTTCGCTGTGCTTTGTGAGGATCTTCTTGATTTTACCGGCATTCCATAAAATGGTCTGGTCTTTCACGCCGATGCTTTTCAACACCTCCGAGGTTTTGCCGACCGAGATCATGTAATCATCTGTCTTTTTGTTCAGGCGGTCGATCTCATCCTCAAACCGTTCATCAATGGAATACTTTCCCTCACCCGCTGCCGCATCGCTGATGGCAGCGGCGTTTTTGTTTGCCCCGCCGTTTGCTTCCAGCGCAGCGCGGTAATTTTCGCCCGCGTCCGCCTGATGGCTGAAATAGATCTGCTGCAGGTCTTTCAGCTGTGCCTCTGTCAGCGTTTTTGCTGCCTTGGCCGCCGCGTTGGCGGGTTGCTTCACCAAAAGGCTCCTGATGTCGCTCAGCACCTTCTTCAAAAGGTTCTCGATCTTCGTCATCACCCGGTCGGTCTTGCCCTGTGCGGCCACGTTCATCTTTGCTTCCGCTGCCTGCTGGCGCAAAAAATTCTTAAAACTCTCTTCATCCCCGAAGATGCTCTGCATCGCGTCTGCAGTGATCTCTTCCATGGCCTGATTGTAGGTCAGGCTCTGGCCTGCTTGCTCGTACCGGTCAAGGTAGCTTTCCACCAGCTGCTGTACGCTTTCCATGCCGTTCTGTACCACAAGGTAGTGTTCAAAGGCGTCGATCAGCTCCTGTCCGCCCTTTGCGTCCCAGCTGTTCACCTCGTGCAGCGTCTCATGCAGTACCGTGGCCGTGTCGGCCTCGCCCGAGTAAAACACCGCGCCCGCTGCGCTGCGGATCAGACCCTTGGCGTTCTCTCCAAGTCCTTTCACCACCCGCTGCGCTGCCACGCCGTTTGCCCCCGCTGTCAGCTCGATCAGCGCATCGTCCGCGCGCTTGCTCTGCCTTACGCTGCCGTCCGGGTTGTACAGCGTTCCCGCATCCGGCCGCAGTGCTTCCTTTCCGGGCTGCCTGCCCAGCTCTGCCGCTTTCACTTCCCGGTAGTGTTCCGCTTCGCCCCTGCCCTGCAGGTATGCAAGGTTCAGCGCTGTGCGGCCGGTGTCCCCCACCGCCAGCACCTGCTGCACCGCACCGCTCAGCGCGCCGCCTCCGCCAGTCAGTTTCAGGGCGTCCTCAAAGCTGCTGCCCTCGCCGTTCACGCCCAGCCGGTACAGCATTGCTGCCGCCGGTGCATACACTTCCGCACCCACACCTTCCGGCATGTTGTCCGCCGCGGTCTGCACCGCTGCATCGCTCATCCGGTAGTGCTGCGCAAGGCTCTTTGCCGTCTCCGCCTGCTCTGCCCGCGTCCAGCTGTCCGTGTCAAGGTTCGCCATGTCCGCCCGCAGCTCCACATCCGCATAGTCCGCCGGGCTGCTTTTCGCCTCGTTTCCGTTGACTTTGCCCGCCTGCTGTGTTACATTGGTGCTAGGAGTCCCGCCCGCGCTGCTGCCGATGCTTTCCTGCACCGTGGTCGCGTCCGTGGACTTCAGCGGGGTTTCCGGTTGTCCTCTGTGGTCAGCTTCAGCAGGTTCGGCTATAGTTCGCCGGGAATCTCCAAGTGCTTCGGATGCATTTGCATTCGGAGCATTTATTTTTGTCGGCTGAATGTTTACCAGATCATAAGATACTTCCCGACCATCATTTTTGATGGCCGTCACCACGTCAACGCTGTAATCATTCGTGCCCACACGGACATTCACTTTTCCTCTGTTGAATGACTCCGCATTTTTGTGTTTTGCCTCCTCATTCTGCACATCACTGGACGTCTGAATGATTTCATCCAGATTTCCTGCCATCCGCATTTTGTCCGCATGAACTTCCGGGTTTGCCGTTTCCAGCGTCCGTGAATATTTGGAGCGCACAAATTCCCCGCGCCCCTCACGGGTATTGTCAATGTGTTTTCCGTCCCGTTCAAATCCTTCCGGGAACAAATCACGGATAGCATCTCGAACCACATTCAGCTGGTTCTCCGGTGCAACACCATCCAGAATATCCTTGTCGATCTGGACAAAGTTCTTTCCGTCCGCGTCCACCTGAATGGAATATCTCACGTCCTTTGTGTTATCCGCCCCGGCCTTTTCGTTATCGGAAAGGCCGGTTTTGTTATTGTCTGCCACCTCCCGTTCCGTCCCCATGGCTCCCTCCTTGAGATAGACTCTCCCCGCGTCGGGGAGAGATGCCGCGTCAGCGGCAGAGTGGGGTTCTGTGCCGCCCGCAGGCGGCTGAAGGAGTTCGTCCTCCGTCTGCGCCCGCAGTTCATCCCGCACAGCCTGCTGCACCTGCGGTGACTGATGAGGGGCAGTCGTGTGCCCGCCCGCCGCCGTCCTTGCATCCAGCGCCGCGCTCATCTTTCCAAGCCCTGTGCCCACAGCACCGCCCAAAGCACCCGACGCGCCTCCGGCCAGGCCGCTTTCCACTGCATTCAGGAAGGTCTCTGCCGTAAACATGCTCTGCGCGGCTTCGCTGTCGCCCAGTGCAGCGTCAATTGCTTTGTCCGCGTAGGTCTCCACAAAGGCCTGCATGGCGTTGTCCACACCGCCCGAGATCGTATTCGCAATCGCCGGGTACTGCTGCGCAAGCCGGCCATCCGCTGCCACGCTGCGCACCACGTCGGCCAGCTTTCCCGCCAGTGTGTCCTTGGCATAGTCGCTGCCCATGGTTCTGGCAAGGTCAGCTGCGCCCACGCTGTTGATTGCCCAGCCTGCGCCAAACTTTGCAAGGCCTCCGGCCAGCGTCTTGCCCGCGCTCTCGCCTTTCTCAATGCTCTGCCCCATGGCTTCCGCGCCGCCCTGGGCGCTCAGCACCGGCAGCACAGCCGCCGGGTTGATGCCCGCTACTGCAAGGTTTTCGCCTGCGCTGCTCACAATGCCCAGCGCCTGCTTTGCAATGGGGCTAAGTCCCGCCTGCGCCGCGGCGGTCAGATCCTGTCCGCGCTTGTACAGCTGGTAACCAAGGCTCTTCTCCGGGTCAACACTATCTTTTACTTCCGTACCCACAATACGCGCACGCATATTGTCGATCTCCTGCCGGGTGTACCCCTTTGCCATCAGCTCTGCATCCGTGTATGCATTTGAGTCGCTCCCGCTCTGGCTGCTGCCCGCCAGCGGCATGGAGTGATCCTGCTCGGCATACCGGGTCTTCCCGCCGGTCATCAGGTTCAGCAGTGTCCTTTGCCGGTCATCGTCCTGCACGCTTTGTTGCAGTTGCTTCCAGTTCCCGCTGGTCGCCGCCGCGTTCTTTACGCTCTGTACGCCGGTCTCTCCCGCCAGAAATACCGATGACGCCACCGTGTCGCCGATGCCTCCAATGGTATTTGCCGTTCGGCGTGCCGCACGCTGCCAGCCAGGCAGAGCATCGAAATCTTCGATGTACTGCCGCGCCTCGCTGATCTCCTTGCGGCTGTAGCCCTTTTCCAGCAGCTCCGCGTCAGTGTAGCCCCGTCCGCCAGCGCTCTTCTCCGGCACGGCTGCGCTGGCTGCCGCGCCGCTCACGTTCCGGGGCTGCATGGCGTTGTTTCGCTCTGCATAGCTCTGCCCGCCCATGCCGGCGCGCATCAGGCTCACCAGCTTCCGGTGGCGCGGGTCTGCGTCCATCCACTGGTTCAGCCGGTCAAAATCACTGAAGTCGTCCGTTGCTTTCAGGTCTTCCGTGTACTGCTTCACCTTCTGTGCAGTCTGTGCATACCACCCTTCTTCTCCCCGGGCAATGCCTGCAATGCGCTGCTGCTCTGTCGGCTTCACCGTTCCCGTCACCCGCACCGCCGGGGCAGAGGCCTTTTCCGCCGTCCGGTTTTCCGGCTGCGCCTTTGTCAGCCACTCCGGCTGCGCCGTGCCACCCCGCAACGGGGTCGTCTGCGCTGCGCTCTGCCCGGTCACGATGCCGTTCTTTCCCGGGTACGCCTGCGCGCTCTGCTTCGTCTGCGGCACCGCCAGCTGCAATTTCGGGTTTGTGCTTCCGGTGCTGCCCATCATCTGCGCCAGCACCTGCCCGCTCAGGCTTCCTGTACCCGACAGCCGCGTGCCTGCCCCCGCGCTGCGGTTTTCCCACGCTTCCGTGGTCTTTTTGGTTCCGGTGCCGCTGCGCAAGGCTGCAATGTCACCTGCCGTCCAGCCCCGCACATTGGAAGCCGTCTGTGCGGCAGAACGGGGTGCAGCCGTCTGTGCGGTGGCAGCTGTGTGCGCTGCCGTCCGCTTGTTCTGCCCATTGCGCAGCTTTTCAATGTCCTGTGCGTTCCATCCCATAGTTTCACCTCGTCACTTTGTTCCGCGCCACTCATAGTCGATCTGGTTCATGATGCTCGAGATCAGGTCATTGCTCAGGCCGGTCTCGTTTGCCAGTTTGCTGGCGATCTGGCTCTGGCTGTACCCGCCGTTCGCCCACTGCCGCGCATGGTACATGCCCTGCTCATACGCCGTGCCGTTCGACCTGCCCGGGTTTCCTGTTCCGGAAAGCCGTGGGATGCGTCCCGCGTCCGCCAGCGTCTCGGTATAGTAATCATAGCCCTGATCTGTCGGCTTCATCGTGTTGTACTTATTCAGCATCGTGTTCAGCTGTGGCTGTGTATACGCTGCCGCTTTTCTCGTTCCGCTGCTTCTGCTGCTTCTGCTGCTTCCGCCGCCCTTCGAGCTGCCTCTCCCCGTGCCGGTGGTTCTGTACCGGTTCTGCAGCGCCAGCTGCCCGGCCAGATAGTTCAGATTGCTCTGATTCTGCCGGTTTGCAACAGTGCTGTAATAGTCGATACTGTCAGTGCCGAGCCCTGCCGCCGTCAGATAGTTCCTTGCCGCCGTGTCATAACCGCTGCCCGCCAGTCCTGCGGCAGTGGTCAGATAGGTCAGCTTGTCCTGATCTGCCTGCGAAAGTCCCTGCCAGCTGTCCAGCATCGTATCCGTCAGGCCGTATTTCGTCAGCACCTGTTTTGCCGCATCATCAAAGCCCGCCTGTTTGTATGCAGCTGCCTGCTGCAGCGCCGCCATCTGGTCGCTCAGCTCCGTGCGGCTCAGGTTGTCGCTGTACTGCCGCTCCGCAAAGGCGTTTTCCCAGTCCTGCTGCCGGTAGCCTTTATAAGCATCATAGCCCTGCATCACAGCGTTGCCCACCATCTGCACAGCGTTCCAAACGTTGCTCAGCAGGTCGTTCTTCTCCGTCCTCGCCTGCTCCGTGCGCCCGTACTGGTAGTTGCGCCAGTCCTGTGCATTGGCCACACTGCCGTCGTATTCGCCCCGCTCCAGTTGATCCTGCCCCAGCAGGCTGTCCAGCTGGCTGCTCTGGCCTGCCAGCTCCTGCTGCCATTGGGTCAGCGCATCTGCTCTGGCCTTTGCAAGAGCGCTGGGCGCACCGGCCTGTGCCCTGCTGGCCGCGCTCTGGTCTGCGGCGCTCTGCGCCCAGCTTGCGCCGTACCCGCCCGAAAGCTGGTTTGCCGTCTGCGCAGCGGCGTCCGCACCTGCGCCCGCATTGCCGAACAACCGGCTCAGCGCGCCCCGGTAATCGACGTTCGAGCCGTCAAAGCCCGTGCCCGCCGTGTTCTGCCGGTTCATGTTTTCCAGCGCGTTCTGGATGCTCTCGTCATACCGGTTCTCATAAGCGCCCGGCATGGCATTTTCTGCCTCTGTCTGCTTCTTCTGCTGTTCGTTCAGTCTCGAAAAAACTCCCATTGTCTTTCTCCTTTCTTTAAGAAAAGCCCGCCCTTCGGGAGAGCTTCGTTTTCGCGCTGCCGAAGGCAGACGGAAACGGTGAGAGGGTCATGCTTCTCTCCCAAAGCATCCGTCTTGCCCTGCTAAGCGTTACAGGAAAAACGGCAGGATCATCGCTGCAAAGCTCAAAATGCCGCCCAGAACGTCCAGGCCGTTCCGAGTGCTCTGCTGCTGTTCGCTGTAAGCGTTGTTATACTCGTTCTGCCGGTAGCTCAGCCCGTCCTGCCACTGGCTGTAGTCCTTCTGGTACTTCGCATAGTCGTTCTGTTCTGCACTCTGCAGCCCGCTCAGCTGTTCCTGCAGCCCGCTCTTTTTCGTGTTGTACTCCGCCCGGTTCTGCGCCGTCAGTCCGTCCAGTACGCTGTCCAGATCGTCCATGGTCGCCGCATAGGCCTTCTGCCCCGCCTGCGTGCCGTAGCTTGAGCCGTAGCCGCCTGTCATGGCACTGGCATTGGCCTGTGCATTCTGGTTTGCCAGCTTCGCCTTCTGGGCGTACTGGCTCTTGTACTGCTGGTAAGCGGTATCCGCCGCCGGGTCATAGTCATACTCGCCCAGATCGTTCAGCTTGCTCATCACATCATTGATCTGTCCCTGATACTTGCTCTGGTAGTCCGCGGGTTTTGTCTGCTCGTAGCGTTCCAGCTCGCCCCGCGCGTCCGTCAGTCTGCTCATCTCGTTCCACCTCCCATGTTCTTCAAAAACTCCTCATTCATGTTCTCGCTGCCAAGGTTCGTCAGTACATAGTCCAGCTGCTCCTGCAGCTGATACAGATAATTGTTCAGCGCCGCCGCATCCTCCTGCGGCATGTTTGCGCTGAACTTCGGCAGGCCGATGCCCGCCAGCCCCGCTAAACTCGCCATTTCTTCTCCTTCCTTTAAGAAAAGCTCGCCCTTCGTGAGATCTCCGTTGCAGCGCCGCGTCAGCGGACTGCAACGGTGAGAGGGTCATGCCGCCGCCCTCGGGCATCCTCATTGCGCAGCGGAAGGAGTTTTATTTCCTCGGCACCGCGCCGTTCACCCTTGCCCCGGCTGCATCCGCCGCCGTAAAGGCCATGCTCCGCAGCGTCATCTGCCCGGTTCCTGAAAACTTCAGCCGCATCAGATCATGCCGCCGGGGCACAAAAGGCAGGTTCACCCGCTGGCGCTCCTGCGTCACCGCGCAGCTGCCCACTGTCTCCCATGCCCCGCCGTCGTAGCTCACCGCCACCGTCACCACCGTGTGCGCCAGCGCGTCCAGCCGCAGCGTCACCCGGCTGATGTACTTGTCGTCCGGCACGCTCATGCCGATGTCGCCCGTCACCGCTTCAAACCGCAGATTCGCTTCTTCTTCACCTTCCGTTTCCCGGTCAGAGCCTGCCGCCCATAAGGCGCTGCCGTCCCACAGGTACAGCTGCTGCCCGGTGCTCACCATCTCGGTGCCCGCCGGGCTTTCCTCGTGCCACAGCCCCTTCTCTGTGTCGTACACCAGCAGCCGCCCGCTGCCGTCTCCGTCCGCTCTCCGGTGCAGGTAAAGGTAGTACCGTGCATCCAGCTGCCCGCCCATCGCCCAGTCCGCCGCCGTCAGTTTCCCGGTGTCCAGTGCGCCGCTCACCTTTGCAGGCAGGCTGCCGCTCCACGCCATCACTCCGTCCGGTGAAAGATAATACAGCGTCTCTGCGATCACGCACAGGCTGCCCGCCGCCTTCGCCGCCACGCCCCGGCACCGCACGCTGCTCATCTGGTAGTCGCTGGGTTTCGAGCCGTACAGCTTGTGGATGCAGTTCTCTTTGAAAAACAGGATGTAGCTCAGGCAGCTTGCCGCACCGGTAAACGCCCCGTCGCTGCCCACGCTCACCGCATAGCTGTCCGAAGCAATGCCCCGGTAGCTGTACCAGTTGGTGGGGTCGCCCAGGGCGCAGGCATAGATGCTGTTCTCCTTCCGGCTGCATCCCCACACCCGGTTGCCCTGCTCGGTCACAAAGTCAAGGTCAGGCACCCGGCGCTCTGCCTTCACCGGCGCATCCGCTGCTTCGTTCTCGGTCACTTTCCCGTCCAGGCTCTGCCACGCAGTGCCGGTGCGCAGCACTGTCCAGCTGCCGTAATACCGGTCAGACTCCTCCGGCAGCGCCAGCGCCGTGATCATGTCGTCCCCATCCAGCGTGCCGATGCTGATTTCGCCGTTCAGTCCCTTTGCCAGCGCATCGCATACGCGCTGCGGCACGCCGCTCAGGGTCACCGTGTCGTTTTCCTTCATGGCAGCACCCAGCCCCGGGCAGTGGATGCGCAGCGATTGCAGCATGATCTCCTGCCACTTCTTGTTTTTGGTGCTGTACTTCAGCAGCACGCTGTCCATGCCGTAGGGTGTCTCCGGGTCGCCTTTCAGAAACAGCTGCCCGTCCTCCGGCGCTTCCGGTTCGGTCTCTCCCACGCTGCCCGGGGTATAGGTCTTGCCCTCCGTGTCGCAAGGGGTCACCGTCATTCCCGCTTCCCCGATCTCCCACACCGCGCCCAGCTCGCTCAGCTCTCCCGTCTCGGTGTCAAAGGCTTTCTTGTCCGGCCAGATCAGCACCTTCGTACCCATGCCGGTCAGGGCTTTGCGGTCATTGGTCAGGGCATGTTCCAGCACCACTGCCCCTTCCCGGGTCTCGCTGCCATCCGGGGTATATTCCAGCGTCGTGCCCCGGCACACCAGCAGCCCGTTCAGGTGGTACATGCCGTTCACATCCTTCACTTCCCGGGTTTTTCTGCGCGGGACACGGGTCTGGAGTGCCGGGTATCCACGGCTCGAAAAGTTCAGCGCCCGGCTTTCCTCCGCTTCGCTGCACCCATAGGTCTCGTTGATCCCGCCGAATGCCCGCAGCATCTGCCTGCCGTTTTGCAAAATGTTCAGATTTCTTGCATCAATCATCTCAGTACCTCCACTGCGCACCGCCCGCCGGGGGATACTTCCGCCGCATCCATGCGGCAAACTCCTGCACGTAGTCGCTGTACAGCTGCATCTCGTTGGCGGCTCTTGCTACCTCGCCCAGTGCCAGATCCACCTGTGCACACAGCCAGTGCACATACAGCGGGCTGTATTCCTCCGGTGCCAGCAGCTCCGCCTCGTACCCCAGCCCGTTGTTCCACCGGATGTCCGCCCCCACGGCATCAAAGTCGGCTGTGGCGCTTCGTTTTACCACGCTGCCCCGCAGCCGGCTGTCACACTGCCGCAGCCAGTTCTGCTTCATAGTGTCCGAAAATTCGTTGTTCGGTCGCATCTCGTCGCTGATTTCTATCGCGTTGCCTGCCGTCATCTTATCAGGTCTCCTTTCTGGTTAGCTTCTGCTGCACGGGTTGCGGCTCCCAGCGTCCACTTCGTGCCTTGGGCGGCACTTGTGTCCTGCTGGCCGCAGCCCCAACAGCTCCTCCCTGTTTCTGCCGCTGGCAGCGGTCATCGCCGTTGCAATCGCACTGCCTGCTGTCATTTCATCATCTCCTTAACAAAAACACCCGGCACAGCCATGTGCCGCTGTACCGGGTGCATTTTCTTTTAAGAAAAGCTCGCCCTTCGGGAGAGCTCCGTTGCAGCGCCGCACCAGCGGACTGCAACGGTGAGAGGGTCAATACCGCTACCCTCAGGCACTATTTCCCGCGCCGCCGTCAGGCAGACGGCGAGACGGAAGGCGTTACACCCTCTGCACCGGCTGCGCCGCCGCTGCCTCCGCTGCCGTGATCTTCTCCATGGCGGCGTTCTCCATCTCCTCGCTGTGCTGCAGCACCTCGGCTACAGCCTTCGGCACCTCCACGGGTACGCCGCGCTGCACAAGGTAGGTCTCGCCGTTCACGCCCACGAACACCGGCTCGCTGTAGCGGTGGCTGTCCTTGAACAGCCGGATCACCACGGTGTCCTGTTCCTCTGTGCCTTCCTCCGGCGCTGCTGCGGTCTTTGCTTCTTCGGTCTTTGCTGCCTGCGCAGCATCCTGCTTCTTTACTGCCATCTCTGATCTCCTTTCTCAGTTCGCCAGTGCCTTCTCGCTGTAGCGTGCCGAGCAGCTCTCAATGCGTACCATGTACTGGTCGTTCAGGCGCTCAGCGGTCTTGGTGGCCTTCCAGCCCACAGAGGCGCGCTGGTTCAGCGGGTCGTCGCCGTAGCCCAGCTGCTTCACGATGTGCTGCATGCCGCCGCCCTCCAGCTCGGTGGTCGCGTAGGCGTGGGCACCCAGCACCAGCGTGCTGAACACCGCCAGACCCGTGGGGCAGCCGGTACCCTTCCAGATCTTCGCCTCGCTGGAAACCACAAAGCGCACGTTGTTGATCTTGCCGATCTCGCCGTTGAAGATTTCCTCCGGCGCGGCGTACTGGTGGGCGTCGATCCACGCCGGGTCGCGGCGGATGTCGTAGCTGGTGTAGGGGTGCACAATGGCCACATAGCTGTCGCCGATGGGGTCAGCGTTCTGCGCCTGCAGCAGCGCCACCGCCTGATTGATCACGTCCACGGTCAGCTGTGCGGTCTTGTCCAGCGTCGCACGGCTTGTCACAGCAGTCTCCGCACCGTCTGCCACCTTCGGAGCATAGATCACGTTTGTGCCGCTGTTCAGGATATCGCGCACGATGGTGTCCATGGTGCGGCCGCCCTGGCTTGCCAGCAGGTTTGTGGCCTGCACCACATTGTTGTCGATGGCGGTCAGATCCAGCATGTCGGTCAGGGCTACCCAGCCGCCGTACTGGTGCACATCGGCGGTCACGGTGGTCACGGTCAGGGTCTGTCCTGCCGGGGTCACACCTTCGGTCAGGGGCTCGGTGGCCTTCGGCAGCGCCGTGTACCGGCGGAACTCAATGGTCTTGCCGTTGTTCGCCGGGATAGGGTACGAGTCGCCGAACTGGTCATGCACCAGTGCAGGCTCTGCCAGATCCAGCAGGGTCTTCTCGTAGTAGGTCTTCATCTCGGCGGTCATGCCGCTGGCCGCAGTGGTGTTCTGCAGCTGTGCGCTTGCATCTGCAAACATCTGCAGATCCAGCTTTTTCTTGCTCATTTGTTTGTCCTCCTTCAAAAATTGGTTTTATCTTTCTCACACGCTCTGTGTGGGAACACTTTTTCCTCCGAGAAAGCCTCCCCCTCTGGGGAGCTCCGTTTTCGCGCTGCCGCAGGCAGACGGAAACGGTGAGAGGGTTCTGCCGCTGCCTTGAGGGTGCCGTCTCTCCTCACAGCACGATCCTCTCCCCGTGCCGCGCTCTTTTCGCCAGCTCCAGCCGCTGCGCCTTGGTCATGTGGGCAACGTCCACCTTCGTCTCCGCTGCGCCGCCGGGGTGGGTGCCGTTTTCAGCCGGTCTCTGGCCGCGCTGCCGGATACGTGCTTCCACACCCTGCTCCACCTGCTTTGCGGTCAGCGCCGTCTGGTTTTCCATCAGCTGGTCAAAGTAGGCTGCGCGGTATGCCGCTTCCAGCCCCACGCCCCGCAGGATCATGTCCTTCACCGCCGGGTTGTTCATCACCTCATCCAGCTCAAAGGCCGGGTATTTCTGCTGCAGCTTCTGCGCTTCCGCCTCCCACTGGGCGCGCACCGCAGCGGCGCGCTGCTGGTGCTCTGCCGCCTGCCGCAGCTGTTCGGCGCGCTGTTTCTCGGCTGCCGCACGCTGCAGCTCGCCTTCCATCCTGTCCATTTCCCGGGCAGTTTTCACGCTGACACCTTTTTCCTGCGCCAGCGTCTCGTAGTATTCGTCGTTCTTCACTCTGCCGTTCTTCACCGCTTCGGTCAGTGCGGCAAGACTGTCCGGGCTGGCAGTGTCCACACCGTAGGCTTCGCCCAGCGCATCCATCAGCGCCTTCACCTGCGGAGAGTTCTGGATGCTCTGCACCGTCGCCTGCGACGCCCGTTGCAAAGCCTCCTCAAACTCGGCTGCATATTCGCCCTGCATCAGCTTGCCAAACGCCCGGCGCTTTTCCGCCGCCGTCAGCTCTTTCTTTTCCTCGCTCTGGTTCTGCTCTTCGCCTTCGCTCTGGCCGTTTTTCTCTTCCCCCTGCGTGTTGGCATCGGCCTTGGCTTCCTCCCCGAGGGAGCTGCCGCCCGCAGGCGGCTGAAGGAGTGCTTTTTCTTCCGCAGCTGCCTTCGCTGCCCCGCCCGGTCTGCTGCGCCTTGCCATGCGCTCCTGTGCAGGCCGCAGCGCCGGTGCCTGAATGCCCGCCGGTGCTGCTTCGCCCTCTGCACCGCCCGCATCACCGGAAGCAGCACCGTCTGCAAACCACTGCAAGTCCAAACCGCCCAACGGGTTGCGGCTCCCAGCGTCTGCTTCGGCCCTTGAGCGGGCCTTGCATCCTGCCGGCCGCGGCCCCAACAGCTCCTCCCTGTTTCCGCCGCAGGCGGCGGTCGTCGCCGTTGCTGCAAACATCTGCAGCTCCAGTCGTTCGCCCCCGGCTCCCTCCATGAGGGAGCTGCCGCCCGCAGGCGGCTGAAGGAGTTCGTCCTTTGCAAACAGCTGCAGATCCACATTGTCCGTGTCATTTGCGTGAAGGCTCACGAACCGCACGTTCTCCGGGTACTGCTTCGCCAGCAGCATCAGCCCGTCCGTTACCAGCTCAAACTTTGCCATGTTGTCAAAGCTCTGTTCCGCCTGTACGGTCAGGGTGTTGCAGTCGTCCGGGCTCCGGGTCACGGTGCCGCCGTCCACGCTGTATGCCAGCGTCTGCATCAAAGCAGATACCGCCGCGCATACAATGTCACTGCCTTTTTCGGCATAGCCTGCGTGCCCCGATGCCTGCAGGATCATGTTCTTCTCTTTCTCGTCGTAAACAATTGTGATCACTCAGTTTGCCTCCTGTCGTTCTCATTCAAATCGGAGAATCACAAAAATGCGTGAAGCGAAGCGCTAGCAATTTTTGTGTTTCGACAACTTCTTTGGGATTATTAAGGGCGAGTAGCCCTTAATTCGTGGATCCAGCGCATCGAAATCGCTGGCGCTTTTCTGGTTCTCTTTTGTGCGGCAAAAGAGAACAATTCTCGTCATTCCTTATTCGGGTTGTTCACGTCCATTGCCCTCTTCGCCGCCTGCGTCGCCATGCTGTTGCTGCCGCTCTGGCCTACCACGCCGCCCAGACCGTTCAGGGTGCTCTTCACGCTGTCAGCATTTCCGCCCGCTGCCTGTCCTCCGGCCGCCGCCTGTGCCGCAGCACCCGCTGCTGCGGATACGTTGGTTCCGTTCTGCTGGTCGATGATGGCCGCCATTTTCTGCATCTGCTGCGCCATCTGCTGCAGCTGCTGGTACAGCGTTCCGTTCTGGCTCACCCGCTGGCGCACCTTCTCGATGCCCTCAAAGTCCATCATGTCCAGCACCGCCAGTGCCGCGTCCGCGTTGGCCGGGTTGAACAGCCCCATCTGGTAGCACTCTTTTGCTGTCTCGTTCTGGGAAAGACGGCTGAAGGTGCTCTTCTTTGCCGCTGTCACCGTGATGTCAAACACCGGCTCCCGGTCGCCCAGCTGTACGCCGCCCACCATGCCGCCGGGCTTGGGCTGCAGCTGTGCATTGCTGAAGGGCACATACTCCGTACCTCCGCCTTCTCCTGTGATGCGGTAGATCCGCTCTTCGTCGTAAAACTGCCGCATCAGCTCGATGACAAGATAGCATTCTTTCGTAAACGCCCGGTACGCGCTCTTCAGCATGTCGCGGGAGAGCTTTGACCCTGCTTCCTGCAGCGCCGCAATGGCGCTGGCCGCTGTCAGGCCGCTGGTGGTTCCGCCCTGGCTCACGTCCCGGTTGCCGCTGATCTCCTTCAGCTCACTCACCCGGTCGTCCCGATAGCTAATCAGGTTGCCCGCCAGCCCCGCCACCTGCAAAGACCGGAAGCTGTCGTCGTTCAGCCTCCCCGCCACATGCACGATGTCCTTTGAAAAATCCGCCAGCTCCTCTTCGTTCACCCCCGCCGTGTCGCTCAGCACATACCGCACCTTCGCGGCCAGCTTCACGTTTTCGTCCATGGCGTGGTTCATCTCGTCAATGGCGGTCTGGGTGTCCTTCATCACGTCGATGTACCCGAAGCCCGCCGGGCTGTCCTCTTCCCGGAACAGCGGGTCGAACACAAGGGGGTACTGTCCGTGGTCGTAGAGTCCCCGGCCGGCAAGGCTCGGGTCGTTCTCACTGGCGTACAGCACCACACCGTTGCAGTATTTGCAGTAGTGCAGCACAGTCTGCCCGCCGGGCAGCGCCTTTTTGTAGTACCAGTCCACCACCACGCTCTTGTCCGAGGTGTCGATGCTGTCGTCGTGGATGTACTTCGCCGTGTCCAGGCTGCTGCCTGTGTGTCCCGCCATCTGTGGGTAGATGCTTTCCAGCCGGTCGTTGTTCTCAAGGCTCAGGCTGAACAGGTTCGGCGAGTCCTGCACGTCCTCCACGCCCGGCTCCCAGTACAGCATCAGCAGGTTCATGCTTTTGATGCTGATGTCGCCGAGGCCTCCCCGCAGCGCCGGATCCCAGAACACGCCCTTCACGCCGGTTCCGGTCTTGAGCTTGCGCCACCATGTGTCGCTGTATACCGTCTCATAATCGCACTGCTCCAGCACTGTGGGCAGGATCTTTGAGAGCGCCCGTGCGGTCTCTTCGTCGTCCTGCGCCCGCGGCAGCACGTTGGGCTCCGGGTAGTTGTCCATGGCATCCGCGTGCTTGTTGGCAATGCTGTTGAACAGCCATCCGCTGGAAGGCTTGGGCTTGCCATGCATCATCTTGTTTTCGTAGTTCTTCCAGTGCCCCATCCGGAACCACAGCTCGTTATCCACGATCCGTTTGTCAAGCTGCGCTTTGCCGGCCTTGTACTTGTGCAAAATGTCGTTTGCTTTCCGTATTTCCTCTTCCCCGATCACCTGCGCCATCGGCAGGCCGGTCTCCGCGCCGTCCTCCAAGGCTCCCTCTATGAGTGAGCTTCCGCCCGCAGGCGGCTGAAGGAGTTCGTTTTCTTTTGCCTGCTGTGCTATCCTCTGCAAAAGCTCTTTACCGTCCATTCCACCGCTCCTTTCCTGTCATTTCCTCTGAAAAAAACTCGCCCTTCGGGAGAGCTCCGTTGCGGTGCCGCGCCAGCGGACTGCAACGGTGAGAGGGTCAGATTCTCATCACCCTCGTCCGGCTCTTTCTCTTGTCCAGATCCAGCGGGTCGTCCTTCATCGGCTCTTCCCGGTGTGCCTGCCTCGGGCTGATTGGGTTTGCCATCAGCACATACCGGCACTCGTCGTAAATGTGATCCTCCTGCGTGGTGTCAATATCCTCCACGTTGCTCTCGTCATACACAAGATTCGGGATGGTGCGGATGAAATGGCGGCAGGTGTCAAACACCTGAAACATCGGCCGCCCCTCGCCGTCAAAGGCCAGCCGGTAGTGGAACTGCATCTTGCCCGCCAGCCGCGTGTGGTCGCCCGGCGTCCAGAAAATGTAATTCGGGTGCTTTTCCTGCATCTGCGCGATGCTCTCGCCCTGGCTTTCGTTGAAGATTGCCGGGTCTGCCACGCCGGTGATCTGCCGTCCCCGCAGCATCGGGTCGTTCTGCTCTGCCTCCCGGATGCGCCGTGCCTGCTCCACCGGGTTGATTTTCAAGCCCTCGTTGGGCGTGCCCGTGCAGCCGTATAATTCCTTGATGCGGTAGATGCGCCCCTCCTCGTCCGCTGCATACCACCCCACCGAGAAGGGCTTTGCATAGCCGAAGTCGTACCCGCGCCAGATCCTCCAGTGTGCCGGGATGCGGAAGGGCTTGATCACATGCGTCCACCGCTGATCCTCGTAGTGGTTCGGGTCGTTGCGCCACTCGGTAAACACCTGCCCCGAAAAGCTGTCCCAGCTGCCGTACAGCAGCGCCTGCTTTTCCGCTTCCGGCAGACTTGCCAGATTGCCCAGATACCCCGGGTCGTTTGCCAGCAGCGCCGGGTTGTCGAACACCGTAGACGGGATGAAGATCCTCGTTCTCCGCATCTTCTCCACGCTGCCGTCCGGCTTTTTCACGTCCACCAGCTGCACCATCCGGGTGCCGGGCGGGGCAGGGGTAATGAACCGTGCCTTCACCCAGCCGTGCCCGATGCCGCCGGGGTTTGCTGTCGCCCGCATGTACACCTGCGTGCCTGCGCCGCTGGGTCGGTTGCGGCTCATCAGGTAGCTGTATTCGTCCCACGTAAAGTGGGTCAGCTCGTCCACCCCGATAAAATCGAACTGCTTGCCCTGATAGTTGTATTTGTCCTGCGTGCGGAACATCGACCCGAAATAGATCTTCGCCCCGCTGGGGAACGTCCAGCAGTGGGCGCTGCCGTTGTACTTTGCCGCCGGGAATGCCGGCTTGTAGTACCGCATGGTCTTGTCGATCAGCTCCGAAAGCTGCGGGTAGGTCTTTCGCACGATCAGGCCGCGGTAGTTCGGCCTGTCCACCTGCCGCAGTGCCTCGATCACCAAAGCATCGCTCTTTCCGCCGCCTGCCGCCCCGCCGTACAGCGCTTCGTCCTCGCTGCGGCGCATAAACGCCGCCTGCCTCGGCTGCGGCCGCCAGAGGATCGTTCTTCCCTCATACGCTGCTGCCATCCAGCACCACCTCGCTGCCCGTTTCTTCCGCCCTCGCTTCCATCAGCACCGCCGGGGCGCTCTGGCCGCTGTCGGCCTGCTCCTTCGGCGCCAGCGACGCCGCGTTCGCCGCTGCCGTCAAAAGCACCGCTGCCACGTTGGCCGCGTCCCTGTCGCTCATGGCCTTCTCTTCGTACCTCTGCAGCTGCTTTTCCAGTTCGCTGCGCTCTTCGTCCGAGAGCTGCCGGTCGTATGTCCCGGGTGCCGAGCACACCACAAGCCCGGTCTCCGCCGCGTCCTGCAGGTTTTCTTCCTCGCTCTTCAGCAGCACGCCGATCTCGTACGTCCGCGCCCTGGCGTCCTCGTCCAGCCTCTGCTCCAGCTTCGCCCGGATCTCCGCCGCCCGCTGGTTTTCTGCTACCCGCCGCTGCAAATAGCCCACCTGTGCCTTTGCGCCCAGCGCCGCTCTGGCTGCGATCTCCCGCGCCGCTTCCGCCCGCGCTGCTGCAAAAACGCCGTCCGGCTTTTTGGCTTCCTCTGCCATCCAGCTGCGGATGGTGCTCTCCGGCACACCGTACTTCCGCGCCACCGCACAGATGGAGTTGGAGCCGATCATGGCCATCACCACTTCGGCACGCACCGCCGCCGGGTATTTTCTGCCCCTGCCCTGCCGCCCGGGTACTGTGTTCCGGCAGTATTTCCGCTGTGCCATTTCCGCTCCTCCTCTCGTGGTTCTGATGCTATTTTACCGTCCGTTTGAGTCCAAAAAAACTGCGTACTTTTTTGCAGCTCAAAAAGGCCGCGCACACCTGTGCCCAGCCATTTCCTCTAAGCAGAGCTCGCCCTTCGGGAGAGCTGCAAGCAGCTCCGGCGCAAGCCGGACTGCGCGCTGAGAGGGCTAGATCAGCCCCGCCCGCGCCGCATACATTCCCACCGTGCTCAGCACCTCCAGCTCCTTGCGGTAGTAGGTCGTCCGCCCGATGTAAAGCTGTCCTACCGTCTCCCACTCGCTCAGCCCGTCAATGTACCGCAGCTGCAGCAGCTTTGCGCAGTCCGGATCTGCTTTCTCGTAGTAGTCCATCGCCCGCCGGATCACCGCGCCCCACGCCCGCGTCCACTCTGCCGCCGTGTTCTTTTCCTCTGCTCGCTCCCTGCCGTACCGCCGCAGCGCCTTGCGCACGTCCTTTTTCTGCTGCTTCGTCACCTGTCCGCCGCCTTCCACACACACCCCCGCCGCAAATTCCGGCCGAGTTTTTTCGTTTTTATCGCGCTCGCGTAGAAATACGCGCAAAAATTTTATTTTATCTGTCATGTGCGAACTTTCGCACTCCCCCGCCTGCGCAGGATCAGATATGCCTGCGGTTCGCTGCTTTCCCAGCCCTCCGGCCGGGGCTTGTCCGTCTCATGCAGCTGCTGCGGGTCGTAGACCATCACCTGCATCACTTCCCACCCGGGGAACCGCTGCTCCCACCAGTAGGCGTTCTCCGCGCATTCGGTGCAGCCCTTGCGCAGCTGCTTGCGGCTCCACTTGGTGTCGCAGGCCGCCAGCTCATCCGGCAGCGCCAGATTCCGTGTCTCGATGCAGCTGCGCTCCTTGTGGCCGTAGATGTACCCCACCGTGCCGTTCTTGCCCTGTCCGTCAATGCCCAGCAGCTTTTTCATGTCGATTCGCTTCGCATCCGGCGTACCCAGCGGCTCATACTCGCCGGTGCCCGGCACCCGCCGACGCCATAAATCTTCTAGCATATAGCGCCATTCCTTCCGCTGGGCTGTATCCAACCCCCGGCACTGGGCAAACCCATGCATGTGCAGCCGCCCTGCTTCGCCCTTGCGTACCGCCCACAGCATCAGCCGGATCTTGCTTTTCTCTATGCCGAATCGCCTGCAGGTAGTGCTGACCACCCTGCGCTTGTAGTTCTCCACGTCCTTCCGGCAGGCCGCAAAGTCCTCCGGCAAAAAATCGTCGCTGTATGTGTGGCTCAGGAAAAAGCCGTCCCTGTCAAAATTCGCCAGCACCTTCCGCTGCTTGCGGCGCATCCCGGCGTGCTTGTTCCGCTCCTTCTGCCCCCGGTCGCTCTCCTTGTGCTTCTTGCCCCGCTGCCGGTGCTCCTGATCCGTCACCGCATAGATGCCCACGGCCATGTACGCGTCCCCGCACCGGTATTTCTTTTCCCGGATGTAGCTTCTTCGCATCCCAGCACCTCCTGCTGATCGTCAGCATCCTGTGTCTGTCTTTCTTCTGTGTCCATCACCGTCACAGAAATAACGGGTATACTAGCTCCCTCAAGCGCCCGCTCGGACGCTTTGAAAAAAGTGCTCTCTTTATAAAGGTGTGTCTGCCCGACAAACCATTCCGGCTGCAGCGCAGCTCCCTGCGCCGTACCCGGCATACCTTGTCCTTCGTCGCCAAAGCCCCCGGCAGCTTCCTGTCGGGGGCTTATCTCTATATGTTTTGGGGCTTTCCCTTCGCCGCCCAGTATCCGTAGCTCAGCTCTCTCTTCCCGGCTGCTCGGGCTACCGCATTGTATTGGCACAGCTCGTGCACATCCACCTGCAGCTCGTCCGGGTGCTCAATGTGCCGCAGCGGCATCTTTTTGCGCTGCGGCGGCCCCGGCTTTTTCCGCGGCTCCTTCAGCGCGCCCGGCGCTTTGCAGCGGATGGTTCGCTCCACCTTTTTCCGGCTGATGCTTTGCGCCCCGACCTCCGGCGCGTACCCGCGGCGGTAGGCGTTTGCTACGTCCTGCGTGCGAGGAAACAGCCCTGCCGCCACCAACTCCTGTGCGATCCCCTGCGTCAGCAGCTTTCCGCCCATGCCGTACAGGCTGTACTCCCACACCCTGCGTTTCTGGGTGTTCTTCGGTCGGGCTTCCGGCTTTGCACGGGGCTTCGGCTTTTCCGCTTCCCGCTCGACCCGCCACTTGCGCGGCCTGATCCCGCGTTTTTTCTGCTTCCCGTAGCAGCGCGCTGCCTCGTCTGCCTGCGTGAGCACCCCCGCCTCCACCAGCTCCTGCGGCCTGCCTCTGTGTGCCAGCGCGCCGGTCTTGACATTGTACAGGCTGTAAATGTACTTCACCGCTTCCGTCCTTCCCGCACCGTGCGCCGGTGCTTTGCCGTCTGCCATGCTTCCTGCCTCCGCTTCAGTGGATTCACAACGTCTTTCATGATCACCTCGTGTACTTCGCGTACCTGCACGCCACACTTTGCCGCCAGCTTCTTTTCGAACCGCTTCCGGGTCAGTCTGTGTGTGTTCTTGCTCATACCTTTCCTCCGTATAACTTAACTTCCGCGCCGTCCTCGGTGATCAGCACCCCGCCATCCAGCGCTTTTGCCAGCTGCTGCAGCCTCTGGGCGCTCAGCTTTTCCAGCCCGCCGGGCTTGCACCATCGCCGCACATCAAGCGGCCTTGTGGCCAGCGTCAATGCCAGCGTGCTTTCATTCTCGCCCCGGTAGTGCATCGCTTCTTCCAGCGTCATATCGTTCGTCTCCTTTCCCAGCTCTCCGGCGACACCGGCTGGCGCAGCACCGCGTCGATTTTCTTCCGGATCTCCTCCGGCGCCAGTACGTTGGCTCCCGCCGGTGCCGCCCGGTGTCCCAGCGCCTGCGCCATGTTCCGCAGCAAAAACGCCTGTTTCTGCTGCTCATAGTCCCGGTCGCTCTGTTTCACCCGCTCCTCGTCCGGTACGTTCTCCACCACAACATCTTCCTTCAGCGCGTCCTCGGCGCACCGCCGCAGCCGATCCATCGCCCAGCTCATGCTTTCGTGGCCTTCCTCGTTCACCTGTCGGTAATTCGCCAGAGCTTCCTCCCGCAGCCGGTTCAGCCGTTTGCTGCTGTAGCCCAGCACGTCCATGCAGGCTCTTGCATACAGCGTCCACACCATGCCGGCGGCCACGTTACCCGCCATCCGCAGCTGCTCTTCTCTCCGGCTCCGCGTGTAACGCAAAATCGGCACCCGGAACTCCGTCTCCACGTCCTCCGGCAGCCAGCTCTCCCGCAGCGCCTTGCTCCGGTCGGTGCTTGGCATGCCTTTGTCATTGGCCGTCATGGCTACATTCAGGCTCTCGTATCCCAGCTCCTCGGCACGGTTCTCCAGCTTGTTCAGCCGGTCTTTTCCTACGCCGAAGCACTGATGCAGCGCAATGATGATGCACCATCGCGTCATCTCCGCCGTGCCTTCCCGTGTCAGATCCATCTTCTGCGTAAGGTTCAGCTTCCGCTTCACTGCCTCTTCACCTCGTTCCGGTACATCTCGTGCAGCTCCATCCACTCGCCGGTCTCCAGCTCCCGGTCGGTCGCCGCCCGGCTCAGCAGCCGGTATGCACCGCTCTTTCTGTCCCCCGGGTTCTGCCTGTCCAGCCGCTTCAGTTCTTCCGCCATCTGCGCCTTGTATTCTTCTAGCTTCATTTTTTCAGTTCCTCCACATGGTAGACCGTAAAGCCGTCGTACTCGGGGTAGTGCTGACGTGCCATCTCCACCGCACGTGCACGTGCCACGCCCTGGCTGCTGCCGCCCACGATGTAGGCAACGCACTGGCTCCAGCTCCCGCTGCTCATCTCAATGTGCACCCGGTACTTCATGCGCTTCGCCCCGCCTTTCTGCTGCCGGGCTTCTTCACGGTGTTCCGCTGTGCCCGGTGTACTTTCCGGCAGCGCTCTTCCCGCTCTTTTGCGGTGATCGCCAGCCGCTGAAATACCAGCGCCAGCACGATCAGTACCATTCCCACCGCGCAGGCTCTGCCGTTGAAGGGTGCGCCTACCTGCATGTTTCCCTCGCAGCCCATCATGGTCAGCCCGCCCACGCACAGGCAGGAAAAGGAAAGCCACTCCCATACGCCCGATTTGATCCACATCTTGCATTTTCCTCCGTCTCATGTTAAACTTCTGGTGATAGTGGGTTCAAAACTATCACCCTGTAGGCTCGCCGGTGTTCGCTGCACCGGCGGGCTTTTTGTTTTGGCGCTCATGCCCCGCGCTCCTGATCCTGCGGGTACTCCGCATTGCGGGCATGGTTGCGCTGATCCTGCCATAGCGGCTCCAGCGGCAGGCCATAGCCGTCCAGAGCGAGATCATACATTGGGTTCATGGTCTGCACCTCCGTCATGACCGGCAGGCTGGCGGCAGAGCCGGGAAGCTTCTTCCATGATGCTGTTCAGTGTGCCGCACAGTGCCTGAAACGTGGTTTCCAGATCTTCGCCGGTCAGGCGGGAATAGCTGGCCTTGTTGGCGTCCCACGCGGAGCGGATCAGGCTGACGCAGAAGTTTGCGCTCTCAAAATCGGCCTGTGCGTCGTCGCTGGCCTTGGAGCGGAGCACAGCCAGCTGCTTGCGCAGGGCGGCGTTGTCCTTGGTGAGCTTGTCCTTGTCAGCTTTCAGCCCGGTGGTCATGTCTGCGGCAATGCTGTATGCCTGCTGATGAGCACGGCGGTCTACCTCTTCCTCGTCCACCACGGCGGCGATGGGCTGCTTTTTCAGGGCGTTCTCAGCGTTTCTGGCACGGGTCTCGGCCTTGTCGCGTTCCGCTTCGGCTTTCTGGCGCTGGAGGTTGGCCGCAATGCGGCTCTCGTCTGCATCGTGGTAGCTCTGCTGGAGCTTGGCGTTCTGCTCGGTCAGGCCCTGCACATCCGCAAGGGCAGCATCCCGCTGGGCTTCGACATCTTGGATGTGGCTTTCCGCCCAAGCAGCCCGATTCTGGGCACCCAGCAGCTTGTCCCGCTCAGCCTCGGCGGTGTCGGCACGGGCTTTTTCGGCAGCAATGGCATCGTCCTTGGCCTTGACCTGCGCCAGAAGCTCCTGCACACGCTGACTGTCTCCGGCGGCAGCGGTAAGCTGCTCGGCACATCCATAGCGGGCGATGAGATTCAGGTCTTTGCGGGTCAGATTGGGCAGCTGTTTTAATTCCGCAATCGTTGCGGAATTAAATGCTTCGCCGTTCTGAACCATTGTCCGTGAGCTTCCCTCGCTGATGCCCTTGCTTTCGCACCACTTTGTCCATGTGCCGCCGCCATAGCGGCCAGCTCTGGCTGTCAAGGTGTGGATCCGCGCAAGATAGATGCAGGAGATGAGGTATTCGTCCTGCGCGGTGCCGTAGTGCAGGTCAAACTGCTGGTCGGCCTCTGCAGCCAGTCTGGACAAAACTCCCAGTGCGGAAAAGTCAAAGCCGGAGCCAGCGGATGGTGCAGCATTCTTTTTGCCTGCACTGGCCGGAACGGCGGCATTTTGCACAGCATCTGCCGTCTCCGTCGTAAGGCTTGACCCCTCCGGCGCTGCCGGGGATGCCGCAGTTTGGCTTTCCGCAGCAGTGGCAGCATCCGAACACTGCGCGGATGGGGAATGGAGTTCTTCCACCGGTTCGATGGGTGCGTTTTTGCAGGGCTTTGCGTTTTCTAACGCGTCCAGCATTGCGCAGTCGATTTCGTACTCGTCCAGCGGGGCGAACTCCGCGCCGTTGGTCAGAAACGCCTGTGGGGTCAGCTTCTTATCTGCCGCTCTGGCCAGCTCAAATCTATGCGTCATGATGCGGCTTTCTTTCCAAATGCTGCCGTTCCAGTGCCAGAACCGGCCGCGGTAACAGGCATAAACCGTTTCGTTGGAAATCTTGGAACTGATGGTGTAGTCCGTCATACCCGCACCTCCGTGTCCTTCAGGCGATCCAGCATCTCGGCCTGCAGGTCTTTGCTCAGGGACTGGAGGGTGTTGTTCTTCCAGCCGTAGCACAGGATGGTGCCGTAGATGTTCTGCCCGCGGTAGATGCGGTTCAGCCCTTTGCCGAGGAGGCCGTACACCAGCACCGCCGGGGTGCGGGGCAGCACCTTCTGCTTACAGGGGACCTGCAGCCATGCCTCGATGTCCTGCAGCGTGTCCGGCAGGGTGGTGACCACCGGGGCCTTGCCCGGCTCGATCAGGATTCCTTTCATTGTAAAACCTCCGATTTTGTGGTATCATCGGGGTGACGATTTCGCCAAATTGTCACTCCATCAAAGCTCGCCGGTGTTCGCTGCACCGGCGGGCTTTTTGTTTGGCCGGTTCAGTTTTCCCTGTTCCAGTGCCCGGTTCTTGTCAATGCGCCACAGCCGCGGTCCCACCTTTTCGGCAGGCAAAAGCCCGCTGCGGCACATCTTCTGCACCGTCTTTTTGTCAATGCTCATCAGTTCGGCGTACTGTGCCGTGCTCAGGTATGCCGGCAGCTGCCGTGCATCATAAATTCGCGCCTTCCGCATGGTTATCCCTCCCTTCAGTCCGGGCTGAAGGTCTGGCACCGGCATTCTTCGCTCGCTTCCTCCAGCGCAAGGTTCCACTCGCCGCAGATGGTCTCGCACACCGGCTTTGCAAAGCCGATCAGCTCGTCCTCCCGCGCTGCCATCAGCACCGCCGTGCCCACAATGCCGCTCATGTAGCGGTACTGGTACAGGTCGGTCGCCCGCTCGTTGAAGGGCAGTTCCTGTAGCAGCCCTTCTTCGTTCACGATCAGCTTGATGCTGTCCACATCCTCCCGCGCCCAGTTCGACGCAAGGCAGCTTTCGGCGGTCTCAATGCAGCCGCCCACCAGCTCCTGCAGCGTCTCCAGCTTGCAGGTATCTCCGTCATCGCAGCGCACAAGCTGTGCCTTCTGCTCCTCGTCCGCCGGGATCACGATCACATAACGTTCCATCATTCTTTCCTTTCTTTCACGATGATCGTGATTCCGGTGCAGCTGATCGCACCATAATATTCCGGGTAGATCTCCACCACGTTGTACTTCTTTGCGATCCCGATCGGGCACAGCCCTGCCTCGTTAAAGTACACCGCGTTATCATCTCCGCCGGTTGTGATCCACACCACCACATCTTCTGCAATGGTTTTCAGTAACCAATCCAGTTCCATCTTCGTACGCTCCTTGTCTTTTGGTTTACTTCCACAGTTCTGCCGCAGGCAGGCACAACAGCACGCCGCTCACCATCATCGCCGGTTCGTTCGCCGCGATCCCGGCACGCAGCAGCAGCGTTGCAAGCGCCGTGCACAGCAGTGCGCCCATTGCCCGCCTCATGCGCTCTTCTCCGGGTGGGCAGGGCGGTCGTCCCGGCTCTCAGCCAGCACCAGCGCACCCTCGATCATGTAGCCAATGCGCTCCTGCGTCTTCGGCGGCAGCTTTTCCAGCTGTTCCAGCATCTTGCGGCTCTTCTTTTCCTTTTCCGACATCTCAATCCCTCCTTGTTGCATATTAGCTTTTCAAGATTGCATTTTGCAACCTCACGGCTTCATTATAGTCGCATTGTGCAACTATGTCAAGCGCTTTTTTGTTTTTAATGTTGCATTTCGCAACTTTTGTGCTATAATAAAGTCAGTTCATAAAAGAAGGAGGTGATTTTCATGTCTGCAATCAATGATCGTATCCGCGAGCTTCGCAAGGATAAAGGACTCACCATGGAGCAGTTTGGCGAGGTGATCGGCCTTACCAAAGCCACCGTCAGCCGTCTGGAAAGCGGTGCCGTCAGCGCTACAGAGCAGACTGTCAAGTCCATCTGTCGGGAGTTTGGTGTGTCCGAGGTCTGGCTGCGCACCGGCGAAGGCCAGATGCTGGATGATGCAGCGGACTCAATTTTGGATCGTCTTGCCGCTGAGTACCATCTGGACGACCGCAAACGCGCCATTCTCACAGCCTTTCTTAAGCTCAGCTCCGCCGATCAGGACGCAATTCTGCGCTATGTGAATGGCATCGCTGACGAGCTTGCTGTCCAGCAGCCCGCCAACGATATGTCAGACATTGATGCCGAAGTCGAAGCCTATCGCCAGGAGCTCCTGGCGCAGAAAAAAGCGGAGGCCGCTGCATCAGCTTCCGCTGGTACAGCAGACGCAAGTTGACATGACAGAAAACGGCTCCTGTGCACCGCACAAGAGCCGTTTTCTGTTGCATGAGCAACGGAACAAATTTTCTGTTGAATTTTTGGTGATTATGTCATTTTCATCCACCCTTCTTTCCTCTATACTCAAATAAAAAGTTTGGAGGAATTTTTATGGCTTTGCTTCCAGTTTATCTTTTTATGGCTGCGGCATTTTTTATCAGCTTACTATATTTATTATTGCCACACAAAAAACCTCATTGCGATTTCTCATTTTCTAATTATTCATATGCTCATGGATTCAAAAATGCCCTAGGACGAATCTCTTCCGCTGTTCGTCCACCTAATTTTATGGCAGTATTGTCCGATTATTATCTCACTCGTAAGCCTTATTGGACCTGGCTCAAGCGTGCATCAATGGATCAACTAGAGAACGACCCTGAACTTATCATCAATTTTTTTGGTTTAAAATCCACTCCCGCTCCTGATATTTTTGCTTGGTATTGCTGTCTTTTCCACTCGTATCGTTTTCTTGTAAACAGCTCTTCTTGCCATTGTAATGATGGCAGCCTCTCTCAGTGGGGTGAATATATCCAAAACTTTTTATCTGGACTTATATCTTACGGAATTGATGAACGTTTTATTGAAAAGCAGCCCGCAATTGAGCTTCTTGCAGCTTTTCTGTATCCCGAATCATCTCAAAATATCAATCTTATCAATAAGCATGTTCCTTCCTCTTATGGGAATCGAATTCTGAACACTCGTAAGCAAACAGCACGCGGTCTTTGTTTTGGGCTTGTGCTCGCTGCTCTTCTTTTGTTTGTTGTCACACATGAAGTATATATTTAACCACGTCCTCACCGGACGCTATAAAAAATGTGCTGCGTCTGGCTTGGGCAAGGAAGCATAAAAAATAAGCCGCCTTTCGGCGGCTGTGGTGTATGATGGAGAACTCACAATGAAACTGAAAAAGGAACTGGTTTCCCTTGCTCTTGCGGCAGCGCTTTTGATTTCTGCTCCTGTCTCGGCATTTGCAACCACCGGGTTCAATCAGCACGTCTTTGATGGGCGAGATGATTTTCGTGTTGTCACCGATACAATGACCGGTGAAACCACAGTTATACCTACCGCCTTTGGTAGTGATCAACTAACCATTCCCGTTCTCGATTCAGGTGCTGTGATCACAGTTCAACCCGGTATATTTCTGGATGATGATAAAGATACTTTCATTCTGATGTTCGATTATTTGGGCGTTGATTGGGCTAAGTTAGACGGTATCATCATCAAAATCGGCGATAATCGCTATTCTTTCTCGAACTGTTATTCTTCTCGCACTATAGACGATGGTCTCGCTTCCGAATACATCGCCTTTTACATGAAAGATCAAACAACCGGCATGATGAAAGATTTAGCCGACCATCGTGACGAAGAAATCAATGTAAGGCTTACTGGATCTGCTAAATCCATAGATTTCGTTCTCACTGATTCTGCCAAAAACATCTTGCTTGATATGTATGATTTGTATGCTGCTGGTGGTGGGATGCGCAGTAGCAATATGTACCAAGTGTCGGAGTTTGATCCAGTGCACGTTGAAAAAAATGGAAAGCGTGTTATCGGCAATGTCGTCACAACTGTTCTCGATCTTGCAGTTGGACACATACCCGCCAATTTCTGACTTGCCAGAGCGCCCAGCCGGGCGCTCTTTTTGCAAACAGAAAACCCCTCAGCTGTTTCCAGCCGAGGGGTTCGCTGCCTGTTATCTGCCCAAAAAGAAAGTAGGAGGTTCTATCATGGAATGCCTTGCAAATCCCGTCGCGTCTCCGCTTTTTATTGTAGCGCTCTTTTGGACTGTACGCAACATGGAAAAATAAAAGCGCCCGGCAGCTGGTACGATCAGCCGTCGGGCATGGATGAATGCTTCGCAGAATGAAAGGAAATCAATCTTGCGCCTGCCCCATGAGTGTACCACACTTTTGGCAGGTACGCAACCATGGAGGTTTTTATGTCCCGCAACAAAAAACGCACTGACGGCCGCTACTCCCGGCAGGTTTATCTCGGCCGGGATGAAACCGGAAAGCGCAAGTATAAAACATTTTATGCCGATACCGACCGCGCCGCGCAGAAGCTAGCGGATGATTTCCGTTCTGCGCTGGGCAAAGGTGCCGATCCGGCTCAGATGGACGCTACCCTTGCCACGCTCTACGATAACCTCATTGCAGTTAAAAAGGCCAAGGGCATCAGTCAGAAGAGCCTCGACCGCTATGAGGACAACAAAAATCACTGGGGCGATCTGCTGTCCCGTCCTGCGGCCGATCTGCGTGCTGCCGACTTCCAGTCTGTGCTGAACCGGCTGGCCGAGTGGCACGATGGTAAGCCGCCTATGTCCCACTTCACCCTGTCCAACCTCCGCAGCAGCGCCAAGGCGGTTTATGATCTCGCTATCCCGGAAGTGGTGCAGTATAACCCCATCGTCAAAACCACCTGCCCCGCCGGTGCCGATCCGGAACCCCGTGAGCCCATCTCCGAAGAGCAGCAGCGCTGGATCCGCGAAACGCCCCACCGCGCCCAGCGCGCCGCCATGCTGCTGCTTTACTCCGGCCTGCGCCGCGGCGAAGCCACTGCCCTCACTTGGGCGGACGTTGATCTGGACGCTGCCACGATCACGGTCAACAACGGCTATAACTTCCATGATAAGAAAACCAAAAAAACCAAGACCGAGGCCGGCCGCCGGGTGGTCAATATTCCCCGCATCCTTGTGGACTACCTCAAGACTCAGCAGGACGATTGTCTTTATGTACTGCACACCGTAAAAGGCCGCCGCATGACCGAGCAGGCATGGAAAACCCTTTGGAACAGCTACATGTCCGACCTGAACGCAAAGTACGGCTACAATGGTGAAGAAAGCAAAAAGCGCCCGGGCGGCCTGCCCATGCGCATCGAGCCCTTCACCCCGCATCAGCTGCGGCACACTTTCTGCACTCTGATGTACTTTGCCGGTGTGGATGTTCTCACCGCCCGCGATCAGATGGGGCATAAGGACATCACAGTCACCCTTGGCATCTACACCGCGCTGGACAAGAAATTCAAAAAGAAAAAGATCAATCGCCTTGACACCTATCTCAAAAAACAAACCGGCTGATTCGCGTGCATGTCGCATGCAAGTCAATTTCTCAATTTTTAATCGTATTATCGTATTTATATCCCACGCTCGTAATGAGCAGGTCGCCTGTTCGAATCAGGTCAGTAGCTCCAAAAATCCTACGAATTTACGTTCAAGGTCGTAATTTTCGTAGGATTTTTTCTTGTTTAACTGTCTGAAATTTCAAAAAACTGCAACACTGCCCGCAAAACGACACAAAATGAACCGCCCTGTGATGCCATTTCATAGGGCGGTTTTCGTATTTTGATGCTTTTTCTTTTCGGGCTCCTTGAGTGCTTCCCGTACGGTCTGCCCTACCCGGCGGATGCTCTCCTCGTTCGCATGCGCATACATCCGCCATACGGTGCTGCTATCGGAATGTTCCAGACCTGCGGCACATGGCAGAACCTGACCGCCACCACGGCAAACACCGTCACAGGCGCGTTCGAGCGCACGCTGGACGCCGCATGGGGCAAAGTGAGCACCGGTGCCTTTGACTACAAAACCGCCGTCAAGCAGGCCGTGGACAGCCTTGCAGACGACATGCCCATGGTCACATACCCCAGCGGGCATAAGGACAGCATCGAGGTAGCCGCGCGGCGTGCTGTGCTCACCGGTGTGAACCAGACGGCGGGCAGACTGCAAGTCGCCCGCCAGAGCCTTGCAGAGTTTGCACAGGCCACGGGTGGCAGAGTGGACAGTGCCCGCACCAGCGTGCCGAAGTTTGGCCGGAGCGAAGCAAGTAAGGCGTGCTGTGCAGCCGGGCGATCACCGACGAGGCCATCGGCAGGGTGATCCAGTTCTGCTTTGACAGGGCGAAGGATGTTGTAGGGAAACAGTAAACTCAATACATAGCAGCAGCCCCGGGGAGCCGTCGGGCTCCTCGGGGCTGCTTTTTGTTGCTCTTATTACTGAAAGTGGGTTTGTAGTAAACGAAAATCGCCCGAAATCAAACGATTTCAGGCGATTTTTCGTTTATGCCGCCGACGGGGGTCGAACCCGTACTCTGTCTCCAGAAAGGGATTTTAAGTCCCTCGTGTCTGCCAATTTCACCACAGCGGCACAGAAAGAACTGCCGTTTGAGGGAACGGCAGTTCTTATAATACATTAGCCTTGCATTTTTGTCAAGAAAAGCTTTTACACCTTGCCGCCGTGAAGTTCTGCATACATCTTTGCACGGCAGTCTGCCACAGCCGGCGTCATGTTCACATAGTGCTTATGCGGGCACTCAAGGCGAAGTTCGCTTTCCCAGGTTTCCTCTGTGAGCTGCTTTGCGATATATGCCTTCTTCTCTGCAATCGATGGCAGCTCAATCGCCAGCTGGCCGTTCAGGATATAGGGCACCAGCAGCTTTCTGACTCTGGTCGGAGTAACTGTTATCGTACGCTCGATCGCGTCCGAATCCAGATTGACCATCGTGATGGGCTTGCCCGCTTCGATCTCCTCACCGTCCATAGCGATCAGATCGCACTGTGCCTGACCGTTTTCGTCGTAGAGACGCCACGGCATCTTTTTGCCGGGGATGATGGCCTTGCTGGCAGAGTCGGAGCATTTCATTTTGGGCGTATAGCTGCCGTCCGGCTGCTTGACCGCCACCAGCTTGTACACGCCGCCGAACACGGGATCAGAAGCAGAAGTGATCAGGTTCTCGCCCACGCCGTAGGAGTCAAAATGTGCGTGCTCGTACAGCTCCATGTTAGCGATCTTCTTTTCATCCAGCCCATTGGAAGCTACCAGCTTGATGTAAGGCTTGCCGGCCGCATCCAGAGCCTTACGCAGGCGTTTGGAGCCGCGTGCCAGATCGCCGGAGTCGATACGGGCGCTCTTGACACGGCGACTGGGATCATCCGGGTATTTTTCGATCAGGTAATCGTCCAGCTTAATGAGGTTGGGCAGGCCGCTTTCCATAATGTTATAGGTATCCAGCAGCAGGCTGACCGAATCCGGATAGGTATCGGCAAACGCCTTGAATGCATCGAACTCCGTGGGGAAAAACTCGATAAAGCTGTGTGCAACCGTGCCGACCGCCTTGACGTCAGCACCGAATTTCATCTCAGCCAGACAGTTTGCAGTGCCGACGCAGCCGCCCAGAACAGCAGCGTATGCGCCATCGTTGCCCGCGCTCTCGCCTTGTGCGCGGCGGGTGCCGAATTCCATGACGCTGCGGGGTGTGTGGGTGTTCAGCCCGGTGACGCGTGTAGCCTTGGTTGCGATCAGACTGTGAAAATTCATTGTCTGCAGCAGATAGGTCTCGATCAGGATCGCGCCCACAAGGTCGCACTCAATGCGAACCATCTGCACATGGGGGTATGCCACAGTCCCCTCCGGCAGAGCGTACATATCGCCCTTCCACTGATACGTACGCAGATAATCGCAGAACTCCTCACTCATGCCCTTGGTGCGCAGCCACCAGATATCCTGCGCATTGAAGTGGTAATTCAGCAGGAAGCGAGTCAGCTTACGCTGCCCTGCACTGATAGAATACCCCTGATTATCCGGGTTCTTGCGGAAGAACATGTCAAACACCAGCGTAGTATTCTTGAACCCGTGCAGGAACAGGCAGTTTGCCATGGTAAATTCGTAAAAATCCACGACCATTGCGGGGTTGTCGTAGTCCTCATCCGGAATATAAGGCACAACCTTGATCTCGTCCATGAATAGTATCCTCTCTTCTTTGCAGCACCCGGCAGAAACTCCTCTTTGTCTCCCGCCGTCCGACTTCCCTATTAGAAAGTTTACGCATCCGCCTGTCTTGACAGTGCGTTTCTACCATGATATCACCAATCGCCGGATGGTGCAAGTATTTTCGGGTAAAAAAGAAGGCACTATGCAGTCCTGTGCACAGTGCCTTCTTTGAAAGATCACGTTTTATCAGCCGTTAATGATGTTCGGGGTCGCATTCTTCAGCACAACATCGTGGCTGCCGCCCTCGACGATCGAAGTAGAGGACACGACCGTCAGCTTAGCCTTCTGCTGCAGCTCGGGAATGGACAGAGCGCCGCAATTGCACATCGTGCTCTTGACCTTGTACAGGGTCGTCTGCACGCCGTCGGCCAGCGAGCCAGCGTAGGGCACATAGCTGTCCACGCCCTCCTCGAAGCTGAGCTTGGTGGAGCCGCCCAGATCATAACGCTGCCAGTTGCGGGCACGGTTCGAGCCCTCACCCCAGTATTCCTTCATATACTGACCATTGATCCGCACCTTGTTCGTGGGGCTCTCGTCAAAACGGGCGAAGTAGCGGCCCAGCATAACAAAATCGGCACCCATGGCCAGCGCCAGCGTGATGTGATAATCGTGGACAATGCCGCCGTCAGAGCAGATGGGCACATAGATGCCGGTCTCCTTGAAGTATTCGTCACGCGCTTTTGCCACCTCAATAACGGCGGTAGCCTGACCGCGCCCGATGCCCTTGGTCTCACGGGTAATGCAGATGGAGCCGCCGCCAATGCCGATCTTTACGAAGTCTGCGCCTGCCTCAGCCAGGAAGCGGAAACCCTCGGCGTCTACAACGTTGCCTGCGCCGACCTTGACGGTGTCACCATAATGCTCACGGATCCAGCTGATGGTGCGGCTCTGCCACTCAGAGTAGCCCTCAGAAGAGTCGATGCACAGCACATCCACACCGGCATCCACCAGTGCGGGCACACGCTCGGCATAATCACGAGTGTTGATGCCAGCGCCAACCACGTAGCTCTTGTTCTTATCCAGCAGCTCGTTAGCGTTCTTTTTATGGGAATCGTAGTCCTTACGGAAGACGATATATTTCAGATTGCCCTCGGCATCCACCAGCGGCAGGGTGTTGATCTTGTTGTCCCAAATGATATTGTTGCAGTCATGCAGAGAGGTGTTTTCCGGGGCGGTGACCAGTTTCTCGAGGGGGGTCATGAAGGTGGTTACAGGGGCATCATCCGGAGTATGGTTGACGCGGTAGTCGCGGGATGCCACGATGCCCAGCAGTTTTCCGTTCGGGGTACCGTCGGCAGTAATGGCAATGGTGGAGTGACCGGTGCGCGCCTTCAGTTCCAGCACATCGTGCAGGGTAGCAGTAGGAGCCAGATTGGAGTCAGACACAACATAGCCGGCCTTGAAGCTCTTGACGCGGCGCACCATAGCAGCCTCGTTTTCGATGCTCTGAGAGCCATAAATGAAGGACACGCCGCCCTGACGCGCCAGTGCAATGGCCAGCTTATCGCCGGAAACTGCCTGCATAATGGCACTGATCATGGGGATATTCATCTGCAGAGGGCACTCCTCTTCCCCCTTGCGGTACTTGACCAGCGGGGTCTTGAGGCTGACAGCGGTGGGAACATTTTCTGCGGAGGAATAGCCCGGAACCAGCAGATATTCACCAAAGGTGCGGGAGGGTTCTTCGTAAAAATAAGCCATGTTCAAACTCCTTTTCTCTTATCGCGTCAACAACGGATCAACATCAAAGTCATTCATGTTTGCTGCTTATAAATTGATTGTATATACTGTACCACAAAGCCCGCCAGAATACAAACCCCCGCTCCGCCAAACTTTATAAATGTCCTTTATTGAAAAACAGGCAAAATGCCCACCAAAACGGCATAAGGTCATACTTTCTGGCCGGATGTGCTGGTTTTTTCCGTTTTTTAAGATGCAAAAAAGCTCGTCCGGAAACCAGACGAGCTCTTTTGCACACGAAGCGGGACATCGCCTGTGCAGCACATGGATCACGGACTGCGAAGGAGAACAGCCGGAGGAGGAGAACCTGTGCCCGATATCCCTAAAACAAGAAGAAAAAGATTTCACACTCAGCAGGGTTTGCGCCCTTGCTGTAACCATATTGTAACTCTTTTGATATTTTTTTGCAATAGGTTTTTTGTAATTTCTTTGTAATATTTTTTGAACTTTTTGTGACCGGGTCGTGCACCTTCCATTGCCGCTTCCTCTTTGAATGGGGCTGGCATGACCGGAGGAGTTATCTTTTACTCTCCCAGCTCCAGATAGCACTCAAAGCTGGTCTGTCCGTCATGCTTGCCGATCAGGTACCACCCTTCTGCAGAAGGCGCATAGAGCACCTCCACGGTCTCCCCCATCGGCACTTCGCGGTGGTAGTTGATGGCAGAAAAAGTCACTGCGCCTTTGCGCATCACATTCAGCGGCAGTGCGTCGCAGGCAAGATCCAGATAAAAGGCATTGTTCAAGTGGCCGTTCAGGTCGCACTGAGAATAATGCACCGTCCACTGCCCTGCACTGGTCAGACCCTCGCGGCACTTGTGCAGCTGCAAGGGCAGCTCCCCCTCCACAGTCTCATTCCAGAACCCCTCCACCGTCCAGCCCGGCTCCCGCAGGATACGGTTTTCTGCGAGACTTACAACGATCCAGCGGCAGTCCACCATAGCCACCCGCTTTCCCTCGCTGTCGGTCACGGTGGTGATGCGCTTGACAGAGCCGTGCCTGCTCTCTTCGGCGCGAGTGGTCAGGGTGAGTTTTTCTGCCCGCCGGGGCACACGCTCGAACTTCAGAGCCTGCTTGCCCACAAGGAACGTCACGCCCCTGTCCTTAAAGAACTGGTCGTCCATCCCATAGGCACGGGCATGGTCTGTCGAAACCTGCTCCACATACCGCAGCAGCGCGCTGGGCTTGAGCAGGCTGCGGAAATCTGCGTCAGCATTCATAACGGTCATCGTCTCAGTGTAAAAATACGGTTCCATGCTGTTTCCTTTCCATAAAAACAGGCTGCGCTTTTCTGCTGCGCAGCCTGTTGCTTCTTTAATACTGATTGCGGGTACGCCTGCGCACTTTGCGCCAGATGTTGAAGCAGGCCAGCGCCACCATAGCGGCCAGCAGGGCAAGAAACAGCAGGCTGCTGCCGCCCTCGTCGTAGCTCTTCATCTCGCTCCACTTTACGTCCAGCTCATTGTTGACGTCGTCGCTCAATGCGGTGAATACCTTTTCCTTTGCAGCTTCCTCTTCAGGAGGATAAGCGATCGTGCTTTCCTTCAGATCCTCGTCCAGCACCTCCCACACATCGTGCATGGGGGTGGTGTAGCCGATATACTCGGCGTTTGCCCTGCCGATATCGGTCTCACACATGAAGTTGATGAACATCTCGGCTGCTTCCTGATGCTCACTGGCAGCAGGGATTGCCATGCAGTCCACGGACAGTACACTGCCCTCTTCGGGAAAGACCCACGCAAGATCCGGGTTGTCATCGATCATGGTAATGGCATCACCGGAGTAGTACACGCCGACAGCTGCCTCGCCGCCGATCATCTTATCAAAGATTTCGTCCATGACGTATGCCTGCACCAGCGGCTTCTGCGCCTTGAGCTCTTCCACCACCTCGTCCACTTCTTCGGTGGACTGCGGGTTGATGTTGTGGCCGCTCTTGAACGCTGCAATGGCGTAAGCATCACGGCTGTTGTTGAACATCAGGATGTTATCTGCATACCGCT
The DNA here is from genome assembly GCA_934501115.1 of uncultured Faecalibacterium sp. Classification (GTDB taxonomy): domain Bacteria; phylum Bacillota; class Clostridia; order Oscillospirales; family Ruminococcaceae; genus Faecalibacterium. Next base: position 168,463 of record CAKSTO010000002.1, read on the forward strand.
CGTCCCACAGGTCAGCCCAGCTGGTGGGTGCCTTGTCTACCATCGTGGTGTTGTAGATGATGCCGGTCGTGCAGAGCATGTAGGGCACGGTGTAGGCATTCTGCGGGTCGTAATCCGGATTCACATACTCCGGATCGATCTTTCGGAAGTTCGGGATATTATCGTAGTTCAGGGGCTTGAGCATCCCTTCTGAGATCATCTTTGCCACCATGTAGTCCGACGGAATGACCACATCGTAGTTGGCTGCGCCGGACTTGAGCTTGGCGTACATGGACTCGTTGGAGTCGAAGGTGGTGTAATTGACCTTGATGCCGGTGAGCTGCTCAAACGCGGCCACCACATCCACGCTGTCGTCCGAACCGTTGGAGATATACTCGCCCCAGTTATAGACGTTGATGGCCACATTCTGCCCCTTAAAGCGGGTCCAGTCGTAATCATCCGACACCGAGACGTCCTCTGTGACCTCAATAGTACCGGCTGCAACGGCGGGCAGTGCCCAGCAGAATGCCATTGCCAGTGCCAGCAGTAAAACAGCAAAGCGTTTCATTTCGCGCCCTCCCCTCTCAGTGCCTTCTGGTCGCGGCGGTAGCTGCGGCTGTCCATCACATTGGAGATCAGGATGATGCACAGGATGACCACGAACATGATCGTGGACAATGCATAGATCTCCGGGCTGACCTTCTTGCGGGTCATGGAGTAGATCGCAATGGGCAGCGTTTCCACCGTGCCGCAGTTAAAGTAGGAGATCATGAAGTCATCAATGGAGTAAGTCAGGCAGATGAGGAAGGCCGACAGGATGGCTGGACTGATCTCCGGCAGAATGACCTTGAAGAAGGCCTGTTTCGGGTCGCAGCCCAGATCCAGAGCGGCCTCATACAGCTTGATGTCCAGCTGCTTGAGCTTTGGGCTGACGTTGAAGATGACATACGGCACATTGAATGCGATATGCGCAATGAGCAGCGTCGGGAAGCCCATGATGGTATCCGGCAGCCAGGAAACGCCGCCGGCAAAGCGCTGATAGGCAACGAACAGCAGCATCAGCGAGATGCCGGTGATGATCTCAGGGTTGACCACCGGGATATAGGTAATATTCGTGACCAGCAGGCGGCTCCTGCGGCTCATGGATGCAATCCCCAGGCTTGCCGCTGTGCCCAGCACCGTAGCGATGACCGCCGACAGCAGTGCCACCTCAACAGAGACCAGCAGCGCGTGCAGGATGGACGGGTTGTGGAACAGACTGGCGTACCATTTGAGCGTAAAGCCTGTGAAGAGCGAATAGCCCTTGGACTGGTTAAAGCTGAACACGATCATGTATGCAATGGGCAGGTACATAAAGCAGAAGAACAGGATGATGTAGGCGCGCTGCATCAGTCGCAGATGTTTCGTTTTCATCAGGACACGCCCTCCATTTCATCTTCGTCAAAGCTGGACGTGAAGCTCATGCACAGCAGAACGATGATCATCAGCACAAGGCTCATCGCAGAGCCCACATTCAGGTTGTAGCTGTTGCCCAGGAACTGCATTTCGATCAGATCGCCGATCAGCAGGTTGGAGCCGCCGCCCAGCATACGGCTGATGACAAATGTGGACACCGCCGGGACGAATACCATGGTGATGCCAGTGCTGATGCCGGGCACGCTCATGGGAATAAGCACCCGGACAAGCGTTCTGGCGGTGGAAGCACCCAGATCCTGCGCAGCCTCCACCAGACTCTGATCGATCTTGGTCATACTGGTGTACAGCGGCAGGATCATATAGGGCACGTAATTGTACACCATCCCCAGCACCACCGCACCGGAGGTGTTGAGCATATTGCAGGGTCCGAGGCCAAACACGCCCAGCACGGCATTGACGGGGCCGTTGATGCTGAGTAACCCCATCCACGCATAGGTGCGCAGCAGGAAGTTCATCCACATGGGCAGCATGACCAGCATCAGCATGATGTGCTGTTTGTTCACCCGCAGGCGGGACAGAAAGTAGCCTACCGGAAACGCGATGACCAGACAGATCACCGTTGCAATGAGTGCCAGCAGCAGACTGCGGGCAAATACCGAGCCGTAGCCGCTGATGGAGGTCAGGTTGTCCAGCGTAAAGGCACCGTTTGCATCGGTAAACGCATAGTACACCACGATAATGAGCGGCACCACTGTAAACAGCACCATCCACACAAAGTAGGGATAGGCCAGTTTTTTATCGTAAATCTTCATCATTGCGGCTCACCCCTCCGAACGCGCCATGATATGGATCTCGTTGGGGCCAATGCGCATGCCAATGGTCTCACCGGGTGTGCAGGCGCGGGTGGAGTGGATGAGCCACTCGCGGCCCTCGCACTCCACATGCATCTCAAAATGGACGCCCTTGAAAATGACGTCGTTCACAACACCCACCAGCTGGCCTTCCACGGGCGATACCACCTCGATATCCTCGGGGCGAACCACGACCTGCACACTCTGCTCCCGGGCAAAGCCGCGATCCACACAGGGGAAATCCACGCCGGAGAAGGACACAAGGAAGTCCTTGTGCATCACGCCGTCCACGATGTTGGAGTCGCCGATAAAGTCCGCCACAAAGGCGTTCTTCGGCTCATTATAAATATCCTCGGGCGTGCCGATCTGCTGCACCTTGCCGCCGTTCATGACCACAACGGTGTCGGACATGGTCAGCGCCTCTTCCTGATCGTGGGTGACGTAAATAAAGGTAATGTTCATTTCCCGCTGCAGACGTTTCAGCTCCAGCTGCATCTCCTTGCGCAGCTTGAGATCCAGTGCGCCAAGGGGCTCGTCCAGAAGCAGGATCTCCGGTTCATTCACCAGACTGCGGGCGATGGCCACACGCTGCTGCTGACCGCCGGACATCTGGCTGATGCTGCGGCGTTCAAACCCTTTCAGACCCACGACCTCCAGCATATTGCGTACTTTGCGACGGATGGTCTCTTCGTCCATCTTTTTCAGGCGCAGGCCAAAGGCCACATTCTCGAACACATTCAGGTGCGGGAACAGCGCATACTTCTGGAAAACGGTATTCACCGGCCGCTTATACGGCGGCACACCGGTGATATCCTCGCCTTTCAGCAGCACTTTGCCTGCGTTCGGCTCCAGAAAGCCTGCGATCAGGCGCAGGGTCGTGGTTTTGCCGCAGCCGGAAGGGCCCAGCAGCGTTACGAACTCTTTGTCATGGATGTCAAGGTTCAGCCCATCCAGAATGCGCTGACCATCAAATTCCACTACGATGTCCCGCAGCGAAACGATCACCGAGTTGTCCATTTTATACGTTATCCTCCTTAAACTCAGCCGCAAAAAACAGGGCGTGACCCCGTTTTTTTCTGCATAAGGGTGATTCAGAGCCGGCTTTTCCCAGCCAACGCACTCTGGCTGAAATAGCTGACCCATTCCCGCACAACATCCATGACGACCGTAAAATATTGCGCAGTTATTCTGCCCCCATCCTGTCTATCTTAATCAATCTTTGCAGAAATGTCAATCACTCCGCCGATGTTTGCCGAAACTTCACAGGATGCATCAAAAAAACATGCACCGCAGCGGGATTTCTGCTGCAATGCATGTTCAGAGGATCATTTCGTTTTCAGGCTGTCTGCCGTTGTCAGAAGGGTCTGGACAGTGCTCAGTTCCACCGGGTAAACCGAGCGGTCTCCTTCCGTCATCATCCAGCAGCCATCGGCGTTGCTGGCGTAATACAGGGTCACATTACCGTCGGAAGTCTCTGCCTGTACCGCGGCAAGAGGTGCATCAAACCCATAGGCAGACGGATCTGCATCCGTGACCTGTGCAGTCACGCAGCCTGCCAGCGCCGTAAGGATGCTCTGCACCCCGCTGTCGTCCAGCTCAGCAGAAGGCTCATCGGTGAGCCGCCACACGGTCTGATACTCTGTGGAACCGGAAGCATCTTCTGAAGCGTTTTCGCCTTCCACCGGTTCGGACATTGCCTTCAGCGAGAGCGTGCCGCTGCCCGATGTGATGGAGATGCTTTCCAGTGCAGATGCTGTCAGCCCTGCCGGGTTGAAGCTGCCGAAGAGGTCAGCTTTGGTATATTGGAAGCAGGCGGCCTTGTTGCCGGACACCGTATAGATCGCGTCATCTCCCTTCTTTTGCACATACAGATCCCCGGTGGCCGGGTTCTCCGCACCAAAGGAGAACGTACCGGTCTGTCCGCCGGCTGTGACGGTCACGGTGACCACCGGGTCAGAAAGGCCATAGTCCTCGCCGGGCTGTGCTGTCAGCCGACGCTTGGCGTTCAAAGATGCCAGCGCCGTGACCATGGTATTGCAGGCAGATGCGTCCAGATGATAGTCCGGGTCATCGGCCAGCGTCCAGCTGCCGGAATCGCAGTCCAGTGTCAGGGTCTCTCCGTTATAGGTATATCGGATCTGCTCTGCATCCCCCGCCGCAAAGGAGGAAAGTACAATGCCGCCCTCTGCGGCAGCGCTGGAAGCCGCTTGTTCTGCGGCATTGCTGCGGATGACAAGCCACAGCAACCCGCCCAGTACAAGCACCAGTGCCAGAAGGACGGCCAAGGTGCGCTGTTTCGTTTTCATGCTGTGCCTCCCTTATCTGCGGCGGCGCAGCAGAACGACTGCAGCACCCGCAATGAGCACCGCCGCCGGCAGAAGGAACACAAACACCATGCCCAGCGTCATCGCAGAAGAGGCCGCCACCGTGATAGGTTCCGCTTCCAGCGCCTTGGTGTCGATGAGGATCTCCTGCCCCACCATCGAAGCGGCGCAGCCCTGCAGGAAGGTCAGATTTCCGGGGACAGACTGGTACAGCTGTTCATTGTCCATGTTCGGGCATCCGATCCAGACGACCTCCGCCCCTGTACTGTCATTGCGTGCCCACACGGCCAGCGAAAAAGGGCCGTCAACATCGCCGGAGTCCTTTTCGGAGGAAGTGTTCTCGTCGAGATCCGCCTTGCTGTAGGAGTCCTCCGAGGTGTTCAGCAAAGGCTCTGCCGCCACACCGTCGGTCTCTGTGACCATGATGCCCTGCGCCACCGAGAGCATCACATGGGAGCCCTTGTTCACGCCGTTCAGCGCGGTGCTCTCCTCAGTGGTGCCGTAGTCCGGGAACAGCGAATACGGATAGCCGTAGAGCGCATGACCCGCGTCGCCTTCCACCACAAGACCCGGCTCGCGGGCAAGGCCGAACTGTGCCATCACGGCGTCCAGATTCGGTGTATCGACAAAGGCACTGGTCGTCAGCAGCACTTTTCCGCCGTTTTCCAGATAGGCCTGCAGCTGAGAGATCTCGTCCACAAGGCCGTCGGATGCAAAATCCGATGCAGGAGCGTTCATGATCAGCAGGCTGCAATCGTCCGGGATGGTGCTGGTGAGCAGATCCAGCGGCTGCAGATCGAGATTCTGCGCCTCCAGCGCCTCTGTCAGAGAAGATGTGGGTACCTGCTCCCCGTGGTTCGTAGTATAGTAAACATGGCTTTCCTCTGCGGCAGTCAGCTTGTAGATGGCAGAGGTGATCTGCTTTTCGCCGCCGAAGGTCACATTGGCAGAACCGGTGGTGTAGTAGTCGGAGTAGTCATACTCGTAAAGATCCGCTGCATCCAGCACCACGCTGTCGTCGCCGGATACCACGATCAGGCTGCCCGCCGCCGCGTCAGATGCGCCGTACTGTGCCGCAAAGTTCGGATAAAGCGCCGGGTCTTTCTGCTCCCATCGCAGATGGCTGCTTTCCTCCGCGTAGTGATCCAGCAGCTTGGTAAGAATCGCATCCTCACTGCCGGTCTCGCACAGATAATAGATCGTCACATCCTGATCCATGCCCTGTACCAGCTTCCGGGAACTGTCGCTAAGGGTGTACATTTTAGCCTCAGACAGGTCGAGCTCCGTGTATTTGGATGGAATCGCTCCCACCAGCAGATTCACCAGAACCGCCAGCACAATGGCTGCAGCAAGAATTGCTGTGGAATATAACCCGTTGCGGAAGACCCTGCCATTTGCAGACGAAGTAAATTTGAATTTTTTCATCGCTGTGTCCCCCTCTCAGTTCCAGCGGCGCTTTTCCAGCCCCTGCGCTGTGAAAAACAGGAACAGGACGATCACAGTCAGGTAGTATACCAGCGTCGGGATGGAAAAGCTGCTGTTGACAAATTCTTCAAACGGGGTAAACAGGCACAGCGCACTCAACACTGCGCTGAAGGCTTCGGTCAGCCAGCTGCTTTGCAGCAGGAACAACGCCGTCAGCGCTGCGCAGCCTCCTGCAAAGGTCAGGCAGCCCAGCGTGAAGCTGCGGGTGCGCAGACCAGCCACCACGCTGAGCACAGCAGCAATCGCCGTGAACAATGCCAGCGCCACCGCACTGCCCGCTGTAAACAGGTTGCGCAGACTTGGCATCATGTAGGCCAGCAGCAGCGCAGCCACCCCCGCCACGGCGGCAATGATCTGGTTCTCGGTCAAACTGGAAAGGAACACGCCAATGGAAATGGCGGCGCATCCCATGAGGAAATAGCAAAGCAGTGCGGCGAGATTCGCCAGTGTGGCCGTGCCGGTCGCGCCCAGCGCCGCCAGCACTGCGATCATCACAGCGTCCACAAGGCACGGCAGGGCAAACAGCACGCACAATGCCAGAAATTTGCCCAGCACAATGCCCCATACGGACACCGGGCTCGTCAGCAGCAGCTGGTCGGTGCGGCTGCGGCGCTCCTCTGCAAAAGAGCGCATGGTCAGCACCGGGATATACAGCAGCATCACAAAAATCGTTCGGTACAACGTGTAGTATCCAAAATCCGTCAGTCCATAGCCCAGATTCAGTGCAACAAAATAAATCGCCGTTGCAGCCAGCATGAAGGCTGTGAGCACATAACCGATCATGCCGTGGAAATAGCTGCGGATCTCACGCTTGAAGATCGCGGTCATTCGTCTTCTCCCCTCTCGTCCTTCGGTTGATCGCTCTCGGTGAGCGCAAGGAATACCTCCTCCAGAGACTTGCTCTCTGCAGCGAGCGCCAGCACGGTACAGCCCGCCCCGGAAAGAGCACGGGACACCTCGGCACGGCGGTCGGCAGTGTCGGTGCTTTCTGCCGTAAAGGTCACCTGCCCGTCCGTTTCGCTTTCCAGCTGCACGCTGCAGATCCCCGGAACCGAGCCAACCGCGTTCATCACATCGGCACCTTTGCCCAGCACGGTAGCCCGCAGCCGGCTGCCGGGGTTGAGCTTTTCGCCCAGTTCTTCCGGTGCGCCCACCGCCACCAGATGCCCCTTGGAAAGGATCAGCACCTGACTGCACACTGCCTGCACCTCGCTGAGGATATGGCTGGACAGGATCACGGTGTGCGTCCTTCCCAGTTCCTGAATGAGTTTTCGGATCTCAATGACCTGTGCAGGGTCAAGGCCAACCGTAGGCTCATCCAGAATGATGAGCTGCGGCGCACCCAGCAGCGCCTGCGCAATGCCCACACGCTGGCGGTAGCCCTTGGACAGGCTGCGGATGAGCCGGGGCAGAACATCCTCCAGCCCAGTGCGGCGGGCGACGCGCAGCACCTGTTCTTTGCGCTCTGCCTTTTTTTTGACGCCTTTGAGCTCTGCCGCAAAATCCAGATATTCCTGCACCGTCATCTCCGGATAAAGCGGCGGCTGTTCCGGCAGATAGCCCACGCAGGCCTTTGCCTTCTGCGCTTCCTCCGGCAGGCTGAAGCCTGCGACTTCCACCTCACCGGATGTGGGCGCAAGATAGCCGGTGAGGATATTCATAATGGTCGATTTGCCTGCACCGTTCGGTCCCAAAAGGCCGAAGATCTGTCCGTCGCCTACCGTGAAGGAAAGGTTCTCAATGGCTGTGCGGGCGCCGTACTTCTTATTCAGTTGCGATACTTTGATCACAGCAAACGCTCCTTTGTGTGATAATTTCAATGCTGGTATATTCTAGCCGGAAAATGTGTAATTTTTGAGACAATCCTGCCCGGAAACATTAAAAGATTTCTTAAGAATGATTCAGATGCGCCATACCCCCGCACCCGCCCACATAACAAAAAAGCACCGTCTCCCGAAGGAAACGGTGCTCAGAAAACCATAATTACTTACGGCCGAAACGCTTGTTGAAGCGCTCAACACGTCCGCCGGTGTCAACCAGCTTCTGCTTGCCAGTGTAGAAAGGATGGCACTTGGAGCAAACTTCGACGTGGATCTCAGGCTTGGTGGAACGAGTCTTAATGACGTTGCCGCAAGCGCAGGTGATGGTGCAGTCAACGTAGTTCGGATGGATACCCTGTTTCATTCTTTTCACCTCATTTCTGGTTCTGACTTATTGGGGCCATATTGTAAATGTATGTGCCCATCACAACCTTCAATATCGGCTACCCCGTCGAGCGGCCTTGGAAACGATTGCCTTACTATTATAGCACGATTCCAACAGAATGCAAGAGGAAAAATAAAGTTTTTTTGCATATAAAAAGTCCTCTGCACTTTCATGCAGAGGACTTTCAGGTTTGCTTTATGACGTCAGGCCATCAGTGGAGGAACACAGGACCCAGCGGGTTGGTGATGGGGCTGACGTAGCCGCCCAGCAGCTTGGGGATCGCCAGGCTGATGTCGGGCACGAAGGTCAGCAGCAGCAGTGCAATGAACATGCACAGGTAGAACGGCAGGGTCGCCTTGACGACCTTTTCCATCGGGCGCTTTGCAACGGCAGAGCCGATGAACAGCACAGCGCCGACAGGAGGAGTCAGCAGGCCGATGCCGCAGTTCAGAACCACAATGATACCGAACTGGATGGGATCGATGCCGATGGAGGTTGCGATGGGCAGCAGGATGGGAGTGGCGATCAGAATGATGGGAGCCATATCCATGATGCAGCCCAGAACCAGAATGATCAGGTCGATCAGCAGAGCGATGATGTAGGGGTTATCGGTGACGCTGGTGATGGCATTTGCAGCCAGATCCGGCACATGCAGCATGGTCAGGCAGTT
>CAKSTO010000003.1 GCA_934501115.1 uncultured Faecalibacterium sp.
CTGGGCTTCCAGACCTGTCTGCTGTCCGGCAGCCTGACGCTGGTGGTCATGAACCTGCCCACCATCATCCGCACCACGCAGGAATCCCTCAAAACGGTGCCGCAGGGCTACCGCGAGGGTGCCATGGGTCTGGGCGCAGGCAAGTGGCACATCATCCGCACCATCGTGCTGCCCTGCAGCATCGACGGCATCGTGACCGGCTGCATCCTTGCCGTGGGACGCATTGTGGGCGAAAGCGCTGCTCTGCTGTTCACCGCCGGTGCGGCAGAGGTCATTGCCAAGGGCGTGGTCAAAGCCTACACCTCCAACGGTGCCACCCTGTCGGTGCTGCTGTACCTGCGTGCCTTTGAGGACGGCGATTTTGCTTCGGCCTGGGGCATCGGTGCGGTGCTGCTGGTGCTGGTGCTGGTCATCAACCTCGCGGCACGGCTGGCAAAGATCAAGCTGAAACAGAAACAGTAAAAGAGAAGAAACCCTCTCAGTCATTGCTTCGCAATGCCAGCTCCCCCGAGGGGGGAGCTCTTGCGGAGTGAGCCGAAAGTGAAAAAAGCTCCCCCTTTGGGGGAGCTGGCACGCCGTCAGGCGTGACTGAGAGGGTTCGTTCCAATTCAACAATGAGGTACTCTATGGAAAACACGAATGTGCCGGTGATATCGGCAAAAGACCTGAACCTCTGGTACGGCGACTTCAAGGCGCTGAAAGGCATTTCGCTGGACGTGGGCGAGCGGGAGATCACGGCTCTCATCGGCCCCTCCGGCTGCGGTAAATCTACCTTTCTGAAAACCCTCAACCGCATGAACGACCTTGTGCCGAATGTGCGCATTGAGGGCGATGTGCGGCTCAAGGGCGAGGACATCTTTGCCCGGGAGATGCAGCTCACCGACCTGCGCCGCCGGGTGGGCATGGTGTTCCAGAAGGCCAACCCCTTCCCCATGAGCATTTATGACAACATCACCTACGGCCCCAAGCTGCACGGTGTGCGCAATCAGGCTGAGCTGGACGAGCTGGTGGAAAGCTCCCTGCGGGGCGCAGCTCTCTGGGACGAGGTGAAAGACCGCCTGAAAAAGAGCGCACTGGGTCTGTCCGGCGGTCAGCAGCAGCGTCTGTGCATCGCCCGGGCGCTGGCAGTGAAGCCCGAAGTGCTGCTGATGGACGAGCCTACCAGCGCACTGGACCCCGGCTCTACCATGAAGGTGGAGGAGCTGATGAGTGAGCTGAAGAAGAACTATACGGTGGTCATCGTTACCCACAACATGCAGCAGGCTGCCCGTATCAGCGACCGCACCGCCTTTTTCCTGCTGGGCGAATTGGTGGAAGTGGGCCCCACGGCGCAGATCTTCAGCACCCCGCAGGACAAGCGTACCGAAGATTACATCTCCGGTCGGTTCGGCTAAAGGAGGAAACAGCTATGAGCATCCGTAAACAGTACGATACCGATCTGGAATCGCTGAAAAGCTCTCTCACTGAGATGGGGCGCATCTCTGCCGACGCTGTGGAGAACGCTCTGGAAGCGCTCTGCGTTGCCGATGCCGATGCAGCGGCGGCCATCGTGAAGGGGGACGCCCACATCAACAACATGGAGCGGGATATCGAGCACCGCTGCATGACATTGCTTCTGCGCCAGCAGCCGGTGGCAGGCGACCTGCGCCGCATCTCCACCGCCATGAAGGTGGTCACGGACATTGAGCGCATCGGCGACCATGCCGCCGACATCGCAGAGATCATCCCCCACCTTGTCACCGTCCGCAAAGAGGGCGACCCGGCGGTGAGCCAGACCATTGCCATGGGCAAAAAAGCTCACCAGATGATCCTGGATGCCCTTGCCGCCCTGATGGCGGAAGACGAGCTGGCAGCGCGAAAGGTCATTGCCGCAGACGACGCGGTGGACTATGATTTCAACGCCATCAAGCACACCCTTGCGCAGGAGATCGCCGAAGACCCCGGCAAGGTGGATGCAGCCCTCGACCTGCTGATGGTCATCAAGTATCTGGAGCGCATCGGCGACCACGCCGTGAATGTGGTCGAGTGGGTGCAGTTCGTACGCACCGGCCGCTATAAGGACGAGAGCATGTTCTGAGCATTTCCCTTCCTCATTTTTGAGGGTTCGTGTTTTCTTTATTTCTCCTGAAAAAGGCCGTTTCTGCCCGACTGCAGAAGCGGTCTTTTTCTGTGGGACGAAAAATAACAAAAAATTTTTAGCTATCCGCAATATTCCGGTCTGGCAGTTCGTATTCAGTGTGTAAGGCCGAAAAAATGGCCTGTGAGATCCCTGTGCGGCGGGTGCCCGACTGCCCCTGTCCCCGCCTGCCGCACCCTTTACGGAGGAAAATCTTATGACTCAGATGCAGAAATTTCCGCTGGAAGCCCGCGAGACGGTCAGCCGTGAAGCGCTGGTGCAGGCGGCCTTGAAAGAGATCACCCAGAATTACCGTGAAGCCAGCCTTTCCAACGTGGCGCGGGAGTATGGCGTTTCGCTGGCATACGTCAGCGAGTGCGTCCGCGCCGGGACAGGCCGCACCTATAAGGAGCTGCTGCAGAAGCACCGTATGGAGACCGCTGCCCGCCTGCTGCGCCGCAGCGATATGAACATCCAGCAGATCATTGCTCTGGTGGGTTATGAGAACACCAGCTATTTTTACCGCCTGTTCCACGAGCGTTACGGCCTGAGCCCCCGGGAGTACCGTGAGGTGCGCGGGATGCATCCCCGTGCCGGCGCATAAACGCACTTCAACTGCGGGCAGGACACAGCCAGATGCTGTGCCCTGCCTTTTTTGCTGCCGCAGAAGATGCCGCCGCGAGAACTGGATTTTTATGGAAAAATGTAGTACAATAAAACCAATTCTCAGCGGTCGTGCCGACGGGGCACGGCGCAGTCGAAAGAGGTGGAATGAATGTTTCGTGGAGCAGTGAGAGGAGATCTGCCGCAGATCCTGAAGATCTACGCCCATGCACGTGCAGTCATGAAGGCGTCCGGCAACCCGACCCAGTGGGGCGACAACTTTCCCCCGCAGGAATTGCTGGAGGAGGATATCGACTCGAACCGGTTGTTCCTCTATGTGGTCAACGGCCAGATCGAGGCCGTGTTTGCCTTTATTCTGGGGGCAGACCCCACCTACGCCGTTATTGAGGACGGTCAGTGGCTGGACGATACCCTGCCCTATGGCACGGTGCACCGTCTGGCATCGGCCGGCAAACAGAAGGGCGTGGCGGCTGCCGTGCTGGACTGGAGTCTGGAACACTGCCAGAGCCTGCGTGCCGATACCCACGCCGACAACAAGATCATGCAGCACCTGCTGGAACAGAACGGTTTTACCCGCTGCGGCGTCATCCATGTGGCAGACGGCTCGCCCCGCTATGCCTATCAGAAGCTGGCGCTGACCCAGCCGCTGCGCTGAAAACAGATGCCCCCAAAAGTCCCGGTCTGCGGATGCAGAGCCTGCGTGCAGGCTTTGTGTCCGCAGATTTTTTGGTTTGAAGTGATCGCCCTCCCTGTTCCGCGCTGTCGGAAAGAACGAAGCCGCCAAATCTTGAAACTGTCCTCGATACAAATACAGATCAGCGGAAAAACCCTATGAGAACAGACCTGAATGCAAATTTGTGAACGAAAAATGTCTGAAAATGCTTTCATTTTTCTGCCGTGTGTGCTATAATAACACCCGTCCTCGTGTAAGAGACAGGAAACTGTGCGCGGCTGGCGCACAATAGGAAAGAGGAGTGTCTATTATGAAAACGTTGAACAAGGCAGTTGCCCGCTACAACGGCATTAGCCTGATCGTTCGCATCCTGATCGGTCTGATCGTTGGTGCGGTGCTGGCTCTGGCGGCTCCCGGTGCAGGCTGGGTGGGTGAACTGGGCAGCCTGTTCGTGGGCGCACTGAAGGGCATTGCCCCGGTGCTGGTGTTCGTGATCGTGGCAAGTGCTCTGGCACAGGGCTCTTCCAAGCTGGACCGCCGCTTCGGCACGGTCATCTGGCTGTACATGCTCACCACCTTTCTGGCTGCTGCCATCGCAGTGGTGACCAGCTTTATGTTCCCGGTCACGGTCGTGCTGGCAGACGCTGCCCAGTCGGACGTGGTGCCGCAGGGTCTGGGCGAAGTGATGGGCACCCTGCTCACCAACTTTGTGGCAAACCCCGTCAGCGCCATCATGAGCGGCAACTACATCGGCATCCTGTTCTGGGCCTGCATGTTCGGCGTGGCCATGAAGAAGATCGGCTCTGACACCACCAAGACCTTTATGGCAAACACCGCCGATGCGGTCTCCCAGATCGTGCGCTGGATCATCAATCTGGCTCCCTTCGGCATCATGGGTCTGGTCTACACCAATGTTTCCGGCAACGGCCTTGCCATCTTTACCCAGTACGGCAAGCTGCTGGCCCTGCTGGTGGGCACCATGCTGTTCATGGCCCTCATCGTCTCCCCCTTCATCATGTTTATCTATCTGGGCTGCAACCCCTATCCGCTGGTGTTCCGCTGCCTGCGTGAGTCCGGCCTGACCGCCTTCTTCACCCGCAGCTCCGCCGCCAACATCCCCGTGAACATGGCCCTGTGCGAAAAGCTGGGTCTGGACAAGGATATGTATTCCGTCTCCATCCCGCTGGGCGCTACCATCAACATGGACGGTGCCGCCATCACCATCACCATCATGACGCTGGCCGCTGCTAACACCTTGGGCATTCAGGTGTCTCTGCCTGCAGCCATCGTGCTGAGCGCCATGAGCGCTCTGGGTGCCTGCGGTGCTTCCGGCGTGGCCGGCGGTTCCCTGCTGCTGATCCCCATGGCCTGCTCCCTGTTCGGCATCTCCAACGATGTCGCCATGCAGATGGTGGGCGTCGGCTTCATCATCGGCGTGGTGCAGGACTCTGTGGAGACTGCCCTGAACTCTGCCGGTGACGTGGAGTTCGCTGCTACGGCAGAGTACCATCAGTGGCGCAAGCAGGGCAAGCCCCTGCCGGAGTTCCTGAGCGGCAAGAAGAATTAAAAGAGCAAAAAAATGGCTGGCATCGCAGGATGCCAGCCATTTTTTGTCAGTCGATGACCTTTGCCTTCTGCAAAGCTACCAAAATCAGCGGGATGAGCACCAGCTGTGCCGCGATGCCCGGCACGGCGGTGAGCAGCGCACCGGACAAAAATGCGCTGAACGGGAAGGACGAGCCGGTGAGACCTGCCAGTACAAAGCGGACGGCACCCCACACCAGACGTCCCGCTACCATGGCGGTGACGAGAGATGCGTACATCATGGGAACCGTGTGCTTTCCCTTGCGCCAGAGCACGCCGGACACAAGGCCGTAAGCGGCCAGCTCAAAGGCCATGGAGATGGCGATGGGGAACATCGGCGGCATACCGAACAGCACCGAGCGCACCAGCGGCGCAATAAAGCCTACGGCGAGACCCCACGGCCCGCCCAGCACAAAGCCGCACAGCAGAACAGGAAAGTGCATCGGGCACAGCATGTTGCCCACCTGCGGCACATGGCCGGTGACCATGGGCAGCACAAAGGCCAGCGCCAGAAACAGCGCCGCCAGCACGAGGCTGCGGGTGGTGGAATGGTTTTTGGTTTTCATGAAGATCCTCCCTTGCCAAAGAAAAAGGAGCCTGCCCGGCTTGCAAGCCAAAGGCAGACCCCTTCATGGCGTCTGTAATAAAAGCGGAAAATCCGGACAAGAATGCCCGAAAGATAGAAAAACGGACTTCTGCCCGCACATCCGGCTTCCTGCCGGAAGCTGTGAAAAATATAGCAGATGCCTCTGGCTTTGTCAAGATACGGCAAAAAGCCTGCAATTTGACCAAAAAGCGGCGGATTTCCATGAATATTTCCCCGTGTGTGTACATTTTGCATGAAGATGCTTGACCTTTTTGCATAGAATAGCTAATATAAACTTGAAAAAGAGCGCGCTGCGGGCAGCAGGACTGCACCGGCGCTGACGAAAGGCTTTTTTGAATATGTGCAAATCTGAGGTTCATACGGGAGGACCATCATGACTAATGCAGAAAAACTTACTCTGGCCAAACACGCCTGCCACATCCGCATGGGCGTGATCGAGGGCACGCACAGCGCAAAGTGCGGCCATCCGGGCGGCAGTCTGGATATCGCCGAGCTGCTGAGCTACCTCTATTTCGTGGAAATGAACATTGATCCGAAGGAGCCGAAGAAAGCTGACCGCGACCGTCTGGTGCTGTCAAAGGGTCATGCCGCTCCGGCACTGTACGCAGCGCTGGCAGAACGCGGGTACTTCCCGGTGGAAGACCTCAAGACCCTGCGTAAGATCGGCAGCTATCTGCAGGGTCACCCCAACATGAATGAAACGCCGGGCGTGGATATGTCCACCGGCAGTCTGGGGCAGGGCATCTCTGCCGCCTGCGGCATGGCACTGGGCGCCAAGCACGCCGGCAAGCCCATCAACGTCTACACCATCGTGGGCGACGGCGAGGTGGAAGAGGGCGAGTGCTGGGAAGCCTTCATGTTTGCCGCACACTACGGCCTTTCCAACCTGTGCGTTGTGCTGGACCGCAACCATCTGCAGATCGACGGCACCACCGAGACGGTCATGAACAGCGCCCCGCTGGAAGAGAAGCTGAAAGCCTTCAACTTCAATGTCGTCACCATCGACGGCCACGACTACGACCAGATCGAAGCCGCCATGCAGGCGTTCCATGCAGAAACTGCAAAGCCCACCTGCATCATCATGGACACCACAAAGGGCAAGGGCGTTTCCTTTATGACCAACTCTGTGGACTGGCACGGCAAGGGCCCCAACGATGACGAGTATAAGATCGCAATTGAGGAACTGAACGCCGCATACGCCGCGCTGGAGCAGGAGGAAAACTAAGATGGCAGATGTGAAGAAGATCGCTACCCGTGAAAGCTACGGCAACACCCTGAAGGAGCTGGCCGCCGAAGGCCACGAGGATCTGGTGGTGCTGGACGCAGACCTTGCCGCTGCCACCAAGACCGGCATGTTCCGCAAGGCTTACCCGGATCGCCACTTTGACTGCGGCATTGCCGAGGGCAACATGATGGGCGTGGCCGCAGGCCTGTCCACCATGGGTTACGTGCCCTTTGTTTCCAGCTTTGCCATGTTCGCCGCCGGCCGCGCCTTCGAGCAGGTGCGCAACTCCGTCGGCTACCCCCACCTGAACGTCAAGATCGGTGCCACCCACGGCGGCATTTCCGTCGGCGAGGACGGCGCGTCCCATCAGTGCTGCGAGGACTTTGCCCTCATGCGCAGCATCCCCGGTATGACCGTGATCTGCCCGGCAGACGATGTGGAGGCTCGCGCCGCTGTGCGCGCCGCCTACGAAATGGAAGGCCCTGTCTACCTGCGCTTTGGCCGTCTGGCCGTGCCGGTGTTCCACGATGCCGAGAACTATCACTTTGAGATCGGCAAGGGCGAGCAGATCACCGAGGGCGATGATATCGCCATCATCGCCACTGGTCTGATGGTCAACGAGGCTCGTATTGCCGCGGAACAGCTGGCCGCTGAGGGCATCCACGCCCGGGTCATCAACATCCACACCATCAAGCCTCTGGACGAGGAGATCGTCCTCAAGGCTGCCCGCGAGTGCGGCATGGTCATTACCGCCGAAGAGCACAACGTCATCGGCGGTCTGGGCGAGGCCGTCTGCGCCGTGCTGAGCGAAAAGCTGCCCACCCCTGTGCGCCGCGTAGGCGTGCAGGACGTGTTCGGCTGCTCCGGCCCGGCATGGGATCTGCTGAAGCTCTACGGTCTGGATGCTGCCACCATCTGCAAGACTGCCCACGAGATGCTGGGCAAATAAAGCTGTCCGAATATTATAAGAGCTGAGGGGCTGCTGCACGTTCGTTCAAAACGAGGTGCAGCAGCCCCTTTTTGCATTCATTCTTCGCCCAGCAGCTTTGCACGGCTGGCGTATACAGCGGTAAATACCTCCCGCAGCCGTTGGATCTCGGGGCGCGGGTCGTCCCGCAGGGTCAGCAGACAGGTGTCCGGCAACGGCAGCTGCAGCGGCAGGTACCACGCCGCCGGAAAGGCCGGGTATTTCATCGGGCACAAAAACATGCCGCGCCCGGCAAGCAGATCGTTGTAAACACACTCGTAGTTTTCCACCATGTGCCAGCTTGGTGCGGAAAACGGCAGGCCGGGCTGAACAACGGCAAGATCCACCATTTCCTGATACAGCGGCTCATAAAACAGCTGCTGCCCGGCAAGATCGGCCAGCGCCAGAGTGCTGCGCCCTGTGAGCGGGTGCTCCGGCGATACGATCAGGTAAAAGGTGTTGTGCAGGATGGGGATGCGCTCGATCTCCGGCTGCAGCGGCCCAAAGGGCAGATAGAGGGCTGCGTCTGCCTCGCTGCAGAGCATTTCGTGGGGGTTGCGTGACACGGGCCGAGTGTCCACCGCAAACTCATACCCCGGCAGCGCGGCGTGCAGCCGTGCCATCAGGATGGGATAAATGGGGTCCCGCTGCAGCAGCACCGGCGGCAGGCGCAGGGTCAGTGTGCGCCGCCGGGCAAAGCCCTTCAGTGTGGTGCGGGCGTTCAGGATGCTGCGATAGATGGTCTCCGCCTGCGGCACAAAGGCCCGGCCTGCTTCGGTCAGCGCCACGCGGGTGGTGCTGCGCTCAAACAGGGCCAGATCCAGCTCCTTTTCCAGACTGCGGATCTGGTAGCTGAGGGCGGGCTGGGTGCAGTACAGCTCCCGGGCGGCTGTGGTAAAATTCAGGGTCCGGCTCACGGTGAGAAAACACAGCAGCTGGTGGTCGTTCATCCGAAAAAAGCTCCTTTCTGTGCAGGGGAAGATCCGTCTGCTCTCAGTATAGCATGGCGGGAGACAGTTATAAACACTTTTTATTAGGGCGGAAAAATTTTTTTGTTTCCCTTTTACTTCGTTATATTTTATACTAAGTGCGGCGCGGGAAAAACTCCCGCAGAGACGAAGAGAAATTGATGAGAAGAAAGAGGAAATCCAAATGGAAAAGATCTCCCGCAAAGGCTTTTTGAAGGTCGCCGCCGCTGCCGCCATGAGCGGCGTCACCGCCGGTGCACTGGCTGCCTGCAACTCCGCAGCTTCTTCCAGCACCGCCGCTTCCGGTGATGCCATCTACACCGCCGGTACCTACACCGGCACGGCCACCGGCATCGGTGAGGTGAAGGTGACCATGACCTTCAGCGAGACCGCCATCACCGAGGTGGTCATCGATGCTTCCAACGAGACCGAGAGCATCGGCGGCGTGGCTGCGCCCACCCTGCAGGAGGCCATCATGGCCGCACAGGGCACCGAGATCGACAACATCTCCGGCGCTACCGTCACCACCAATGCCGTCAAGAAGGCGGCTGCCAGCTGCATCGAGCAGGCCATGGGCGTCAAGGCAGACGGCGCAGACAGCTCCGCTGCCGCTTCGGAGAACGACTGGCTGGGCACCGAGCCGGAGATCGACGAGAGCAAGGTCACCAAGACGGTGGACGTGGATGTGGCCGTGGTGGGCTGCGGCGTTGCCGGTGTGGCAGCCGTGCGCAGCATCGCCGAGGACGGCGGCAAGGTGGCAGCCTTTGAAAAGGCTGACGGTCCCCAGTGCCGCAGCGGCGAGTATGCCGTCATCAACGGCAATGTGCAGGCCAAGTGGGGCCGCAACACCTGGACCCGTGAGCAGATCGACGAGATCGTGGATTCTCACATGGTGGAAAGCACCTACCGCTGCAAGCGCTCCATTATGAGCAAGTGGGCCCACAACATCGGCGATGCCTTTGACTGGTGGGTGGAAGCAAACCCGGATCTGTACTACGCCGAGACCACCCGCAGCGCCATCCCCGACGAGAATGCAAACAACTTCCTGATCCCCATTTTCTACCCGCTGCCCGAGAACTACGACTGGAAGCAGGAGCGCTTCCCCTGCTACCCCACCTCTGTGGAGTTCCTGCCCAACCAGTCCGTCACCGTCAATGCCAACATGCAGAAGGCCGTTGACACCGGCAACGTGGACACCTTCTACGGCTGCTTTGTGGAAAAGCTCATCATGGAGGACGGCCGCTGCGTGGGCCTGTATGCCCGCGATGCTGCCACCGGCGAGTACATCAAGTGCAACGCCGCCAAGGGCGTCATCCTGTCCACCGGCGATTACTCCCAGAACACCAAGATGCTGCAGCATTTCTGCCCCGAGGTCATTGAGAACAACATCCAGTGCCTGTTCACCAACGTGGACGTGGAGGGCAGCTTCACCAATCAGGGCGACGGCATCCAGCTGGGCATGTGGGCAGGCGCTCAGGTGCAGCAGAGCCACGCACCCATGATCCACCATATGGGCGGCGGTGCCGACCTGTCCGGTGTGGGCGTCATGGGCAACGCAGGCTTTTTGAATCTGGATCTGAACGGCAAGCGCTTCATGAACGAGGACCTGCCCGGCCAGCAGCTGGAAAACCAGATCGAGCTGCAGAAGAACCGCGAGAGCTGGCAGATCTTCGACTCCAACTGGCCCCAGCAGCTGCCCTACATGCCCGCAGCCCACGGCGGTGCCTGCTACTACGAGGACTACGCCAGCGAGGCAGAGGGCCCCAAGAACAACACCACTTACCGCAACTACAAGAGCCCCTATCAGCTGGAGGCAGCCGTGGCCGATGGCCGTGCCGTCAAGGCCGACACGCTGGAAGAGCTGGTGGCAAAGATCTACCCGGATGACACCGCTGCCCAGCAGACCGCTCTGGAGTCCATCCAGCGCTACAACCAGCTGGCAAAGGACGGCTACGACGAGGACTTCCACAAGCCTGCATCCCGTATGTGGGCGCTGGAGAACGGCCCCTTCTACGCCGACAAGTTCACCACCGCCCTGCTGCTGGTCTGCATTGGCGGTCTGGAGAGCGACGAGAACTGCCACACCTTCGACGCCGACCGCAACGTGATCCCCGGCCTGTATGTGGCAGGCAACGTGCAGGGCAACCGCTTTGCCACCGAGTACCCCATCGGCCTGAAGGGCGTCAGCCACTCCATGGCCATGTACTACGGCTACGTTGCCGGCAAGAACGCCATGCAGGAGATCTGACCCTGAAGCCGCAATAAAAGAACCATTCCCCGCCCGGAGCAGTATTCTTTCTTCCTGCTCCGGGCTTTTTTGCGCCCCAATGTGACCCGGTTACGGAAAAGCCCCGGCGTTTTGGGTATACTGATGCCATAAGAACAACCACGAACGAACCCTTTCAGGAGGTAGAAATATGGCAGTTGTTACGATCACGAAGGAAAATTTTGAGCAGGAGGTGCTGCAGAGCACAAAGCCCGTCCTGCTGGACTTCTGGGCCAGCTGGTGCGGCCCCTGCCGGATGCTCAGCCCCATCGTGGACGAGGTGGCCGAGGAGCGCACCGATGTGAAGGTGGGCAAGGTGAACGTGGACGAGCAGCCGGAGCTGGCCGGGGAGTTCGGCGTCATGAGCATCCCCACCCTGCTGGTGTTTGAGCAGGGCAAGCTGGTGCGTCAGGCCGTGGGTGCCCGCCCGAAGGCCGGTGTGCTGGACCTGCTGGGGTAAAAACAAACAAGAAAGGAGCCGCCGCTCCGGGGAAACTTCTCCCGGAGCAGCGGCTCCTTTGCATTTTAGTTGTTCTCGGTACGCTTGCGATGGTTGCGCAGGTGCATATAGATCGTATTGCGGGAAATGCCCAGCTGCTCGGCCACAAAAACCACCGAGTCCTTCAGCCGGAACATTCCCTTCTGATCCAGTTCCTCTACGATCGCTTTGTTTTTGTTGGAAGGCAGAATGGAATCGTCTGCCATGACCCGTGCACGCACAGGTTCCAGCGCCGAAACGATCAGCTCCTTTGCATCGGCGGCAAAATTCTCCCGCGCGGCCATGGCCTGCACGGTGCCGGGCGTCAGCCCGTCCAGAATGTCGCACAGAGAGGTGTTCAGATACAGATTGATGCAGATCAGGCCGATGATCCGGTCGTGTTCGCCGCGCACGGCGATGGTAGTGGATTTGAGCGGTTCCCCTTTTTTGTTCCGGCTGAAATACACCGTGGAGGTCTTGCCGCCCGCAGAGAGCTCGTCCAGCATATCCAGAGCAAGATCGGTGATGGGGGCACCGATCTTGCGGCCGGTGTGCTCGCCGTTGATGATGCCGATCACAGAGTGATCGTAATCTTCCAGTGAGTGCAGCACGATCTCATAGCTGCTGCCAAGATAAGCTGCCAGCCCTTGCAGAGTGGGGATATACGATTTGAGGATCTTCTGATCTGCCCGTGTCAGTTTCACGGGGTCAATTCCCTTTGCCATTGTTCTCTCCTGTCCTTGCCTGATTTCTTACTACCCTTCATTTTAGCACGACACAGGGGAAATTGAAAAGGGGAAAGCGCGAATTTATTTGCGGGGGTAGGCCAAAAGCGCGTCCCGAATGCGCTCCAGTGCATCGATCACCTTCTGGTCGTCCTTGTAGACGCCCAGCACGATGCGCAGGTGTCCGGCACCGCCGGGGCCATAGTTGACACCATCGTTCAGCGAGACGCGTGCATGGGTCACCAGATACTGTGCGATCTCGGTGGAATTGCCCAGTTCCGAAACATCGATCCAGCCAAGGAAGCCGGACTCCGGCAGCGCCATGTGGACACCGGGCACGCAGTTCAGGATCTCGTAAGCCTTCCGGCGGCGCACCTCATAGGCGCGGGCAAACTCCTGCATGAACTCCGGATGCTCCAGTGCAGCCAGTGCAGCCTTCTGGCCGGAGGTGGAGGTGGCACCGATCACGCCTACGGCGTTGGCGTACAGGGAATCCATGATCTGGTCTGAGCAGACGATGTAGCCCACACGCATCCCGCTCAGCCCCATGCCTTTGGAAAAGCTGAAAACGGTCACTGTGCGCTCAAACATGCCCGGAAGAGCCGCCGGGGTCAGGCATTCAGCACCAAAGGTGTAGTCCTCAAAAGCCTGATCCACAACAAGGATCAGGTCGTGCTCCTGCACAAAATCGGCCAGCGCCTGCAGCGAGGCACGGTTGTAAATGGTGGTGGTGGGGTTGTTGGGGTGGGTCAGCAGCACCATGCGGGTGCGGGCAGTATATTTGGCTTCCAGCTGTGCGCGGCTCAGCTGATAACCGTCCGCAGCATCCAGTTCCACGGCGACCGGCACGCCGCCCATGATCTTTACGTCCAGAAAGTTGTTGGGGTAGCTGGGCGAGGGGATCAGCACTTCATCGCCCTGACCCACAAAAGGCAGGATCGCAAAGTACAGGCCGGAGTCCGAACCGGGCGTGATCAGGATGTTGCGCTCCGGATCCACAGTCAGACCGTTCTGCTGCTTCAGCTTTTTGGCCAGTGCGGCTTTCAGTGCCGGGTCGCCGATCGGCGCGGTGTAGTGCGGTGCGCTCTCGGCGCGCACTGCGTCCAGCCAGGCAGCTGCTACTGGTTCCGGCAGCGAACGATCCGGCATAAAGGGATCCGCCCAGCCCATCAGGGCAACACCCTGCTTTTCCAGATCCTGATATGCACTGCCCACATCGGCCTTTTCCACGGCCTGAAACAGGCCGCCGTTTGCCTCGCGGAACGCGGGGATCATCTTTTCTTTTATCGTTTGCATAGCCTTCTCCTATAACCGACAAAACGGGAGCAAACACCGTTACTCCCGTTTTGTTCTGCGTTTTATTCAGCCTATCACAGAAACCGGAAAATTTCCAGTGCGATCAGGCCTTTTTCTTTTCGTCAGGGTTCCAGAACAGCACGGTCAGCACGGCAGCCACGATAAAGGCGATGACAAAACCGGCCATGACCAGTGCACAGTTCAGGAAGGGGTTTTCGCCGCCGGTGAACATGCCGAAGCTCAGGAAAGACGGGCCGCCCATTGCAAAAGATTTCAGGTGAAGGGCTGCGGCAAAGCCGCCGCCAACTGCGCCGCCGATGCCGGCAAACAGGAACGGCTTGCCAAGGGGGACCGTGACGCCGTAGACGACCGGCTCCGTGATACCGGTGCAGGCGGCAATGCAGGCAGAAAGGGCGTTGGCCTTCTGATTCTTATCATGGCTCTTGATCCACACGCCGAAGGCGGCACCGGCCTGGCCGATGTTGGCAGCACCGGAAGTGGGAGATACGTAGTTGAAGCCCTGTGCGGTCAGCATTTGGGTCAGCACGGGAACCATACCGTGATGGATGCCCAGCAGAACCATGGAGGAGTAGATGCCGCCGTAGACGATGCCGGAGAACACACCGCCGTTCTCAAACAGCCAGTTGACGCCGATGGCCAGCTCTTCACCCAGCCAGTAGGTCAGCGGGCCGACGGTGATCAGGGTGACGGGGGTGGCGATCAGGATAGTCAGTGCGGGCACCAGAATGATCTTCAGCGCACCGGGGATGATCTTGTCCAGGAAGCGCTCGATATAGGATGCCACCAGAACGGCAAATACCACCGGCAGCACAGAGGAGGAATAGTTGATCACGCGGAAGGGAATGCCGAGGAAGCTGTAGGTGGACGTGCCGTCGGCAATCAGACCGGACCAGGTGGAGGACATCATGCCTGCACAGATGGTCATGGCAACGAACATGTTCATCTTGAAGACCTTGGCTGCACTGGCTGCCAGCAGGAAGGGCAGGAAGGTGAAGATGGCCATGGAAATGGCAATGATGGTTTTGAACGTGGGAGCAGAGGCGTCAAAACCCAGCGCCATGAAGATGCAGATGAGTGCGGACAAAAAGCCGCAGCCGGCCAGAGCGGGAACGATGGGGTTGAAGATAGCGGCGACCGTCTCAAAGAAGCGGGTCAGCAGCTTGCCCTTCTTGTTCTTCAGCTCATCCTTCAGATCCAGGTTCTCATCGATGGGGGCTTCCTCGTCCACACCGGCCTGCGCAATAAAGTCCTTGTAAACATTGTTTACTTCGGCACCGATGATGATCTGGGTCTGTGTGCCGTTGTTCACAACGCCCAGCACGCCGGGGATCGCCTTCAGAGCGGCTTCATCGATCTTACTCTTGTCGCGGGTGGTCACACGCAGACGAGTCGCGCAGTGAGTGGCCTGTGCAAGGTTCTCTTTGCCGCCAAGAGCCTGTATCAGAGCCGGGATGGATACCTTTGTTGCCATATTGTTGCCTCCTTATGATTTTGCATTATTCCAAAAAGGCTTTGTGCCTTTTTTGCTTTAATGAGAAGCAATGACTTCAACTTCAACCAGTGCGCCCTTGGGCAGAGACTTCACTGCCACGCAGGAACGAGCCGGCTTGCCGGTAAAGTAGCGGGCGTAGATCTCGTTAAACGCAGCAAAGTCAGCCATGTCTGCCAGGAAACAGGTGGTTTTGACTACGTCTTCAAAGGTGCAGCCTGCAGCCTGCAGCACAGCGCCGATGTTCTTCATCACCTGCTCTGCCTGTGCGGCGATCTGCGGCTCGGCCAGTGCGCCAGTAGCAGGGTCGATGGGCATGGTGCCGGACAGAAACAGCAGGCCGCCAGCCTGAACTGCCTGAGAGTAAGGGCCGATGGCAGCCGGAGCTGCCGGGGTGGAAATGATCTGATTCATCGCAATGCCTCCATGTGTTTGAATGAAATTTATTTCATTAGCATCAGGATAGCATTGCAATGGGGAAATGTCAAGAGAAAATTGAAAAATAATGAACAAATTTTTGCTTTGACAAAAAAATTAGATGAATCGATAAAATATATTGCATTTCATTCGCGTGCGTGCTAGAATAAAAAAGATGAGCCTGACGGAAACAGGCTGGATTTAGTCAAATTTATTTTATTAAAAAGGAGCTTTGATATGGAACAGTGTCGTAAGAGCTTTCCCGAAGGATTTCTCTGGGGCGGTGCAACGGCGGCCAATCAGGTAGAAGGTGCCTGGGATGCGGACGGCAAAGGCCCGAGCCTGGCCGATGCAATGGTAGCCGGAACCCATCAGCTGCCGCGCCGCATTACGCTTGAGATCGACGAGAGCCGGAACTATTATCCCAGCCACAGCGGCACCGATTTCTATCACCATTATAAAGAGGACATTGCGCTGTTTGCAGAAATGGGCTTCAAGGTGTATCGGATGTCCATCAATTGGCCGCGCATCTTCCCCAAAGGAACCGAGACGGAGCCCAACGAAGCGGGTCTGCAGTTTTACGATAAGGTATTTGCAGAGCTGAAAAAATACGGCATTGAGCCGCTGGTCACCCTGTATCACAATGAGATGCCGCTGAACATGGTCACTGCGATGGGCGGCTGGGTGGATCGCCGCAGCATCGACTGCTATCTGCGCTTTGCGGAGGTGCTGTTCCGCCGCTATAAAGATGTGGTAAAATACTGGATCCCCTTCAACGAGATCAACGACCTGACCACGGCAGTGGGCAACTGGAACCACGGCGGTATCCTGAACCACGGTACAGAAGATTTCAGCCATCAGGTGGACGACCCGGATAAGCGCTACGCAGCCCTGCACAACCAGTTCGTTGCCAGCGCAAAGGCTGTGCTGCTGGGTCGGCAGATCAACCCGGAGTTCCGCTTTGGCACCATGATCTGCCACATCACAGTTTATCCGCTCACCTGCCGCCCGGAGGATGTTCTGCTGACCCAGCAGGAGGATCAGCTGCGCAACTGCATGTCCGGCGACGTGCAGTGCAAGGGCGTGTACCCTTATTATGCAAAGCGGTACTTTGAGCGTAATCACATCCACTTTGATGTGGAGCCGGGCGACGAAGAGCTGCTGCGCCGCGGCACAGTGGATTTCTATTCGTTTAGCTATTACATGACCAACTGCGTGACCGCACAGAAGGACGCAGCGCAGGTATCCGGCAACATCATGGGCGGCGCAAAGAACCCCTACCTCAAGGCGACCGAATGGAACTGGCAGATCGACCCGGTGGGTCTGCGCTACACGCTGAACCATGTCTACGACCGTTACGGCCTGCCCATCATGATCACCGAAAACGGCATGGGTGCCCGCGATACCCTGCAGGATGGCCGGGTGCATGACGATTACCGCATCCAGTACCTGCGGGAACACATCGAGCAGATGCGCCTTGCCATCGACGACGGTGTGGAGCTGATCGGCTACACACCCTGGAGCGCAATGGATCTGGTGAGCGTTTCGACCGGTGAAGTGGAGAAGCGCTATGGCTTTATCTATGTGGATAAGGACAATGCGGGCAGCGGCACGCTGGAGCGCATCCGGAAGGACAGCTTCTACTGGTATAAAAATGTGATCGCGACCAACGGCAGTGAATTGTAACACGGCCGGAGGCCTTCCCTGACCATCTCTCCCCATCTGGCAGCAAAAGCCGGAGCGGTGTAATGCCGCTCCGGCTTTTGCTGTCTGGCGGGCACCGGCGGCTTTGTATGCGGCGGGAAGACGAAATGGAACTGCGGCAAAGCCGCCCTCTGTACAAACGTACAGAAAAATCGTATGATAAAACTGAAAACACCGTCACTTTCCCACTTTACAACTTTACCGAGATAAAGTAAAATAAACTCAAGTAAGAAATGGGGGAACTGAGATGGAATTCAGCCTTGCAAACCTGCAGCCCAAGGAGCGCGCCTCCTTTGCGCTGCGCGCCTTGTACGAAGCGGCGGGCTGCCGCAAGTACCACATGGGCCGCTTTGAGGAGTACGGCCTGTATCAGGCCAACCGCAGCTTCCTCTCGTCCGAGCAGGTCATCACGTTCACCGACCTGGATGGCCGTCTGCTGGCGCTCAAGCCGGACGTGACCCTCTCCATCGCCAAGACGGCGCAGCCTGCCCCCGGCGAGACCCTGCGCTACTACTACCACGAAAATGTCTACCGCCCTTCCGCCGAGAGCCACACCTTCAAGGAGATCTCTCAGATGGGGCTTGAAATGCTGGGCAAGATCGGTGAGCAGGAAGTGCAGCAGGCGGTGTGCCTTGCGGCGCAGTCGCTGGATGCGCTGGGGGCGGAGTGGGTGCTGGAAGTCAGCCACATGGGCTATCTGTTCGGCCTGTTCGACGCGCTGGGCGTGCCGGATGCCGCCCGCGCAAAGCTGCTGGAAAAGCTGCGGGAGAAAAACGCCCACGAGCTGCGGGCCGCAGCCGGAGCCGCCGGTCTTGCCGATGCCGCCGATACCCTGTGCAGTGTGCTGAGCCTCTGCGGCAGCTATGCCGATACCCTTGCAAAGGCCGCTGCCCTGTGCCGCAATGACGCCATGCGCGCGGCTGTGGCTGAGCTGGAAGCGCTGGCAGTATCGCTGGAAAAGGCGGGCGGTGCCATCCGGCTGGATATGACCCTTGCGGGTGAGATGGAATACTACAACGGCCTTGTGTTTCAGGGCTACCTGAAAGCCCTGCCCCGTCCCCTGCTCAAGGGCGGCCGCTACGACCTGCTGATGCAGAAGTTCACCCCCGGTGCCGGAGCCATCGGCTTTGCGGTCTATCTGGACGAGCTGGATCGCCTGAGCGCTCCGCTGCCGCCGGTGCAGAAGAACGGCGCCGACAGGGTGATGCTGAATGTGGCTCTGCCCAAGGGGCGTCTGGGCGATAAGGTGTATCATCTGCTGGCGGGCATCGGCTACGGCTGCCCGGAGGACTACAACGCCACCCGTAAGCTGGTGGTGGAAAACCCGGAGGCCGGCATCCGCTACTTCCTCGTCAAGCCCAGCGATGTTGCCATCTATGTGGAGCACGGTGCCGCCGATGTGGGCATTGTGGGCAAGGATATCCTCACAGAGGCTTCTGCCGATGTGTACGAGCTGCTGGACACCGGCCTTGGCAAATGCCGCATGTGCGTTGCCGCCCCGGCCGATTACCAAGACGACCCCAGCCGCCCGGTGCGGGTGGCCACCAAATTCGTCAGCATCGCAAAAAGCTATTACGCATCCATGGGGCGGGACATCGATATCATCAAGCTGAACGGCTCCATTGAGCTGGCCCCCATTCTGGGCCTTTCGGACGTCATCGTGGATATCGTGGAGACCGGCACCACCCTGCGGGAGAACGGCCTGAAGGTGGTCACCGAGTTCATGCCCATCTCGGCCCGGTTCATTGCCAACAAGGCCAGCTACCAGTTCAAGCACGCCGAAATGGACACCATGCTGGAAAAGCTGCGGACTGAACTGCAGAACAAGGAGGAAGCAAAATGATCAAGCTGTATAACTTTGACGAGCTCAAGCCCGAAGAAATTTTGAACCGCGATATCCGTGCGGAAAAGAACGTGGAGGATGTGGTGGACGGCATCATTGCCGATGTGCGCGCCCGGGGCGACGAAGCCCTGAAGGATTACGCGCTGAAATTTGACGGTGCAAAGATCGATGCCCTGCAGGTGACGCAGGAGGAGATCGACGAGGCCTTTGCGGGCATGGATCCCTACTTTCTCGAAACGCTGCGCGAAGCCGCAGCCAACATCGAGAGCTTCCACCGCCAGCAGGTGCACAAGAATTTTGTGGTGAACGACAAACCCGGCATCGTGCTGGGTCAGAAATATACCCCCATTGAAAAGGCCGGTGTCTATGTGCCCGGTGGCACGGCGGCGTACCCCTCCACCGTGCTCATGGACGTGATCCCGGCAAAGGTGGCAGGCGTGTCCGAGATCGTCATGACCACCCCCGCCGGAAAGGACGGCAGGGTGAACCCGGTCATCCTTGCCGCCGCTGCCACTGCAGGCGTGACCAAGATCTTCAAGACCGGCGGTGCACAGGCTGTGGCGGCGCTGGCCTACGGCACCCAGAGCATCCCTGCGGTGGATAAGATCGTTGGCCCCGGCAACATCTACGTTGCCACCGCCAAGCGCAAGGTGTTCGGCAAGGTGGGCATCGATATGATCGCCGGCCCCAGCGAAATTCTGGTGCTGGCCGACGGCGGCTGCAACCCCGCATGGGTGGCGGCAGACCTGCTGAGTCAGGCCGAGCACGACAAACTGGCAAGCCCCGTTCTCGTCACCGACAGCCCGGAGCTGGCCAAGGCCGTGCAGGCGGAGCTGGAGGTGCAGATCCCGCAGCTGCCCCGTGCCGCCATCGCCCGCGCCAGCGTGGACGACAACGGCAAGATCATCCTCTGCACCGACCTGCACAAGGCCATTGAGGCCTGCAACATCATTGCACCGGAACATCTGGAAGTGTGCGTGGAGGATCCCTTCGGCGTGCTGAACGAGATCAAAAACGCAGGCAGCATCTTCCTTGGCCGCAACGTGCCGGAAGCGCTGGGCGATTACTTTGCAGGCCCCAACCACACCCTGCCCACCAGCGGCACCGCCCGCTTCTCCAGCCCCTTGGGCGTAGACGACTTTGTAAAGAAGTCCAGCTTCCTCTACTACACCCGCGAAGCGCTGGGAGAAGTAGCCCCCCGCATCGCCGATTTTGCCGAGCGCGAGGGCCTGCACGCCCACGCCCGCAGCGTGACCATCCGGTACGAGAAATAAAGGCGGCTCGCCCTCTCAGTCAAATCCTTTGGATTTGCCAGCTCTCCCAAAGGGAGAGCCCTTGGCAGTCCACACAAAGTTTTCGGTTTCGCCAGAGGCTCTCCCTTTGGGAGAGCTGGACGCGAAGCGGCCTGAGAGGGCAAGGCCGTTCACCATAACAGAATAAGCCGGAGGAACCATTATGAGTCGTTTTCTTTCGCCCACCCTGGCCGCTGTCACCCCCTACACCCCGGGTGAGCAGCCGCAGGATCAGCAGTACATCAAACTGAACACCAATGAAAGCCCCTATCTGCCCTCCCCGGCGGTGATCGCTGCCGTGAGTGAGCACGAGGTGGAAAAGCTGCGCCTTTACTCCGACCCCGCCTGTGCCGACCTGCTCAAGGCGGCCGCAGCCCACTTCGGTTTGCAGCCGGAGCAGATCATGCCCGGCAACGGCAGCGACGAGAACCTCTTCTTTGCCCTGCGTGCCTTCTGCGACGCAGACCACCCGCTGGCCTATGCCGATATCACCTACGGCTGCTACGGCGTGTGGTGTGGGCTGATGCACATTCCCAGCCACATCATCCCGCTGAAAGAGGATTTTACTCTTGACCCGAAGGACTACTACGGCCTGAACCAGACCATCGTCATCGCAAACCCAAACGCCCCCACCGGCATTGCACTGCCCCGGGCAGAGATTGAGGGCATCCTGAAAGCAAACCCGAACAATGTGGTCATTGTGGACGAGGCCTATGTGGACTTTGGCGGTGAGAGCTGCGTGCCCCTCATCGACCGGTACGAGAACCTGCTGGTGGTGCAGACCTTCTCCAAGTCCCGGCAGCTGGCCGGTGCGCGGCTGGGTCTGGCCATGGGCAATGCAAAGCTCATTGCCGACCTGAACCGGGTCAAGTTCAGCCTGAATCCCTACAACATCAACCGCCTGACCCTGAAGGCCGGGCAGGCCGCGCTGGAGGACACCGCTTATTTTGACAGGACCCGCGCCGCCATCGTGGACACCCGCGCATGGACAAAACAGCAGCTGGAACAGCGGGGTTTTGCCGTGCTGGACAGCCGCTCCAACTTCCTGTTTGCAAGTACAGACCGGAAAGATGGCGGAACGCTCTACAAAGAGTTGAAGAAAAATGGCATTCTGGTGCGCCACTTCGACGCGCCCCGCATCCGGAACTGGCTGCGCATCACCATTGGCACCTCGGAACAGATGCAGCGATTCGTGAACACACTGGACAAGATCATGGAGGAATGAACCATGCCGAACCGAATGATCTCGCTGGAACGCAACACCAATGAGACCCAGATCGACCTGACCCTTGATCTGGACGGCACCGGCCGCTACGAGGTGGACACCGGGTGCGGCTTTCTGAACCACATGCTGGAGCTGTTCGCCCGCCATGGCCGTTTTGACTTAGTGCTCACCTGCCACGGCGATGTGCAGGTGGACTACCACCACACCACCGAGGATGTGGGCATTGCGCTGGGGCAGGCCTTTGCACGGGCGCTGGGCGATATGCGCGGCATCCAGCGCTACGGCAGCTTTTACCTGCCCATGGACGAAGCGCTGATTTTGTGCGCCGTGGATCTCTCGGGTCGCTGCACCCTGAACTGGGACGTCCATTGCAGCACCGAAAAGGTGGGCGATTTTGACGTGGAATGCGCCAAGGAATTCTGGCTGGGCTTTGCCCGCAGCGTGCCCGCCACGATCCACTTTGTACAATTTGCGGGAGAAAATACCCACCACATTCTTGAGGCCTGCTTCAAGGGCGCAGGCCATGCACTGGGCGCAGCCGTGAAGATCGACGAAGCCCACAAGGACGAGATCCCTTCCACGAAAGGACTGCTGGTATGATCGCGATCATCGATTATGGTGTGGGCAACCTGTTTAGCCTGAAGTCCAGCCTGAAGCAGCTGGGGCTGGAAGCCATTGTGACCGCAGACGCGGACACTATCCGCAAAGCCGACCGGCTCATCCTGCCGGGCGTGGGTGCCTTTGCCGACGCCATGGCAAAGCTGGAGGCAACGGGTCTTGTGCCGGTCATGAAAGAAGAAGCCGAAAAGAAGCCGCTGCTGGGCATCTGCCTTGGGATGCAGCTGCTGTTTGAAAAGAGCTACGAGTACGGTGAGCACGAAGGCCTTGGTTTCGTGAAAGGCGAGGTCTGCCCGCTGGAGCCCGACCTTGTGGACAAGAGCCTGAAGGTGCCGCAGATCGGCTGGAACGCTTTGCACATTGTAAAGGACGACCCGCTGTTCCAGTACATCCGTGAGGGCGAATACGTCTATTACGTCCACAGCTACTACGGCAAGAACTGCGCCGAAAGCACGCTGGCCGTGAGCGATTATTCCATTCCCGTCACCGGTGCGGTGCGGGCAGGCAGGGTGTACGGCACCCAGTTCCACCCGGAAAAGAGCGGCGACACCGGACTGCGGATCTTGAAGGCGTTTGCAGAGTTGTAAGGTGATTTGTTCGCTTTCCGTGCAGAGTGCAGTCGCGTGTGTCAGGCTTGATGCTTTCTGCAAGCGGCATTACCGCCGGAGATGTTCTCTTTTGCGTGCCAAAAGAGAACCAGAAAAGCACCCGCTACTTTCGAAGCGCGGGAGGCACGAATCAAGGGCTGCTCGCCCTTGATAATCCCAAAGAGGTAGGCTCCAGCAGAAAATACTGGAGATTCACGCCGTTCGGCGTGAAGATCTCTTCACCGTATTTTCGGCTTCCGCCGATTGAAAGTCGCTGCGCGACGGACGCAAGTCCGGCAGCAGCTGATGCCGTTTGCCGGTGTGTCCCCATTCCGTGAAAAGGCGATTCCAGAAAATCCGCAGATTTTCTGGAATCACAAATTATAAAAAATTCATTCCGCTGAAAATGGCCAGAGCGAAGCGGAGGCCATTTCAAATAGTAAAAGGAGTTTTTCGATGCAACTGTTTCCAGCCATTGACCTGCGGGGCGGCAGGGTCGTCCGCCTGACGCAGGGCGATTACGACCGCATGACCGTCTACGGCGAGGATCCCTGCGCACAGGCACGGGAGTTCCTTGCGGCGGGTGCGAAAAATCTGCACGTCGTCGATTTGGACGGCGCAAAGGACGGCACCCTTTCCAATTATGATACCATCGCTGCACTGGCAGAGCAGGGCGGCCTGTATATTGAGGTAGGCGGCGGCATCCGCACCGAGGAGCGCATTGAAACATACCTTTCCCTCGGCGTGGGGCGCTGCATTCTGGGCAGCGTGGCGGTGACGGATTTTGACTTTACCGCCCGGATGCTGAAAAAATACGGCGATAAAATTGCCGTGGGTGTGGACGCCAAGGACGGCTCTGTAGCCATCCATGGCTGGAAGGAGGTAAGCCGGGAGCCTGGCGTGGACTTCTGCAGGCGTCTGGCCGCCGCCGGATGCACCGCCATCATCTATACGGACATTGCCTGCGACGGTGCTATGAAGGGCACGAATCTCGGCCTGTACCGCCAGCTGGCAGCAGAGGTGCCCGGCGTGGCCTTTACGGCCAGCGGCGGCATCTCGTCCGAAGCGGAGCTGCTGGAGCTGAAAAAAATGGGCACTGCCGCTGCCATTTTGGGCAAGAGCCTGTACACCGGCACACTGGATCTTGCACGTTGCGTAGAACTTGTGCAGGATTAAACAGAGAGGATCGAAACTATGATCACCAAACGCATTATCCCCTGTCTCGATGTGCGCAATGGCCGCGTAGTCAAGGGCACGAACTTTGAAGGCATCCGGGATGTGGCCGACCCGGTGGAGATGGCACGGATGTACAACGCTGCCGGTGCCGATGAGCTGGTGTTCTACGACATCACCGCCAGCTTTGAAGGGCGGGCGCTGTTCACGGATATCCTGACCCGCGTTGCCAGCGAGATCTTTATCCCGCTCACGGTGGGCGGCGGCATCCATACGCTGGAGGATTTTGACCGGGTGCTGAAATGCGGCGCAGACAAGGTCAGCGTCAACTCGGGCGCACTGAAAAATCCGGATCTCATCCCGGCGGCGGCACAGCGCTACGGCAACCAGTGCGTGGTGCTCTCTGCCGATGTGAAGCGGGTGGACGGCCGGTTCCGGGTATTCGCCAAGGGTGGGCGCGAGGACACCGGCCGGGATGCACTGGACTGGATCCGCTGGTGCGTGGATCACGGCGCGGGCGAGATCTGCCTGAACAGCATCGACACCGACGGCGTGCGCAATGGCTTCGACCTCGAAATGCTGGATGCCGTGGCTGCCCGGGTGAACGTGCCCATCATTGCCAGCGGCGGCGCAGGCAAAAAGGAAGACTTTCTGGAGCTGTTCCACCACAAGGGCATCGATGCAGGCCTTGCCGCGGGCATCTTCCACCAGAAGCTGCTGACCATCCATGATCTGAAGGAATACCTCAACGCAAACGGCGTGGAGATGCGGCTGTAAGAAGTTGCTTTCGTAAGCAGGGTGCGCCGAATGGCGAGGCTTTTTGCCGGCAGATAAGGCGATTTTCCGCAGCAATCCTGACGGATTGCAAGGGAAAGCAACGCAGTATGCTGGCAAAAAGACCGTTCAGGCGGTGTGCAATGCTTATGAAAACGACTTCTAATTTTCATGCACAAACCCTTGCGTTTGCGCACCGAATACGCTAAACTAGTAATATCCCCATCCGGGGAGGGAGAACCGTTATGAATCTGAAATTTGATGAAAAGGGCCTGATCCCTGCCATCGTGCAGGATCACTACACCAAAGAGGTGCTCACCCTCGCTTACATGAACGCCGAGACGCTGGCACTCACCATCGCTGAGGGGCGCACCGTGTTCTGGAGCCGCAGCCGTCAGGAGATCTGGCGCAAGGGCGAGACCAGCGGCAACGTGCAGCGGGTGGTGTCCATTACCGCCGACTGCGACGCAGATGCTCTGGTGGTGGAAGTGGTCAAATCCGGCCCCGCCTGCCACACCGGTGCCGAGAGCTGCTTCTTCAACGAAGTGTATGTCTCCCCGGAGCTGAAGCAGTTCAGCTGGCAGGGGCTGTATGAGCTCATCAAGGGCCGCAAGACCGACCCTCAGGAGGGCAGCTACACCACCTACCTGTTCGAGAAGGGCAAGGAGAAGATCCTGAAAAAGGTGGGCGAAGAGTGCACCGAGGTCATCATTGCGGGCGAAAAAGAGGATAAGGAAGAAACCGTTTACGAGATCAGCGATCTTGCCTACCATGTTCTGGTGCTGATGGTCAGCGCCGGCATCACGGTGGAGGATGTGACCCGTGAACTGGAAAAACGTCACGTCATTGACCACAAGGTCAAACAGGAAAGGATGCAGTGAATTATCTATGGCAGATTATAAGAAGTCCAGTGTCCATTGCCACTCCACCATGTGCGATGGCAAAAATACCTTGCAGGATATGGCAAGCGCTGCGTGCGCGCAGGGCTTGACCACGCTGGGCTTCACCGGCCATAGCTACACCCAGCGCGACCGCGAATACTGCATGAGCCCCAGCCGCACCGCCCAGTACAAGGCCACCATCGCAAAGCTCAAGGCCGAATACAGGGGCAAGGTGGATATCCTGTGCGGCATCGAGTGGGATATCCTCAGCGAGGACAAGCGCACCGGCTACGATTACTGGATCGGCAGCGCACACCACCTGTACGGCAAGAACACCGGCAAGTATTACGAGATCGACTTCCGCCCGCAGGATCTGTGGGACTGCATCAACGACGACTTTGACGCAGACCCGCTTGCCGCTGTGGAAGCCTACTTTGCCGAGGTGGAAAAGGTGGCCGCCCTCAAGCCGGATATTCTGGCTCACATCGACCTCATCAAAAAGCTGAATGCCAACGGCGAGTTCTTCGACGAAGAGTCGCCCCGCTACAAGGCCGCAGCCCTCAAGGCTCTGCAGGCCGCAAAGGCGAATGACTGCCTGCTGGAAGTAAACACCGGCGGCGTCTACCGCGGCTACCGCAAGGACTTCTACCCCGGCCCGTGGCTGCTGGGCGAGTGGCAGAAGATGGGCGGCAAGGTCATCATTACCTCGGACTCTCACGACATTAACAGCCTGACCTTCGGCTTTGACGAAGCTGCCGCTGCCATCAAGGCTGCAGGCTTTACCAGTGTGCAGGTGCTCACCGGCAGCGGCTTTGAGACGCAGGAGCTGTAACGATTTAGAGTTGCCGCCGCTTGCGCTCTGGCAATAAATAGCGGAAAATTGGTTTATCTTTGCAAATCTGGAAAATCTGCGGATTTTCCAGATTTGTCTTTTCACGAGAAGAGCCCGTGCGGGCAGCTTCATCGGAAAAAGCAACAGCATCACATGGCAAAACAAGGGGCTGACTTTTGTGCAGTCCCTTGTTTGCGGTAAAAATAGAACTTTGGAGGACCCCTATGACCCACGCACAGCCCCAAACAAAAAGGCTATGGAACATGAACGTTGACCTGATGCACGGCTCTATCCTGAAGAGTCTCCTGCTCTTCATGCTGCCGATTCTGGTCTCGAACCTTTTTCAACAATTGTACAACACCGTGGACACCATGATCGTGGGTAATGTGCTGGGCGATCAGGCGCTTGCGGCCATTGGCTCCTGCGGCTCCATCTACGAGCTTCTGGTGGGGTTTGGCATCGGCATCGGCAACGGCCTTGCCATTGTTGCGGCGCGCTCCTACGGCGCACAGGACGAGGATCTGCTCAAGCGCACCGTGACCGGCTCCATCGTTATTGGGCTGATCGCGTCGCTGGTCATCACGGCGGCGGGCTTTTTCGGGCTGCGTCCCCTGCTGCAGCTGCTGGACACCCCGGCGGAGATCCTCGAAGATGCCTACCGCTATATCATCGTCATCGATCTTGGCGTGATCGTCATGTTCCTGTACAACCTGTGCGCCGGTCTGCTGCGCGCCATCGGCAACAGCGTGATGCCGCTGGTGTTTCTGCTCATCAGCTCGGGGCTGAATGTGGCTCTCGATCTGTGGTTCATTGCGGGCATGGGGATGGGCGTGCGGGGCGCAGCGGTGGCAACGGTCATCGCACAAGGCGTGTCGGTGATGCTGTGCATCCTGTACGTGCTGGCAAAGGTGCGCATCCTCATCCCGGAGAAAAAGCACCTTGCCGTGGGCGCTCACCTCTATTGGGAGCTGTTCAGCCAGAGCATTTCCATGGGGCTGATGAGCAGCATCGTCTCGGCAGGCTCTGTGGTGCTGCAGTACGGCATCAACGGTCTGGGTACCCTGACCATTGCAGGCCATACCGCCGCCCGCAAGCTGTTCGCCTTCACGAGTATGCCGCTGATCTCCATGGCGAATGCAGGCTCTACCTTCGTTTCCCAGAACCGCGGCGCGAACCAGCCTGACCGGGTGCGCAGGGGGATGCGGCAGATGTATCTGTATTCCGTGGCGGTGATGATCGCGGCGGTCTTTCTGATGAAGTTTGGCGCGGAATGGATGGTGCGGCTCATCTCCGGCTCCTCGGAGCCCATCGTGCTGGAAAACGGTGCCCGGTATCTGCTTTGGAATGCACCCTTCTACGCGGTTCTGGGGGTGCTGCTGTGCACCCGCTACGCGCTGCAGAGCCTTGGCCAGAAGGTGCTGCCGTTGTTTTCCAGCGTGATCGAGCTGGTGGGCAAGGTGATCTTTGTGCTGGTACTTATCCCGAGGTTCCAATACAATGCGGTCATCCTGTGCGAGCCCATTATCTGGTGCTTCATGGCGCTGTATCTGGTGCTGGTGTACCTGCACGAGCCGTTCGTGTTCCCGAAAAAGAAGAAGTAAAAACAGGGCTTTGCAGCGATAAAAACGACTGCAAAGCCCTGTTGTGTTTTGATGAAAAGTATAACATTATAAACGCAGTACGAGTTGCGGCTCCCAGCATCCGCTGCGTGCCTTGGACGGCACTTGCGCCTTGCTGGCCGCGGCCCCAACAGCTTCTCCCTGCTTCTGCCGCAGGCAGCGGTCGTCGCTGTTGCAGCTTTCTCCTTACCGGCACCTGAGTGCGCCGGGCAAGGCGATTTTTCTTGAATCGCGTTCCCCCGGGCGCTTGAGGGCGGAAAGGGGGGATGCACCATGACGTTTGATCAGGTCGTATTGCTGCTCACTCTTCTCGGCGGGGCAATCTACGTGACGTTTCAGATTACATGGACTGTTTCTCATGATGATAAACACAAGAAAAAATGACCGCCACAGCTACCAACTCGGACGGTCATTTTTCTTGACTTAATTCCGTAAGGAGCAAGCCGTTTGCGGGCCGGCGCCTTTCTATTTATAGTATAATCATTTCACAAGGGGCTGTCAAGGGCACATCCGTGAGCACTTGACGGCCTTTTTGCGTTACAGCGCTGAATAGCCAAAGCTGTTGACCAGAGCATCGATGTGCTGCCCGGCCTTGCACAGGGGGCAGTCGCGGCTGTCGAAGCTGGCGTAGTCCGGCAGGCTGGAGGGGTCAAAAATGGAAGTGACCTCATAGCCCATGCACTCGTGGGTGGTGGCAAAGATGGAGGAAAGCCCCACCACGCTGCCGCCATAGTAGTTCACGGCTTCCACAGCGGCCTGCACGGTGTAACCGGTGGTGATGGAAGCGGCAAGGATGAGCACGTGTTTGCCCTTGACCATGGGAGCCAGATTATCGCGCAGAATGATCTGACTGCCGGTGGTGTACTCCGGGGTGATGATGTAGATGGTCTGGTGGGCGTTCATGTTGGCAAAGCCGTCCTTGGTCAGCTCGTTGGCAAGGCAGGTGCCGATGACCTGCGTGCCGTCCAGACAGAGCACGGTATCTACGATGGTGCTGTGCTGATAGGCTGCCACAAGCTCCTTTGCCACTGCCTTTGCTTCAGAAAGGCGGGATTTCTGGGTGGTGACGTCGATGTAATAATTGATATGGCTGTGGCTGGTGGCAAAATGCCCCTTTGCCACGCGCAGGAACAGGTCACTCTTCTTGGTGGGAAGCTTTACCATGTTGATCATCGAAACAACACTCCTTTTCAGCTTTTTCAGGGGAGCCCCCTCAAATGCAAAAAGCACCGCATCCCTGCGATGCCCTTACACGATCTTATAACCCTATTGTAGCGGAAAATGGAACTGTGCACAAGAAACAATTCTACTAAAAAATCTTGCTGTTTCTGCGTGATAACGCCCAAAACTGGGATACAAAAAAGCCCCGCACCCTTGCAGGTGCGGGGCGGAAAACGACAGATGCGGTTTAGATCCGAGTGGTCAGAGCAGCCTTCAGTGCATCGGTGATGTCCCAGGTTGCATAGACATCAGAGTAGGCATCGTTCTCGGTGCCCAGAGCATTGTGGCGGGGGAAGTACTGGATGTAGGCTTCCTTGACGGCGACACCCTTCAGGACGCCGTCGGCATTCAGACCGCTGATGGTCAGGACGTTGGCCACCTTCTCCTCCTTCTTTATAGAGCTAGAGGGGTTGTTGCCGCTGAAGGTGACGTTCTTGTTGCCGGCATTGACGTACTGGACAGTGCCGTCTTCTTTCACAACACGCAGCTGGTAATGATTGTTGTCGCAGGAAGTGGCGTCAGAAACGGGATAATGCTCAAAGGTGCAGACCAGCGTGCCGGCATCCTTGCCCTTGACAGCAGACTTCAGGGTGTGCTTATCGGAAGCACCGCCGATGCCGAAGATGGTGCTGGAGCCGCCGAAGCTCAGGGTGTCGCCGACCTTGCCGGAAGGCTGGTTGGGGTTGGCGCAGCCGGTCAGGGAGCCGGAAACTGCCACTGCGGCAGCAGCCAGAGCGGTGTACTTCATGAAATCACGACGGGAGAAAGTGAAAGCCATAATCGTTCCTCCTTAAAAGGTAAAAACAGTTCAAATGCCTTGCGGCAGTACTTATACAATAGGCGAAAATTGAGAAAAAGTCAATGCCTTTTGCAAAATTTATGGAGCAAAAAACAGGCTGTTTCGTCGGTTTTGAACGAAATTTCGTCCTGCGCGGCGACCCCTTATGCGCGGGTCATGTCGGCAGAGCTCATGTTGAAGGTGATGGTCTTGTCGGCCACGAAGGTAGGCATGTAAGTGATCTGCAGGTTTTTCCATCCCTTGGGAACCAGCAGCATCACCTGCAGGTAGCCGGTGCCCTCGGGGGGCAGAGTGGTAGAGTCAGAAAAGCTCTGAGAGTTTGCATTGTACAGCGAAATGTTCACGCCGCACTCCACGCCCTGACCGTCGCAGGAAGCGGAAAAGTCGGTGGAAGCAGCTGCCAGTGCATGGAAGTTTGCGTCCACGTTGCTCGTGGGGGGCACGGGATAAGCAGCATTGATCTCGGCCAGATTCTGTGCGCCGATGGCAAAGGTCTTGTCCTTGGTGCGGTTGACCACGGTGACCAGAACGGCAACGTACTCATAACCTGCCTGTGCAGGTGCGGTATCGATATTGAACAGGCTGGTCAGCATGACACCGAGACCGTTCCAATTGCTGACCTTGTCGCCGACCTTGACGTCAACGATGGTATCGCCGCCGTTCTGCTGGCAGCCGCCCAGCAGACTGGCTGCACCTACGGCTGCTGCAGATGCACCGGCAGCCTTCAGGAAGGCGCGGCGGGAAATGGAGTTGGACATCATAAAAATCCTCCTTAAACGTGTGGAAAACACTTTCCCAGAATCTTCTATCTTGTTTATACCCCTTTTACCCGGAAGATGCAAGCCTTTCGGGTAAAATTCAGGGGATTTTCACAGGAATATCACCCTTCCGGGGTCAGCCCCTTCACGTGCGTCTCGCTGGTCTTGACCAGATTCAGCAGGCTGGGCGTGTACAGGGGAAACTCGCGGGTCAGGCTCTCGGTGGTCATAGCAAGGCAGGCAGGATCCTTCACGCCCTCGCCGCCGTTTACCTCCTGCCCGGTCAGCAGGGCTTCCACGTTGGACTCGGACATCCGCATGACGGCGTCAGAGCACCCGCGCCAGCGAATGGGGTCGATGCTGAACATGCTGACAGCGTTGTGAGGCTCGGCCGAATACAGCAGGCGGAACATCTTGGCGACCGCCATCATCAGGTAGGAGCTGACCTCGGTGGTCAGGGCCTTGCTGTGGCACTGACCGATCTTGGCGTACAGCACGTTCAGACTGTTGGAGATCAGCTTTTTGTTCATGGTGGGCAGCACGCTGCCGTGGTAGATGCTGTCCTTCATTTTGTCCGGATTGGGGATGTCTTCGGCCGAAAGCATCATGCCGTTGCGCTCGGCACTGCGACCCAGAAGATAGTCGCAGGAAACATTATAATAATCAGCTACCCGCACCACGAAGTCCAGGCCGCACTCGCGGATGCCCTTTTCGTAGTGAGACAGCAGTGCCTGCGAAACGCCGAGATCTTCGGCGGCCTGCTTCTGGGTAATGCCGCGCTCTTTGCGCAGCAGCTTGATGATACGGTTGAATTCCATGATACTGACTCCTCGGTGTAACGGATGATCGGGGGATATCCTTGATTTTTGGTTTACAACAGGTTGATTATACACAGTGGAAAACCTTTTGTAAAGCAAGAAAAGTGACGATATTTTTCATCAAATTTCGTCATTTTTGTCAAAAGACTTGCTCGAGATACCATATCTATGCTAAACTGGGGGCAGCAAGGCATACATTTTGTGGTACGGCTCGCTGCAGAAAAACCGTGGAAAACGTATTTTTTGGCAGAACCGGCTTTTTTCTGCCGGAAATCAGCGCTGCAGGCGGCCCGGGCGGACAGCTGCAAAGGCTTCCGGCGGTTTTCACAAATGAAATTTTGTGCTATAATAATACAATACGGAAGTGCCGGCAGGGTGCTCCTGTGCCCGCCCGCATCCATGCCGGGCGGCGATTCTCAGACAGATACGAGGTATTTTTGCATGAAAACCTTTAAGCTTCATCTTATCCGCCACGGCATGACGGCCGGCAACCTGCAGGGGCTTTACATCGGCAGCGGCACGGACATCCCTCTGTGCGACGAAGGCCGCGCCCAGCTGAACGAGCTGAAGGAGCGGTTCGAGTACCCTCAGGTGGATACGGTGTTCGCCTCGCCCCTGCTGCGCGCGGTGGAAACGGCCAACATCCTGTTCCCCAATGCCGCCCACACCTTTACCGTCCATGACTTGCGGGAAGCAGGCTTTGGAAAGTTTGAAAACAAACCTGTGAAGGAGCTGGTGCACGACGAGGATTTCAAAAAATGGATCACGCCGGGCTCCGGCTATGTGCCGGAAGGTGCCGAGCCTACGGATCAGTTCCACGCCCGCTGCGCTGAGAGCCTGATGAAACTGTTTGAATATATGATCCGGATGGATGTGTCCGAGGCCGCCTGCGTGACCCACGGCGGTGTGATCATGAGCATGCTCAGCCAGCGCGCTGTGCCTACCCGGCACCCCGAGCAGTGGATGGCTGACCCGGGCTGCGGCTATACCGTGCAGACCGACGTGCAGCTGTGGATGCGTGACCGTCTTGTGGAAGCCATTGACATCGTGCCCTTTGGCTATGCCGATACCCTGCAGGGGCAGGCTGAGACGGAGGAAAACGAAGCATTTGAGTAAAGAGCAGGTTACAAACGCGCCGGATCTCTTGACAGGATCTGCGCAAGCCTTTATTGTATAAGGGAACGTTGTTTACAGGAGGAAGTTCCATGTCCCAGTCCATTTCCCGCCGGTCATTCCTGAAATGTGCCGGCTCCGGTGCGGTCAGCCTTGCGGCGGCTCTGCTTACCGGTGTATCTGTATCTGCGGCACAGCCGCGCCTTGCGGGCGAGCCTGCCCTGCTGGACGGCAAAGCCGCTGTGGAGCTGCTGGGCTATGCTCCGGCACAGGAAATGGGCAATGTGCTGGTGTATCTCTCGGTAGAAAACCTGTCTGCCTCTTCCCTGCCGGTGGACGCCAGCTACCTGCAGAGCCGCGAGGTGCGCACCCTTGGTGAGCTGTACAGCATGGGCGGCGGCTTTACAGCGGTGTGTGACGGCCAGACCGTCCGGTGCGGCAGCTTTGCTGCGCCGCTTTACGGTGAAAATGCCGCGGATGCATCGGTGTTCACGCTGAATCTGGCTGCAGGCCGGGGGGCATTGCTGCATTGCTTCTGCGCCGTGCCGGAAAACTGGCAGACGCTGGAGCTGACCTGGCATCCGGATTTTGCTGCCGGCCGCAGCGTCACCTTTACCGTGCACCGTGACGCAGACGAAGTATCGCTGGGTTCTGTGCCTGCCTGCCCTGCCGAAGTGGGCAGCGTGGTGGATCTGTAAAAAAGAGAAATTAAAAGCGGGAGCTGCTGCACAGCATTTTGTGTGGAGTTCCTGTTTTTCGGTTAACGGGCTCGCCCTCTCCGTCACGGCTTACGCCGTGCCACATCCCCTTTTTGTCGCTGCGCGACATCTTCCCCCGGCCGGGGGAAGTCTTTCCTCAAAGGGAGAGGCCTTGGCAAAACTGGAAACTCTGCCGCAATGCCAAAGGCTCTCCCTTTGGGAGAGCTGCTGAACGAAGTGAAGCTGAGAGGGCGAGGACGCTGACCAATAAAATTAAAAAGCCATCTGTGATCGCAGCATCACAGATGGCTTTTTGCGTTGTTATGAGGCCGTGTGCACCAGCAGCTCCTCCCCTGCCGAATCCTGCACGGACAGCTCTTCGCCGGTGACACTGGACACCAGCGCGAGATAGCTGCGCCCGGTGCGCAGGGTCAAAGGCTTGCCGTCGGCATCGTAAAGGGCAAAGGTGGAGTCTGTCCCCTGCGTCCACGTAATGTGCCACAGGCGGCCGCTGTTCAGCCAGATGCCGCCGCCGAGGGTCAGGTCGTAATCCAGCGTGCGCTCGTCATCCCGCAGGCTGGAGCTGCTGAACAGGATCAGCAGATTCTCAAACTGCGCCTGTGTGCCGGTGTTGGCGTCCAGCTGAGGGGTGCCGTCACTGTGCAGCATCCCGTAGGTGCCGGAAGCAGCGTCATAGACAAAGCCGGTAGAACTCTGAGCACCAAAGTTCACCCGCACGCGTGCAGCGTCCTCTGCTCCGGGCTCCGGCAGGCGGGAGTCAGCCTTCATGGGCAGCAGCGCCGGGAGAAAATGTGTGGTGGTGTTTTCTTCGGAACGATCCGCCGCAGCAGA
The DNA here is from genome assembly GCA_934501115.1 of uncultured Faecalibacterium sp. Classification (GTDB taxonomy): domain Bacteria; phylum Bacillota; class Clostridia; order Oscillospirales; family Ruminococcaceae; genus Faecalibacterium. The sequence continues at coordinate 34,264 of CAKSTO010000003.1, forward strand.
GGAGGCCGCCGACTCATCCAGATGCGAGGAGATGCTCAGGCTGCTCAGCACACGCTGCACATCCAGGCCGCTGGTGTACCAGAGCGGTGCGCTGCTCCAGCTGCTGCCGCAGGAAAAGGCGTTGCGGCCGACCTCCAGCGCATCCACAGCCCGGAGGTTGCAGTAGTCAAGATAGTTGCGGGCAAACGGATTGCTGCCGCGCTGGATGGGGATCACTTCCTGACCGCTGAGCAGGCGCCAATAGAGATCCTGCCCCAGCGTGACGGGGCCTGTGGTGGGCATGGAACTGACTGCAGGGTAGACCAGACACAGGCTGGTGGGCGCGTCGGCAGCAGTCTGTGCTTCCAGCACGATCGAAGCACTGCCGATGCCCCACTGCACGATGCTGCCGGGGGCATTGTCGATGACGATGGCCGCAGTGCGCTCGCCGGGGTACTGCAGCTCCTGCCCGGTCAACGGGTCGACGGGGACGTGCTCGGACGCAGATTCTCCGCCGAATGTGCAGCTGCTTAGCAGTGCAGCGCACAGTGCGGCGGCTGCTGCCGCACGGATCCAGATGCGTTTCATGGTGATGTCCCCTTGTTACTGATAGCTGAAATTCGCCCACTCGTCATCGTCCACGATGGCAAGGTAGGTCTTGCCGCGGTTGAAGACGACCTCGGCGCCGTTTTTGTCGTAGATGTGCAGCGGATGCTCGGGCGAAGCTTTCTCCCAGCGGCCGGTCTGCACACCGCCCCGGCTGAAGAAGAAGGCTTCGCCGCCGGAGATGTAGCTTACCTGCTGCACATCGCCGGAGTCGCCGGGGTAACGCTCGATGGGGGCAAAACAGACGGCGAGATTGTCGAAGCTCAGCTGCCTGCCGCTCAGCTCGTCCACGGTATTCTCGACCTTGCCGGAAAGGCGGCTGTACATCTGCATTTTGTAGGTGCGATCCAGCCAGTTGTAGCTGAAGCTGGTTCTGTAGTTGTCCGAGTGGGTGATGCTGACCGATCGGCCGGACGCCGCATTTTTCATGGCGTTCTCCTCGCCGGTGCGGTAGTCGGCAAAGCGGAAGAAGGTAGCATCGTAGTCGTATTTCAGGCCGATGCCTGCGTTGGAAGCCGCCTGCTTGATCTCACCGCCGGAAGTGAACTCGGTGTGCTCATAGGCAACATCCCGGCCGCGGTTGTTGCGATGGGCAACATGGGGGTGCACCGGGGTGCCAAAGTAGCTCTTGCCGCCGATGTTCAGGCCGGAGTAATTGTACACGCTGATGAACTTGGTACAGGCGGCACTCTCGCCGTCGTGGTAATACAGCGCCTGATAAGGCATCAGAAGCTGTAAAAACTGGTCACGGCCGGAGCGCAGAGGGCCGACTTCCGGGATCGCGTCCGCATCGTGATAGACTGCGCAGAAACGGGTGATGCCGCCTTCCACCTTGCACTCGATGAGCAGGTCGGCCGAACCGATGCCGCGCTGCGGGCGGGCATTCTGACGGGCAGTGTTGGAGATGTTGTTGACCATCACGCCTACGATGCGGCCATTGCTGCGCTTGGCTTCGCCGGTCAGCGGGTCGGCATCATAAGCCGGCAGCGCGCCGACCCCGGGATCCCCTGCCGGGAGCGATGCTGCACTCATGTCCCCCGACCCGGCAGAGGACGCAGCGGCCTCGCCGGAAGCGGCAGAGCCGGATGCAGCGCTGCCCAGACCGAGAGTTTTCTGAAGCCAGGAAGAAAAGCTGCTGCCCATGGCAGCCTGACCACCGGTGCAGCCGGAAAGAGCCAGAGATGCAGCGGCAGCGCCGGTGAGACGAAGAACGGCACGGCGAGTGACCTTCATACGAAAAACCTCCTGTACAAAAATCAACGCATCCCGGAGAAAATGCGGGGAATGAACCATTCCCGAAGATCGGAGAGAAAACCTCCGGCTGCGTTGCAAACGGATTTGATTTGATTGTAACGATTCTTGAGGCATTTGTAAAGTGAAAGTTGCAACGGATGGGTCTGCGCCGTCTTTTTGAGGCTTTTTGCCCGGGAACCCTTGCATTTTGCGCAAAGTTGTGGTAATATTATTCGGCAGTATTGTTTTGCTGCAGGAATATGCGCTCGTAGCTCAGCCGGTAGAGCATCTGACTTTTAATCAGAGGGCCAGGGATTCGAGTTCCCTCGAGCGCACCAAAAGGACGATAAATCGTTGAGAGAAACGGTTTGTCGTCTTTTTTGTTTTATACGGGCTTTTTGAGCTTGTACCTATGATTTTTTCAAAAATTTTAGAGGTCAGAGGTACAAAAATGAAGAAGATTCAGAAAAGTGCACAATGCCCGCCCACCGTGGAGATTCAGCTCCATGGGTGGGCGGGCATTGCTTTACGATTCGGTGGGGAGCTGCATACGAAAGAACGACGGCAACAGAAAAGGGACACCGACAGCACCGTAGTGCTGTCCGATGTCCCTTGAGGCTGGTTTTATCGCAGCCCGCCAACCTCAGGCATTTTCGCCCTGCATTTGAAAAATGTTCGAGGCGGGAAGCGCTTCAGAAAAACGACCGGACTCAGTGCAGCTCAGGCCAATAGTCCTTATTGGCCTCGATCAGATCATCCAGGATTTCCTTGGCGACCTTGGCGCTGGGCACAGTCTTGCTCAGAGTCAATGCCTGCCACATCTTCTGGTAGCTGTGCTCGCAGTAGGCCTCGACCACCAGCTTTTCCACGGCGACCTGCTGGTTCATCATACCCAGCTGGAAGGTCGGGATCTCACCCTGACACAGGGGCTCCGGGCCGTCGTTGCCCACCAGACAGGGAACCTCCACCATGGCGTGAGGATCGAAATTGCTGATGGCACCCTTGTTCTCCACGATGCAGAGCATCCGCTCGTGGGTATTGTAGGCAATGGCGCGAGCCAGATCGACGATAAAGCTGGCGTGGTTGTCGATGCTGAACTCATCGCCCTTAAACTCGCCCGAAGCGGTAATGGCGCGTGCTGCACCGAAGACATTCTTTTCGCGGCCATCGATCACCTCGTTGGCGCGGGTGTAGTTGGGGTCACTGTGCTCCACCACGTAGTCCGGGTACAGATAGTACTTCAGGTAGGTGTTGGGCAGGCAGTCCGGAGTGACCGCCAGCAGATCGGCGGCCTTGCGGTGGGTCTCCTGCCAGCTGGCATCCATGTGCTGAGTCTCAATGGCCTTCTGGGTCAGATAGCCGTTTTTGCTTACGTAGTCGATCAGCTGCGGGGTGTAGTCGGTGCCATCTTTGCCCTTGACACTGGTCCACCAGCCAAAGTGATTCAGACCGTAGTAACGCACGTCCAGATCCTGCGGGGTCTTGCCCACGATGTAGCTCATGCGGCGCAATGTGCCCACCGGCATATCGCAGATGTTGATGATCTTGGAGTGAGGACGAAGCACACGGCAGGCCTCAGCGACGATGGACGCAGGGTTGGAGTAATTGAGCATCCAGCAGTTGGGGCTGTATTTCTCCATATAGTCGATCAGCTGCATGATGTCAGGGATGCTGCGCATACCATAGGCGATGCCGCCGGGGCCGCAGGTCTCCTGACCCACAACACCATGACTCAAAGGGATCTTTTCGTCCTTTTCACGCATGGGATAGCCGCCGCTGCGGATGTGTGCCATGCAGAAATCCACATCGGTGAAGGCCTCTTCGGGGTCGGTGGTATAGCTGAATGCCACATCCGGGGCGACCTTCTTCATGGCCAGTGCCACAGCATCGGCAATGGTCTTCTGACGCTCGGGGTTGTTATCGTACAGCTTCAGGCTGCGGATCGGGAAGCGATCCAGACTATGCATCAGCATCATAACGATGCCCGGCGTATAGGTGCTGCCGCCGCCGGCGATCACAATAGAAAACTTTTTCATGGAAAAATGCCCTCCTTCTTATGGATGTTTTCTATAATTCAATTCAAGAGACGCAATTGGTTAATCTTCACCGCTCAGGCCAAGCTCTGCATCCACGGCCTTGCGCACGGCGTTGACCTTCAGGCCATACACTACCTGCACATTTTTGCCCTTGTGGATGACGGCAGAGGCACCGGTCTGGTTCTTCAGCACATCGTCCTGCACCTTGTCGGGGTCTGCCAGCTCAGTGCGCAGACGGGTGTAGCAGTTGGTCACCTTCAGGATGTTGCTCTTGCCGCCCAGAGCCTCCACGATGGTGGCGGCGTCCACGGCGTTATCCTGTGCGGGAGCAGCGGTGCCGGCTTCGGCAGCAGTCTTGGCCTTATACTCGGCTTTGGTGTGCAGCTTCATCTCCATGCCATCGGCCTCGCGACCCAGCGTGTGGAGGTTCAGCTTGACGATCAGAATGCGGAAGATCACATAGTACAGAACGAAGTACAGCACGCCCACAGCGATGTAGACAGGCCAGCGGGTCTTGCCAATGCCCAGAGGCAGGTTGTACAGCAGGAAATCGATAAAGCCGTTGGGGCCGATGGCGCGGCAGCCCAGCAGGTTCAGCACCACAAAGCTGGAACCGGCCAGAACAGCGTGGACGACGAACAGGATGGGAGCCACGAACAGGAAGCTGAACTCGATGGGCTCGGTGACGCCGGCGATAAAGGAGGTGACAGCGGCGGTGATCAGCACGGGCTTGATCTTTTCGCGGTTCTCGGGGCGTGCAGTCTGGTACATGGCCAGGCAGGCACCGATCAGACCGAACATCTTGGAGATGCCGCGGGCGTCCCAGATGACGGACTGGCTCAGCACAGCAACGGAAGGATCAGCGATCTCGGCATAGTAGATGTTGCGGGCACCCTCCAGCACCTGACCGCCAACGGTGGCAGTGCCGCCCAGAGAAGTGTACAGGAACGGAGTATAGACCAGATGGTGCAGACCGGTGGGGATCAGCAGGCGCTCCAGCGTGCCGTAGACGAACAGGCCGAAGTTGCCTGCGCCGCGGATAAAGCCGCCCAGAGCGTTGATGCCAGCCTGTGCATACGGCCACACAAAGGTGAACAGCACAGCCAGAACCACCATGACCGGGATCAGAACGATGAACACAAAACGAGTGCCGCCGTAGATCTGGAAAGCGTTGTTGAACTCAGTCTCGCAGAAGCGGTTGTGCACCCATGCGATCACGATGCCCAGCAGCAGGCCGATGAACACGCCCATGTCCAGGACCTGAACGCCCAGAACCATGGCCTGACCGGTGCCGGAAAGGCTGCCTTCCACCAGCATACCGCGCATGTTCATGAATTTGTTCATGGCATTGAGGAACACCAGGAATGCCAGCAGGGAGATAAAGCCTGCCTCAGACTTCTTTTTATTTGCCAGACCGACAGTCAGGCCGACACAGAAGATGACGCCCAGATTTGTCAGGATCGCATTGAGCGAGCCGGACAGCAGAGTGCCGAAGCCGATGGTGATGGGATTATTCAAAAACGGCAGAACGGCCTGCAGGCGAACATTTGTGAACAGGTTGCCGACGGCGATCAGGATGCCGGCGATCGGCAGGATTAGAACGGGAATGAACATTGCTTTGGAGAACCGCTGCAATGCATCCATTACCTTATCCTTCATAGATGAACTCCTTCTTTCTTATTTCATTTTCAAACACTGCTCTTTGATGGGATGCGTCCATCCACACATATCCGGCCGAATCTGTAATGCTACTATCGCACAAAAATTTGCATCTGTAAACAAATTTTGAACAGAAGAAAACGCGTTACCCAAAGCGGTAACGCGTTTCTGGCGTTTCTGCGCAAAAATACAGTCTGCTTTTGCGCATCCTGCACAAATTTCCGCTATTTTGTATCGCTTCCGATGCACAGGCGGCGGTATTCGTAGGCGATCAACTCGATCAGCATCATCACCTGCGGAAAAAACGTGTTGGGCATGGTATTCTTATCGTCCAGCTTCCACTGGTTTTCCACCCGGAACCACAGGTCTGCATACTGCCCTACGCTGTTTTCCTGCTCGCCGGTGATGGCCACTGTGAACACCCCGTTCTCGCGTGCCGTGCGGATCTTATCCCGCACCATGGTGGTCTCGCCGGACTTGGAGATGCCGATAAACATCCCCATGCGGTTCAGCGTGTTTTCAAAGATGCCTACCGAGTCGCCGCCGGTGGCGCTGAAGCACAGGATGCCCATGCTTACCAGCTTCTGGGTCAGGTAGGAGGCCGTTATGCCGGAAAAGCCGGTGCCGTATACAAAGGTCATTTCGTCCCGCTGCTCCAGCAGCTTTTCGGCACAGACCTTCAGCTGGGTGTAGGTGTTGTAATTCAAAAGAGAGGCTGTGCCAAAGCTGTTCAGAAATTCCTCTTCGGCCTGCATGGTCTGGTGCGGCGTCTCGGTAAAGGAGCGCAGCTTGTAGCACATATCCACAAAACCGCTGTATTCCATCTTCCGTGCCAGCCGCATGATGGTGGAGGTAGAGGTATAGTTCGCCCGCGCCACCCCGCGCACACCCTCGGTCTGCACGGTGTCCATGTGGTTCAGGATATATTCCAGCACGGTCTGCTCTGTGTCGGTCAAGTTTTTGCCCTGCGTGATCTTTTCGATGTTCACAAAAATACCTCCTGTGCCAGGCGTGCCGTTCCATCCGTCTGCGCTTGATCGTCTCAACCGTATCGTACCTCTTGTGCGGGCGGACGTCAAGGATGGATTTCCGATTTATGGGGCGGCTGAGCAAACGTCCTCCGTGGTGCTGACAGTGCCGGGATTCATTCTGCCGGCTATTGCAAAGCGGGGGAGGCAGAAGTAAAATAGAAGCATCAAAACCTGAACGGGCCGGTCAAAACGGAGAAATTTGACCGGCCCGTTTCTGAAGAAACATGAGTCGGAGGTTCAAACCATGATCGCAGAAGAAGTACGGGAAATGCTGTCCTTTCTTGACAAAAACCCTACCGCATACCACACCACGGCATCCGTCCGCAGCATCCTGCTGAACGAGGGCTTCGTTGAGCTGCTGGAAAGCCGGAAGTGGAGTCTGGAGCCGGGCAGGAGCTATTTCGTCTGCCGCAACGGCTCCAGCATCATTGCCTTCCGCATGGGCGTGCATCTGGAAAACTACAGCTTCAATGTCGCCGCTGCTCACACAGACTCGCCCTGCTTCCGCATCAAGGAAAACGCCGAGATCCACATGGGGCAGAAGTACACCAAGCTGAACACGGAAGGCTACGGCGGCATGATCTGCTCCACATGGATGGATCGCCCGCTGTCGGTCGCAGGCCGCGTGCTGGTCAAAGAGAACGACGCCATCGTCACCCGTCTGGTGGCGCTTGACCGTGACCTGCTGATGATCCCCAGCGTAGCGATCCATATGAACCGTGAAGTCAACGACAAGGCGTCTTACAACAAGCAGGTGGATATGCTGCCGCTTCTGGGCGGTGCTGCCGGGGAGGGCGTGCTGAAAAAACGGATCGCGGAAGAGCTGAATGTCCCGGAGGAGCAGATTCTGGGCAGCGACCTGTTCCTGTACGTCCGCGAAAAAGCCACCGTCTGGGGCTGCAATGAGGAATTTATCTCCTCCGGGCGCTTGGACGATCAGCAGTGCGTGTTCGGCATCCTGAAGGGCTTCCTGAAAGGCTGCAGTGCCGAGTCCGTCAACGTTGCCGCCTTTTTTGACAACGAAGAGGTCGGCTCCGGCACCAAGCAGGGTGCGGCCTCCACCTTCCTGTACGATGTGATGCACCGCATCGCACAGAACATCTGCACCAGCGACGAGGATTTCCACCGCGCCGTGGCGTCCAGTTTTATGTTCAGCGCCGACAACGCCCACGCGGTACACCCGAATCACCCGGAGGATACCGACGTCAATAACTGTACCTATATGAATGAGGGTGTTGTAGTCAAGGTGCATGCAGGGCAAAAGTATACCAGTGACGGCATGAGCATGGCTGTGGCAAAGGAGCTTGCCGCCCGCGCCGGGGTGCCCCTGCAGTATTTTGCGAACCGTTCCGACAAGGTGGGCGGCAGCACACTGGGGAATCTGGCCATGGCACAGGTCTCGATGAACTGTGTGGATATCGGCCTGCCGCAGCTGGCAATGCACTCCTGCTATGAGACGGCAGGCGCTGAGGATACGCTTTTTCTGATCCGGCTGATGGAAGAGTTCTACAGCAGCCACTTTGAGGAGACTGCGTTCGGCACCCTCGCCATCCGCAGATAAAAAGCCGCGTCCGGAATGGCACGCCGCCGGAGCGGCAGCCTGTCATCTGCGCTTCTTTTTGGCGGCAGGCTTTGCCGGTCTTGCAGGATGCGCACATCCCTGAGCAGCGTCCCGCCCGGCAGCAATGCCGCTGCCGAAGGCCCAATGCAGGTTGAACCCGCCGCAGCTGCCGGTGCAGTCCAGCGTTTCGCCCACAAAATACAGCCCGGGGCAGCCCTTGAACTGGAAATGCCCGTCCACTTCCCGCAGAGCAAGGCCGCCGCCGGTCACCTGTGCCTGCCGCCAGCCGCAGGGGGTCAGCCCCTCAAAGCGCCAGTGCTTGGCAGTATGAGCCAGCCTCTGCCACTGCCCGGCGGAAAGAAGTGCCGGGGCGGCATCCTTCAGCCCGGCGGCAGACCACAGCGCCCGGCCGAGCTTTGCGTGCAGCAGACCCAGCCAGAATCCGGCGGGGCTGTCGGCGGCGGTCTGCCGTGCGTGTGCCGTCAGCAGGGCGGCGAGGTCGGCTTCGCGCAGTGCGGGAAAAAGATCCAGCTCCACGGCGGGGCGCTTCGGTGCACGGCCGGGTGCCAGCAGGCCGGACAGCTGCATGATGCAGATGCCGGACAGGCCGTAATCCGTGAACTGGACTTCGCCGCGCTCGCGGGCAAGGAGACGCTCTCCGTCCAGCAGGCTTGCGTCCGCCCTGGCGCGGATGCCTGCCAGAGACCTGTCCGGCTTTGCACACTGCAGAGCCGTCAGGCAGGGGTACAGCGGCTCTACCCTGCCGCCGCACTGGGCGGCAAACCGGGTGCCGAAACCATCGGTGCCAAACTGAGGGCCGGCCTCGCCGCCCATGGCGCAGATGACGGCGTCTGCGTGCAGGGTCTCGGCAGAGCCTTCCGCATTGGTGAACTGCACGGCGTAGCCGCACCGGCTCTGGCTCAGGGTGCTCACCTTGCAGCCGGTGCGCACCTGTACCCCGCAGCGCATCAGGTGGTGCTCCAGCAGCGCCAGCACGTCCGCTGCCTGATTGGAGTAGGGGTACACCCGCCCGGCCTCGTCGGTACGGGTGTACAGACCGTGCGCCTGCATCCAGCCCAGCGGGTCGGCGGCGTTGACAGCACCCAGCAGCGGCAGCAGTGCGGCAGGGTCGGCGGTGAAGTAACGCTCCGGCGCGATGCCGGTGTTGTCCAGATTGCAGCGGCCATTGCCGGTGGCAAGCAGTTTTTTGCCCGGCTTCGGGCTGCGCTCCAGGATCGTGACCCGGGCGGCGGGGGCGGCTTCGGCGGCGGAAAGGGCTGCCGCCAGCCCGGAGGCACCTCCGCCCAGAATAAGGATCTGCTGCATGGAAAACACCGGCCTTTCAGAGAAGATAGCTTTATTGTACCAGAACTTCTTCCCGCGTGCAACGCAGGGCGGCGGTTTGGAAAAGCGGGAGGTATAAATTTCCCTCTATGACAGATACTAGGGTAAGAGCCCAATTGGAAGGAAACCGGAACGGAGGGAATACTGCATGAAAGCAACAGGCATCGTGCGCCGCATTGACGAACTGGGTCGGGTGGTGATCCCCAAGGAGATCCGCCGCACGCAGCGCATTCGCCGGGGCGACCCGCTGGAGATCTTTACCACCGGCGACGGCGAGGTGATCTTCAAAAAATACTCGCCCATCGGGGAGATGAACAGCGTGACCGTCCAGTATACAGAGGTGCTGAACCGCAGCTTTGCGCTGACTGCGTTCGTGGCCGACCGCGACCGCATCCTGACGGTCAGCGGCAGCGGGCGGCGGGAGCTGGCCGACCGCAGCATCAGCCAGCCGCTGGAAAAACTGATGGATGGCCGCAGACCTTACCGCAGTGCGGGCGAACCGGAAAAGTGCATCCTGCCCTGCGAAGGCTCGCCCCGGGCGCTGCTGTGTGCGGCACCCATCATTGCGGCAGGAGATGTGACCGGCGCTGTGGGTCTGCTGACCGATGACCGCACTGCTGTGCCGGATGAAGCGCAGATGAAGGCCGTCAGCGTGGCGGCGGCATTTCTGGCCAGACAGATGGAGGAGTAAGGCGGGAAGATTTTGAATGCGCGCCGCGCTGCTTTGCGCATATTCAGCGGAAAGAATATTTTATATTTCGGGGCACAGAAACGCCTGCGGGCGTTTCTGTGCCCCATTTTCACGGGTGGGGTCGTAGCGGCAAACGGCATTTGCGGCGCAGCTTTCTGCGAAAGCGCAGCGCAGCGGGAAGCGGGCCTGCCCGCTCAGGCGCTCCCAGAGGGAAAGCCTTTGGCAAAACCGGAAAGTCTGCCGTACTGCCAAGGTCACACCCCCTTTTATGACAGAATTATGAATCTTTGATAACATTTTTCCAAGGGGCTTGACAGCACCGGAAAATTGGCTATAATGGTCTTAGCACTCAGGAACAAGGAGTGCTAAACAAACAGAGCAAACGCAAAAAGGAGGCAGGCGCTATGACGATGGATGCACGCAAGCAGCGAGTCTTGCAGGCGATCGTGGCGCTGTATGGTCTCGAAGGTGAGCCTGTTGGCAGCAGCGTGCTGGCAAACTACTTTGATATGGCGGTTTCCAGCGCAACGCTCCGCAATGAGATGGCGGCGCTGACAAAGCTGGGTCTGCTGGAGCAGCCCCACACCAGCGCAGGCCGCGTGCCCAGTGCCAAGGGCTACCGTTACTACCTTGATCATTTGCTGACCGACGATCAGCCGCTGGATCGTGTGACCCGCGCCCGGGTGGATGCGGTGTTCGCAAGCCTTGACCACGAGCCGGAAAAGCTGGCGCAGGGCGCAGCCCGGGCGCTGGCCGCCATCAGCGGCTGCACCGCCGCCATCAGCACCCCGTGTGCAGAGGATCTGTGCATTGCCCATTACGAAGTCGTTCAGGTGGGCCGCAGCGCAGCGGCTGTGCTGGCTGTAACAACTGCCGGTTACGTCCGCACCCGTGTGGCGCGGGTACGCACCGGCCTCTCCCGCGAGAATGCAGCGGCGCTTGCCGCATTGCTGAACCGCAACCTCACCTTTGTGGCGCCGGTGGATCTTTCGCCCCGGCTGCTGGCAGAGCTGTGCAGCCAGATCGACCCGGAGCTGGTGCCTGTCATCAGCGCGGCGGCGGCCATCCTGCAGGATTCCGTCAAGCCCCATGTATTTCTGGGCGGTGAGCAGTACCTGCTGGACTGGCCTCAGCTGGACGGCAAGGTGGGCGGCATCCTGACCCTGCTGAACGACGAAGAACAGGCCGCAGAGCTGATCGCTCCCCCCGCAGACCACAGCGAGAGCGTGCTGCTGGGCGAGGATCTGGAACCGCAGATTCCGGGTCTGTGCATCGTGAGTGACCGGTATCTGGTGGGTGGAGGCCTGTGGGGCTCCATCGCACTGATCGGCCCCACCCGGATGCCCTTCCAGAAGCTGATGCCGCTGCTGCATTATTTTGCAGACCAGCTGGGCGAGGGCATGAGCGGCAAACGAAAAGACACCCCGCAGGCTGCCGTGCCCCGGCGGACTGTGATCTATAAGGAGGATCTGGAATGAGCGAAGAAGCAAAAAAGACGGCTCCGGCTCAGGAGGCTGAGCAGGCTGCCGCTCCCGAGGAGACTGCAGAACAGGCTGCTCCCGCACAGGAGCCTGTGGAAGAGCCTGCCGACCCGAAGGATGACAAGAAGAAGGATGGCGGCTGGTTCAACAAAAAGGCGCGTGAGCTGGAAGCCGTAAAGGCAAAGCTGGACGCCGCCGAAGCCAATGCTGCACAGGCCAAAGACCAGCTGCTGCGCATGGCGGCGGAGTACGAGAACTACCGCAAGCGCTCCACCCGCGAGGCCGACCAGAAGTTCAACGACGGCATTTCCTTTGCAGTGAACCAGATCATCCCCATTCTGGATACGCTGGAGATGGCGGCCAACGCCCCCACCACCGACGAGAACTACAAAAAGGGCGTGACCATGACGCTGGACAAAGCCGCCAAGGCGCTGGACGCCCTCCATGTGGAGGAGATCGAAGCGCTGGGCAAGCCCTTTGACCCCAACTTCATGAACGCGGTGCAGCAGATCCCCGCCCCGGACGGACAGGAGAGCGGCACCGTCATCACGGTCTACCAGAAGGGTTACAAGCTGGGCGATAAGATCGTCCGCCATGCGACCGTTGTGGTGGCCGAATAACAAAGCAGAAACCCGAAAGGGTTTTGAATATAACATCCGCTTACAAACATTTGAGCATCACATAAACAATAAGATTTGTTCTTTCGAGAGGAGTTTTCATTATGAGTAAGATCATTGGTATCGACCTTGGTACTACCAACAGCTGCGTGGCTGTCATGGAGGGCGGCGAGCCCGTTGTTATCGCAAACTCTGAGGGTGCACGCACCACCCCGTCTGTGGTCGGCTTTACCAAGACCGGCGACCGTCTGGTGGGTCAGGTCGCAAAGCGTCAGGCCATCACCAACCCCGAGAACACGGTCGCTTCCATCAAGCGCTTCATGGGCACCGATCACAAGGTGACCCTGAACGGCAAGGAGTACACTCCCCAGCAGGTCAGCGCCATGATCCTGCAGAAGCTGAAGGCTGATGCCGAGGCTTATCTGGGCGAGACCGTCACCGAGGCCGTCATCACCGTGCCTGCCTACTTCAACGACAGCCAGCGTCAGGCCACCAAGGACGCAGGCACCATTGCAGGCCTGAACGTCAAGCGTATCATCAACGAGCCCACTGCCGCTTCTCTGGCATACGGCATCGATAAGGAAGAAGACCAGAAGATCATGGTCTACGATCTGGGCGGCGGCACCTTCGATGTGTCCATCATCGAGATGGGCGACGGCGTTACCGAGGTTCTGGCCACCAACGGCGATACCCATCTGGGCGGCGATGACTTCGATGAGCGCGTCATCAACTGGATGGCAGACGCCTTCCAGACCGAGAACGGCATCGACCTGCGCAAGGACAAGATGGCTGCTCAGCGCCTGAAGGAAGCTGCCGAGAAGGCAAAGATCGAGCTGTCCAGCGCAATGAGCAGCCAGATCAACCTGCCCTTCATCACGGCTGACGCTACCGGCCCCAAGCACTTGGATATGACCCTGACCCGCGCAAAGTTCAACGAGCTGACCGCGGATCTGGTCGACCGCACCATGGGCCCCGTCCGCAAGGCTCTGCAGGATGCAGGCCTGCGTCCCTCTGACCTGAAGAAGGTTCTGATGGTCGGCGGCTCCACCCGTATCCCCGCTGTCTACGACGCAGTCAAGAAGGAACTGAACTGCGAGCCCTTCAAGGGCATCAACCCCGATGAGTGCGTGGCTGTGGGTGCTGCTATTCAGGGCGGCGTGCTGCAGGGCGACGTCAAGGGTCTGCTGCTGCTGGATGTCACCCCGCTGAGCCTGGGCATTGAGACGCTGGGCGGTGTGTGCACCAAGATCATCGACCGCAACACCACCATCCCCACCCACAAGAGTCAGGTGTTCTCCACCGCTGCGGACAACCAGCCCTCTGTTGAGGTCAACGTGCTGCAGGGCGAGCGTGAGTTCGCACGCGACAACAAGAGTCTGGGCGTCTTCCATCTGGACGGCATTGCTCCGGCTCCCCGTGGTGTGCCTCAGATCGAAGTTACCTTCGATATCGATGCAAACGGCATCGTGAAGGTCAGCGCAAAGGATCTGGGCACCGGCAAGGAGCAGAACATCACCATCACCGCTTCCACCAACATGTCCAAGGAGGACATCGACAAGGCTGTGAAGGAAGCTGAGCAGTTTGCTGCCGACGATAAGAAGAAGCGTGAAGAGGTCGATATCCGCAACGGTGCCGACCAGATGGTGTTCCAGACCGAGAAGATGCTGAAGGAGAACGGCGACAAGCTGCCCGCAGACGTGAAGAGCGATGCCGAGGCAAAGCTTGCTGACCTGAAGACCGCTGTTCAGTCCGGCAACGTGGACGACATCAAGGCAAAGCAGGAAGCCCTGAGCCAGGTGTTCGAGAAGATGTATCAGGCAGCCGCTGCCGCACAGCAGGCCGCCGGTGCACAGCCCGGCCCCGATGCAGGCGCAAACAACCAGCAGAAGCCGGGTGATGACGGCGTTGTGGATGCCGACTTCAAGGAAGTCTGATAAAAAACACAGCAGTGTGTGCCCGGCCAAACCGGCGGACGCACGCGTAGAATAGCAAAAGCCGCTCCGGTTTTGCCGGAGCGGCTCTTGCTGGTTATAGAGCGAGGAACCGACCGGGGCGTTTCCCGGGGAGGGCGTTCCCGGAGAGGTGAGTGGATATGGCACAGGAAAAGCGTGATTACTACGAAGTGCTGGGGGTATCCAAGACTGCGACCGATGCCGAGATCAAAAAGGCATACCGCAAGCTTGCAATGAAGTACCACCCAGACTATAACCCCGGCGACAAGGATGCCGAGGAAAAGTTCAAGGAAGTCAACGAAGCAAACGAGGTGCTTTCGGATGCGAAAAAGCGCCAGCTGTACGACCAGTACGGCTTTGCGGGCGTTGATCCTACCTATGCGGCGCAGAACGGCGGCGGCCCCGGTGCGGGCGGTTTCGGCGGCTTTGGCGGCGACGGTGTGGATCTGGGCGACATCTTTGGCGATATCTTTGGCGGCGGTTTCGGCGGCTTTGGCGGCTCGTCCCGCCATTCGAGCCCCAACGCCCCCCGCAAGGGTCAGGACATCCGGGTACGCATCACCCTGAGCTTTGACGAGGCGGTGCATGGCTGCAAGAAGAACATCACCATCACCCGCCAGCAGGAGTGCACCGAGTGCCACGGCAGCGGCTGTGCCGCCGGTTCCAGCCCCGAGACCTGCCCGGACTGCGGCGGCCGCGGCTTCGTGATCCGTCAGCAGCGCACCCCCTTTGGCGTGATGCAGACCCAGCAGCCCTGCTCCCGCTGCGGCGGCAAGGGCAAGCTGGTCAAGAACCCCTGCAAGGTCTGCCACGGCGCGGGCAAGGTGGCTGCCAAAAAGACGCTGGAGGTGTCCATCCCCATGGGCATCGACGACGACCAGAGCTTTGCACTGCGCGGCATGGGCGATGCCGGTGCCAACGGCGGCCCGTCCGGTGATGTGATCGTCATGGTCACGGTGCGCCCCAGCGAGGTGTTCCAGCGCGACGGCTACGATGTGTGGGTCACAGTGCCCATCACCTTCAGTCAGGCCGTGCTGGGCGACACCGTGCAGGTGCCCTCCATTGACGGCAAGGTGGAGTACACCGTGCCCGAAGGTACCCAGAGCGGCACCACCTTCCGTCTGCGCGGCAAGGGCATCCAGTATCTGAACGGCCGCGGCCGCGGTGATATGTACGTCAAGTGCGAGGTGGAGATCCCCAAAAAGCTGAACAAGACCCAGCGGGACGCCCTGAAGAAATTCGAGGGCACCCTGAAAGAGGAAAACTATGAAAAGCGCAAGGGCTTCTTCAAAAAGCTGAAAGAAATGTTCAACTCCTGAATAACAGCGCAAATCCCCCGGTATCTTGCGATGCCGGGGGATTTTTTGTGCAAAAATTGAGGAAGGCAGCAGCTTGAGACTGATTCGTGAAAAAAACCTCAGAGAAATCCGCAGATCTCTCTGAGGGGCAAATGAAAAATGATCGTTCCGCTGTTTATGGCCAGAGCAAAGCGGAGGTCGTTCTGGATTGTCAGCAGCCTTCTTTTTCTGCCAGCTTACGCCCCATGAGCACGCCCATGACCGAAGCCATCATCAGGCCGCGGGTCCAGCCGGAGGAGTCGCCCAGACAGTGCAGACCCCGGATGTTGGTGTCGAGGTTTGCGTCCATCTTGACTTTGTTGGAGTAGAACTTCAGCTCCGGGCTGTACAGCAGGGTCTCGTTGGCGGCAAAGCCGGGCACGACCATATCCAGCATCTTGATAAACTCGATGATGTTGGTCATGGCACGGTAGGGCATGGCGGCGGTGATGTCGCCCGCCACGGCGTCCTTCAGGGTAGGCTTCACGTTGGACTGTGCCAGCTCCTTCTGCCATGTGCGCTTGCCGTCCAGAATGTCGCCGTAGCGCTGCACCATGATATGGCCTGCGCCCAGCATGTTGGTCAGCTCGCCCACCTTCTGGGCGTAGGCAATGGGCTGGTTGAAAGGCTCGGTGAAGTTGTGGGAGACCAGAATGGCAAGGTTGGTGTTCTCGCTCTTTTTCTCCTTGAAGCTGTGGCCGTTGACCACAGCAAGGTCGTTGTCATAGTTTTCCTGCGCCACAAAGCCGCCGGGGTTCTGGCAGAAGGTGCGCACCTTGTTCTTCCAGGGCTTGGGGTAGCCGATGAGCTTGGACTCATACAGCACCTTGTTCACCTTTTCCATGACTTCGTTGCGGCACTCCACGCGCACGCCGATGTCGACGGTGCCGGGCTTATGGGCGATGTGGTGCTCCGCGCAGATCTTTTCCAGCCAGTCTGCGCCGCGGCGGCCGGTGCCGATGACCACTTCGTCTGCATACACGCTGCGCAGCTGGTCGCCGTCCTTCAGCAGCACGCCCTTGCACTCCTCGTTCTCAAGGATGATGTTCTCACACTCGGTATTGAACAGCATCTCCACGCCGCTGCCGGCCAGATGGTTCTGGATGGCCAGATACAGCTCCTGCGCTTTCTCGGTGCCCAGATGCCGGATGGGGCAGTCCACCAGCTTCAGGCCGGCATGGATGGCGTTCTTGCGGATCTCCTTGATGTCCTCGCCGGTGTAGATGCCCTCCACGTGGGGGTCGGCACCGAACTCCAGATAGATCTTGTCGGTGTAGTCGATGAGCTCCTGTGCAAACTCCTCCCCGATCAGGCTGGGCAGGTCGCCGCCCACCTCATAGGACAGGCTCAGCTTGCCGTCGGAGAAGGCACCCGCGCCGGAAAAACCGGTGGTGATGGCGCAGGTGGGGCGGCAGTTGACGCAGTGGCCGAGCTCGGCCTTGGGGCAGTGACGTTTTTCCACCGGCTTGCCTTTTTCCACCAGCAGGATCTTCTTTTTGCTGCCGCGGCGCAGCAACTCCACGGCGGTAAAAATACCGGCCGGGCCGGCACCGACGATGATCAGGTCGTATTTTTCCATTTTCTCTTTTTCCTTTATATGATTTTATTTGATTAAGCCTGTATTATAGAGGCTGACGGCCTCGCCCTCTCCGTCTGCTCCCGTTGGTCGCATCCACCTCTCCCAAAGTGAGAGGCTTTGGCAGTACGGGAAAGTTTCCGGTTTTGCCAAGGGCTCCCACTTTGGGGGAGCTGGCAAACCCGTAAGGGTTTGACTGAGAGGGTGAGCCAGTTAATCTTCCTCGTTCTCCTGCTCCACAGTGGCGCTCTCGTCCACCTCGTCCAGCTCTACGGCACTGGCCTCCGCGTCGGTGCGGGTCACATCCGGGGCGACCACGCCGTCGCCGTTCAGGTCTTCACCGGTCAGGGACTCCAGCATGGACTGGGTCTCCGGATGCAGCTTGGAAAAGCGGCGCACAGCCAGCACGGTGTACAGGGCGCTGAGCAGGTTGATGGAACCTTCCACGATGAGGATGATGCCGATGGCCATCACCAGCGTTTCCATGGTGCCGAAGGGATTCAGGATCATGACAACACCCAGCACTACGCTGAGCACCGGCAGCAGCAGAAAACCTTTCCAGCTGTCGTAGCCGCAGCGGCGCAGGTCGAGGGCGTTCTGCACCCGGCTGATGCTGTCGAAGACCACGAACAGGCCGAACACGATGGGCAGGATGCTCACCACGATGTCGCTGCGCAGGATCAGAAAAACGCCCAGTGCAAGACAGATGATGCCGGAGATCAGGGTCAGCTGACTTTGGAACACGCCGCGCTCCACCACGAAATAGCGGATCAGCTGCACGGCGGCGCAGGCCAGCACCACGGCGCCCAACGCGTAGCACACGATGTTCAGAGCGGTGGTGGGCTTCATCAGCAGAAAGACCCCCAGACCCAGATACAGCGCACTCATAAGAACCAGATTCCACTTCAGCTTTTTTACCATAGAGATCACGTTCCTTTCGTTTGCAAGGCGTTTGCCCGCACCCGGGTCAGTGGTACAGGGGTGCGATGGTCGTTTTGTTGATACGGGCGTAGAAGGCCAGACTCATCAGGATGCTGACAACCTCGGCGATGAGAAAAGCCCACCAGACATGGTTGACATTGCCGGTCTGCGCCAGCAGCCATGCGGCCGGCAGCAGCACGAACAGCTGACGGCAGACCGATACGGTAAGGCTGAAGATGCCGTTGCCCAGTGCCTGAAACACCGAGCTGAGCACGATGCTGACACCCGCCAGCAGAAAATGCAGGCAGATGATGCGCATGGCCGGGATGCCGATGGTCAGCATGGCATCGCTGGCCGCAAAGATGCCCAGCACCTGCCGGGGCGCGAACTGGAAGATGCAGAAACCCGCCAGCATGATGCATTCGGCGTAGCACACCGACAGCTTGATGGTCTTTTTCACACGGTCCGGGCTGCGGGCACCGTAGTTGTAGCTGATGATGGGCACCATGCCGTTGTTCAGGCCGAAAATGGGCATGAATACGAAGCTCTGCAGCTTGAAGTAAACGCCGAACACCGCCACAGCCGTGGCCGAGAAAGCCATCAGGATCAGGTTCATGCCGAAGGTCATCAGGCTGCCCACGCACTGCATGGCGATGCTGGGCAGACCCACCGTGTAGATGCGGCCAATGGCCTTTGCGCTGGGGCGGAAGCCCTTGAAGCTGATCTGGATGTCCGGGTTTTTGTTCAGATTGAAAAACAGGGTCATGCCTGCGCCGCAGAACTGGCCGATGACCGTTGCCGCGGCGGCACCGGTGGTGCCGGACAGCGCCTCGCCGCAATAACCGAAGATGAAGATGGGATCCAGAATGATGTTTACCACGGCACCCACCAGCTGGCTGATCATGCTCAGCTGGGTGCGGCCGGTCGCGGCCAGCAGCTTTTCGCCCATGGTCTGGGTGAACAGGCCGAGGCTGAAGATGCAGCACACCGACAGATACCGGATGCCCTGCTGCGCGATCTCTGCGTTACTGGTTTGTGCATAGAAATAGGGCTTCATGCAGGTCAGGCCGACAACGAGAAAGACTGCGAAGCTGCACAGTGAAAGAAAAATGCCGTTCTCTGCCGTAACGTTAGCGCGGCGCTGGTTCTTTTCGCCCAGACTCTTGGACAGCAGGGCGTTGACGCCCACGCCGGTGCCTACGCCCACGGCGATCATCACGTTCTGCAGCGAGAACGCCAGCGAGACGGCGGTGAGGGCGCTTTCGCTCACATGAGAGACGAACACCGAGTCCACCACATTGTAAAGCGCCTGCACCAGCATGGAGATCATCATGGGTACGCTCAGCTTGACCAGAAGAGGGTTGATCTCCATGGTGCCCATGATGTTTTCCCGCGCGGCGGCGGGAGAGGTTTGGGGTTGCTTTGTTTCCACGTTTGCTCCTTTTTTGACATTGGGATGGTTTTTGCCAGAGATATATTGCCGCACTTGTGCAGCTGGCAAGGCTTCTGAAAACCGGAAACGGCATCAGCGCCCGGGTTGCGGCTCCCAGCGTCCACTTCGTGACCGCCCATGCGGCACTCGTGTCCTGCTGGCCGCTGCCCCAACGGCTCCTCCCTGCATTCCCTCTTTTGTCGCTATGCGACATCTTCCCCCGGCCGGGGGAAGTCTTTGGCCGCAGGCCGCGGTCGTCGCCGTTGCCCGAAACGTGGGCAGGGCGCTTGCACACCCTGCCCACGCTGCAGCGTTGTTTTATTTTGAAGCGCCCGGGCGGTCAGCCGAGGCTCTTCTCCTTGGCGGCGGCTGCGTCGAGGATCATCTTCACGCAGGTCTCGCGGCCAAGGGCGGCATTGATGGCCAGATCATAGTTGTGGGCATCGCCCCAGCGGTTCTGGGTATAGTAATTGTAGTAGGCCGAACGGTTGCGGTCGGTCTTTTCCAACTCGTCTTTGATGCCTTTTGCGTCCTTAGCCTTGACCAGAGGGTTGGTCTTGGCGTATTCCAGCCGCCAGTCCTTGGGTGCGTAGACGAACACACGCAGCACATCCTTGCGCTCGCGCAGCACGTAGTCGCCGCAGCGGCCCAGGATCACGCAGGGGCCTTCCTCGGCGAGCTGCTTGATGATGCGGCTCTGCAGAATGAACACCTGATCGCCCAGCGGCAGCTCGTTGCCCATGGTGTACAGGCTGTACAGCAGGCTGTGGGTATGCCGCTTCTCGCTGGCAGCAACGGCTTCTTCCGAAAGGCCGGAGTGCTTTGCTGCCAGGGTGATCAGCTCTTTGTCGTATAGCTTGATGCCCAGTGCATTTGCTACGTCTTCAGCGATGTAGCGGCCGCCAGTGCAGTATTCACGTCCCAAAGTGATGATCGTCTTTGCCATAATGTGTTCCTCCTATGTCTTGATCTATTTGGCACAGCCGGCTGTTACCCCGGCTGTTCCGATGCTTGAGAGACAGGCTGCGCCGGTGCGGTGCGGGGCTTTGGCAGCCGCACCTCTGCCACCCGCATGGTGCCGGTCTGATCCACCGCGTACACGCTGCAGCGGCCGCCCTCGGCCATCTGCGCTTCCGGAAAACGGATGCCGCCGTCCAGGGTGCGCTCCATGCGGTGGAAGGTGCGGTGTGCGGTGGTGGCATGCGCCACGCCGTCGTGCAGCGCGTAGGCCGTCCAGCCGGAAAAATCCTCCGGCAGAGCGTCCCGCGCACCGTGCCGCTCGAAATAGTAGACTCCCTCTTTTTCGCCGGGGATCAGCTCACAGCGCAGCCGGCGCGGGCGGTTGGCAGAGACATCCCGGGGCTTGTGGCGCAAAGCGATGGCACGCCCGGTAAAGTAGCGCATAAAATCCACCAGCGCCATGGTGCGGTTCACTGCGCCGTCGGAATCGGCGGTGGGGTCGTTCAAAAGCACATAATCCGCCATCACGGCATCGTCATGGCCGAAGCCCCGCAGCCCCATCCAGACCCGCACCGGGTCACGCTGGCCGCGGATGCGCCGCTCCACTTGTACCGCCACACAGCAGTCGTCGTGGATCTGCGCCCGCAGGTCGGCAAGATCCATCCATGCCTGCCAGCAGGGGTAGCCGCAGCAGCCTGCGGCGGCCGCGGCAAAGGCGGCGTTGCCGGTGCTGCTGTTGGCCATATCCTCCATGACATAGGCTGCTTCCTCAGGCAGGATGTCCTCGCCGGTGCAGTTCATCAGCGCAGCCATCACCAGCGGCAGATCCATGGCGCGGCCAAAGCTGGGGTCGTGGGCGGAAAGGCAGTATTCCGGCAGATAGAGCCGACGGTTCAGCGGGTGGCCGTTGCGCTTTTCCCAGGTCAGGGGGCGCACGGCGGCGGCCAGAAGCCGCACGGCGGGGGAGACTTTGTCGTCGTTGGTGGAAAGGTTCACCTGCAGCTGCACGCCGGTGCCGCCGCCGGGGGTGGCCACCGTGACGGTATCTCCCATCAGAAAGACCATGCCGTCCTCGCTTTGGGAGCTGCAGCTGCACCGTGGGTAGCCCGGAGCCCATTTGCCAAAGCTCAGCCAGCCTGTCCAGCTGCCGCCGGCATAGACCCTGCAGCGCACCTCCACCATGGTGTTGTGGGGGGCAAAGGCGTTCCAGCTGACATTCAGGTTGCAGAAAGCCGGCATGGCAAACTCGGGGGTGGTGTAGCTGCCGTACAGCAGGCTGCGCCCGGCCACGCTGTCCAGCACGAGGGCGCCGTTTTCCAGCGCGACATTGTCCAGCTGCCCGCGGGAGAAGGTCTCGGTGCCCTGCAGGACAAGATTATTTCGTTGCTCCATGGGGGCGCATCTCCCTTCGGAAAGTTATTTTTCGGTGTCGTCTGCGTCAGGGGCGTAGTCCTTTTTGAGAGCCTCTTCCAATTCGGCATCCTTCATTTTGCGGATGCTCTCCTCGATGTGGAACACCCTCTCGATGTCGCCGTAGATGATCTGGCAGGATACCTCGGTGATGAACCAGAAGCCGAAGATGATCATCAGTAAAAGCCCCAGCGGCATGCACAGGATCACCACGCCCCAGAACAGGATCTGCACGATGGCCGCCGCCAGCGCGTGGGGCAGGAAGGCGATCATGCAGTTGATGCTGTTCTTCAAGGTCTGGCGAAGGGGCTGCTCCAGCAGCACGATCTGCGGCCACAGATAGGCGAACAGCATCTGGAAGACGAGCAGGTTCAGCACCGTGGCCACCCACAGGGGCACGCCCACGTTGGTGCCGCGGCTGAGCATATTGAAGCAGAAATACACAAGGAAGATCTGCATCGTCACCACGACGCAGTAGAAGATACCCGGCACGATGCTGGCCCGGAAGTTGCGCTTGAAGGCTCTGCGGTAGGTCATCCACCAGTAGCCGGCCTCGTCGCGCAGGGCGCGCAGCACGGTGTCGTACATACCGGCGAGGGCAGGGCCGGCCAGAATGCCGCCTGCCGCAGCGCTGAGGAGCATGACCGGCAGGCTGTTTGCCAGAAAGCCGATGTACACCAGACAGATCACCGGCAGAAAGCCGATGCAGGTGAGCAGGTTGGCAAGGAACATGCCGTTCATGTCGCGGCCGACCAGCTCGAAAAAGCGGCCGATGCCGGTCTTGCGGGGCGCATCTTTTTCTACGCCCCTGCCCGCTTTGAAATCGTTTGCAGAGGGAAACAGACCCATAATGGTAACGTACCTTTCTCGTGATCCTTTGAGCCGGCGGAAGGCGTTTTTCTCAGAAAGTGCCATTGTGCTGACTTTACAACTATAAATATACCTGCATTTTGTCAATTTTGCAAGACCACAGATCCGCCGATTTGTAAAAAAAGTGTTATTTCTCCCCTTTTTATAAAAAGTGTGATACAATAACAATGGCATTTTTTGCCGGAGGGAGGAAACCGCAATGAGCATTTTCCGCACGATTGCGATGTTTATTTACTTATTTGGTTATATGATCGTTCACTACGGCGTGCTGCGCCGGGCTGAACGTGCACTGGCAGCAGGCGATACCCGGCGGGTGGAGGAGCTCGTCAACAAGCATATCCCCCACTGGAGCCGGGGCATCCTGAAGGTGACCGGCGTATCCCTGAGCGTGGAGGGGCTGGAGAACATCCCCAAAGACACCCCCTGCGTGTTCGTGGGCAACCACCGCAGCTACTACGACATCCCGCTGCTGCTGGCCGGCCTCGACAAGCCCCACGGCATCCTTGCGAAAGAGGAGCTGGAAAAGATCCCCCTGCTGAACCGCTGGATGAAGCTGCTGGGCTGCGTGTTCGTCCAGCGTGACGACCTGCGGGCGTCTGTCCGCGCCCTGAACGACGCCACGGCCATCGTGGAGAGCGGCAGGAGCTTCGTCATCTTCCCGGAGGGCACCCGCTACAAGGGCGAAGAGGGCGGTGCCGGTGAGTTCAAGGCCGGGGCATTCCGCATTGCCGTCAAGACCGGTGCCCCGGTGGTTCCGGTGGCCATTACCGGTGCGCGGGCACTGTTTGAGAGCAATGGCAACCTGTGCCACAAGGGCAGCGTGCGCATCAAGGTGCTGCCGCCCATCCGGACGGTCGGCATGAGCAAGGCCGAGCAGAAACAGCTGCCCGACGCTGTGCGCCAGACCATTCTGGCACAGCTGTAAGCGCCCGTGCCGCCGAATCATCAAAATCAGGAGTTTTTCTATGGCAAGCTACCGTTATGAACGTGATATCGACCCCAACGACCTCAAGCCCCGCAAAGAGCGTCAGTACACCCGCAAAGAGCGCTGGGCGAACTGGTGGGACTACAACCTCAAGTGGGTCATCCTCATCGGCATTGCGGCGGCGTTTTTCGGCTACAACTTCATCGGGCAGTATTTCTTTACCGTCCATGCCGACTACAATGTGGCGGTGGTGGCACCCGGCTACCTGCCCGAGGCCACCCAGACCGCTCTGCAGGATGCCCTTGCCGCCTACGGCAAAGACCGCAACGGCGACGGCAAGGTGGTGGTAAAGCTGAACCTCTACACCATGGACTTTGGCAATGAGGACTCGGACGCCTACCTTGACATGGCGGGCACCACCAAGCTTTCCACCGACATTCAGGGTGCGCTGAGCTCCGTTTTTATCCTGTATGACCCGGCGGGCTTTCAGCAGACCACCGGCACGCTGCGGTATCTGGACGGCAGCCTGCCCCGGTCCGACGCAGACGATGACTGGTGGAACATGGTCTACCACTGGGGCGACTGCCCGGTGCTGGCGGGGCTTGACCTCGGCGATTACGCCGCCGACGCGGTGCAGAGCGGCAGCGGCAGCAGTCAGGAGCTGATGCGCCGCTACTACATCGGGCTTCGCGGCGCGTGGAACAAGGACTCCGCCGACCTGCTGGCAGGCGGCGAAGAACTGTGGGATGCCCTGACCGCCGGGGCGGTGTCCACCGTCACCGAGGAGGGCTGAGATGCGCTTCCGGGTAAAGAAGGGCGGGCCGGCAGAGCGGTTCCGCTTTGACCGCACGGAAAAGCCGCTGCCGAAGCGGGAAACGGAAAAAACGGCTTCCCTCGTGGAAAAGCTGGACAACCCCTACAGCCGGTATTACGGCAGCCCCCGCAGCCGCGAAGACCTGCGCAGGCACGATTGAACCGGACAGCAAAACTCCCCCGCAGCGCTGTGCTGCAGGGGAGTTTTTTCACGTACGGGTTATTCGGCTTTGGTCTCGGTATTGTCAAACAGACCCTTATCCTTGGCCTTCTGCCAGGTCAGGCAGACGCGCAGCTTGGTGACCATGCGGTAGGGGTGGAACTTTTCAGTGTCCTTCTCCTCGTCGATGTCGTCGTCCATCAGCTCCTGCTCTACCATCCAGCGGGCAGCTTTCTGCCAGTCGGTGTCGTCCTCGTCGATATCATCGTAGAGGTCGGTGTTCTGGGGCTCGGGCTTACCGGCGCGCTCCCAGATGAGGTCGGCCAGCTCGATGCGGTTGGAGGGCAGGATAATGCCGGGCATATTGATGACGCGGTAGATGCCGGTGCCTGCTTCGTAAAGGATAGCACCTGCGGCAGCGCCCACGACCACGGCAGAGAGCGCGCCCTTGATGTTGTCGGCGCCGCTGGGGTCGACCGGGTCGATCACCGTTTTATACTTTGCGCGGACGGTCACGCTGCCTGCGGGCATCCAGAAGTGCGTTTCCTCCGCGTCGTTATCCTTCAGCAGGGCGTCGTTGGGCGTGCCGTCCACCAGCACCTCCCAGCCGTCAAAGGCTTCGCCCGCCGGGGCGGGGTCAGCCTTCAGGGTGACTTTGGTTCCTGCGTTGATCTCGGTATAGGAGTACAGCGTCTCTTCGCCGCTGCCAAGGTCAGCCGCGGCGGTGGCGTGCTCGGAGGTCACAGTGTACTTGCCTGCCGTTTTCCCGGTCAGGTAGCGGTAATTGCCGGTGCGATCATAGGCCACCAGATAGCCGTCGGTGCTGGTGAGCTTCAGGTTCTGCTGGTTCGGTGCATCCGACGTGGTGATCTGGCGCGGGGTGGTAATGGAGCTTTCTGCCACCTTGACCGTCGCAGGGTCGGTGAAGGTATCCTTGATGGTGATCTTCTGGCCGTCGCCAAGGTAAATGTCGTTCTCGTTGTTTTCAAAGGTCACGTTTTCGAGGATGACGGTGGGGTCGCCGCTTCGCACCTCAATGCCGTATTTGCTGTTTTTGATGGTGCCGCCGGAGACCGTAGTATTGCCGGTGCTTTGCAATGTCATAATTGCATCGCCGTTCGGCGCAGAGATAACACCGCCATTGAATTCCAAAACACCATTGTTTCCAATCGCATACTTTGAACTCTTCGTCAGCGAAATGGTTACAGGCTTTTCGCTTTCATCGATTTTCAAAGTACTGTTATTACATTGAAATGCGACGGCGTCTTCGCCTTCAGCGGTGTAAGTGCCGCCATGAACCTTTGTAACGGCGTTTTCGACAGTGGCAATCATGATCTTTGGGGCGGAGGAGGTAAAAGTGCCATTGAATATTTCGAGGTCTCCGCGATTGTTTACGACGTTGCTATGCTCCGACTCAAAGGTTCCGTTATAGATCTTCATGGTTCCAGTAGAGAGGTTGACAACCGATGGTCGTCCGGTAGCGCTGTTTTTGCAATGCCCATCATAGATGATTAGAGTGGATTTTTCCTGATTCAGGACAGCGTTACTTGCCGGAGATTCGTATTCACCACCGTTAATCGTGAGTGTTGCACCAGAATCGTTGCTTACCGAAACATAATTCGATTTAACGTTGGAGTTCAAAATCTCCATATATGCAGCGGAATAAACATTATAGATTGCAGGGCTGTGGTTTGTATTCAGCTTTACAAACGAGCCGCCATCGATCTTCACATGGCCGCTTTGGTTCCGCACAGCAGGGTTGTTATATGTCTGAGCAACAACATTCGTCAGCAGAATGGGGGCGTTTGCAATCGAATTATTGACATTCAAAAATCCGCCGACAGTGCAGTCTGCTTCAAAAGCCAGCTGACCATTGATCGTCAACGAAGCGGCCTGCTTCACGTCCAGCAGATAGGAATTACCCGTATATTTCACATTGCTGCTGATGTTGATGATCACATCTTTACTTGTATCAATGGTAATGCCCTGCGTATAGTCGCTGGTACCATCCAGATAATACACGCCGTCCGGAGTGATCGTTGTATCGTTGATGGTCTCGCCGCCGTTCAGACGCACGCCGGTTTGCGCCTGTGCGCTTACGCCGTTTTCAGGATCGATACCCCCCCCAGCGCGAGCGCGCTTACGGGGAGGACAGAGACTGCCATGCAGGCCGCAAGCGCCGCGCTGAGGAGCCGTGTCCGGAGTTGTTTCATCGTTTTTTCCTTCCCTTCATGTAGGTTTTTATCCGCCCGATGCTGCTCTGCAGAGGAGACGGTATCGTTCCCGCTGATCCTGCGGAGCATCTCGACATTTTTAGTGTAGCACCCCGGTGCGGGGATTTTCAAGGTTCAAATCTGCCGAAATTACGGAATGATTTTTGTGCGTTCCCGCGAGAATACGCCGCAGCAGCACTGGCTTTTTCCGGTATCAGAATAACAAGCTGAAAAATACCGGGAACGATGTCAAAGTGCGGAAACGGCCAAGCCGCAGGGCAGGCCGCCGCCGCAGCACACTCGTGCGCAATTTTTGTATTGTTACGCAGGGGTGATTTGAAATATTCTCCACCCAGAATCGCCGGGGCTTTTGTTGTTTCTCCGTCCCAGTTATGGTATACTTACTGAGTATCTTGGATCGGATGGTATTTTTATACATAAAAAGGATGTGAACCCATGGACGCACTGGAACAGGCACGCGCCGAGATCGATGCAGTGGATGCCCAGCTGGCCGCGCTGTTTGAGCGGCGGATGGCCGCCGTGCTGCAGGTGGCAGAGTATAAGCGTGCCCACGGCCTGCCCATTTACGACGCCGCCCGCGAGACGGCAGTGCTGGAAAAGGCGGCTGCCCGCATCGGCACACCGGCGCTGCGGCCTTATTATAAAGACCACGTGCAGAACCTGATGGATGTGGCAAAGCAGTATGAGGCCGAGGTGCTGGGGCAAAACCGCGCCGCCTATCAGGGGGTGGAGGGCGCTTTTGCCCACATCGCCCTCCGGGCACTGTTCCCCCATGCCGAGGCCGTGAGCTGCCCCACATGGGACGAGGTGTTTGACGCGGTGGAGCGCGGCGATGCCGCCCACGGCGTCGTGCCCTTTGAAAACAGCCATGCGGGCGATGTGTCCGCAGTGCTGGATCTGTGCTACAATCACCCGGCGCTGTGGGTGGTGGACGTCTATGACCTGCCCATCTCCCAGAACCTTCTGGTGCTGCCGGGCGCAAGGCTCGATCAGATCAAAAGCGTTTACAGCCACCAGCAGGCAATCGCCCAGAGCGAGACCTTTTTAAGGCAGTTTGGCCTGCCCGCCACCGCCATGCCCAACACCGCCATGGCCGCAAAGTTCGTGGCCGAAAGCGGCGACGTCTCCAAAGCGGCCATTGCCAGCGCAGAGACGGCGGCGCTGTACGGGCTGGAAGTGCTGGTGCCCCGCATCAACACCGACGGCGACAACACCACCCGCTTTATCGTGCTCAGCCGCGAAAAGCCCACCGGCGGCAACCGGTTCTCGCTGCTGTTTACGGTGGACAACAAGCCCGGCAAGCTGGGCGAGGTGATCCAGATCATCGGTGCAAGCGGCTTTAATATGGAGTCCATCAAGAGCCGCCCCATGCCTCATGTGCCCTTTGAATATTATTTTTACGTCGAGCTTGTGGGCGACCCCACCGCCGACGAGACCGCCGCGCTGCTGCGCGAGCTTGACCGCACCTGCCGTACCGTGCGGCTGTTAGGAGTGTATACAAAATGAGCGAATTTATCGGAACCAAGCTGACCATGAATCTGGGCGAGCGCAGCTACGACATCATCGTCAAAAACGGCTCGCTGGCAAACCTGTACCAGTTTGCCCGGCTCGACCGCCGGGTGGCGGTGGTCACCGACAGCGGCGTGCCTGCGCAGTACGCCCAGATCGTGGCCGACCAGTGCAAGGACGCCCGCATCATCACGGTGCCGCAGGGCGAGGCCAGCAAGAGCTTCAAGATCCTGGAAACCGTGCTGCGCCAGATGCTGGAGTTCGGCATGGGGCGCGGCGATCTGGTCGTGGCCGTAGGCGGCGGCGTGGTGGGCGATCTGGCCGGTTTTGCCGCGTCCATCT
This sequence comes from uncultured Faecalibacterium sp., assembly GCA_934501115.1. Classification (GTDB taxonomy): domain Bacteria; phylum Bacillota; class Clostridia; order Oscillospirales; family Ruminococcaceae; genus Faecalibacterium. The sequence continues at coordinate 62,943 of CAKSTO010000003.1, forward strand.
ATATGCGCGGCATCGACTTCATCAACTGCCCCACCACCACCCTCTCCATGATCGACTCCTCCATCGGCGGCAAGACCGCCGTGGATCTGGGCGATACCAAAAACATCGTGGGTGCCTTCTGGCAGCCAAAGCTCGTCATCGTGGATCCGGACACCCTTGCCACCCTGCCCCGCCGCCACTTCATCAACGGTCTGGCAGAAGCCGTCAAAGCCAGCCTGCTGGCAGACCCGGAGCTGTTCGCGATCTTTGAAAGCGGCGATGTGGACGCCCGGATCGGCGAGATCATCTGCCGCAGCCTGCGGTTCAAAAAGAACATCGTGGAGCAGGACGAGACCGAGCAGGGGATGCGCAAGGCGCTGAACTTCGGCCACACCATCGGCCACGGCATCGAGGCCGTCAAGGGCATCAAGGGCCGCCGCACCGTGGGTCTTTACCACGGCGAGTGCGTGGCGCTGGGCATGCTGCCCATGATCGAATCCAAGGCATTGCAGAAGCGGGTGCGCGCGGTGTACCGCCGCCTCGGCCTGCCCACCCGCACCACTTATGATAAGGAAAAGGTGCTGGCGGAGATGCTGCATGACAAAAAGGCACAGGGCGGCCAGATCACCATCATCAAAGTGCCGGGGCTGGGCTGCTGGCGTGCCGAGACCATCCCGGTGGAGGGGCTGCGTCCTTTGCTGGGCATTGAGGATTAAGCGATGAAAAATACATTCGGCAGTGACCTTTCGCTGACCATTTTCGGCGAGAGCCATGGAAGAGCCATCGGCGCAGTGCTGGACGGCATGGCCGCCGGTGTGCCGGTGGACGAGGCGTTTCTCGCCGCCTGCATGGACAAGCGCCGTGCCCGGGGCGACGGCCTGTCCACCCCCCGCGTGGAAGCGGACAGGATCCAGTTTTTGTCCGGTGTGGCGGGCGGCCACACCACCGGAACAGCCATTGCGCTGATGATCGAAAATACCAACACCCGCAGCGGCGATTACGCCAAAACGGCAGACCTTCTGCGCCCCGGCCACGCAGACTACACCGCCTATGCCAAGTACCACGGGTTTCAGGATGCCCGGGGCGGCGGGCACTTCTCCGGCCGGGTGACGGCGGCACTGGTGGCGGGCGGCGCGGTGGTGCTGAGCGCGCTGAACCGTGCGGGCATCGACATCACCACCCATATCGCAGAGTGCGCCGGCATTGCGGACACCCGCTTTGCGCGGGACGATGCCGCACAGCTCTCCGCTCAGGTGGAAGCACTTGCCAGCAAGCCCGAAGGCTTTGCGGTGCTGGATGAAACTGTGGAAGAACCCATGAAAGCCGCCATCCGTGCCGCCGGGGCGGAAGGCGACAGCGTGGGCGGGATGCTGGAAACGGCCATCCTCGGCCTGCCGGCCGGCATCGGCGAGCCTTATTTCGACAGTGTGGAAAGTGAGATCGCCCATCTGGCCTTTTCTGTCCCCGCCGTCAAGGGCATCGAGTTCGGCACCGGGTTCGGCTTTGCCGGAATGCGAGGCTCCGAAGCGAACGACGCCTTCCGCATGACCCCGGAGGGGGCGGTGGTCACGGCCACCAACCACAACGCGGGCATCAACGGCGGCATCGCCAATGGGATGCCGGTGGTGTTCCGCACGGTCATCAAGCCTACGCCCAGCATCTATAAGCAGCAGGACACGGTGGACTATCTCGCAAAAAAGAACGCGCAGCTGTCCATTCAGGGTCGCCACGACCCTTGCATCGTGCCCCGGGCGGCCATCGTGCAGACCTGCGCCGCCGCGCTGGCTGTGGGCGACCTGCTCACGGCACGCTACGGCGAGGCTTGGATGAACCACCCCGCAACCTTCCGAAAGGAGGGCAGATAAAATGGAATACGGACTCATCGGCGCAAAACTCGGCCACTCCTACTCTAAGATCATCCACGAGATGCTCTGCGGCTACCGCTACGACCTGTGCCCCCTGCCCACGGAGGAAGAGGCCCGGGCATTTCTGGCAAAGCGGCAGTTCAAGGCCATCAATGTGACCATCCCCTATAAAAAGCTGGTGATGGAATACTGTTCCTACATCGACCCCCGCGCGAAGGCCATCGGAGCGGTGAACACGGTGGTGAACAAAAACGGCCTGCTCTACGGATACAATACCGATTATATGGGCTTTGCCCACCTGTGCGATGACCATGGGGTGGACTTTGCAGGCAAGACCGTGCTCATTCTGGGCACCGGCGGCACCCACAACACCACCCGGGCGGTGGCGCTGGACAAGGGTGCGGCAAAGGTGCTGACCGTCAGCCGCCATCCCGACCCTGAAAAAGGCGAGCTGAGCTATGCCGAGGCCGTTTCCAGCGGGGCACAGATCGTCATCAACACCACCCCGGCGGGCATGTACCCCAATGTGGGGGTGTGCAATCTGGACGTTGCCGCCATGCCCGGCCTCGAAGCTGTGCTGGACGTGGTGTACAACCCCGACAAAACCGAGCTTGTCCTCCGCGCCGAGGAAGCAGGCGTGCCGGTGGCCGTGGGCGGCCTTGAAATGCTGGTGGCGCAGGCAGTGTATGCCGCAGAATATTTTCTGGATCGCAGGTTTGAGGATGCGCCGGTTGAGATCCGCCGCATCACCGCCGCACTGCGCCGGGATACGCTGAACATCGCCCTCATCGGGATGCCCTCCTGCGGCAAGACTACCCTCGGCAGGATGCTGGCAAAGCAGCTGGGGCGCACCTTTGTGGATCTGGATGAGGAGATCGTACGGGCGGACGGCCGCAGCATCCCGGATATCTTCGCCGCTGAGGGCGAGGACGGTTTCCGTGCAAAGGAGACTGCCGCCGCCCGCCGCTTCGGCAGGGAGAATCATCAGCTGCTCTCCTGCGGCGGCGGTGTGGTGAAGCGGGCGGAAAACCTGCGGGCGCTGCACCAGAACGGCGTGGTGCTGTTTATCGACCGGCCTGTGGAAACGCTGGCCGTGGGCGGGGAACGCCCGCTTTCTTCCAGCATGGACGCGCTGCGCCGGATGGAAGCCCAGCGCCGCCCGCTGTATCTGGCTGCGGCAGATGCTGTGATCCCGAACACCGGCACGCTGGAGGATGCTCTGCGTGCCGCCATGGAGGCACTGGATGAAATTTTTGATTCTTAACGGTCCGAACCTCAATCTCATGCGCTGGTCAGAGCCGGGCGTGCCCGGCGAGCTGGACTACAACGCCATCATGGACTATGTGCAGGCAGGCTGTGAGCAGCTGGGCATCGAGACCGACTGCTGCCAAACGAACCACGAAGGCGACCTTGTGGACGAAATTCAGGCGGCGGCCGGCCGGGTGGACGGCATCGTGCTCAACCCCGGAGCCTATGCATTTTACAGCGTGGCCATTCTGGATGCGCTGCGCCTGTGCGGCGTGCCCGCCGTGGAAGTGATGCTGCGTGCCCCGGACGAGCGCGAGCCCTTCCGCAAGACAGATGTGGTATCCTTTGGCTGTCAGGGGCACTTCATCGGCGAAGGCCCGCAGGGCTACCTGCACGCCTGCATCTATCTGGCGCAGCTGCTGCGCACCGACGGCTCCAGCAAGGCGCATATCGTGATGTAAAAACGAAAGGAAATTATCACTATGATCATCTCCACCAAAAAAGGGACTCCGAAGGACGAACTGGAAAAGATCGTTGACAAATTCGAGAAGCAGGGTCTGGACGTGACCCTCATCACCGGCAAGGACTACAACGTGTTCGGTCTGGTGGGCGACACCACCAAGATCGACGAGCGGGACGTGCTGGCAAACCCGTGGATCGACAACGTTACCCGCGTGTCTGCGCCCTATAAGCGCGCAAACCGCCTGTTCCACCCGGCAGATTCGGTCATCGACTGCGGCGGCGTGAAGATCGGCGGCAAGGAAAAGATCGCCGTCATGGCAGGCCCCTGCAGCATCGAGGGCGCAGAGCAGGCTCTGCGCATTGCACAGGGCGTCAAGGCCGGCGGTGCCACCCTGTTCCGCGGCGGCGCTTACAAGCCCCGCACCTCTCCCTACTCCTTCCAGGGCCTTGAGACCGAGGGCATTCTGGACATGGTAAAGGCCCGCGAGGCCACCGGCATGCCCATCGTCTCCGAGCTGATGAGCGAGGACCGCATCCCGGAGTTTGAGGAGTATGTGGACGTGGTGCAGATCGGTGCCCGCAACATGCAGAACTTCCAGCTGCTCAAGGCCGTGGGCAAGATGCACAAGCCGGTGCTGCTCAAGCGCGGCCTGTGCAACACCATCGAGGAGTGGATCATGAGCGCCGAGTACATCATGGCCGGCGGCAACGAGCAGGTCATCCTGTGCGAGCGCGGCATCCGCACCTTTGAAAAGTACACCCGCAATACCCTCGACCTGTCCGCTGTGCCCATCATCCACGAAAAGACCCACCTGCCCATCATCGTGGATCCCAGCCACGCCACCGGCAAGGCAAACCTTGTGGAGCCCATGATGATCGCTGCTGTGGCCGCCGGTGCCGACGGTCTGGAGGTGGAGGTGCACTACGACCCCCAGCACGCATGGAGCGACGGTGCCCAGTGCCTGACCCCGGACAGCTTTGCACAGGCCATGGCAAAGTGCCGTCAGGTAGCATGGGCCATTGGCCGGGATATGTAACGGCCTATGCTGGTAACGATTCAAAACGCGCGTCCCGTGGGCGGCACCATCACCGCCCCGCCCAGCAAAAGCATGGCGCACCGGGCGGTGCTCTGCGCCGCGCTGGCCGAAGGGCGCAGCCATATCACCAATCTGGAATTCAGCAAGGACATCTCTGCCACGCTGGGTGCAGCGGCACAGCTGTGCGCCCGTGTGCGCACCGGCACAGACGATGCCGTGGTGGAAGGTCTGGGGCATTTTGTGCCCCTCGCCGCGCCGGTGGACTGCTGCGAGAGCGGCAGCACCCTGCGCTTCCTCATCCCCATCGCCAGCCTGACCGGACAGGCTGTGACCTTTACCGGCCGCGGGCGGCTGATGGAGCGGCCGCAGTCGGTGTATGAGGCTCTGTACCGGGAGCAGGGTCTGCGGTTTGAGCAGAGCGCTTCCGGCTTGACCGTAGAGGGCGCACTGACCCCCGGCGAGTACCGGCTGGCAGGCAACGTGTCCAGCCAGTTCATCAGCGGGCTGCTGTTTGCCCTGCCCCTGCTGGCCGGAGAAAGCACCCTGCATCTCATCCCGCCGGTGGAGAGCCGCAGCTACATCGACATGACCCGCTCGGTGCAGGCGGCTTTTGGCGTCGAGAGCCGCTGGCAGGACGAAAACACCCTTGTTCTCCCGGGCGGGCAGACCTACCACCCCTGCGGCTATACCGTAGAGGGCGATTACAGTCAGGCCGCATTCCCGGCGGTGCTGGGTGCAGTGTGCGGCGGCGTGACCATCACCGGCCTTGCCCCGGACACCCTGCAGGGAGACGCCGCAATTCTGGACATCCTGCGCCGGTGCGGGGCAAGGTTCACCCGCACGGCAGAGGGCATCTCTTTTGAAAAAGCCCCCCTGCACGGGGTGGACATCGACCTTGCGGACTGCCCCGACCTTGGCCCTGTGCTCATGGTGCTGGGGCTGCTGTGCGAGGGCACCACGGTCATCCGCAACGCAGAGCGGCTGCGCCTGAAGGAGAGCGACCGCATCGCCGCCATGGAGGCCGAGCTGCGCGCAGTGGGCGGCATCGTGGAAAGCGAGGGCGGCACCATCACGGTGCAGGGCTGCGCAGGCGGGCTGCACGCCCCGGCGGGCGTTTTGCACGGCCACAACGACCATCGGGTGGTCATGAGCCTTGCGGTGCTGGCACTCAGCACAGGCATCCCCCTGACGGTGGACGATGCCGAAGCCATCACAAAAAGCTGGCCGAATTTCTTTGAAGCCATCAAGCCCTTGGGCGCGGAGGTGGAATATGTTGGATAAAACAAAACGTTATCTCGTGGTAGGCCTTGGTCTGCTGGGCGGCAAATATGCGCTGGAGCTGACGAAAGCCGGCTTCCACGTGGACGGCATCAACCGCAGCGAGGGGCATTTGCAGTACGCTCTCAGCCACGGCTATATCGCCAGCGGCAAGACCCATGATTTTGAGGATCTTGTGCAGCAGGCCGACCACATCATCTTCGGGTTGTACCCCACAGCCCTCATCGAGTGGTTCCGCACCTACGGGCATCTGCTCAAGCACGGCTGCATTTTTACGGACGTGTCCGGCGTTAAGACCGGCCTTGTGGAGCCGGTGCAGGCCATGTGCCCGGCAGGCGTGGAGTTCATTGCCAGCCACCCCATGGCAGGCCGCGAGACTTCCAGCGTGGAGCACGCCGCCGAGGTGAATTTTGCCCCCGCCAACTTCATCATCACCCCCACCGAAAAGAACACCCCGGAGGCCATCCAGTGGGCAAAGGAGCTGGCCGGGGTGCTGGGCTTCCACCACATCTGCACCCTGACCGTGCAGGAGCATGACCGGATGATCGGCTATGTGAGCCAGCTGTGCCATGCCATCGCCGTGAGCCTGATGTGCGCCAACGACAATTCTTCGCTGTGCGAGTACACCGGCGACTCCTTCCGGGATCTGACCCGCATTGCACGCATCAACGATAAAATGTGGGCGGAACTGTTTTTGTGGAACAAGGAGAACCTCATCAGCGAGATCGACCAGTTCGATGCAGCGCTGCACGAAATGCGCGATGCCCTTGTGGCGGATGACCGTGACAGGCTGGAAGAAATGTTCCGTCTGTCCACCCAGCGCCGTGCGGCCTTTGACAAAAAGCTGCCCGAATAAAAACCGGAGGTGCTCCCTATGCCCAAGCAGGAAGGCCAGAAATCCAAGCTCTTGACCCTTTTGCGCATTTTTGAACAAAAAACGGACGAAGAACACCGGCTCAATGTGCCGCAGCTGGTGGAGCTGCTGGAACAGCAGGGCATCCTTGCCGAGCGCAAAAGCATTTACAGCGACATCGAGACGCTGCGCAGTCTGGGCTATGAGATCCAGCTGCAGCGGGGGCGCGGCGGCGGCTACTGGCTGGCCAGCCGCACCTTTGAGCTTTCGGAGCTGAAGCTGCTGGTGGATGCCGTGCAGTCCAGCAAGGTGGTGTCTGCCCGCACCAGCAGCAGGCTCATCCATAAGCTGGAGGCTCTCTGCTCCGACTACGAGGGCACCCAGCTGCAGCGTCAGGTGTATGTGGACGGACGCCCCAAAAGCGACAGCCAGACGCTGCTGTACAGCATCGACGCCCTGCACAGCGCCATCAATGCGGGCAGAATGGTGAGCTTCCGCTACAAAGCGGACGGCACCCGTACGGTCAGTCCGTGGCAGCTGGCATGGGACGGCGGGTGCTACTACCTCATTGCCTATCAGGACGAGAAAAGCCCCGCAGGCATCCGGAATTACCGGGTGGACCGCATGGCCGGTGTCACAGTGCTGGCCGAAGCCCGGCGCGGCAAAGCCGAGTTCCGCAGCTTCGACCTGCCCGCCTACCTGCGCAAGCACTTCAATATGTTCGGCGGCACCGAATACCGGGTCACCCTGCGCTGCTCGGCTGACCTTGAAGCGGCCATGAAAGACCGCTTTGGCAAAAGCATCCTGCTGGTGCCGGAGGCGGATGGCCGCTTCCATTTTGACGTGCCGGTCTGCGTCAGCCCCCAGTTCTACGGCTGGGTCTGCGGCTTTGGCGGCAAGGTGGAAGTGACCGCCCCCGCCGAGGTGCGCAAAGGCCTGCGGGAGATGGCAGAAAAATTAGCGGAGATGCACGCCTGAAAGCAGGAATGCGCGCCGCGCTGCTTTGTGCAAAAACATTTTTTGATCGGATGGCTCAGGGAGATCTGCGGATCTGTCTGGGCTTTTTATTTGCGCCGCCAAAGATTCTCTGCAATTTTTGTGCAGGTTTGCCCTGTCATTCTGCTGCAAAATCCCGGCACTTTTTGTGCTTAATGCACGAAAATGCATACCCCCCCCCCAGAAGCACCCGACATTTGGGATTGACATCCGCAGGGGTGCAGCACTATACTTGTGCCGCAAAGAGACGCCTGGCATAAAAATGCGCATCTATGTGTTTTTATGCCATGAGATCCCGGCTTTTGCTGGTTTCGTTTCCGGTAACGTTCGCGTCTCTGTGAACTTCTAAGTTTGGAGGGTTTTGCAATGAGGAAAAACGTGAAAAAACAGCTTGCCTTGCGGGTGCTGTCCACAGCGGCGTTGATGGCTATGGTCTCGTCCATCGCCACAGCGGCATTTGCAGATACCTACGACCTGAACACGGGCAGTGTGACGGTGGAGACCAAAGATGACGGCTATACCTATGTGACGCAGGAGAACAATGACGCTACTTTGGACGGTTATAAGGACACGGACCCGAACGGCGTCACCATTACCAGCTACGGCAAGCAAACTTCAAATACCATCACGGTGGAGACGGCAAAAGATCAGACCACCAATGTGACCCTGAAGGATGTGCACATTGAGCCAAAAAAAGCGTGGAGTTCTGACCCCGCACCCATCGAGATCAAAGGCGATGGCAACACCAACCTTGAGCTGAATGGTGATAATACCGTTCTCAGCGGCAACTCACAACACGCCGCCATCGAAAAAGCGGACAAATACGGCAATGGCACCCTGACCATCAAGGACGATAAGAATGATGATGGTTCCCCCAAGGAAGAAAAAGACGAAAACGGAAATGCCATTGGCGGGGATACCGGCAAGCTGCTGGCAGGCGGCTTCTGTGATGGTGCCGGTATCGGCGGCGGTGGAACCGATGACACTGCCTGCACTTCCCATATCACGATCACCGGCGGAGACATCACGGCCCGTGGTGGTTATCACGAGAGTGCCGGTATCGGCGGCGGCTCCCACGGAACAGGTACAAACATCCGCATTGAAGGAAATGCTCACGTCATCGCAAGCGGTGACGGCGGCGCAGCCATTGGCGGCGGTGTCGGATGCGGCAACGATGTTACCATTGCCGGAGACGCCGTTGTGAACGCTTACAGCGAGTACGGCGCAGGCATTGGTGATGGATGCTCAAACCCTCTTGATAGAAATTCCACCACCAACATCACGATCACCGACAACGCAAAAGTCCACGCCGAAGCAAAAAACGGCGGCGCAGCGATCGGTTCCAGTGAGAATCCTTCCTGGAATCAGAATATCACGATTGAAAAAAACGCCAATGTGACCGCAGTCGGTTCTAATACCGGTGTTGCGATCGGAACCTGTTATGCCAATGGCACCACCTCGATCCAGATCACCGGCGGAACGGTCAATGCAATCAATTCCTACCACGAAAACGCACGCCCAGCGATTGGAGGAATGGTATCTGCTGACAAGGAGAACGGCAGTGTCGACATTACGATCAACAGCAGTACCGGAGACACGGTCGTCAATGCGTATACATTTACTGGCAGCAATCCCCCTGCGATTGGTTTTATCAACCTCAATTACGGCGGCGGAGGCTGGAGCTATGTTTATGAGTATAATCTTTCGGACGGTGCAGACTACAACGAAGATGGTTCTTCCAAGCTGGGAGAGACGCATTCCGCTATTATCAATTACTACAAAGATGCATCTGTGACCAAGGAGAAACTGAATCTTTCGGACACCTTGGATTCCCTTGCCAAGTTTGATGACTATTGGGACGATCACTGCGAGATCACCGGCGGCACCCTCACCAAGGTCGTCCACAACCGCAAGTACATGGACGAGAACCCCAGCATTGACACCAGCAAGCTGGAAAACAGCGACCTGCACGACTGGAAGCTGGTGGGCAAGGTCGTGGAGCCTACGCTGGAAAAGGAAGGCTATGCAGACTACATCTGCGGCATTGACAAGTGCGGCCAGACCATGCATGTGGTGCTGCCCAAACTGACCCCGGAGGAGATGCGCGAGGTCGGCGTGATCTACTGGGATACCGCCGCACAGGCTGCCCCGGCAGCCCTGCAGGGCAAGGTGCTCTCGGCAGATGAGCAGACCGCGACGGCAGAAAAAGCACAGGTCGAGTCCCTGCTGGCAGACAAGGCAAACTGGAAGCTGGCGGAGGACGTGGGCGATTTGAAGATCCACCCTGCTGCAGACGCTGCGGGCACGGTCTATGAGCAGGCCGTGAAGGCGAGCGGCTGCCAATATTACGTCATCGCCAACGTGACGGCACAGTAAATACTGCCTCCTCTGCCGTGCTGACCGCAAGCGGTGCGGCAGATTTCTCAAAAAGAGGGACGGATGCACATCATCGAGTGCGTCCGTCCCTCTTTTTTATTCCTCAAATTCCAGATCACCGGGCAAAATCAGATCCAGTGCGGCGTCCGGCTCGGCCACAAGGCGGCGGCTCTGGTGGAAGATGGCCTTTTCCAGCGTGTTGCGGGCAAGGCGGCCATTGCCGGCGGTGCGGCTGTCCAGCGCCTGACGGCGCTTGTAGTAGCCCAAAAGCGGGAAGGTGCAGCCCTCGGCAAGGCGGTAGCCCTTGCCCTTTGCCAGCACGGTGGTGATGTCCAGCAGCTCGTCCGCCGTGTAATCCGGGAACTCGATCTTGTTGGGGAAGCGGCTGGCAAGGCCGCTGTTGGCAGTGAGAAAAGTCTCCATCTCCCGGGTGTAGCCTGCAAGGATCACCACCAGCTCGTCCCGGTGATCCTCCATGCCCTTCACGAGGGTATCGATGGCCTCCAGACCAAAGCTGTCCTGCTCGCCGCGGTAGAGGCTGTAGGCTTCGTCGATGAACAGCACGCCGCCGAGGGCGCTCTCGATGACGCTGTTGGTCAGGGGTGCGGTGTGGCCGGTGTAGCGCCCCACAAGGTCGGCGCGGGTCACCTCCACCAGTTGGCCGCCCTTCAGCGCACCGATGGCCTTGAGGTACTTTGCCACCAGCCGGGCAATGGTGGTCTTGCCGGTGCCCGGGTTGCCGGTAAAGATCATGTGCATGGAAAGGCTGGCGGTTCTGAAGCCTGCCGCCGCCCGGCGCTGCTGCACCTGCAGGTTGTCGGCAAGGCCAAACACATACTGCTTGACCGGGGCAAGACCCACAAGGGCGTCCAGCTCTGCCCGCACTTCGTCCGCCGCTCCGGTGTACTCTGCCGGCAGCAGGGCGAACAGGTCGGCGGGGGCGGCGTCGTTCAGCGAAAACTGCACCCCCTCCGGCACTGCGGTCAGCGTCACGGTGCCGGAAAGCGCTGCGTCGGCCTGCAGGCAGTATTCGCTCAGGGCGCGGAAGATCCGGTCGCAGGTCTCTGCAAGCTCTGCCGCACCCTTCTCTGCGGAGCACTGAGCCGCAACGAAATCGCGTACATCTGCCCCGGCAGAGAGGGTCAGACCGAGGCGGGTGCTCACCTTCCGGGCAAGGGCGTTCAGCTGCTGCGCCGCCAGCGCTGCAAGATCCTCGCGGGCAAAGGCACTGGTGGTGCACACATCCTCCACCGCCGCCACAAAGGGCGCGCCGAACTTATCCGCCAGCGCGTCCCGGCCTTTGCGGGAGAAGAAAATGAGGTACTTGCCGCAGGGGTCGATGCGGCTCACAGCGCCCGGTGCCAGCGCCGTGCCTGCGTCTACAAGGATCCCCTCCTTGTTCACGAGATACCGGCTGGAAAGCGGTGCACTGCCCTTGACGGCAAGGTCGGCCAGTGTTTTCAGAAAGCTCGGGCAGCAGCTTTCGTAATGCTCAAAGATCACGATCTCGCCGGGGGCGTGCAGGGCGGCGTACAGATCCTGCAGAAACAGCTTTTCGGTGCCGGGGTCGGGGTAGAGCGCAAGGTCGACCACGGCCGTTTTGTCGTTTTGCAGCAGCCCCCGCGCCGCCATGATGCGGGCGGTCTCCTCCAGCGCAAAGTGCCGCCCGGTGCCTGCGCCGCCGCAGATGAGGATCACGCTGCGGGCGGCGGGGCGTTCGGTGCCCAGCACAAAGGGGCGGCGCATGGCGCGCACCACGCTGTCCACAAAGGCGTCCTGCCCAAGGACTGTTTTTTTGACCTCGGCGGCCAGCCCCTCAAAGCTGCCCAGATGCTCCGGCGGCACATCGGCGGTGCCTTTGGCCAGCAGGCCGTCGGCTTCCATGTCCCGCAGCATCTGCCGGCTGTCGTTCAGCGCAGACTGCGCCGCCGCATCCTGCTCTTTGAGCTGGGCGTTCTGCTTTTTCAGCAGGGCATCCAGCTGCTTCTGGTTTTCCAGCAGAGCTGCATTCAGATCCGGCAGGCCGGGCTCCCTGCTCTTCGGCGGCTTTGTTTCGGGCTGGGCGCTGCCCCCGAAGCGGGGTCTGCCGCCCGCACCGAACACACCGTTCAGAATGCTTTCCCAATCGTCGGTATATGCCATGGCTTTGCCCTCCGTCTGCATCGTTTTCTTTCAGTATAGTGTACCGGGGCAGGTTTTGCAATTCCCTCTTGCAAAAAAGACCGCCGTTGTTTACACTTATATCTGATAGGAAATCTGCAAGAAGGAATGAAGAAACCATGACCGTCAAAACGCCCGCCGAACTGAAAACGCTGTACGAGAGCATCTCCTTTGACCTTCAAACCACCTACACCGGCCCGCTGGGGCAGGAATATGCTGTTTCCGGCACCCATCTGCGCCTGTGGGCACCCACGGCGCAGAGGGTGGAGGTCAGCCTTTACCGCAAAGGCAGCGGCGGTGAGCCCATAGGCACTCTGCCGCTGGAGCGGGGGCAGCAGGGGGTGTGGAGCATCTATCTGCCCGGCGACCAGCACGGACGATACTATACCTATACGGTCACGGTGGATGGCATTTCGCGCCAGACCGGCGACCCCTATGCCCGGGCGGCAGGCGTCAACGGCACCCGCAGCATGATCGTAGATCTTGCCCGCACGAACCCCGACCGCTGGGAGCAGGATGTGCGTCCGGTCATCCCACCGGAGCAGCGGGCAGTGTGGGAGGTGAGCGTGCGCGACTTTTCGCAGGACGCCGCCAGCGGCGTGCGCCCGGCGTGGCGCGGCAAGTTCATGGCCTTTACGCAGGCAGGCACCACCCTGCACGGCGACGGCATCCACCCTACCTGCCTGAACTACCTGAAGCGTCTGGGCGTGAAATATGTCCAGCTCATGCCCATTTTCGACTTTGGAAGTGTGGACGAGGCAAAGCCGCTGATGCGGCAGTACAACTGGGGCTATGACCCCACAAACTACAATGTGCCGGAGGGCAGCTACTCCACCGACCCGACCCGCGGTGAGGTGCGCATCCGGGAGTGCAAGGAGATGGTCGCGGCGCTGCACGCGGCGGGCATCGGGGTGGTGATGGATGTGGTGTATAACCACATGTACCGCAATGAAAACCCGCTCAACAGCACGGTGCCTTTCTATTTCTTCCGCCAGAATGAGGATGGCAGCTTTTCCAACGGCAGCGGCTGCGGCAACGAGTTTGCCAGTGAGCGGCCCATGGCGCGGCGGTATATGATCGATTCCATCCTCTACTGGGCGCAGGAGTATCACATCGACGGCTTCCGCTTCGACCTGATGGGGCTGTACGATGTGGAGACCATCAACGCAGTGCGTGCCGCGCTGGATGCGCTGCCCGGCGGGCGGGATATCCTGATGTACGGCGAGCCGTGGCAGGGCGGCGGGAGCCAGCTGCACCGGTACGAGGCCAACAAGGCCAATCTGGCTATGCTGGACGAGCGGGTGGGCATCTTCTGCGACGACACCCGCGACGCCATCAAGGGCGGCTGCTTCGACGCCCGGGAGCCGGGCTATGTGGAGGGCAGACCCGGAAGTTTCTGGGATATCGGCGCGGCGGTGGCCGCATGGTGCCGCAGCGACCGGCTGCCGCCCCACGCACCGGGGCAGATCGTGAGCTATGTTTCTGCCCACGATAACTTTACTCTGTGGGACAAGCTGCTGCTGGTGCGCTACCAAAAGCCGGAGTTCAATGCCGCCGACCCCGTCGCTCTGGCACAGAACCGCCTTGCGGCGGGCATCTATCTCACCAGCTTCGGCCTGCCCTTTTTGCAGGCAGGCGAAGAATTTGCCCGCACAAAAAAGGGCGTGGGCAACAGCTACTGCTCTTCTCCTGCCCTGAACCGGCTGGACTGGAACCGTGCCGAACAATACCACCATCTGGTGGACTATTACCGCGGTCTGCTGGCGCTGCGTGCAAAGTTTCCGCGGCTGGGCGGTGCCGACCGCAGCGCTCCGGAAGCGCTGCAGTTCTTTGCACTGGAGCAGCCCCTCGTGGGCTGGATGCTGCCCGCGCAGTGGGGCGACGGCGCAGCGTGGGGCGCGCTGTGCGTGTTCTATAACCCCACCGGGGCGAGCTGCACCGTGCCGCTGCCGTCGGGGCGGTGGCAGCAGCTGAGCGACGGCACATCCTCCAGCCTCTGGCGCGGGTCGGTGAGGATCTATGAGCATGAGGCCGTGCTGATGCCTTACAGCGCTACCATCTTCGGGCAGATCTGAAACGACTTAGAGGATCCTCTGCTTTGCTCTGGATATTCTGAGTTGGATTTTGCTTTTATCTGCAAGCCGGAAAGATCGGTGCATCTGATCTTTCCGGCTTGTTTTTCACGACGGGGGCAGACAAAAAAGCGGCGGCAGACCGCCTGCAATGGTCTGCCGCCGTAGGGAGTTCCGGAAAATCGAAAATTCAGCTGTTGGAGCTGGTCTTTTCACCCAGGGTTACGCTCACGGTCTGCATCTGGCCGTCGCGTGCGACGGTGATGGAGAGGGCATCGCCCGCTGCGTGCTTCTGCATCAGGGTGCCCAGATCGTCCTTCGAGGCGATCTCGCTGCCGTCGATGCTGACGATGCGGTCACCGGCCTTCAGGCCGGCCTTTTCAGCGGGGCCGCCCTTGACGACATCCACGACATAGACGCCGTAGGCATTCACGCCCAGCTGCGCTGCGGTCTGTGCATCCTCAACCGCTACGTAGGTGATGCCCAGATAGGGGCGTCCGGTCACGTAGCCGTTTTCCAGCAGTTCCTGCGACACCTTGATGGCGTCATTGATGGGGATGGCGAAACCCAGACCCTCTGCATCGCTGGAGGAGGACTTTGCGTTGACGATGCCGATCAGCTCCCCGTTCATGTTGAACAGGCCGCCGCCGGAGTTGCCGGGGCTGACGGAGGCGTCCATCTGGATCAGGGACATGGTGTTCACAGAGCTGCTGCCCTGAATGGTCACACTGCGGTTCAATGCGCTGATCATACCGCCGGTCACGGTGCCGCCCAGCTCACCCAGCGGGTTGCCCACGGCCATCACGCTCTGGCCGACCTTCAGGCTGTCGCTGTCGCCCACGGTGGCGGGGGTCAGGCCGTCGGCATCGATCTTGATGACGGCGATGTCGCTGGTGGTGTCCTCGCCCACGAGGGTGGCGGGGTAATCCTTGTCACCAATGGTGACGGTGATGGTGGAAGCGCCGTCCACGACATGTGCACAGGTGAGGATGTAGCCGTCGGAGCTGATGATAACGCCGCTGCCGGCACCGCTCTCTACCTGATTCTGGCCGTACCACGACCACTGGGAGTAGACCACCTGCTCGGTGGTGATGACCACTACGCTGGGGCTGACCATGTCGGCCACCTGTTCGGTGCTCAGGGCACTGCCGGAAGCGGCAGCCGAGGTGATGGAGTGGTCGGTGCTGCCAGAACTGCTGGCGGCGGAGGAAGAAGGCGCTGCCTGCTGGATGACCACCTTGCCGCTGCCGCCGAACTTTGCACCCACAAAGCCGCCTGCAAAGCCCATGGCTGCGGCCAGAACCAAAGCCACGGCGCTGCGGGCGATGCGCCTGCCGGTGCCTTTTTTCTTTTTGCGGGGCGGCTCTGCGCTGGTCTGCGGCTGCGCCGGCTGTACCGGCGGCGTAGTGCTGCCGGCACCATCGTCAGTCTGCGGGGCGGTGAAAGAGGGCTCCGGCTGAGGGTCGTTATACTGGTTGGCGGTGTTCATGCCGCTGCTGCCCACATTCGGGTAGCCGGTGCTGCCGCTTTCGGGTTTATTCTCAGAGGAATAATCATATTCCCATTTGTTCTCGTTGTCCATGTTGATACTTCCTTTCCGGGGGAATGTGTCTGCGGGGATGCTGTCCCTTTGAACTGTCACTATTGTAACTGCCAATTGTGAAAATCAATCGCTGGTGCAGTGAAGAAACTGTGAAATAAAGACGTATTTTCCACTCTTGACAGCGGCTTTGCGAACCGCTATTGTAAGGGCAGAAGATCTGGAGGGATGCTGTATGGAGCTGCGTGTCACGCAGGAGGGTTTTGAACTATACAAGGAAAAAGACAGGATCGGGCTCTGTGCCCTGACGGTTGCCCCGAAAGGCGCAGACATCGCGGCGCTGTGCATCGAAGCACGGTGGAGGCGCAAGGGCTACGGCTCCTACCTGCTAAAAGAAGTATTGCGCAGATTCGGCGGATACGACCGCGAGGCCGCTACCGTTTTTACCGCGCCTCTGCCGGAAAACGCCGCAGAGCTGGCGTTCTGGAGCAAATTCGGCTTTACTGCCGGGGACGGCCGGCTCTGCCGCCGCCGCACCCCGGACCTGACCGCTGTGAAGCTCGTGCAGGACTTTTTAGCCGCCCGGCTGGTGCATCCGCGCCTGTGCATCGATGCCACCTGCGGCAACGGCGGTGATACGGCGTTTTTATGCGGACTGACCGCCCCGGAGGGCAGGGTGCTGGGCTTTGACATCCAGCCCGAAGCCATTGCTTCCACCCGGAAGCATCTGGAGCAGAGGGGCATTCCCGCCGAGAGGTATGAGCTGCACTGCCAGAGCCACGCAGACCTTTTACAGGTTGTGCAGCCCGGCACGGCAGATGCGGTGATGTTCAACTTCGGCTGGCTGCCCGGGGCAGACCACACCGTGTTTTCCACCGCGCAGAGCAGCATCCCCGCGCTGCAGGCCGCTTTGCAGGCGGTGCGCCCCGGCGGCGTGGTGAGCGCCATCCTCTACAGCGGGCAGGTCATCGGTACGGACGAAAAGCAGACGGTGCTGGAATATCTCCGGGCACTTCCGCTCAAAAGTTTTACCGTACTGGTGTGTGATTTTGCCAACTGGGCCGAAACCGCGCCTCTGCCCTGCATCATCCTGAAAAAATAACGAAAACACTTGCATTATGGAGCGTTTTCGGATAAAATAGGGTACGTATGTGTAAAAATATACTCCTTCCGTCATCGCTGCGCGATGCCACCTCCCTCTGAGAGGGAGGCTTTGGCAGGGCGAGAAGATTTTCCTTTTCGCCAGAGGCTCCCTCATTGAGGGAGCTGTCACGGCATCAGCCGTGACTGAAGGAGTTCCATCCATTTCAGGAGAAATACTAGTTTATGACAAATCGTGAAGAGATCGAACGCCGCAGGACGTTCGCCATTATCAGCCACCCCGACGCGGGCAAGACGACCCTGACCGAAAAGCTGCTGCTGTACGGCGGAGCCATCAATCAGGCAGGCTCCGTCAAGGGCAAGCAGAGCGCAAAGCACGCCGTGTCCGACTGGATGGACATTGAGAAGCAGCGCGGTATTTCCGTCACTTCCTCTGTCCTGCAGTTCAACTACGCGGGCAAGTGCGTGAACATTCTGGACACCCCGGGCCATCAGGACTTCTCGGAGGATACCTACCGCACCCTGATGGCGGCAGACTCTGCCGTCATGGTCATCGACGCTGCAAAAGGCGTCGAGGCGCAGACCATCAAGCTGTTCAAGGTGTGCACCCTGCGCCACATCCCCATCTTCACCTTCGTCAACAAGATGGACCGCGAAGCCCGCGACCCCTTCGAGCTGATGGAGAACATCGAGGAGATCCTTGGCATCAAGACCTACCCCATGAACTGGCCGATCGGCTGCGGCAAGGAGTTCAAGGGCGTGTTCGACCGCAATACCCGCAAGGTGCTGGCATTTTCCAGCGACGGCCGCGCCAACGGCGTGAAGAAGGTGGATGAGACCGAGGCCGAGCTGGGCGATCCCGCACTGGACGAGCTGCTCACCCCCTACCTGCACCAGCAGCTGGTGGATGAGATCGAGCTGCTGGACGGTGCCGCAGAGGAATTTGACCTCGACAAGGTGCTGCGCGGCGAGCTGAGCCCCGTGTTCTTCGGTTCTGCGCTGACCAACTTCGGCGTGGAGCCCTTCCTTGAGAACTTCCTGCGGCTCACCCCCACCCCGCTGGCACGTGTGGACAGCCTGACCGGCGAGACGGTGGACCCCTGCCGCGACGAGTTCTCGGCATTTATCTTCAAGATCCAGGCCAACATGAACAAGGCACACCGCGACCGCATCGCCTTTATGCGCATCTGCTCCGGCAAGTTTGAGCGCGGCATGGAGGCCTTCCATGTGCAGGAGGGCAAGAACATCAAGCTGGCCACCGGAACCCAGCTGATGGCGCAGGATCGCGCCATCGTGGACGAGGCCTATGCCGGTGATATCATCGGCCTGTTCGACCCGGGCATCTTCTCCATCGGCGATACGTTGTGCACCGGCAAAAAGAAGGTCCAGTTCGCGGGCATCCCCACCTTCTCGCCCGAGCACTTTGCCCGCATTGAGCAGAAGGACACCATGAAGCGCAAGCAGTTCGTGAAGGGCATGGAGCAGATCGCGCAGGAGGGCGCCATCCAGATCTTCCGCGAAGTGGGCGGCGGCATGGAAGAAGTGGTGGTCGGCGTGGTCGGCGTGCTGCAGCTGGAAGTGCTGGAGTACCGCCTGAACACCGAGTACAACGTGGAGATCCGGATGCAGCAGCTGCCCTTTGAGCAGCTGCGCTGGGTGCAGAACGACCCCGACACCTACAACCTGCGGGATCTCGACCTGACCAGCGATACCAAGGCTGTGGAGGACATGAAGGGCAACCGCCTGCTGCTGTTCACCTCCGACTGGGCGGTGCGCTGGGCAGAGACCCACAACGAAACGCTGAAGCTGAGCGAGTTCGGCAATATCTGAGTTGAAAGAGGGCTGCGGTGCGGGATGATCCCGCAGCTGCGGCTCTTTTTTATAAAACGCAAAAAATACAACGAAAAATGCCAGCGTTTGAATGAGAGGTTCCCATTGCGGGGAACACTGCTGGCATGGAGGGAAAATATATGCAAAACATCAACATCGGCAAGAGCGGCATTTCGGTGCCCTTCCTTGGCATGGGCACCTGGGCCATCGGCGGCGGTGCATGGTGGGGCGAAAACGACGACGCCCTGTCGGTCAAGGCCATCCAG
This sequence comes from uncultured Faecalibacterium sp., assembly GCA_934501115.1. Taxonomy (GTDB): domain Bacteria; phylum Bacillota; class Clostridia; order Oscillospirales; family Ruminococcaceae; genus Faecalibacterium. The sequence goes on from CAKSTO010000003.1 coordinate 82,006, forward strand.
ACTGCTGTGGAGCAGGGCATCCAGTGGATCGACACCGCTCCCATCTACGGCCTGTACCACAGTGAGACCGTGGTCGGCGAGGCCATGAAGCACATCGACCGCGACAAGGTGGTGCTTTCCACCAAGTGCGGTCTGGAGTGGCGGCACGAGACGCCGGTGCTGCACAAGGTGGTGGACGGCGTGCAGGTCTACCGCGACCTGTCTGCCCAGAGCATCATCGAAGACGTGGAGGACAGCCTGCGCCGCCTGAACACCGACCATCTGGACGTGCTGTACACCCACTGGCAGAGCCCTGATTTCGGCCTGTATCCGCTGGAAGAGACGGTGGAGGCCATGATGAAGCTGAAGGAGCAGGGCAAGATCCGTGCCATCGGCGCTTCCAATGTTACTGCCGATATCATCCGCGGCTACTGCAGGTACGGTCAGCTGGATGTCATTCAGGAAAAATACAGCCTGCTGACCCGCCGTGTGGAAAAGCAGCTGCTGCCCACCTGCAAGGAGCTGGGCGTTTCGCTGCAGGCATACTCTCCGCTGGAGCAGGGTCTGCTGACCGGCAAGGTGACTATGGACACCACCTACCCTGAGGGCAGCACCCGCAACTCCAACCCCAGTTTCCAGCCTGCCCGCCGTGCGCAGGCGCTGGAGCTTCTGGCAAAGTGGAGCGACCTGACGGAGAAGTACGGCTGCACCATCGCGCAGCTGGTCATCGCCCTGACCGCCCGCATGATCCCCGGCCTGCATGTGCTGTGCGGTGCCCGCACCCCGCAGCAGGTGATGGATAACGCCGGTGCCATGAACATCAAACTGGACGGCGCGGATGCCGTCCGCATGAAGTGGGATGTGGACGCCATTTCCTGACGGTTTGACCATCGGAATGGCCTCCGCTTTGCTCTGGCTATAAACAGCGGAATCATTCTTTTATTTTGGGGTTCTGAAAAGCCTGCGGGCTTTTCAGAACCCCTTTTTCACGCAAAAGGTCGAAACCGGCAGATGATGCTGTTTTTCTTTACGCCCCTTTCTGTGAAAATGCAATGCCGGACAGCCCGCAGGCTGTCCGGCATTGCTCTTATAAAAATAAAAATTCCGCTGTTTATGCAACAACGACGACCGCCGCCAGTGGCGGAAGCAGGAAGGAGTTGTTGGGGCCGCGGCCAGCAAGACATGAGCACTGTCTAAGGTGCGAAATGTATGCTGGGAGCCGCAACTCGTCCCAGAGCAAAGCGGAGGCCATTTAAGATCGTCAGCTGTTCTCCTTCCAGAACAGCCCGCCGGAGGTCTGGAATAGCAGCCACGGGTTCACGCTCTTGCTGCCCAGCTTGAAGTCCATGGTCAGCTCCTCGCCCAGAACACCCACGGCCTGCCCTTTTTCTACGGTCTGCCCGGCAGAGACGGAAAGGCTTTGCAGCCCGTACAGGTAGCTGCGCATCCCGCAGCCGTGGTCGATGACCACCGTATTGCCGGTCAGAGCCAGCTCTGCAGCCAGCACCACCACGCCGTTTGCCGGGGCGCGGCAGGGCTCACCGGGGATGGTGTAGAGCCTTGTGGAGTTGGAGCGGCTGCCCTGCTGGCCGTTCGTCACCTTGACCTGACCGTAATCCACCAGTGTGGTATAGCTTTCGGCGGGATTCACGAACCCGCCCTGCCACAGCTTTTCGCGAGCCGGGGCTTCGTACAGCCCCCAGACTGTATTGCGGAACTGGGCGTTGGCGGCGTCGGAGGCGGCAGGCTCCGGCTCTGCCTCTACCGTGCCGAAGTCCTTCGGCAGCACGACGATACTGCGGGTGACCGTTTCGCCGTTCACCGTGATATTCACCTCATGCCCGCCGGAGGAAGCGTTGTAAGCCGCAGGGATATAGGCACGCCAGCCATCGGGGGCGCGGACGCACTGCACGCTGCCGAGGTCGGTCTCTGCGGCGGGTGCGGCGTCGCCGGTCATGCCGGAGATGCGCAGCCCCACGATGCCGCCCTGCTCCACACGCTCGGCGGAAAGCTCCACCTCTGCACTGGCCTGCAGGGTGAACCGGAAGGAATAGCGGTACCAGCCCGTGGGTCTTGCAGGCTTTTCCAACCCGAGATTCCTGCGGACGGCACCGGTGCTGCCGCCTTCAAACTGCAGCACGGTGCCGCCCTTCGGCACGCGCCAGACGGTCAGTTCGGCCTTGTACTCGCCATTGGCCGGGAACAGAAAGCTCTCGTATTCACTGGCTGTGCCCGTGAACACCGTCTCGCCGGAAGCCGTCCGGATGGTCAGGGTGGTGTAGACGGACCAATCCGGCAGCGTCAGAGCCGGGTGCGCATCGTACAGGGTGCCCAGCTTTTGTACGGTGAGGGTGGCGGGGCTGGAAAAAACCTTGTCCAGCCTGCCGCCGATGAGGGGCACCTGCCAGCACAGACCGTTGACTTCCAGTGCTTCGGTGCTGAACTGCGCGGTACTGTCGGGGCAGCTGCCCTCAGTGGTGAACGCATAGCTCACGCCCATCACGGCCGCAAGCAGCAGAAAGACGCCCAGCATGACACTGATGATCCAAAGCAGAAAACGCTTCATGGCTTCTCCTTCTATGTACAAAAAGGGCGCACCGGCACAGCCTTTTGCAGACTGCCGGTGCGCCCGAAGGTTTACGGTTCGTGTTTTTTATTCTGCAGCATCCTCTGCAGGGGCAGCCTCTTCGGCAGCAGCCTCCGGCTCTACCGTTGCAGCATCATCCTCGCCGAACAGCAGACGCTCATACTCGTCCAGCTCCTTCTCACGGCGGTGCAGGTACACGGCGACAGCGGCAAGAGCACCGGCAACAGCGGCCAGAACAGTGATCACGGCGATCAGGCAAGATTTCTTCATAGGTTCAGTACACTCCTTTTTTCGGTCGAAACGATGTTTCAGCTTATTTTTCCAGCGGGAGACCCGCAGACTGATCTCTGCTGCTTTCAGGAGGAAAGACAGCATGTGAAGCGGGAGCTTTACCAGAAAGATCATTCGCAGCACCTTCCGTTTTTCGGAATGACAGGCAAGCCGCCACCCCTCTCGAGTGCGGCCAACGGCAGCAGCCGACAGCCTTCTTATGACTTTTATTATACCCGTTCCTGTCAAAAATTACAACTCTTCCCGCCAAAAAGCCTGAAATTTTATCGCATCAGCTTTTTGTATGCCTTGAATGCCCCGGGCAGGGTATACTCTGTCTGCAAAGATTCCCGGCTGACCCAGATGCAGCCCGCCGGGGCGCTCTGGGCAGGCAGATGCAGCAGGATGCCGTTCATGTGCCACTCGATATGGCTGAAGATATGCTTTGCGGCAGGCAGGGCTTCCGGTACAGAGCTGCCTGTCTCCAGCCCCATGGCTCGCAGACGGGCAAGCAGCTCTCCGGCGGCAAGGGCTTCGCCCTCCCACAGCACCGGCTGCCACAGCCCGGCCAGCAGACCTTTTTCCGGCCGCTGCTGCAGCAGAAAGCCCTCCGGACTTTCCAACAATGCCAGCGTGACGGGCTCGAGCTTCCGGGGCTTGGGCGCGGCTTTTCGGGGCAGCTCCAGAGCAGTGCCGGCCGACCGGGCACGACACAGCTGCGCCAGCGGACATTTTTCGCACAAGGGGGCGCCGTTGGGCACGCAGACCAGTGCGCCCAGTTCCATCAGAGCCTGATTGTAATCGCCGGGTGCGGCGGGCGGCTGATGCTCCATGACCCGGGCGGTGAAGGCCTTTTTCACCGCAGGGTCGGTGACAACGGCGGGGTCGTTGTACAGGCGGGAGAATACCCGCAGCACATTGCCGTCCACCGCAGGCACCGGGATGCCGAAGCTGATGGACGCAATGGCTCCGGCAGTGTAGTCCCCGATGCCGGGCAGGGCACGCAGGGCGTCGTAGTCGGCAGGAAGCTGACCGCCGTACTGTGCGCAGAGGATGCGTGCAGCCTTTTGCAGGTTGCGCACCCGGCTGTAGTAGCCAAGACCTTCCCAGAGCTTGTGGAGCTTTTCCTCTTCACAGGCGGCCAGCGCCGGGATGTCGGGCAGGGCGGCGAGAAAACGTTCGTAATAGGGCAGTGCCGCCGAGACGCGGGTCTGCTGCAGCATGATCTCGCTGAGCCAGACATGGTAGGGGCTGGGGTCAGTGCGGAAGGGCAGGCTGCGCTGGTTTTTGTAAAACCAGTCCAGCAGGGCGGGAGAAATGTTTTCCACTTGTTTTGTGCTCCTTGTTGAAAAGTCGGACATCTTGCCGATTTAGAATTGCCTCCGCTTTGCTCTGGCAATCATAGCGGTAAAATTTTTATAGAAAGCGATCCCGGAAAGTCTGCGGACTTTCCGGGATCGCACTTTCGCAGGTAAGGCCGCTGCGGTCAACAGCTGTATCATTTTAAAGCAACAGTTTCCGGATACGGCCCCTTGCGTGAAAATGTGTTTGTCGCGGCCCGCAGGCCGCGACAAACACGAATATTAAAAATTCATTCCGCTGAATATGCCCAAAGCGCAAGCGGAGGGCATCCAAATTGTCATCCTCAGAAGCCGTATGCGGTGCGGGGGAAGGGCAGCACGTCACGGATGTTCTGGATGCCCGTGAGGTACATGATCATGCGCTCAAAGCCCAAGCCGTAGCCGGCGTGCTCCACGCCGCCGAACTTGCGCAGATTCAGGTACCAGTCGTAGTTGGTCTTGTCCAGGCCCAGCTCGTCCATGCGGGCCACCAGCTTGTCGTAGTTCTCTTCACGCTGGCTGCCGCCGATCAGCTCGCCGATGCCGGGCACCAGCATATCTGCGGCTGCCACGGTCTTGCCGTCCGGGTTCTGCTTCATGTAGAAGCTCTTGATCTCCTTCGGGTAGTCGGTGACGAACACAGGCTTTTTGAACACCACCTCGGTCAGGTAGCGCTCGTGCTCGGTCTGGATGTCCACGCCCCACTCCACCGGGAACTGGAACTTCTTGTTGTTTTTCTTCAGGATCTCGATGGCCTCGGTGTAGCTGATGCGGCCGAACTCGCTGTTTGCCACCAGCTCCAGACGCTCGATGAGACCCTTGTCGATGAACTGGTTGAAGAAGGCCATTTCATCCGGGCAGTTGTCCAGCACGTAGCGGATGACGTACTTGGTCATGGCCTCGGCAGTGTCCATGTAGCCGGACAGGTCGCAGAATGCCATCTCCGGCTCGATCATCCAGAACTCGGCGGCGTGGCGGGTGGTGAAGCTCTTCTCGGCGCGGAAGGTGGGGCCGAAGGTGTACACCTTGCCGAAAGCCATGGCCATGGCCTCGGCTTCCAGCTGGCCGGAAACGGTCAGGTTGACCGGCTTCTCGAAGAAGTCCTGGGTGTAATCCACGGTGCCGTCCTCGTTCTTGGGCACGTTCTCCAGATCCAGCGTGGTGACGCGGAACATTTCACCGGCGCCCTCACAGTCGGAGGCGGTCAGCAGCGGAGAGTGTGCGTAGACGAAGCCGTTCTCCTGAAAGAACTTGTGGATGGCGTAGGCAGCGGCGCTGCGCACGCGGAAAGCGGCGTTGAAGGTGTTGGTGCGGGGGCGCAGGGTGGGCATGGTGCGCAGATACTCCATGCTCATCTTCTTTTTCTGCAGGGGGTACTCGTCGGCGGGGCAGTCGCCCAGGATCTCCACGCTGTCGGCGTTCAGCTCAAAGGGCTGCTTTGCCTGCGGGGTGAGCACCAGCTTGCCCTTGATGCGCAGGCTGCTGTACAGACCGGTGTGGATGACCTCATCGTAGTTGGCCAGCTTGCCGGCTTCCAGCACCACCTGCAGGGTCTTGAAGCAGCCGCCGTCCGACAGGGCGATGAAGCCGATGTTCTTGGAGTCGCGGATGTTCTTTGCCCAGCCGCAGACGGTGATCTCGGTGCCGTCGGCAGGGGTGGACTTGAACAGCGAAACGATCTCGGTACGTTCCATGATAGTTCTCCTTTATAACAAAAAAGACAGCTTTTGCCCTGAAAGTTCAGGGCGAACAAGCTGTCTTGTAATGTCCGCGGTGCCACCTGAATTACCGGAAGTGTCCGGTCGCTCACGCGCTCAAAAAAAGCGCTGCCCCGTTAACGCAGAGCCTGCGGCGCACCTACTGGCGGCCTGTTCCCAAAAGGCCGTGTTCAGCTTGCTGCTCCCGGGTGTTCGTTCACGCGGTGCACAGGCGCGGCTCCCAGCTCTGCCGCACTCTCTGGGCTGTACCAGCCCGCGCTACTTTTCCCGATCTTCGCATTTGACCTCTAAAAAATAGCACTTTGGCGGCGTTTTGTCAAGCTCCATTCCCGCCCAGCAATGCGGCGGCAAGACCTTTTGCGGCCAGCTGCCCGGCGTAGAGAGCTTCGTTGAGGTTGTTGCCATGCCCTCCGATCTCGATCAGAAGGCTGCCGGTGGTGAGATCCTGATTATAAAACCGGTAGCTGAACAGCACCGGACGGGTGAGCCCGGGGTACATGCCCTCCATGCTGCGCTCCCACGCGGCAGCAAAACGCAGGTTCTGCCGCCAGTTCGGCAGCCGGACGGTGGTGCCATTATCACACCCGCAGATGATCATCACCTGCGCGGCCTGCCGCCCGTCCACGGTACACACCGGGGCATAGCGGGAGCCGCTTTCCGTCTCGATGGCGTCCCGGTGGACGTCCAGCACCACCCGGATGCTGGGGTACTGCGCCAGATACTGCTGCACCACAGCCCGGCTGCCCGCATAGCTGCCGGTGTAGCTGGGGTAATCGTTCAGGGTCTCGTCGTGCAGGGTGTTGATGCCTGCCGCGTTGAGGGTATCGGCCACCACCCGCCCCACGGCGCACATGTTGATGCTGCGGTCGGTGCTGCGGGCTCCGTCGCCCGGCGAAAACCACAGCCCGGCAGAAAGGCGGTAGTCCTCGGTGGCGTGGGTGTGCATCACCAGAACCTGCGGGTCGGGGCTGCCCGGCTCGATGGCAAAGGGCAGCGGGTTTTCGATCTCGGCGGCGATGTCTGCGGCAGTCTGCCGGGTGTTGTTTTTGATGCTGCCCGCCCCGCAGGGAATGTATTTTTCGCCGCTGCCCTGCGGATAATTTTTCTCGATCACAGCGCCCGCATCTGCCGGGCGGGCGTCCTCGCCCAGAAGCGGCACGAGATAGTCTGTGATGCTTCCGGTCAAAGCCTGCACGGCTTCCGGCAGGGCAGAGGAAGCAGGCGGCGCTGCTTCAGAGCCGGGTGCAGGTTCGGAAACTGCCTGCTGTTCCTGAGCTGCCTGCTGCCCCAGCCAGACGATGGTCTGTATGGCGGGCACCGGTGCGGCCACGAATGCCGCCAGCACCAGCGCGGCACTGCGGGCGAAAATGCACAGCGCCGCAAACAGTGCGGCGGCTTCGGCAAACGGCAGAAGATGCCCCGGCTCCCGGGCGGGCAGCGGCGTTCTGCTGCGCATGAAAAGGCCTCCTTTCCGTGGTCGTTCTTACTATAGATATGTTTGTTCTACAATCAAAAATGCCGTTCCCCTCTACGACCCCATCCATCACCCCGACAGCCAGCACAGCTGTGCCACGCTCAGCCTTGGCTGCAGCGCCCGGTTGATGGCTCCGGCCAGCAGTGCTGACCCGTGGGCGATCACACTGTCCAGCGCACGGGGCGTTACCACAAGGTCGGCACCCTCGTCGGAGTCCATCAGGGTGGGGATGCCTGCGGCGATCACCGGCACGCCCAGTGCAGCGGCGTCCAGATGTCGGGCATGGTCTGCCTGCGCCGGGTAAAGCCCTGTGTCTGAAAACTGCACGCTCCGGCCGAGCCTTGACCCCTCGCTGCAGCACAGGCTGTCCACACAGATGAGAGCTGCAGGCCGCACCGCAGCCGCCAGCGCTCCGGCCAGCTGGCGCAGGGTCAGGCCGGTGGAGGCCGACACGCCCGGCGCAATGGCCGCGACCGGGCGGATGCCCTGCACGGGGATGGGGTGCTGCGGCCCCATGGTGACAAGGATCTTCTGCGCCGTCCGGGGGCCGAGGGCATCTGCTGTGATGCGTCGGCTGCCGATGCCCAACACCAGCACCGGCCCTTCCGGCGGCAGCAGGGCGCTCAACTCCGCCGCACAGATCTCGATCACATCGGCATCCCGCTCATCCAGTACGCTGACACTGGGCATTTCCAACGTGACATACCGCCCTCTGGGGCGCGCAAGCCCTTCCCGGGAGATCTCCACCCGGGTCACGGTGATGCCGCCGTGCCTGACTGTGGCAAGCCGCACTCCGGCAGGCAGGGATGCAGAGCCGCCAAACAGCTCATCGGCCAGATCAGTAGAACGCATGATCTCATCCTTTCTGCAGGGATTTGAGGCAAAATGACTGCCTTTTACGCAGAAAGTATGGGAAATTGAAAACTTTTCTAAACAAAAATCAAAAAAACGCTTGCGCTGGTACGCGAAATATGGTATCATAGGGTGCGCTGTTATAGGTAGCCAAGGAGGTGGAACGAATGCCTAACATCAAATCTCAGAAGGACCGCGTCGTGCAGGCTGCTGCAGAGCAGGCTCACAACAAGGCCATTAAGACCAACCTGAAAACAGTCGTCAAGAAGGCAGACGCTGCCATCGATGCGAATGCCGCTGACAAGGACGCAACCGTCCTGGCTGCTGTTTCCGCGATCGACAAGGCTCGCGCTAAGGGTGTCATCAAGAAGAACACCGCCAGCCGCAAGATCAGCCGTATGGCAAAGCGTGCTAACAAGAACGCTTGATCGCTTTCTGATTGACGAACAAAACCTCTGTACCGGGTCTCCGGCACAGGGGTTTTTGTTTTGTTCCGGCTTACGATACGGCGGCAGGCTCGAAGTCACACAGGGCAGAAAAGTCAAACTGCGGTGCAGAAGCCAGCAGCTCTTCCGGCGGCAGCGGCACAGGAGGTTCGGCCAGCACAGCCCATGCTGCCCACGCCGCAGGCACGGCGGCCGCCAGCGCCAGCCCCGGCAGTGCCAGTGCCGGACAGATACCGAAGGTGCTTCCCGGCAGAAGAGCGGCAGCGGCGCAGGCCGCCTGCGCCGCCCACAGCTCCCACAAAAGGGTCGTCCAGCGGTGTTTCATGTACGTCACCTCGTTTCGTTTTCCACAGTTTACCGTGGCGCGGTGGAAAAACAGGTCGAAGGGCGGCGGACAAAGTGACGATGTTCTGGTGTATTTCTTCTTCAGTTCTGGTCATGGCTTTTTCCCACCCAGCTGCACACTACACCGCAGACAAGGCTGGCAGTGATGCCGGCGGCAGCGGCGGTGAGCCCGCCGGTGAGGATGCCCACTGCGCCCTCTTCCAACAGGGCGGTGCGCACGCCCTTGGCCAGCAGATGACCAAAGCCCAGCAGGGGCACGGTAGCGCCGCACCCGGCAAATTCTGCCAGCGGGGCATACCACCCAATGGCAGAAAGTGCCACGCCGGCCACCACATATCCGGTCAGGATGCGGGCGGGGGTCAGGCCGGTCAGGTCGATGAGCAGCTGCCCGATGACGCAGATGGCTCCGCCCACGCAGAACGCCCAGAAATAATTCATTGCGGTCCTCCTTTCTGCGGGGAGCGCAGCTCCACGAGGTGCGCGACGGCCGGGATACTCTCTTTCTGCAAAAAAGTGGTCTGGCTCATGAGCGCTCCGGTAGCAACGAACAGCACCCGCTTCTGGCTGCCGCGGCGCAGGCGGGGCAGGATGTGCCCGCAGAGCACCGCCGCGCAGCAGCCCGGGCCGCTGCCGCCGCTTTTCACGCTCTGCTCATGTGCATCGAACAGGATGCAGCCGCAGTCTACGTGATTCTTGAGCAGCAGCCCCTCGGCAGCCAGCAGCTCCCGCAAAAGCTGACTGCCCACCTGCCCGAGGTCGCCGGTATAGATGCAGTCGAAGTCCTGCGGTTCGGTGCTGGTATCGGCAAAATAGTGCAGCAGGGTGGAGGCCGCTGCAGGAGCCATGGCTGCCCCCATGTTGTTGATATCTCTGACCTGATAATCCCGCACCCGGCCAAAGGTGGCGGCGGCGATGCAGGGGGCTTCGCCGCCCGGCTGCAGCAGGCAGCACCCGGCAGCGGTGGCTGTCCACTGAGCGGTGGGGGTGCGTACGGCACCGTAGCTCAGCGGCGTGCGGAACTGCCGCTCTGCTGCACAGAAGTGGCTGGATGTCACGGCCAGAAGGTTCTGCGCGGCCTTGGCGCTGCACAGCGCCGCGCCAAGGCCGAGTGCCTCTGCCATGGTGCTGCAGGCACCGAACAGCCCGGCAAAGGGGATGTCAAGCTCCCGCATGGCATAGCTGGAAGCGGTGCACTGTGCCTGCAGGTCACCGGCCAGCGCCAGCTGGACTTTTTCCTGCGGGAGACCGGCTTTTTTCAGGCAAAGGCGCACCGCACGCAGCTGGAGATGGCGCTCTGCCGCTTCCCAGCCGGACTGCCCGAAACGGTTGTCGGAAAACAGCTCGTCAAACTCTGCTGCGAGGGGGCCTTCGCTCTCTTTTTTGCCGCCCACTGCAGCCCCGGCGGCGATCACCGGCGGTGTTTCAAACAGCAGGGTGTCTCCGCAGCGGATCGACATAGGCAAAAATTCTCCTTTCCGGCAAAAAATGCAGATTTTTATGGTACAATACAGATAGGGTGCAATGGATCGGCACGCTGACCCGTTTTATGAAAGGACGGGCATCCCCAGCAGGCTCAGTGCCCACAGCACCGTGCCGTACACCACCGCTGCCAGCGTACCGTATACGATGACCGGCCCTGCAATGGTAAACATCTTTGCGCCGGTGCCCAGTACACGTCCCTCGGTCTTGAACTCGATGGCAGCGCTCACCACTGCGTTGGCAAAGCCTGTGATGGGCACCAGAGACCCTGCCCCGGCCTTTGCGGCCAGCTTCTGGTACCAGCCCAGTGTTGTAAGCACTGCCGAAAGGGCAATGAGGCTGCAGCTGGTCAGGGTACCGGCCAGCTCGGCTTCCATGCCCATGGCAAGAAAACGCTGGCGCAGCACCTCGCCCAGAAGGCAGATGCTGCCGCCCACGCCAAACGCCCACAGACAGTCAATGCCAAGCGGTGACCGGGGGCCGATGCGCCGTACCCGGCGCGCATATTCCTGTGCCGACATTTTCATGCTGTATCTCCTCCGGGCATAGTCTGCCCCCGGAGGAAGGCTCCTATACACGAGAGAGAAAGAAGGCTTCTGGATGAATCAGCCACATCATGCCCCGCACCGCCGCCAGCGGCGGCCTGTGCACCGTCTGCTGACCGTCACGGCAGCGGCCTGCGTGGCGGCAGGCGGCATCTGCTTTGTACTGTCCCGCAGCACAGCACTGAATCCGGAGAGCATGGCATCCTCCCGCATTACGGCACCGGAACCGGAGAGCGCCGCGCTCTCTGCCCCGGCGGACAGCGCAGCGCTGGCAGAAGAAAACAGTCTGCTTTCGGCGCAGCAGGCGGCCGCCATCCTGAGCGACCCCCGCATGGTGCTGGTGAACCGCCAGAACAGGATGCCGGAGGATTACACCTTTACCACCAGAGAGTGCGGCTCGGCGACTGCCATCAACAAGACCCTGCAGACCGAAGCTGCTGATGCATTCCTCGCCATGCAGGCCGCCGCAGCCGAGGAGGGCGTGACCGTCTGGATGCAGAGCGGCTACCGCAGCGTAGAATATCAGGAGAAGCTCTATACCCGAAAGACCCAGTATTATCTGGACAAAGGGTTCAGCAAGGATGAAGCGCTGCAGCGGGCGGCTGCCGTCGTGAACCCGCCGGGCTGCTCCGAGCACAACTGCGGCCTTGCCGCCGACCTGAACAGCCCGGAGCACACGGGGCTGGATGAGGGCTTTGAGAACACGGAGGCCTTCCGCTGGCTGTGTGCCCATGCGGAGGATTACGGGTTCATCCTGCGCTACCCGAAGGGTGCCGAGGCGGTGACCGGGATCACCTATGAGCCGTGGCACTGGCGCTATGTGGGCAAAGAGAATGCCGCACTCCTCAACCGGAGCGGCCTGTGTCTGGAGGATGCTGCGGCAGTGCTGCAGCAGATCGCGGCGGGCAAAAAAGTCATCGGTTAAAATCTGGAAAAGAACGGACTGCGCGTTGCATTTTGCGCACAGTTATGGTAAGATAACAGTAGTCTGCCCTGCCGCAAAAATGCTTTTGGCAGGGTGGCGAATGTTTTGAACAAAAGAAGGAATTTTTTATGATAAACCGCAAGAATCTGTCCGTAGTCGTGGCGGCTGCCGCTCTGTCTGCCGCTGTGCTCACCGGCTGCGGCGGCAGCAGCTCTTCCGCTGCGCCGTCCTCCGTTTCCACCGCTGCTGCGGAATCGCCCGCTTCCAGCGCCGCCGCATCCGCTGTGGTGGACAATGCCGAGAACGGCTCTGACGCACTGGACGGCATCTACAATGCACTGCTGGAGCAGAACCCCATTTCCAACCAGTTTGAGATCGATGCCATGAGCATCCAGTATGACTACAACCTGCCCGCCGAGGATGTGGTCAGCTACAAGGGCGTGAAGAGCAACGACAACGGCGATGCCGGTCTGGTGCTGGTGATCGAAGCTGCCGACGGCAAGGCTCAGGATGTGGCAACCCTGCTGGCTGCCTACCAGCAGGATCAGGCGGCCTTCTATGGCAACTACGCCGAGTTCGCGCAGGCACAGACCAATGTGGAGAACGCCGTGATCGCCTTCAAGGACAACACTGTGGTCATGGTGATCGCTTCCAACGAGAGCACAGCCGACCTTGACAGTGCTGTGGATAACGCTTTGGCATAAATAAGGATCACCAGAAGCCGGTGCCATTTGCGGCATCGGCTTTTTTCGGTAATAAAAGGAGGCTGACGCCTTGGTTTTCAGCACCATAATCTTTCTGTTCCGCTTTCTGCCCATCACGCTGGCGCTGTACTACCTTGCACCCCCGAAGCTCAAGAATACCGTGCTGTTTTTGTGCAGTCTGGTGTTCTACTGCTGGGGCGAGGTGCGCTTTTTTCCGGTGATGCTCGCGCTGATCCTCATCAACTATATCAGCGGCCTTGCCATCGAGCACTTTGACAAAAAGCCGGCGCTGCGCAAGGCTTTTCTGCTCGTCGCGCTGGGCGGGAGCCTTGGGATGCTGTTCTATTTCAAATACGCAAACTTCGTTCTGCGCAGCGTCAATGCCCTGCTGGGCACCGGCTTTGCCGAGATCCAGGGCATCGGCACCCTGCCGCTGGGCATCAGCTTCTACACCTTCCAGACCCTTTCCTACTCCATCGACGTCTACCGCCGGGATGTGAAAGCAGAGCACAACATCATCGACTTCGGTGCGTACGTGGTCATGTTCCCGCAGCTGATCGCCGGCCCTATCGTGAAATACCGCGATGTATCGAATCAGCTGCACGTCTACAAGCACCGCTACCACCTGAAGCAGATCGAAGAGGGCATGACTCTGTTCACCTTCGGCCTTGCCAAAAAAGTGCTTCTGGCAGACGCCGTGGGCGCGCTTTGGACGGATATCATCGGCGTGGCAGACAGCCCCTCCACCACCTTTGTGGGGCTTGCCAATGCTTCCACCCCGCTGGTTTGGCTGGGCGTCATCGCGTACAGTCTGCAGCTGTACTTCGACTTCTCCGGCTATTCCATGATGGGCATCGGCATGGGCAAGATGCTGGGCTTCGACTTCCCGGCAAACTTCAATTACCCGTATATCTCCGCGTCCATCACCGAGTTCTGGCGCCGCTGGCACATGACCCTGTCCGGCTGGTTCCGGGAGTACGTGTATATCCCGCTGGGCGGCAACCGGAAAGGCCTGAAGCGGCAGATCTTCAACCTGTTCATCGTGGAGCTGCTCACCGGCATCTGGCACGGTGCAAACTGGAACTTCATCTGCTGGGGCCTGTACTATTTCGTGCTGCTGGCGGCAGAAAAGCTGTTCCTGCTGCCCTATCTGAAAAAAGGCAGGGTCTGGCCGCACATCTACACCCTGTTCCTCGTGGTGGTGGGCTGGGCAATGTTCGTGGGCAACGACACCGGCGTGAGCTTTGGCCTGCTGTTCCGGAAGCTGTTCCTCCCCTCCGGCGGCGTTTCTCCGCTGTATTTCCTGCGCAACTACGGTGTGCTGCTGGCGGTCAGCATCCTCTGCTGCACCCCGCTCATTGAAAAGATCTGGAACGTGCTGAAAAAGAATGCCGTCACCCGCTGCGCCGCCATTCTGGCGCTGCTGGTGGTCTCCACCGCCTATGTGGTGGGCAGCACCAACAGCCCGTTTTTGTATTTTAATTTTTAAGGAGGCGTGAAGATGGACAAGCATTCCAAACGATCTTCTTCGCTCCTGCACTATCCGGTGCTGGTGGTGTTCAGCCTGTTCTTTGTCGGCCTGTTTGCGCTGGATCTCATCACGCCGGACAGAGCCTATAGCGAGATGGAAAATACGACGCTCTCCCAGCGTCCGGCGCTGACCCAGCTGTCCGCCAAGGGGCTGAACAGCTACTTTACGGCTTACACGAAGTATGTGAAGGATCAGGTGTTCGGCCGCGACCAGTGGATCGCCCTGCAGAGCGTGGTGGAGACCACGCTGCTGCAAAAGGAGCAGAGCGGCGGCATCCTGCTGGGCAAAGAGCACATGATGTTTCCCCGCACTTTCGGCCTGCTGGACAGCGAGCAGCGCACCCTGCCCAAGAACACTGCCGCCGTGGAGTCGCTGGCGCAGCGGTACCCCGGCAAGGTGAGCGTTCTGCTGGCTCCGGCGGCATCGGATCTCTACAAGGAAAATGTGCCTGCGAATGCTCCGCTGCTGGATGAAGACGCCTGCCTTGACCAGCTCTCTGCTGCCGTGCAGGCCGCCGGAGGCCGCTTTGTGGACGTGCGGGAGGTGCTTTCTGCGCACAAGAGCGAGTATATCTACTACCGCACCGACCACCACTGGACGACCCTTGGCGCCTACTATGCCTACAGCAGGCTGTGCGAGGAGCTGGGGCTGACACCCTTCGACCCCGCCGCGCACACAGCTCTGACGGCCGAAAACTTCTACGGCACCCACTACTCCAAGGCGCGCACATGGAACGCGGTGCCGGATACCATCACCTATTACGACCTGCCGAACCCCCTGACCATCTACAATGTGACGGCGGCAGGCCAGCCGGCGGACGGCCAGACCACCGGCCTGTACGACACCGACAAACTGAATGTGTACGACAAATACGCCATGTTCCTGCACGGAAACAACGGCCTGAGCCGCATCGAGGGTGACGGCACCGGGCGCATTCTGGTCATCAAGGACAGCTATGCCAACTGCTTCGTGCCCTACCTGACCGCCAACTATGCCCAGATCGATGTTGTGGACTTCCGCAATTATAACTACGGTCTGGATCAGCTGATTGCGGACAATGGCTATAACCAGATCCTCGTGCTCTACAGCTTTGACAGCTTCAAGAGTGACCCCTACCTCTACCGCGCGGGCGCGGTGGGCTGAAGACCTTCGGAACCGGCAAAGAAATCAGAACCAAGAAGGACTGCAATCCGTGATTTCGCGGAAGATTGCAGTCCTTTTTCACAAATTTTTCCAGTTCTTTTCATGAGTCTCTCCAGTTTTTGCGCGATCTGCCCAGAACCCTCTTGCAAAAAAACAACGGCTGTTGTACAATGGCGGTACAGAGGGGGATCCTCTGGGTGGATATTGCAAAAGGTGCGAGAGGCTTTGGAACATAAAACCAATCACTTTTTGAAAAGGGTGTGTCACAATGAAAAATGATCTGAATCTTCCCGCAGGATATGCTGTTCTTTCCGAAGAAGAAATGACCTATACCGAGGGCGGTGCTGTTACCATCTTCACCGGTCTGGTGGCTGTTTCTTCCGCCATTGGCTTCGGTGTGCTGGGCTCCAGCTATCTCTGGGGCATCCAGCAGGCAAAGGCATGGCTGAAACAGGACGGCAACAAGGACGGCAACTTCTTCACGGTGCTGGGTCGCGCATTTGACGACCTCGGTGCGGATATGAGACAGTCGCCTTCCAACGCTCTGCGCGACGGCGTATCGACCGCAACGATGGTGTTGCTGGCACCGCTGACGGCGGTTCTGCTGCTGGTAAAGTAAGGGCACAGCGCAGAGAAGTTTTGTTCGTGGTATGAACAGCGCCCGAAAGGCGCTGTTGGATGAGCTTTGATTCAAAGGAGTGTTATTATGGAGTACACTATGAAGATGCCCGCTGGTTACAATGTCCTGTCCTACGACGAAATGACCTACACCGAAGGCGGCAGCCTTACCACAATGACCGAAGCAGTTTTGAACTGGATCCCCTTCGTGGGCTGGTATCAGGGCGTGATGGCAGTACGCAGCTACCGGAAGGCTAACCCCAACACCTGGCTGGAAACGGGTCTGGATGCCATCAACAAGGATATGAATCAGAGTGTTGCCAATACGATCCGAGATCTGGGTCGGATGGTCTGGACGGTCGCTTCCTGTGCGACCGGCGTCGGCTTGATCGTCAATGCAGCGCTCATCCTGATCTGATCTGCAGCTCTGCCTGAGGGCAGACCAAAGGAATAAGCAAAGCGGAGGCGCTGCCCGTCTGGGCAGCGCCTCCGCTGTTTTACAGATCATCTGATTCAAAAGATCCCGACTTTTCAAACAGAACCCGCAGATAATCTCTGCGGCCATAGAGAACACGGTCGATCGTTACTTCTTCTTTTTCGCAGTGGTAAAAAATCATATAGTTGTCACACACCAGAAAACGCTCTTCGCCAATTACTTCTGATACTGCAGAAAGAAGCTCCCCGCTCCGTGCAAAATCTTCCAGCTGATCGACCCGATCCAGAATTTTGTTGACTGTTTTTTCTGCTGCCTGTGGATTCTGCAGATCAAGCGCAATATAATCCCACACGGCATCCAGATCGCGCTGCGATTCTGCGGTATACCGAATTTTATTTTTCATTGGCTCTTGCGCGGAAGTGCGCCCTCACTTCTTCGCTGCTCAGCCAGCCTTCTTCCTCGCCGGAGCGGCGGCCTTTGGCAATCTCGCTCATCAGGCGGATGGTAGCCTGAGCCTTTTCATAATCGCGCAACTCCACGATGGCATATTTTCCGCGGCCGTTTTTGGTCAGAAAAACGGGCGAGCCCTCTTCCACATCACGCAATACTTCGTTGTAATTCCTCAGGTCAGAGATCGGTTTGATGTTCGGCATAGTATCCACTCCTTTCAGCCTTAGTATAGCGCAAAGCGCTGTAAAATTCAACGTAAAATTTGCAGCATCCTGCGTGCGCACATACAAAAACCGGCGGCACAGTTTCCAGTGCCGCCGGATGATCCTGATTCTGAAGCAGTGCTCAGCCCTCGATGATCTCCACGGTCTTCATCTTGACTGGGGTGGTGGGCTTATCGTTCCAGTCGGTGCGGACGGCTGCGATCTTGTCCACAACGTCCATGCCGGAGACCACCTTGCCGAAGGCGGCGTACTGGCCGTCCAGATGGGGTGCGTCCTGATGCATGATGAAGAACTGGCTGCCGGCGCTGTTGGGGTTCATGGCGCGTGCCATGCTGATGACGCCGCGGGTGTGCTTGATGGGGTTGTTGACACCGTTGGCAGCAAACTCGCCCTTGATGTTCCAGCCGGGGCCGCCGGTGCCGTTGCCCAGCGGGCAGCCGCCCTGAATCATGAAACCGGGGATCACACGGTGGAAGGTCAGGCCGTTGTAAAAGCCCTCGCTGACCAGCTTCTTGAAGTTCTCACAGGTAATAGGAGCGGCTTCCTCGTTCAGCTCGATGTCGATGATGCCGCCGTCTTCCATAGTAATGCGAATCATAACGCTACAATACTCCTTTTGTGTTGCCCGCAGCGCGGGGGTGTTCGGCAGAAAGACTGCCGGATATCTTCTATAGTATACCATAGCTTTTGCGGGTTACAACAGCGCAAAAGCAACGTTTTTGTAAAATTTACAACTCTCCCCGCATCTCCACCATATCCGCCCAGAAACGCTTGGGGCAGTGGCTCATGCGGCATTTTTCGTTGTGCCGTGCCTGAATTTCCAGCGTCCGGTAGAACTGCGTCCACAGCTCCTGAAACTGCTGCTCACGTGCATCCGGCGGCGGCAGCTCCAGCGGAGCAGCCAATTCGATGAGCTGCGATTTGTGGTTCTGATACAGCAGCACCGCCTGATGTGCCGCATCGTAGATCATAAAGTCCTCTTCCGGGAAGCGCCCGCAGAAGTGGGGGCGCAGCAGCGGCAGGATGTAGTTTTTCGGGTGGATGACCGCGCCCAGCATTCCGCCGTGTTCCTCGAAGCGGATGAAGCCCTGAAACTTGTCTACCTCCCAGTCCAGACTCTTTTTCATCTCGTAGAGCGGGGCTACCTCCGGGTGGCCTGCCCGCTTGACCGTGCCGGACCCCAGCGCAAAGGCGAGGTGCAGAAAACGGATGAGCAGCAGCTCTTTGTCCTCCCGCCCGGAGAGAAAATCCCGGCTGACGAGATACTCCGTCTCTGCGCCCAGCTTTCGGCCAAAGCTGGCAAACACCCGCTGCGCCTTTGCGTGGTCGGTGGGGATCTCTTTGATGGGGTACAGGGTAGAGGTCTCCCGCCGGGGCGTCCAGACGGCAAATGGGATCTCGTGCCGGGCAAAGCTCTCGAACACGCAGCACAAAAAGCCCTCAAAGCTGCCGTCGTAGAGATAAACGACATCTGCGTCGTGGAGCCGCCGTTTTACAGGGAGTTCGCCAGACATTGTACTGCCTCCTCGCGCACCAGACGCAGAGCCGCCCGGGGTGCAACGCCCTGCCCGATGAGATTGTCCACCGCGGGTGGAGTGAACAGGCTCAGCTGCTCACAGCTGCCGCTGAACACATTGGGGTCAATGAGTGCCCGGGTGATACGCTCCCGCCCGGCAGTGCCGCGCCCCGGGTGCGCCCCTGAAAAGCCCCGGCAGGTGATGAAATACTGTGCCCGCTTGAGCACAACGCCCATGCGCTTCAGCTCGTCCAGCCCCAGCGACGCCTGTTTGCGGGCGTGCCAGATGCGCCGGGCGCTCTTGGGGCCGATGCCCGGCACACGCAGCAGCATCTCGAAGGATGCCCGGTTCACGTCCACCGGGAACAGCCCATAGTGCTGCACGGCCCAGTTGCATTTCGGGTCGAGATAGGGGTTGAAGTTCTGATGGCTCTCGTCCAGGATCTCATCTGCCCGGAACTGATAGAACCGAAGCAGCCAGTCGGCCTGATACAGCCGGTGTTCCCGCAGGAGCGGGGGCTTCGTGTCCAGCGCGGGCAGGCGGGTATCCTCGGTGACCGGGATGTAGGCCGAATAGAACACCCGCTTCAGGCGATACTTCTGGTACATGCCCTCGGTGAGCTTCAGGATGTGGTAGTCTGTCTCCGGAGAAGCGCCCACGATCATCTGAGTGCTCTGCCCGGCGGGGGCAAATCTGGGTGCGTGACGATAGACGGCCAGCTCCTTTTTACTCTCCGCGCCGGACACCGCGATCTGCTTCATGGGCTGGAAAATGGAGTGCCGCCCTTTATCCGGAGCCAGAAGGTTCAAGCTGCGCTCACTGGGCAGCTCCACATTGACGCTCAGACGGTCGGCCAGATACCCCAATTGCTGCACCAGCTCCGGGCTGGTGCCCGGGATGGCTTTGGCGTGGATATACCCCCCGAAGCGGTACTCGGTACGCAGCAGCCGCAGCACGGCCAGCATCCGCTCGGTGGTGTAGTCCGGCGTGCCCAGCACGGCACTGGAAAGGAACAGACCCTCGATGTAGTTGCGGCGGTAGAACTCCACCGTCAGTTCAGCCAGCTCCCGGGGCGCAAAAGTGGCACGGGGGATGTCGTTGGATCTGCGGTTGACGCAATAGCTGCAGTCAAAGGAGCAGCAGTTGGTCATGAGCACCTTGAGCAGGCTGACGCAGCGGCCATCGGCGGTGAACGCATGGCAGCAGCCGGGGGCATAGCAGCTGCCCATGGTTCCGGCGCGGGCGGTGCGGGACGCGCCGCTGGAGGTGCAGGCAACGTCATATTTTGCGCTGTCGGCCAAGATCGTCAGCTTGTCCATGAGGGACTGTTCCATAAAAAGCGCCTCTTACCACTTGGCCTTGGTCTCTACCACGCGGCCTGCGATATGCAGGTGGTTCAGCTCTTCCCCCTTGATCACCATCTCGCTGTAGGCCGGGTTGAAGGGCTGCAGCACCACGCAGTTGCCACGCTGGATGTAACGCTTCAGGGTGCCCTCGCCCTCATCGCCGTAGATCAGCACACCGAGGTCGCCATTTTCCAGCGTATCCTGCTTGTGCACGAGGGCAAGATCGCCGTCCTGAATGCGGGGCTCCATGCTGTCGCCGCGCACGACCAGATAAAAGTAGTTGGTCGGATCCTTCACGCGGGCGTACTCCTGCCCGTAGTCCTCCTCAAAGGCCAGCGCACCGTAGCCGGCCTTCACAGTGCCGATCACCGGGATCAGGCTCTCAGAATAGCTGCCGAAAAAGCGCTCTTCCGGAGCAGAAACATTGCTCACAGGACGGTACAGCCCCAGCAGATAGTCTGCCGTGGTGTTCAGCAGCTCTGCAATGCGGGCCACTGTGGTGGGGTCGGGAGAGGACTTGCCGCTTTCCCACTTGCCGACAGCCTGCTGGGTCACACCCAGTTTGGAAGCCAGCTCAGCCTGACTGATGCCCTGCTTTTTGCGGCACTGCTTCAAAAGCTCTGAAAACGACATGGTAATTCTCCTTTTATCCTTATGAGTGGTTTTTTGATGCTTTTATTATACAACAAAAAGATGTGCATGTAAAGGCCTATCAAAAACTTTGACCAAGAAAGGTTGTGACGGATTTGTGGGTTTCGGGATCGTAAGAAAAAAATTGCGCAGAGGGCTTGACAGCGGGCAGTAAATCTGGTAAAGTAAATAGGCATTCGACACGGCGTTAGGCCGAGTGTCCACAAGGAGAGATGTCCGAGTGGTTTAAGGAAGCAGTCTTGAAAACTGCCGTACGGCAACGTACCGTGG
>CAKSTO010000004.1 GCA_934501115.1 uncultured Faecalibacterium sp.
GTGTGGGTGTCTTTTTACTGGGACAGCCCTTATTACTCCGAGGGCGGCTTCACGCTGGAAGTACGCCCCACCACCGAAAACCTGCAGCTTTTGCAGGAAGGCCGCTGGCTGGTGCGCAGCGACGAAAGCCCCCGCATCCCCATGCGCATCTGCTCCCGCGCAAACCAGAACGAGGACGCAAACCTCGTGGTCTCCGGCTACCCGGCCACGTGGCTGCTGACAAAGCGGGTCAGTGCCGAAGTCATCTCGAACCAGAACGCCGAAGCCGCCATGCGCAGCCTTGTGAGCGCCGCTAAGCCCTGGCCGCGCCTCGAGCTTGGCACCGCGTACGGCTTTGACACTGTGTTTGAAAAGCAGACCTCCGGCGGCAGTATTTTTGACTACTGCCAGACCATCGGGCAGGCGTGTGACCTCGGGTTTCGGGTCATTCTGGACGGCACCGGCAGCAGCAAGCGCCTGCTGTTCGAGTGCTTCCGCCCTGCCTTCGACCCCAACAACCGGTTCAGCCCCAAGTGGGGCAACCTGCTCAACGCCGGGTGGAGCTTTTCCGACACCAGCTACGCCAACGTCGCTCTTGTGCAGGGCGCAGGCGAAGGCAGCAGCCGTGCCACCGTCTGGGTGGGCGACACCGAAAGCACCGGCTCTGCCCGGCGCGAGATGTACATCGACGCCCGGGACATCCAGCCCGACGAAAACAGCGGCGAGACCACCGCCAGCCAGAGCTACCTGCAAAAGCTGGCCGACCGGGGCGGCGAGAAGCTGCTGAGCCAGCTGCGCACCGGCTCGATCGAGTTTGACGTGGACGACGACGCGCTCAAGGTGGGCGATGTGCTGAGCGTCAGCCTGCCCCGGCTGGGCTACACCGCCATGGTGCGGGTGGCCGACATTATCACCGAAAATCAGCCCAGCGGCACCACCCGCACCATCCGGCTGGGAACCCCCAGCTGGCACAAAACCTAAAGGAGGACGTATGGCAGATCTCATCACATACCCTGAAAACGGCATCACCTACGACGCCGACGACGCCTCGGGCTACCTCGCCACCCGACACAGCGGCGTGTACAGCGCGGACGAGGACTTTGCAGTCACCGCTGCAGGCGAGCTGAGCGTGGCCGTCAGCGCGGGGCAGGCGTGGGTGCGCCCGGCGCGGTTCAAAGGCCGCAGCATCATCATGGAGCAGCCCGAGACCATCACCCTGACCGCCGCCGACCCGGTGCGCACCCGCATCGACCGCATCGTGCTGCGGTACGACGCCGCCGCACGCAAGACAAGCCTGCTGGTGCTGGAGGGCACCCCGGACTCCGCCAGCCCCACGCCGCCGGAGATCTCCCGCACAGCACTGGTCTATGACCTCGGCCTTGCCACGATCACCCGCAAGGCAGGCTCTTCGGCCATCACCGCCGCCGACATCACCGACACCCGCACCGACGAAGCCGTCTGCGGCGTCATGCGGGACAGCGTGACCGGCATCCCGACAGGCACTTTGGTGCGGCAGTGGCAGGCCGTGATTGAATCCATGAAGGGTGGCAGTTTTTATACCCGCGCCGAGGTGGACGCGCTGCTGAAGAATTTGAACGTCTGCCCCTTTGAAATAGGCGACATCCTGCAGACCACCAGCTCTACCAGCCCTGCCGCACGCTTCGGCGGCACGTGGGAAGAGATCGCACCGGATCGTGTGCTGATGGGTGCGTCCAGCACCCACGCAGCCGGCACCACAGTAAACGCCGGACTGCCGAATATCACGGGCAGCACAGGCGAATTTGCAGGCGGTTACAGCTCTTCACCAGATAGAAAGAATGGTGCTTTAAGCTATTCAGGGAATGGCAACATGGGCTATTACTCCTCTAGCGGCTCGGGAGGATATGGATACTACATTGATTTTAATGCCTCCAGATCCAACGCCATTTACGGCCGCAGCAAAACCGTGCAGCCTGCCGCCTACTACGTGCACTACTGGCAGCGCAAAGCCTGAGCAGAAAGGAGTAAAACACCATGAGAATTCTTGATGAGACCGGTGCGGTCATCGAAAGCCCCGACCTGACGCTGGGATATCTGATCAGCGACACCGAACCAGTGGAGCACCCGGCTGTGGAAGGTGTGGAGGAAGTGAGCCACTACGAGACGGTGGCCGAGTACCCCAACGGCGGCAGGGATGTGCGGAAGGTCGTTGACCGCCCCGGCGTGCAGGCGCAGGAAGCGTGGACAGAGCAGGTGCCCGTCCAGAAGTATATCCGCTACACCGCCGAAGAGCTGGCTGCGCAGGAGGAAGAGCGCAAAAAGGCCGAAGCCCGGGAGAAGCTGCCGGAGACGGTGGCGGCGCTGCAGGCCGCTCTGGCCGACGCGGACGCTTTGAACCTTGACCAGGACTACCGCCTGACTCTTTTGGAGCTGGGCGTGACCGATGATGAAACCACCTAACAGAAAGGAAGGACCACTATGGCACTTTATAACACCTGTAAGCGTATGATCGAGCGCGGCCAGACCGCGGGCATGGAAAAGAAGCTGGATATCTTCTACGCCGCCAACAAGCTGACCGATGAACAGTACGCAGAGCTGACCGAGATGCTGACCGAAAAGACCAGCGCCTGACCGGGCCGGAAAAGGACGTGATACATATGGCGATCAAACAGTACAGCCTAAAGAAGGACGGTGCAAAGCAGCTCTCTCCCGCGTTCCGCGTGCGGGAGTTCCGCTGCCGCGATGGCACCGACACCATCCTCATTGACGAAGGCCTTGTGGTGCTGCTGCAGTGCATCCGGGAGCACTTCGGAAAGCCGGTGACCATTACCAGCGGCTACCGCACCGCCAGCCACAACGCAAAGGTGGGCGGCTCTAAATCCAGCCAGCACCTACTGGGGCGCGCCGCAGACATTCAGGTGCAGGATACCGACCCGCTGGCTGTGGCCGCCTACGCCGAAAGCCTGATGCCAGGCTGGGGCGGCGTGGGCCGCTACCCGGTCAAGGCAGGCCGGGCAAAGGGCTGGGTACACGTGGACACCCGCCCGAACAAGAGCCGGTGGACACTGTGAGGGGGTGAGACTGATGGCAAGCTGTTTGATCTCTGATGCGCCTTATGCATCGTGGCTCTCCGAGGTATTAGCTACACTGGAAGAGCACAAAATCAGCAAAATCGCGGTAGCCGCACCCTTGCCCACGGGTGAAGTGTTCACCGGTTATTTCGATATGGACACGATGGACAAGGCGCTGATCGCGACGAACATTCAGGCCGACGCCACCATGGATGTGGTCTGTGCCAACGGCCAGCGTATCCAGCAGGCGTGGGAAGATAACGAAGATTCGGAGGATTGATACCAATGCAGCAGACTTTCTCGTATATCTCCGCGCACTGGATGGAGGGAGCCATCTGGCTGCTGGGGCTTGGCTGGGGCTACCTCGTAAAGAAAGTAACCGAGTACAAGACCATCAAAGACGGCCTGCTGGCCATCATGCATGACCGGCTGTATCAGGCGTGCATCTACTACACCCAACAGGGCTGGATCGATGCCAGCGGCCTGAAGAACCTCGAATACTTATACCAAAGTTACCACGCGCTGGGCGGCAATGGCACCGGAACCGAGCTTTATAACCGGGCCAAGGCGCTGCCCATCCGCGATTAAATGCAAGCCCGGCGCTGCCGGGAGAAAGGACAAACCATGAACGCACACACCTACAACGCCCCCACCATCTCCGCAGGCACCATTGCCCGCACCGCCTGCCTGCTGCTGGCCCTGACCAATCAGGTGCTCAGCGCCTTCGGCAAGCCGGTGCTTCCCATCGAGAGTGCCACCGTGGAGCAGCTGGTGACGGCAGGCATCACCACCGTTGCCGCGCTGATCGCATGGTGGAACAACAACAGCTTCACCACTGCTGCCATTGCGGCAGATCAGTATCTTGAGCAGCAGAAGAAGAACGCGCACTGATGTTTTCGTGACGCTGCGGGAACATTCCATTTGAAAGGCTACGGCCTTTGTAGAGAGCGGCATCGCCTGTGGGCGGTTCCTCTCTTGATTTTACAATAAAAAATCCCCTGCTTTGCCGAAGCCCTGCGTTCCACGCGGGGAACTTTGTAGGCAAAGCAGGGGATTTTTTATTTTACAGAAGATTATAATGCTCCGCCAGCAAAAAGCGGACATACGCCGGACACGCACGCTTTTCACCGCACCACCCCTGCACCGTGCGCAGAGGGATGCCTGCCCGCTTTGCAAATGCGGTCTGTGACAGGCCGGTACGGCCTACCAACTCCCGCATGGACAGGTGCGCCAGCTCCCAGATGTTGGCCAGCCTTTCCTTCTCAGCGTCCAGATCTACGCACCCGTCGGCATCGTCCGGGATGCTGAGGGTAACGCTGTTGAGAAAGACCTCGTGGGACGCTTCCGGGTCGGCAGCAATAATAAAGAGTTCAGCAGTAGTATACATAGTCTTCTCCTTTCAAATGCGGTCCTTTGCGGACACGCTGATTTTGCGGATAAAGCCGTCTGGGAACTTCTCACCGCTCCAGAGAGAGCCGAGATTTCCGTCGCCTCCGTTGTCGCGGGGATATTCATAGAAAGCGGTCATGCCGAAGCGGTCATTGGAACGGCGCAGCTTTACGATACGGTCAGGAGCAAGCGCGATCTCCCGGGTGAGCTTGCCGTTTTCGTCCAATGCATCCTCGCACAGCCACTTGAGCGCCGATATAAAATCGTCCATCGTGATGGTGGAGTGGGCTTCCCAGTCCTTAAAAATGCGACTGTCGCCTGCAAGGACGATTTTCTTTTTAATTTCAAAGTTATTCATAATGCTCTCCTTACTTCACACAAGATGATGATATTAAACGTTTGGGATTGGCCTTTTATTGTCTTTATTATACGCTCATTGTGCGCAAAAGTAAAGGCGTTTTGCAAAACTTTGTGCTCAGTGAGCGTATTTTTTTATGTGGCGCATACTACTCCCGGCAGCCCCGCAAAGGCGCAACCGCCGGGCGATTTGGAGCACGTGCAGAGGAATGTAATAATTCGTAGTAAGACATCAAAAATAAACGTCAATCCGTCGTTTTCTTGTCGTTCGAGTCCCCTCCCTCGCACCAAAGAATACCCGCGAAGTTACGTTAAAAATTCGTAGCTTCGCGGGTTTTTCGTTTTTTGCAGTGGTCAGATACTGCCAGATACTGCCCAATACTGCCCGATTTTGCGGGGGCATTGTAGTGAGAGTGTAGTGTAAAAAGTTGACCCGGAGAGCCAGTTTTCACCGTGCTCTCCGGGTCAGACTCATATAGAAAACCACAAGCTATGCTTGTGGTTTTCTATATGAAAAAGACCCGCCGCACAAATCTCTGTGCAGCGGGTCGAAAATACTTTTATCGCAATTTTCAAAAAGAGTGCCTGTCAAAGCGGCATCTTTGCGCTCTGCCATTTGCGGAGATCGCTTGTGCATCCAGCGCACAGCCTGCTCTCATTACTCCGCGTGCTGGCAAAACAGCGAGAAGGTGCGGTAAGCCATGTACAGGTCGGTCTTATGGATGACCTCGAAGGGCGAGTGCATGGACAGCACCGGCACGCCGATGTCCAGCACGGGGATGCCGCGGTTGGCCACATACTTGGCAATGGTGCCGCCGCCGCCCAGATCCAGACGTCCCAGTTCGCCGATCTGCCATGCCACATGGTTGGCATCCAGCAGGCGGGTGATGTCCCCCACCAGCTCGGCGGAGGCATCGCTTGCAGAGCTTTTGCCGCGGCTGCCGGTATACTTGAAGAATGCCACGCCGCGGCCGGCATAGGTCCCGTTCTGCGGCTCAAATGCACCTGCCCAGGTGGGGTCGTAGGCGGCGGTGACGTCCGCAGACAGACACACGCTGTTCCGGAAGGCAAGGATATCATCCTGACCGGCAGCGCGGCACAGCAGCTGCAGGAAGTGGAACACATACATGCTCTGCATCCCGGTAACGCCGTCGGAGCCGATCTCCTCCTTATCCGTCAGCACGCAGACGGTGGTGTGGACGGGGTTTTTCGTCTCGATCTCGGCCATCAGCGCAGGGTAGGCATCCACCCGGTCATCGTGGCCGTAGCCGCCCACCATAGAGCGGTCGAAGCCCACATCCCGAGCCTTATGGGCGGGCACGACCTCGATCTCGGCGCGGGTGAAGTCCCGCTCGGTGATGCCGTATTTTTCGTGCAGCAGCATCAGGGTGTTCAGCTTGACGGCCTCCTTGATGTCGGCATCCTCCACGGCGTCGGAACCAATGAGAACATTCAGCTCTTCCGCCTTGATGCCCTCGCTGAGCTTGCGGTCGTTCTGCTCTGCGCCCAGATGGGGCAGCAGGTCGGTGATGCAGAACACCGGGTCGCCCTCGTCCTCACCCACGCACACCGACACCGTGGAACCGTCGGCGCGGGTAAATACGCCGTGGATGGCCAGCGGCATGGTGCCCCACTGATACTTGCGGATGCCGCCGTAGTAATGGGTCTTGAAGTAGCTGATGTGGCTGGACTCATACAGGGGGTTCGGCCGCAGATCCAGACGAGGGCTGTCGATGTGGGCGATCACCAGACGGAAGCCCTCCTCAAAAGGCTTCTGGCCGATGGTAGCTGCCACGACCGCCTTGTGCTCCTGCACGAAATAGATCTTCCGGCCGGGCGCATAAATCTTCTTCGGCTCAAATTTCTCGTAGCCCGCTTCCACCAGCATTTTTTCGCTGACGGCAGCCGCTTCGCGCTCGGTCTTGGCAGCATTCAGGAATGCTTTGTACCCCTCGGCAAATGCTGCGGCCTTTTCCTTCACGTCGGCGCTCTTGTCGGCAGCGTATTCCGGCTTATAGAGCAGCTGTTCCGCTGCCTGTACGGCAGAAAGTTTTTCACTCATTTTCGTTCTCTCCTCTTATTTTTCCGCATAGATCCGTTTATACTGCGCATAGCAGAAGGTGATCTTCTTTACGTAATGGTTCATCTGATGATAGGGGAAGCCTTTCAGGGTCACGCCGTCCTCCGAGTGCTCCTCTTTCTGCAGAAGGGCATCCACAGTCCCCCATCCGCTGTGATATGCGGCGGCGGCAGTTGATACATCGTTCTGATACCGCTGCATGCACAGATGCAAATAGTAGCAGCCAAACCGGATGCTGGTTTCCGGGTCGTACAGGTCGGCAAAGAGCAGCCCCTCATCCGGCGCGATCTTGCTGCGCAGCCAGATAAACGTCTCTTCTGTCATCTGCATCAGCCCGCGGGCATCCACAGCAGAAGTTGCCTGCGGGTCAAAACCGCTCTCGGTGCGGATGAAAGCATCCACGAGCAGCGGGTCGAGGTCGTAGGTCTGTGCCCATTGATCCACCAGTGCCTCATACTTGCGCGGATACAGCAGCCGTTCCGCCCTGCTCCAAAGCTCCGGCACAAGCACCGCCGCGAGGATCAGCACGAGTGCCAGCAGGATCAGCCGCCGGGCGCGCGCTTGCCTGCGCTGACGGGCTTTCTGGGCGCGGACTGCGCGGCGGACGCGGGCTTTTTCCGGGTCATAGCGCAGCGCTGTGCCCTCTTCTTTATCGTTTCGTTCGTTCAAAGCCTCTCTCCGGTGCCTCCTTCCGCAAGAAGTCTGCCGCAAAGCTGCCGGGCAGCCGCCTGCAGGCAGGCGAGGTCGGCGTCATTGCGCAGGACATAGTCTGCCTGTGCGGTCAGTGTTGTTTCCGGCGTCTGGGCGTTCAGGCGGCGGGCTGCCATCTCCGGCGAGATCCCGTCCCGCGCCACAATGCGTGCCACGCTGGTCTCAAAGGGTGCCGTGACCACGCACAGCCGGTCACACTCAGCCTGCGCGGCTGTTCCCACGATGACGGCACCATCCAGCACAAACAGCGGCGCACCG
This sequence comes from uncultured Faecalibacterium sp., assembly GCA_934501115.1. Classification (GTDB taxonomy): domain Bacteria; phylum Bacillota; class Clostridia; order Oscillospirales; family Ruminococcaceae; genus Faecalibacterium. The sequence continues at coordinate 7,825 of CAKSTO010000004.1, forward strand.
GCATCCAGCGCCGCCTGCTTTGCCGCACGGATGCGGCGGACGATCTCCGGGTGGGTCAGGCTGTCAAGCGCCGCCTTGCCCTCAGAGGTCGCAAAGGCACGGTCTGCCAGCAGGCGGCGGTTCAGGGTGCCGTCTGTGTTCAGGATGTCCGCACCAAACCGCTGCGCCAGCTTTGGCAGCAGCGGTGAGCCGGGCAGCAGGATCTCCCGGCTGAGCCGGTCGGCATCGGCCAGCGGCACGCCCTGCGCCGAAAACTCCGCTGTAACGGTGGATTTTCCGCAGCCGCTGCGGCCTGTGATCCCCAGCGTGATCATAATTCGATCACCCGGAAGGCGGCTGCGCGGATGAGGCGGTTGTACACCGCCATGGACAAACCGTCCTTCTTTGGGCAGCGGGCGTAGACCACGGCGTCGCCCTGCTCATCCAGCGCACGCAGAGAGCGGAAGATGTGCTTTGCCTGATCCGCTCCGTCCCCCTCGCGGCCATACTCCACGCAGGGCACACCCAGCTTTTCGGCTTCGCCGGTGAAACACAGGCAGCTGGGGTTCTGGCCGGCGTGGGCATCCACGTAAGCCTTGAACTGTTCAAAGGTGCCGTCCAGCAGGGTCACATCCGCCTTGGGGGCATAATGTTTGTATTTCATGCCGGGGCTGCGCACCACCGCACCCTCCGGCAGCTTTTCGAGGATGGCTTTGGACACCTCCACCTCTTCGCCAAGGGCGCGCTCCAGATCTTCCAGCGTGATGTGCCCCGGGCGGAACAGGGTGGGCTTGTCGCCCACAACGGACACCACCGTGCTCTCTACGCCCACATCGCACTCGCCGCCGTCCAGAATCAGCGGCAGGCGGCCGTCCATATCGGTGAATACATCTTGAGCGTTGGTGGGGCTGGGCTTACCGGACAGGTTTGCGCTGGGTGCTGCAAAGGCGCAGCCGCTCTCTTCGATCACAGCACGCGCCACCGGATGGCTGGGCATCCGGATGCCCACCGTATCCAGACCGGCGCAGCACTCTGCTGCCACCTCCGGGCCCCGGGGCATAATGATCGTCAGCGGGCCGGGGCAGAACGCCGCCATCAGCAGCTGGGCGCGCTCGGGCACCTCGCTGACCAGACCCGGCAGCATCTCGGGGCCGGTGACGTGGACGATGAGGGGGTTGTCCTGCGGGCGCCCCTTTGCGGCAAAGATCTTCTTCACTGCTTCGCCGTTGCGGGCATCGGCAGCAATGCCATAGACCGTTTCGGTCGGCAGCGCCACCAGTTCTCCGGCCTGCAGCAGACGGGCTGCCTTTTCGATGCTTCCGGCATCCGACGCAGGCAAAACTTCAGTTTTAATATTCATACGTTCTACCGTTCTTTCTATCTGTAAAGTATTTTACCTTTTCAGCTGTTTTTGCTTCCTGATCGCTTTATTTTTCGTCTCATTTGCGGTGCCTCAATCCTGTCCGTTCAGCTTCTGCAGCTTCTCGGTCTGCTCCCGGGTGGCCAGCGCGTCGATCACCTCGTCCAGATTTCCGTCCATGATCTTAGACAGGTTGTGCACGGTCAGACCGATGCGGTGGTCGGTGCAGCGATCCTGCGGAAAGTTATAGGTGCGGATCTTCTCGCTACGGTCGCCGGTGCCCACCTGCCCCTGCCGGCTGGCGTTGATGGCATCCTGCTGCTCCTTCTGTTTCTGTGCCAGCAGACGGCTGCGCAGGATCTCCAGAGCCTTATCCTTGTTTTGGAACTGGCTGCGCTCGTTCTGGCATTCTACCACCATGCCGGTGGGGAGATGCGTCACACGGATGGCGCTTGAGGTTTTGTTGATATGCTGGCCACCCGCGCCGGATGACCGGAAGGTATCGATGCGCAGGTCTTTCAGATCCAGTGCAAAGTCCACTTCCTCGGCCTGCGGCATCACCGCCACGGTGGCGGTAGAGGTATGGATGCGCCCCTGCGTCTCGGTCTCGGGCACACGCTGCACCCGGTGCACACCGCTTTCGTACTTGAGGCGGTTGTAGGCTCCGGTGCCGTCCACCGAGAAGATCGCCTCTTTTACGCCGCCCAGCTCGGTCTCATTCAGGCTGAGCATTTCCAGCGTCCAGCCCCGGCTCTGCACGTACATGGTATACATGCGCAGCAGGCTGTGGGCAAACAGGGCGGCTTCCTCTCCGCCTGCACCGCTGCGGATCTCCACGATGACGTTTTTCCCATCGTTTACATCCTTTGGCAGCAGCAGGATCTTGAGATTATTTTCCAGTTTTTCCACATCCTGACTTTTTTCGCCGATCTCCTGCTGTATCATCTGTTTGAAGTCCGGATCAAGAGCCCCCGGCTCTTCCAGCAGGGCTTTCGCCTGTGCCAGATGATCCTGTGCGGTCTGCCACTCCCGGTATGCCTGCACAGCAGGCTCTGCATCGTGGTATTCGCGCATCAGCTTCCGGAACAGTGCCGGGTCGGCAGCGGTTTCGGGCTGGTTCAGGCGGACGGAAAGTTCTTCAAAACGGCGGCATACCGCATCCATTTGGGTAAACAGGTTCATATCCTGCAGTTCTCCTTACATTAAAAATCCGGAATGAATGCAGCTGCCGGGTGCTATTCCTGCACCGGCTTTACCACCTTTTTGATGTTCTTTTCAATTTTGGCACGCGGCAGCATCACCTCGCGCCCGCAGCCGGTGCAGCGGATCTTGAAATCCATGCCGACACGCAGCACCTCGAAGCTGGATGCTCCGCAGGGGTGTTTTTTGCGGGTGAGGATCGTATCTCCCACAGCGATATCCATAATGTTGGTCGCTCCCTTCTGCCTGCCTTTTTTCTAAAAATGCGGCAGGCGCTGTGCGCAGCCGATCCGGCTTCCGGAGCCTGCTGCGCATACAGATATAGTATAATGCAAAGCCGCACAAAATGCAAATATCCGCCGGGGCGGATGCATAAGGTTTAATGATCTCCCATTACACAACAGAAAGAGGAATGAAAGATGATGCAAGCATATCGTACCGAAGGCAACTACCGCTCCGCCGCGCACCTGTCTGCCGCAGAGCTGCACGCAGCTATCACCAGCCGCGAGATCCTGCAGGCTACCGCGCTGGCGTTTGATACCCAGCGCCAGCTTCGGTTTGAGCTTGGCGGAGTGAAGGCCGTGATGCCCTTTGCCCAATGCGCCGATGGTGCCGAGAGCGGTGCCGTGCGGGATATCGCCGTACTGACCCGTGTAGGCCGCCCCACCTGTTTTGTGATCGAGGGGCTGGACACCGACGAGAACGGGCAGCCCCTTTACCGGCTGTCTCGTGCCGAGGCGCAGCGGATGTGCAAGGCGGATTATCTGGACACCCTGCAGGCCGGCGACATTCTGCCCTGCACGGTGACTCATATCGAGTCCTTTGGTGCGTTCTGCGACGTGGGATGCGGCATCAGCGCTCTGCTGCCCATCGACTGCATGTCGGTGAGCCGGATCTCTTCCCCCGCCGACCGGGTCAGCGTGGGGCAGCAGATCCTTTGCGCGATCCGGAACCGGGATGTGCAGGGGCGCTTTGTGCTGACCATCCGGGAGCTGCTGGGCACATGGGCAGAAAACGCTGCCGCGTTCACGGTCGGTGAGACGGTACTTGGCATCGTGCGCAGCGTGGAGGAATACGGCACCTTTATTGAGATCGCGCCCAATCTGGCCGGCCTTGCCGAGACCTGCGCCGACCTTGTACCGGGGCAGGCCGTAAGCGTCTACATCAAAAATATCCTGCCGGAAAAGATGAAGATCAAGCTGGTGATCGTGAATCACAGCCTGAACCAGCGGCACCGGTTCGAGCTGAAATATTTCATCACCGAGGGGCATCTTGACCGGTGGGTCTACTCTACCCCCGAAAGCTCTAAGCGGATCGAGACGGATTTTTCGGCTGCGGCTTGCAATCCGGCGTGAAACCATTTATACTAAGAAGGAACAGAAACTGCAAGGGGGATGTATGGAACGATGGCTGCAAATGACGCTTTTACCGCCGGTGTACGCCCCGGCGGGTTGACCAGCAGCACCGAGATCCGGCTGCTGTTGTGCTACCTGATAAAAAATGCCGGGCCCATTGCCCGAAAAGATCTTGAAAGCGCCTTGCTGGAGGAGGAACTTGTCAATTATTTCGAGATCGGCTCCTGTCTGGACGATGTTGCCAAACAGGGTCTTGTCACTTTGACAGACGGCTGCTATGCCATCACCGAGAAAGGCCGCAAGGTAGCGCAGGAGCTGGCGCATGACCTGCCTCGCTCGGTGCGGGAGAAGGCTGTTACCGCTGCCCTGCGCTATCAGAAGTGGGCGCGGAAGGAAGCCCGTTACAGCGCCCGCATCACCGAAAAGCCGGACGGTCACTGCACCATCCGCTGCACCGTCAAGGGGCTGGACAGTGAGCTGTTCTGCCTTGACCTCGGGATGCCGGATCGGCTCACCGCAGAGCTGGTGCAAAAGCAGTTCATCCTCAAGGGCAATGAGATCTATCAGCTGCTCATCAACAAACTGACCGAAGAAGAGAAGTAACGATTTGGAATGGCCGCCGCGCACGCTTTGCAACGGCGACGACCGCGGCCAGTGGCCGAAACAGGGAGGAGCTGTTGGGGCCGCGGCCTGCAAGATGCGAGTGCCGCTCCAAGGCACGAAGCAGATGCAGGGTGCCGCAACCCGAATATTTTCAGCGGAAATTCAATGATTTTATTTGCGGTTTGGAAGTGTCTGCGGACACCTCCAAACCGCTTTTTTCACGAGAAGAGCCCAAACCCGCCTCCTTCAGTCACCTTCGGTGCCAGCTCCCTCGGCGAGGGAGCCTTTGGCAAAACCGAAAAGTTTGACGGAACGAGTCAGACGGGAAAAGCAGCTTTCCTCCACGACCCCCTTCCGTGAAAAAGGGTTCTGGAAAAATCCGCAGATTTTTCCAGAACCCTATAAAAATATTTTTCCTCTGAAGATGGCCAGAGTGAAACGGAGGCCATTCAAAATATAAAATCAAATCAGAATGCAGATGAGCCCGGTGCAGCCCTCATTGATGACCCGCTCCAGCGTCTCCTGCAGCCGGGTGCGGGCTTCCTGCGGCATGTGCAGCAGCTTGTTCTGCAGCCCCTCGTTTACCAGCTCGTGCAGGCTCTTGCCAAAGATGTTGGAATCCCACAGCTTTTCCGGGTCATCCTCAAACCCGGCCAGCAGGCTGCGGGCGAGCTCCTCGCTCTGCTTCTCGGTGCCCACGATGGGGCTGAGCTCGGTGTGGATGGTGGCCTTCATCATCTGGATGGAAGGAGCGCAGGCTTCCAGCCGGACACCGTAGCTCGACCCCTGCCGGACGATCTGGGGCTGCTCCAGTTTCAGCTCGCTGACCGAGGGCATCACGATGCCGTATCCGGTCGCTTCCACCTGCTCCAGCGCACTGCGCACCTTCTCGTACGCACGTTTGGCCTTTGCCAGCTCCATGATGCAGGGCATCAGCCCCGCCTCATCCCCGATCGCAAGGCCGGTCTGCTCACTGAGCACCTGATAAAAGATCTCCGGCTTCAGCTCTACCGTGATGCGCACAATGCCCTTTGCCAGATCCATCCCGCTGATGGCCGACCGCCGCACCGCGTCGCATTCCAGCGCAGGTTCGCCTGTTTTGGTCGGGACATCCTTCATGCGGGAAACGGTTTCTGCCAGCTGCATGGCTGCATCATACACCTGTGTCTGCAGCCAGTGGCCGTTTTCCAGCATCGTGACCCATCGCGGCAGGGCAAAATCCAGCTCCTGCACCGGAAACTCATACAGCACCTGCCGCAGGATGCGCCCCAAGGCGGCCGCGTCCAGATCGACGCAGCTCACCGGAAGCACCGTGTGGTCGTAGTCCCGCGCCATCCCCTCGGCCAGCTGCTTCGTTTCCGGCGCATCCGGGTGGGTGCTGTTGAGCAGGATGATGTAAGGCTTGCCGAGGAGATCCAGTTCCTCCACGATGCGTCGTTCGGTCTTTGCATAGCCCTCGCGCGGGATATCACTGACCGAGCCGTCCGTGGTCACCACGATGCCGATGGTGGAGTGCTCGCAGATCACCTTGCGGGTACCGGTCTCGGCGGCGAGATCGAAGGGAACTTCGTGGTCGAACCATGGGCTTTTGACCATGCGGGGCTTGTCGTTTTCCTCGTGCCCCATGGCACCGTCCACCATGTAGCCCACGCAGTCGATAAGCCGCACCCGGCACTCCCCGCCGCCTTCCAGCTGCAGCGGAACCGCTGCCTCCGGGATGAACTTTGGCTCAGTGGTCATAATGGTGCGCCCCGCCGCCGATTGCGGCAGTTCGTCCCGGGCACGCTCCCGTGCCGCCGGGCTGTTCATGGCCGGCAGCACCAGCTGCTCCATGAAGCGCTTGATAAAGGTAGATTTTCCGCTGCGCACCGGCCCCACCACGCCAATGTAGATATCTCCGCCGGTGCGTGCGCCGATCTCACGGCAGATGCCATTTTGTTCCTGATTTGCCAAGCTCACTCTCCCCTTCCCGCTTGCGCTGTGCACCGGACTGTGCCGGTTTGCTTGTTGTTATCGTATGAAACAGGACGGGGCATTATGCCGGAACGATTTTGAATGCCCTCCGCTTTGCTCTGGGCATATTCAGCGGAAAATTTATTTTATAATTGCAATTCAGGAAAATCTGCGGATTTTCCTGAATTGCTTTTTCACAGATGGGGTCGTAGAGGGAAACAGCATTTACAGCGCCGCTTTCTGCGAAAGCGCGGCGCTGTGGAATAGGCTTTTTCGTTTGCTTTCAGCATGCTGAACCCTCTCAGGCTCACATTCGTTCGCCAGCTCCCCCGAAGGGGGAGCTTTTTTTGCAGTAACGGCGCAGTTTCCAGATAAAATGCAAGCCTTGCGGATTCGTCAGAAGCTCCCCCTTTCGGGGGAGCTGGCAAATCCGAAGGATTTGACTGAGAGGGTGAGGATGCTTTCCCTTCTCCCAAGGGGACGGCTGAACTCCCTCTGGCAAAGCCGGACACCTTCTTATTGCAATCGATACTGATGCCATGCAAAAGCCGTTTTCCGTCACAGCCCCATCTGTGAAAATGGTCTAGCGGAATGCCCGCAGGCATTCCGCTAGACCAAAATCTAAAAATTATTTTCCGCTAAGAATGGCAGAGCGAAGCGGAGCCATTTTAAACCATCCAACAAAAAGAAAGCTGCCGCGCAAAATGCACAGCAGCTCTCAGTATGATCTTTAGAAAATTACGGAGTCAGACGGTTGGGGCCGCGGAACAGGAACTCGGCCTCCTTGATGGTCAGGCCGCACAGCAGCATGGTCAGACGGTCGATGCCAATGCCGAAGCCGCCGTGGGGCGGGCAGCCGTACTGGAAGAACTCCAGATAGAACTTGACGTCCTCGGCCAGCCCCTTTTCCTCAGCCTGCTTCTTCAGCACATCGTAGCGGTGCTCACGCTGTGCGCCGGTGGTGATCTCAACGCCGCGCCAGATCAGGTCGTAGCCCTGCGGCACGCCGTTCTCATCGCGCATGTGATAGAACGCACGCTTCTCAGCGGAGTAATCGGTGATGAACAGGAACTCGTGGCCGTAGTGCTTTTTGACCCACTCATAGCTCAGACGCTCGGCCTCGGTGGTCAGGTCGCCCTTCTCGGATTCATCGACCGTGTAGCCGAATTCCTCTTCCAGACCCTTGTACAGGTCGGCCAGCTTGACCACGGGGAACGGAGTGGTGGGGACGATGACTTCCTGCCCGAACACTTCCTTGATCTGATCGCCGTAGTTGTCCTTGACAGCCTGCAGACCTGCGGTGAGCAGCTCCTCTTCCATCTTCATCACATCTTTATAGGAAGTGATGTAGCTGAACTCCAGATCGAAACCGGAGAACTCAGTGGAATGCTTGTTGGTATAGCTCTTCTCGGCGCGGAACACGGGGCCGGTCTCGAAGATGCGCTCAAAGCCTGCCGCCATGGCCATCTGCTTGTAGAACTGCGGGCTCTGTGCCAGATAGGCGTTGCGGTCGAAGTAATCCACCTTGAACACCTCGGAGCCGCTCTCGCTGGCTGCAGCGATCAGCTTCGGGGTATGGATCTCGATAAAGCTGCGATCCAGCAGGAACTTGCGCATGGCGTTCACAAAGCAGCTCTGTGCCTTGAACATCAGCTGATTTTCATCGGTGCGCAGATCGATCCAGCGGTAATCGATGCGCTGATCGATACTGGAGCGCTCCACCGCTTTCTTTTTCTTGGTGGCTGCGATCTCCTTGCGGACGATAGGCAGTGCATCGGCGATGCTCTCGATCTCGATGGTCTCGGGGATCATCTCCACGCCGCCCATCTTGACGTAATCATTCTCCATCACCTTGCCGGTGACGGTGATCACGGAGTCAGGGGTGAGCTGATCGATGGTATCCACCAGATCGGGGTGATCGGCCTTTTCCACCGTGATCTGCAGTTTGCCGGTAATATCTTTCAGCACGATAAAAGCCATATACTTGCTGTTGCGCAGGTTCTCGATAAAGCCCTGCACCTTGACCGTGCTTCCGATGGCCTTTTGAGCCTCGTTGATATAGGTGCGTTCCATGACAGGAATCCTCCTTTTACATCTTGTGTACTGTTTTATTATACGCTTTTCCAAGGTAAAATCAAGAGAAATGACGATTTAGAATGGCCTCCGCTGCGCTCTGGCCATCTTCTGCGGAAGAATTATTTTTATTTTGTGTTTGTCGCGGCCTGCGGGCCGCGACAAACACCTTTTCACAAATCAGGACAAATCAGCAAAAAATGCAGTTTCTGGTCACAGCCCCTCCGTGAAAAAACAGTTCTGGAAAATCCGCAGATTTTCCAGAACTGCAAATAAAAAATATTTCTCCGCTGAAAATATTCGGGTTTCGGCCACTGGCCGCAGTCGTCGCCGTTGCAAAGCGCACGCGGGGGCTATTCTTAATGGTTCTCTTTGTCTGTTTCTTCGTGCAGAGTGCCTGTACCGCCCTCCACGACACCGTCATGCTTCAGCACGGTGGCAATGGTGCCGAAGAAGCACTTCACGTCCAGCCCAAAGCTCAGATGCTCCACATACCAGCCGTCCAGCTTTGCCTTTTCTGCGATCTCCAACTCATCACGGCCATGGATCTGTGCCCAGCCGGTCAGGCCGGGGCGGACATCGTTGGCGCCGTACTTGTCCCGCTCGGCCAGCAGGTCGTACTGGTTCCAGAGGGCAGGCCGCGGCCCGATGACTGCCATGTCGCCCACAAAGATATTCCAAAGCTGCGGCAGCTCGTCCAGACTGGTCTTGCGCAGGAAATGTCCCATCCGGGTGATATACTGATCCGGGTCATGGAGCAGGTGGGTAGGCATGTCATGAGGGGTATCGATGCGCATGGTGCGGAATTTGAGGATGTTGAAGTGCTTTTTCCCGATGCCCACCCGCTTCTGTCTGAAAAACACCGGGCCGGGCGAGTCGATCTTGATGGCCGCCGCCAAAATCAGAAAGAGCCACGACAGGCAGACCATGCCGCACAAAGACAGCACGACCGCCAGCAGGCGCTTGATTCCGTTGCGATACATGAGGTTCTCCTCCATTTTTACAATTTGCGCTTTCAGTATAACAGCATGGACGGTCATTTGCAATTGCAAACCGACCATGACGCCGGATTTTTTATACTCCAGCCTGACTTTGCCGGTTTTGTAGCACAAAAGCGCCGGTTTTGTCTCTTGTTTTGCAGCATGACCCGGCGTAAGATAAGGGAGAAAGAGAAACTGCCTCGCCCTCTCCGGCACCTTGTAAGGTGTGACAGAGAGGGCAGGGATGATAAAGGAGGCACATTTCCATGATCCGGCATTTTCGTTTTGGTTCTCCCCTGCCCACCGAAAGCGTTGTGCAGGAACTTCCCATCTGCACCGATGCAGTGCCCTTCTTCACCGCTGACGAAGCAGGAGGCTGGGCGTATCCGCTGGCACCAGACGCCATCGTCTATGGTCTGGGCGAGATGCCCCGGGGCATCAACAAGCGGGGCTGGCACTACATCGCCGACAACACCGACCAGTCTCACCATGGCGAGGACAAACTTTCTTACTATGGTGCGCACAATTTCATGTTGATCGACGATGGCTCCTCCGGCGGATGCTTCGGCGTGTTTATCGATTTTGCGGGGAAAGTGTACTACGACATCGGCTTTACCGCATACGAGACCCTGCGCTTTCACACCGAAGAGCCGGACTACGAGCTCTATATCATCACCGGTGATGACCCGAACGACATTGTGCATCAGTTCCGTCAGCTCATCGGGCGCAGCTACATTCCGCCAAAGTGGGCGTTCGGTCTGGCACAGAGCCGCTGGGGCTACAAGACCGCCGGGGACGTGCGGGAGGTGGCACGCCGGTACCGCGAGCACGACATGCCGCTGGACATGGTGGTCATGGATATCGACTATATGCAGGACTACGCGGATTTTACCGTGAACCAGCAGCGTTTTCCCGACCTTGCCGCCCTCAGTGCCGAACTGAAAGCACAGGGCATCCGTCTTGTGCCCATCATCGATGCCGGCGTGCGCATCGACCCGGAAAGCCCCGTCTGCGCCGAAGGGCTGGAAAAGGGCTATTTCTGCACCAGAGCCGACGGCACTCCCTTTGTGGCAGCCGTGTGGCCGGGCAAAGCCTGCTTTGCAGACTTCCTGCGCCCGGAGGTGCGGGAATGGTTCGGTCACAAGTACAAGGTGCTGACCGACTGCGGCATCGAAGGCTTCTGGAATGACATGAACGAACCGGCGCTGTTCTATTCCCCCGAACGGCTGAAAGCCTTTCTCGACTCCATGGCCGCGCTGCGCGATGAGGACAACCTTGAGCAGGAAGAGTTCTTTGCCCGGATCGTGGGCGGTGCGCTGGGGCTTATGAACAGCCCGGAGGATTACGCCAGCTTCTACCACGAGCTGAACGGCCAGCGGGTGCGCCACGACAAGGTGCACAACCTCTACGGCGGCAGCATGACCCGGGCAGCGGGCGAAGCATTCGCCGACCTGCGCCCCGGCAGGCGCACGCTGCTGTACAGCCGCTCCAGCTTTATCGGCAGCCACCGCTGGGGCGGCATCTGGCTGGGCGACAATGAATCCACCTGGGCGCAGCTTCTGGCCAACATCCAGATGATGCCCAATGTGCAGATGTGCGGCTTTTTGTACAGCGGCGCCGACCTGTGCGGTTTCGGCAGTGACGCCACCCCGGATCTGGCCTTGCGCTGGCTGGAGTTCGGCATGTTCACCCCGCTGATGCGCAACCATTCCGCTGCAGGCACCCGAGAGCAGGAGTATTACCGCTTCCCGGCTCAGCTGCCTGCCATGCGGAATATGCTCCGCCTGCGCTACGCCCTGCTGCCCTACCTTTATAGTACCTTCATGAAGGCTGCTCTGGAGAGCACCAGCTACTTCCGTCCGCTCGGCTTCGACTTCCCCGCCGACCCGGACGCCCGGGAGGTGCAGGATCAGCTGCTTCTGGGCGAGGGCGTGATGCTGGCTCCCATGTACGTACAGAACGCCAATGGCCGCCACGTCTATCTGCCGGAGCCTATGAAGCTCTTCCGTCTGCGCAGCGTTGAGGACTACGACACCGAGATGCTGCCCGCCGGGCACCATTATCTTCGCTGCGGTCTGGACGAAGTGCTGTTCTTCCTCCGCCCGGGTCACGCCGTACCGGTGGCGGCTCCCGCCGCCTGCACGGCTCAGCTGGACGAAAGCAGCCTGACCCTGTGGGCATGCCCGGATGCCGACGGCAGAGCCGTTTATCGGATGTACACCGACGACGGCGAGACCAGCGACTACACCGCCCCGGAGCACTGGAAGGTTCTGGAAGCAGAATAATCTGATCTCAAGCGGCACCGCGAAAGAATTCTCGTTTTCTCACCGGTGTCGCTTGTATTTTTGTGCGCTGTGCGTTATAATATGCAATCAGTCGTCTGTTTACAAAAATTTTACGTTTTTCTGCCGTTCTGAAACCCTGCACCCGGAAAAGGAGGTTCCTCGTTCTCATGGCACAAACCAACCGTTCTGCCGACCTGACCAGCGGCCCGATGCTTCAAAAGATCATTCTGTTTTCCATCCCGCTGGCAGCATCCAGCATTCTACAGCTGCTGTTCAATGCAGCGGACGTCGTGGTGGTAGGGCGATTCGCGGGCAGCACCGCTCTGGCAGCGGTGGGCTCCAACGGTTCTCTCATCAACCTGCTGATCAACCTGTTCGTGGGGCTTTCGCTGGGTGCCAACGTCGTCGCAGCCCGGTGCTTTGGCGCCAGAGACGAGCGCGGCATACACCATACCGTGCAGACCTCGGTCACGCTGGGGCTGGTCAGCGGTGTGCTGCTGGCCGTTGTCGGCTTTTTTGCAGCCCGCGGCCTGCTGGAGCTTATGAGCTGCCCGGAGGACGTCATCGACCTGTCGGCACTGTACCTGAAGATCTATTTCATCGGTATGCCGATGACCATGCTGTACAACTTCAGCTCCGCCCTGCTGCGCGCAGTGGGCGACACCAAACGCCCGCTGTACTGTCTGGCAGCGGCAGGCGTCATCAACGTAGTGCTGAATCTGGTGTTCGTCATCGGTTTTTCCATGAGCGTAGCAGGCGTGGCGCTGGCCACGATCATCAGCCAGACCGTCTCCGCCTGTATGGTCACCCGGATGCTGATGAAGGAAGAAGGGGCATTGCGCCTTGACCTGCGCCATCTCGGCTTCCATGCCGGTGCCCTGAAGCAGATCCTTCTCATCGGCCTGCCTGCCGGGCTGCAGAGCACTGTGTTCAGCCTGTCCAATGTGGTCATTCAGTCTGCCATCAACTCGTTTGGCTCCATCGTGGTGGCGGGCAGCTCGGCATCCTCCAACCTTGAGGGCTTCGTTTATACCGCCATGAACGCTTTTGCGCAGGCAGCCGTGACCTTCACCAGTCAGAACATGGGTGCCCGCAAATATCACAATCTTGACCGTGTGATGGTCAACTGTCTGCTATGCGCCGCTGTTACCGGCGTAGTTCTGGGCGGCGGTGCCGCGCTGATGGGCAATCAGCTGCTGCACTTCTACTCTGCGGACGAGGCCGTCATTGCCGCCGGATACGAGCGTCTGCGCATCATTTGCGGCACCTACCTGCTCTGCGGCATCATGGACACACTGGCCAGCAGCCTGCGCGGTCTTGGCTACAGCGTGCTGCCCATGGTGGTGAGTCTGGTGGGCAGCTGCCTGCTGCGTCTGGTGTGGATCGCCACCATCTTCCAGCTGAATCGGACACCGTTCATGCTGTACATCAGCTACCCCATCAGCTGGATCCTGACCGCAGCGGTGCACCTGACCTGCCTGCTCATCGTGCGGCACAGGCTGCTGAAAAAGGGGCAGAGTTTGCAGGCAGCGTGAAGCGGCTGAACGATTTGAAATCGTCTCCGCTTCGCTCTGACGATGACAGCGGAATTATGATTTATATAGAGCAAATCCCGGCAGACTGCGGTCTGCCGGGATTTGTTTTTTCACGGAAAGGGGTCGAAAGGCAAGCGGCATTTTGCCTGCTGTCAGCCTTCGGCTGCCGCGCAGGCAGTGCTTCCAGTTCCGCACCGGGAAAGGATGCTTTCCCCCTAAAGATGCCATGAACCGTCCGGGCTCCTCCTGTGAAAAAGCAATTCCGAAAGGCTCGCAGGCCTTTCGGAACTGCAACGATAAAAATAAAATTTCCGCTATTATGGCTAGAGCGAAGCGGAAGCCATTTTGAATCGTTTTTTACAGCTCCTTCGCCAGCAGATACCGGTCATATCCGCCGTACATTTCCCGGCGGGTGACGACCTCAAAACCCGACGCCAGCGCGTTGTTCAGGCTGTATTGATTTTCCGGGCTGATGGTGGCACCAATGTGGGTGATATTTTCCGGGAAAAGCGGCAGAGCCGCTTCCAGCATGTGGCGCTGCAGGCCGTTGCCCCGGAAATCCGGGTGGACGATGGCGCTGTCTGCATTGGCCCAGTGCGTCCACTCAGTGCGCGGAACATCCATAAAAGCTGCATAGTTGTCCGGGTTCTGCCCGCAGAACCGCACCGTGAGATACCCGCCCAGACGGCTGCCCTGCCACACACCGATGCACAGATCCTCCCGGACATAGGCGGTGATGTGCTCCAGCGTGTCCGGTACGAACAGGGACGGGTCCGGCATGGCGGCGCGGACTTCGTTCTGCAGGGAAAACACCTCCGCAGCTTCCTCCGGCGTACAGCGGCGCAGCTTGACCGGAACAGCCTGACCGACGGGCTTACCGCAGAATTTGTGCAGGAAAACTTCCATCTTGCAATCCCCTCCAAAATAAAATCGTACTTTTCGGCAGATTCCAGTATAAATGACGCTTTTATAAATGTCAATTTATGTTATAATAAATTGAAAGGGCTCGTTTGTACCCGCCGGCACCCGCAGGACCGGCCGGTGTGCCCGGCCTTCTCAAAGTCCCGGCGAGGGCAGAAAAGCCCTGCCTGTGAACGGAGGAACCAAAACCATGAAAGATTCTGCACTTGCTTCTTCCAGCCGACTGGGCGGCGCTGTCATCAGCGACCGCGTGGTCACAAGCCTGCTTGAAGAACTTCGCACCGGGCGCTATGCCCGCGCCGACCGCCTGCCCGCCGAGGTAGACCTTGCCGCCGAACTGGGCGTGAGCCGCACCGTCATCCGTGACGCTTTGAGCGAGATGGAACGCGCCGGTTACGTGGAGCGTGTGCGCGGCATCGGTACGGTGGTAAACCGCTCGGTGCTGGGGCTGCGCAGCCGTCTGGATCAGAAGCTGGAGTACTACCCGCTGATCCGCAGCTTCGGCAGCTACCCTCACGCAGACGGTATTCAGGTGTATCCTGTCCGTGCAGGAGAGGAGCTGGCACACAATCTTGACATTGAGCCCGGCGACGATGTGCTCTGCATCAAGAAGCGCATCCTTGCCGATACCACCCCGGTCATTTACTCCATTGACTACCTGCCCAAGGCACTGTTCGGCGGGCGGGACTACACCCGCATGGATCTGACCGGTGATGTGTTTGAGATCCTGGAGCGGGAATGCCATCAGCAGATCACTTCCAATGTCGCCCACCTGAAAGCCAGCTGCGGCGATGATGCCATTCGTTCGGCCATGCGTCTGGCTCCGGGCGAGGCCATGCTGCTGCTGGATGAGGTTTGTTTCAGTCGTTTGTGCAGGCCGGTGATGCGCTCGCTGAGCTATTACACAAACTTCTTTGATTTTTCCATCTTGCGCAAACTGCTTTAACGGAGGTATGATACCCATGCGTCATCTGATCGACCCGTTGGATTTCACCCAGCAGGAAATCACCACTCTGCTCGACCTTGCCGACCGTATTTGCGAAAACCCGGCCGCGTATCAGGAGGTAGCCGCACACAAAAAGCTGGCCACCCTGTTCTACGAGCCGTCCACCCGCACCCGTCTTTCCTTTGAAGCGGCCATGCTGAATCTGGGCGGCCACGTACTGGGCTTCCCCAGCGAAAACGTGTCCAGCGCCACCAAGGGCGAGAGCGTGGCCGACACCATCCGCGTGGTGTCCTGCTATGCAGACATCGTCGCCATGCGCCACCCCAAAGAAGGTGCGCCGCTGCGTGCATCCCGCTACTCCCGCATTCCGGTGATCAACGCAGGCGATGGCGGCCATCAGCACCCCACCCAGACCTTTACTGATCTGATGACCATCCGCCGCCGCATGGGTCGGCTGGAGGATCTGACCATCGGTCTGTGCGGCGACCTGAAGTTCGGCCGCACCGTGCACTCCCTTATCAAGACCATGGCACGGCACAAGAATGTCCGTTTTGTGCTCATCAGCCCCGAAGAGCTGCGCGTGCCGGACTACATCATCACCGACGTGCTGGAGGCCAACGGCATCGAGTACAAGGAGACCCGCAGTCTGGAGGAGTCCATGCCGGAGCTGGACATCCTGTACATGACCCGCGTGCAGAAGGAGCGGTTTTTCAACGAGGAAGATTATATCCGCCTGAAGAACAGCTACATCCTGACCAAAGAAAAAATGGCTCTGGCAAAGCCGGACATGGCTGTGCTGCATCCCCTGCCCCGCGTCAACGAGATCGCGCTGGACGTGGACGACGACCCCCGTGCCGCCTACTTTGAGCAGGTACAGAACGGCGTGTATGTGCGCATGGCACTGATCATGACTCTGCTGGGTCTTGCAGACCCCAGAGCACCGAAGGAGGGCAATTGATATGCTGAACATTGACGAGATCCAGAACGGTATCGTAATCGACCACATCAAGGCCGGCACCGCCATTGGACTGATGGATCTGCTGGGCATCAAGGGCAACCGCACCGCCAGCGTGGCGCTGATCCAGAACGCACGCAGCAGCAAGACCGAAAGCGGCCGCAAGGACATCATCAAGGTGGAGGGCGACGCTTCCTGGCTGAATCTGGATGTGCTGGCCTACCTCGACCCCAACATCAGCGTGACCATCATTGAAAACGGTAAGGCTGTCCGCAAGGAAAAGCCGAAGCCGCCGAAGCGTCTGGTGAACATCGTGCGGTGCAAAAACCCCCGCTGTATCTCCAGCATTGAGGAAGAATGCGATCAGATCTTTGAACTGAGCTCCAACGGCAAATACCGCTGCATCTACTGTGAGCAGGAGCTGCAGGTGAAGCCGGAATAAATGATTTGTGAGCTGGCAGCTTTCTCCTCAGACACGATTCGGGGCATTCCATCCCCCGCCCTAGCGGACGGTCTTCGGAGAAACTGTCGGCTCACTTCGTATCCTTCTGACAATAGGAAAAGAGCTGCTGTACGGCAAACAACCGATACAGCAGCTCTTTTTGTATCCAAAAAAACTGATAGAACTCTCCCCGGCAATACAGGCCTTTCAACCGGGAGATGACCCCCTCCTTCCCACAAGAAGGCATCTCTCCTAACAAAAAGCCTGCCGCAGCGAGTGACTTTATGAACAGCAAATCCCCAAAAGAACCGCCGTTGAAAGCCCCATCAGCTACCTCGCGGGCCGCAGCCCGCAGCAAGACGGTAAAGGGAGAACGGACAACTTACACGCACCTCTGCCCGGCCACTGCATGTGTCAGATCAAAATTACCGGGTTTCCCCGACCGCAAGCCTCTTTTCCATGCAGGGATCACCTTTACCCGCAATGATTATAACACAGCCGAGCCCCCGCTGCGCTTCAATTGTCACAATCTGTCGGTGGAGATGTCACAAACTGCGGGCAGCGAGCAGGTAAAGCGGAACCACTTGTCCCTGCAGCTGACGGTATACTCTCCCCCGTATTTTGCCAGAACCTCCTGCACATTCACCAGACCCATGCCGTGGCCGCTCTCCCTTTTGGTGCTGCGCGGCAGCATTTCTTCTGTGACCTCCACGTCCTCCTGCACACGGTTGCGCACCGAGATCAGATACTCCCCCTGATTTTTGCGGATGCGCACATACACCTCCGGCGGCAGAGCCGTTGCCGCTGCACAGATCGCATTGTCCAGCAGATTTGACAGCACAATGACCATGTCTGTGCTGTCGAACGGCAGTTCTTTCAGGTCGCAGAGGTCGAAGTAGACATCCACGCCCTTTGCGGAGGCTTCCTCGTATTTTTTGCTGAGGATCGAATCCAGCAGCGGATTGTGGGTGTCCATGATCGTGGTTCCCGCTGCCACCGCCTTGCTGACACCTGCAATGTACTGCTGCGCACCGGCCAGATCTTTCTGATCCAGAAGCGCGGCCAGCGCCGTGATATGATGGGTAAACTCATGTGTCAGCCGTCGCTGCGCCGTGTAGGAATCCAGCAGGGCTTCGGCGCGTTGCCGCTCCAGCTGCGCACGGAAGCGGGAGCTTTGCCGCTGCACGACCTGATCGTTGAACATTTGCACGATGCTGATATGCATCAGCACCGCTACCGTCAGACCCAGCGTCAGCAGCATGGTCAGCGGGGTGGCCGGCTGCTGCGTGCCCGTGACCATCAGCACGAGATTCAGAACCACCGCCACACAGGGGAAGAAGGACATCACCATCACCTGCAGTGGCTGCAGCATACATTTTTTGTTCCAGATCCGCAAAAAATATGCCGCAGCGCTGCCCACTGCCAGATTTGCCGTGCAAAGCAAGACCAGACACACGGGAGCACGCCACGCCTCACCGGCAAGCACCCCTGTGAACCAGGAGTACGTGTAGTTGACCGTATTTTCCGTCAGCAGGCACATGATGCCGTTGATCAGGCAGGTGATGATCTTATCGACAAAGGTCCCGCCGAAAAAGCATACCGTGATCGCCAGAAAAAGCAGATTGAGCACGATGCTGAGCGGCGTGAAAAACGGGATGTGCATTGCCATGCCGAAGCCGCTCTGCACAAGGACGAGCAGCGCCGCCCACAGCACCGGCATGCGGAGCCTGCCTGTGCCCAGATAAGCATTTTCCACCATGATAAACGCCACCCACTGCGCTATGCAGACCAGATGCCCCAACAGTTCCTCATTCATCGGCAAACTGTCCTTTCCACTCCAGCCATGCACTGCGGATGCCCGCATAGCCGGATCGGCTCGCGTTGAGCACCTCGCCGTTTCTCAGCTCTACCTTATAGTTGCAGATGCTGCACACATGCTGCAGGTTCACCACATCACTGCGATTGACCTGCAAAAAGCCGTTCTGAAACAGCATTTCCGGCAGCTCTGCCAGTTTGCTGTAAAAAACGCAGATGGGCTTGCGGGCAACATCGCCGTAAATATTGATCTGGCGGCGGTCGCTCTCCAGATAATAGATCTGATCCAGCGGGATCTCGCTGGCAGTGCGGTTATGATGCACGGTCAGAGTCCTGTTCCGATCTGTCATATCCGAAAGCAGCTCACTCAGGCAGCCGGGCAGTGTGCGGACGATATCTCGTTTGAGCAGGTAGCGGTAGGCGTTTACGGTATAGCCCTCCGGCGCAAACTCCAGATACGCGGACACATAGATCAGCCGCACTTCCGGGCTGCGCTTTTTCAGCTCCCGCCCCAGCGCAATGCCGTTGAGACCGGGCATATCCACATCCAGAAATGCCAGCTGATACCTGCCCAGTTCCGGCATTTGCAAGACCTGTTCTCCTCCGGTGCAGACAGCCGTCTGCACCGGGAGACCCCGGGCTTCCAAAAAATCCTTCACATACGCAGCGATCCTCTCGCCAAACGATGCATCGTCATCGCATATCAGGATATGCATCCTGCGCTCCTTTCTGCTGCAAACGGCTCTTCCCTTGTGGTAAGAGGAGCCGGAAAAGACGGAGAGGGTTCTACCGTTTTATTTACGCAAAAAACTTATCATAGATGCCGAACGCAAAGATGAACAGCACAATGACCGGCAGAACATAGGTCAGGTAGCCGCGCATCCAGTCGTGCATCTTGAGACCCGCACCGGTGTTGACTTCCTTTTTGTAGTTTTCCCAGCCCCAGCCGTATCTGCCGACACAGAACAGCAGATACACCAGAGACCCCAGCGGCAGGAACAGGTTGCTGACGAGGAAATCCTCAAAATCCAGCACAGCACCGCCAAACACGGCAAAGCCATCCCATGCCCAGAGGTTGTAGCCCAGCACGCAGGGCAGCGACAGGATCGTGATGAGCACAAAGTTGACCAGACTGGATCTCCTGCGGCTTGCGCCGGTCAGCTCCATCCCGCAGCAGATGATATTCTCGAACACGGCCAGCACCGTGGAGAGAGCGGCAAATGCCATGAACAGGAAGAACAGGCTGCCCCACAGACGCCCCAGTGCCATATTGGCAAAGATGTTGGGCAGGGTGATGAAGATCAGGCTGGGGCCGCTGGTCTGATCCACGTGATAGGTAAAGCAGGCCGGGAAAATGATGAGGCCTGCTGTGATGGCCACAAAGGTATCCAGAATGACGATCCGCATCGACTCGCCCAGCAGGGAGTGTTCCTTGCCGATGTAGCTGCCAAAGATCGACATGGCGCCAATGCCCAGACTCAGTGTGAAAAATGCCTGATTCATGGCGGACACCAGCGTATTGACGATGCCAACTTCCTTCATGCGCTCAAAATCCGGCACGAGGAAAAAGCTCAGGCCTTCCTTTGCGCCATCCATGAACAGGCTGTTGACAGCCAGGATCACCATGATCACCAGCAGTGCGATCATCATGACCTTCGTCACACGCTCCAGCCCGTTCTGCAGGCCTTTTGCGCACACAAGGATTCCCAGCGCCACAACAAAGACCATCCAGAAGGCCATCACACCGGGGTCAGCCAGCATCTCGGTGAACCTGCCGGCCACCTGCTCCGCATTCAATCCGGACAGCCTGCCGGCGGCGGTCATGTAAAAATAGTGCAGCATCCAGCCTGCCACTGTGGTGTAGAACATCATCAGCAGATAACAGCCGATGAGGGTCAGGTAGCCGTGAATGTGCCACTTCTGCCCCGGCTTTTCCAGCGCCTGATAGGCGCGCACCGGGCTCTTGCGGGAAGCACGACCCACCGCAAACTCCATCGTCATGATGGGCAGCCCCAAAATGACAAGAAAGATCAGATAAAACAGCACGAATGCACCGCCGCCGCCCTGTCCGGCGATATAGGGGAACTTCCACACATTTCCGATGCCGATGGCGCAGCCCGCCGACAGCAAAATGAAGCCCATACGTGATTTCAGGGTTTCCCTCTCCATGATTCAAAAAAACTCCTTATTTTCATACTGCTTCTGCCCGCCGCCAAACGACCGGGCGAGCGTCACTTTTGTATTATAACACAAATCCGCCCAAAGAACAGCGCCTCTTCAGAGAGATGAACTTTTGTTGTCAAAAGTTCCAGCTGTTTTTCCGACGTGCACAGCCCGTCCCTGCAAGAAACCATGATGCATTTTTTCTTGCAGGCACGAGCATTTTTTTTGCAGTCATCAAATCAAGGTCAATTTTGTTCACCTCAGAGATGAAGATGTGATACTTCTTCATCTCTGGATCTGTCGCTCCGGGCTGCAGGTTTGAAGAGAAAGCTGCAGCCGTACAGCCCACCCCAAAAAACAAAAAGAAGGAGCATCCGCAGATGTTCCCTCTTTTAAGATCCAATGCTTACTTTCGTTTTTTGGGGGCGGCACCCTTGCTGCCCACCGGCCCCCGGGGACGGCGCTCTGCAGCCTTGGACTGCAGGGCGGCGCTGCGGGTCTGGGCACGGCCTTTGGCCGCAGCAGCACGCAGACCGTTGATCTCGGCCTTGGTCAGCTCGCGGTAAGTGCCGGGCTTAAGCATCCCGAGCTTCACAACACCCTCAGCGTTGCGCTTCAGGCGCACGACCTCAAGCCCCACCGTCTCGCACATCCGGCGGATCTCACGGTTTTTGCCCTCCTTCAGCGTCATTTCCATGACGGTGCGGCCGGGCTCGTCCGTAACAACATTGATGGCGCAGGGCATGGTCTTGGTGCCATCGTCCAACACGACGCCGCTGCTCAGCTTGAGGATCTGGCTCTCGTCGGCGCGGGGCTGCACCGTAACGCGGTACAGTTTGGAGATGCCGCCCGACGGATGGGTGACAGCCTGCGCAAACGCGCCGTCATTTGTCATGAGCAGCAGACCCTCGCTGTCCTTGTCCAAACGCCCTACCGGGTACAGACGGGCAGGGATATCGCTGACCAGCTCCATGACCGTCTTGCGGCCAAGCTCATCACTGGCAGTGGTCACATAGCCGCGGGGCTTGTACAGCGCCAGATAATACAGCTGCTGGTCTTTTTTGATGTAGATGCGTTCGTCGTCCACATGCAGCACATCGCGGTTGGGATCCATCTTATCGCCCACCTTGACAGGGTGGCCATTGACCTTGACGCGGCCCTCGGCGATGATCTGCTCTGCCGCACGCCGGGAGCAAAGCCCCTGCTCGGCCATGATCTTCTGAATACGTTCTTCTGCCATAATTCAAACTCCTTGTGCGCCTCCCGGCGCTCAAATGCACGTTGGAACGTGCTCTATCAAAACTGCGGGTCGGAAGTCCGCAGTTACGGCTTGGGTTGACTCCTTCCACCGCTGACGCGGTCCCCCTCCCTCGGAGAGGGAGGCCTTGGCATACTGGAAAGCTCTTCCTCTTCGCCAAAGGCTCCCTCTTTGAGACAGACTCCCCCGGTCGGGGGAGGTGGCACGAAGTGCCAGAAGGGGAACAGCTGGCATCGCGCAGCGATGACGGAAGGAGTTTACTGCTCAGCAGGAGCAGCAGGCTCTTCCATCTTCTCGTCCTTCTTGATGAGAGCGGCTACCTTATCCACCAGCTCAGGCAGCATGGTGAGGGCGCGGTCGATGGTGTTGGAGGTATCGGACAACTGGATGGTGCGCACACAGCCGTCCTTGACCACCAGAAATGCCACCGGCTGGATATTGACGCCCGCACCGGAGCCGCCGCCAAACAGATCTTTATTGGCAGTGTTCTTGCCGTTAAAGTCGGTGCCGCCGGATGCAAAGCCAAAGGAAACCTTGGACACCGGCAGGATGGTGGTACCGTCCTCGGTGGTAATGGGCTTGCCGATGATGGTGTTGGAGTCCACCATCTGGTGGATTTTCTCCATCGTAACGTTCATCAGACCCTGAATGGGATGCTCAGCCATAAAACAGCTCTCCTTTATCATTTGATGCGGGCGCGCAGCCCGTTGCCTGCAGATACAGCTATAGTGTATCACATATTACAGGAAAATGTCCAATACTTTTTTGTGCCAGAACTCGTAGAGCACCCGTGCCGCCGCGATCACGATGAACAGCGCCTGCGCACTCACCCGGCAGGACACCCTGTCCTCCACGGCGGGCTGCTCACTGCCAAAATCCGGCAGGATGCGCAGCTCATCAAACTGCAGCCAGAGAAACTGATCCAGCACGCCCAGCAGCGGGTAGAGCCATGCCTGCAGCCTGCCGTAGCTGCGGGCTGCATCGGCGGGGTCGTCCCCGCGCACTCCCACGCGCACCTGTATTTTTGTGATGCGCAGTGCACCGAACACCGCCTTCGTCAGGGTGCCCGCACCCTTGAGCATCGTGCAGAGGATCTCCAGTGTGATCTTTGCCCTCTTGCGCGGTTCGGCAGTTTTTTTTGCTTTTTCAGCGTCAGCAGCAGCCTTTTTGCGGGCCTTTTCCGCGGCTCGTTTCCGCTTGCGCTCGGCGCGCCATGCAGCAAATTTCGCCTTCACCCTGCCAAAGCCTTTGGGCGGTTCCGGGTTTTCCGGCGCGGGCGGCGGCTCCGGCTTCGGGTACTGGAACACCGGGAATACGATGCCCAGTGCCCCGGCCTTTACGGTCAGAATGCCGTGCTCCCAGCACACATCCGCACAGAAAGGGCAGAGCAGCAAAACCGCCGCCAGGATCAGAACCGCCAGCAGCAGAATGCCGACGGCTTTCAGGACGAACAGCAGCACTGCACCCAGCACAGCAAAAAATGCTCCCATGGGTCAGCCCTCACTTTCTGCAGGCAGAACACCCGTTTCTTCTGTCCCCTGCCCATGCACCGGCGGCAGGTCGGCCAGACTGGAAAGACCAAACACTCTTAAAAAGGTATCCGTGGTGCGGAAGCTGACCGGTCTGCCCGGCAGGTCAAGGCGTCCGGCTTCCTCGATCAATCCTTTTTCCAGCAGACCGGACACGCTGGACGACGAGTCCACACCGCGCACCTGCTCAATGAATGCGCGGGACACCGGCTGGTTGTAGGCGATCACGGTAAGCGTCTCCATCGCGGCAGGCCCCAGCGGAACGGCGCGGCGGCTGTCCAGCACGCGGCGCACGCAGTCTGCCCATTCGGTTTTTGTTGCAAGCTGCCAGTGGGTGTTCAGGTGTAACAGGCACAGGCCGCTGTCCTCTTTTGCATAGCGCTCCCGCAGGGCTTCCAGCGCACTTTCCACGCTGTACTGCGGCAGCTGCACCGCCTGCGCAAGCCTGTCGGCACCAATGGGTTCTCCACAGGCAAACAGCATGGCTTCCACGGCGGCACGGATCTGTTTCTGATTCATTCCTTCTCCTTATCACGTTGGATACGGCTCCGCTGCATGGTCAGGCGGCCTTCCCCATCCAGAGTCACGCGCCCGCCGCGCACCAGCTCCAGCAATGCCAGAAAGGTTGCAACGTTGGTGCTGCGGGTCTGCTGGCGGCTGAACAGCTGGCTCATTTTTGCCGCTGTTCCGCTGAGCAGGTGCCGCAGGATGTACACCACCCGGCTCGTAACAGACACCATCGGTGCCGTGACCAGCGGCTCAAACTGCTGCTGCGTAGGCTCCCGGCGCAGCTTTGTGCGGCCGCACAGAGCCGACCAGTAATCCGCCAGGATCTGTGGCGCATGGTGGAGCTGATAGGTGCTGTCGAACTCCATCTGCAGCGGTGCACGCACAAAAACCGGCGCAGCTTCAGCTTTTTCCCGCAAAAGGGCAGCCATGCGGCGGCACTGGTCATACTCGATCAGCTGGCCGGTGAACTCCTGCTTCATGCGCTCGCCCTCTTCACTGCGGGGAAGAAGCAGATAGCTCTTCATCTCCACCAGACGCGCCGCCATCTCGATAAAGGCGCTGGCCGTCTCCGGGTCAGGGTCGGCCTGCTCCACGGTGCCGGTGTACTGGTCGATGAGCTGTAGGATCGGGATGTTGTGCAGATCCATCTTATGCTTGGCCACAAGTGCCAGCAATAATTCCAGCGGGCCGTCAAAATCTTCCAGATGGAAGGTCATCTCTTCTGCCACGGTCACACCACCGTCCCCAAACCGGCGTAGTAGATCGAATACGCGATCCTGTCAATATAGCCGGTGCCTGCGCTCAGCAGATCCCACACAATGTCGTTCAGATCGTACAGCGGGGTATCCAGCATCCCCATCCACACTGCCGCCAGCAGCGCGATCATGATGTAGCGCTCATATTTCATCAGGCCGAAGTAGATGCGCCGGGGCAGCAGCACCAGCAGGATGCGGCTGCCGTCCAGCGGAGGCACCGGGATGAGGTTGAACACGGCGAGGCTCACGTTCATCAGCACAAGATACTGCAGGAACATGGCGATATAAATGGTGGCATCGTTCACCGGTGCCCAGTAGTACATGAGTTTCCATGCCACCATCCCCACATAGGCGAGGATGATATTCGCTGCAGGGCCTGCCAGCGCAGTGAGCGCCATGCCCCACTTCGGATTTCTGAAATTGCGCGGATTCGTATTGACCGGCTTTGCCCAGCCAACGCCTGCAAATACCATGCACAGCGTACCCAGCAGGTCAAAGTGGGCAAACGGATTGAGCGACAGCCGCCCTTCCCGCTTGGCAGTAGGGTCGCCCAGCAGCCACGCAGCCAGTGCATGTCCCGCTTCATGGAACGGGATGGCCACCAGCGCCACCAGTGCGCGGATGAGATAATAGATGCCCTGAGAGGTCATTCGATGTTCCCTGCCTTTTTTCGTGATACCATATATAATACTATTTTTTGAGATTTTAGACAAGGGGTGTCCAGACGATTTAAAATGATCTCCGCTTCGCTCTGATCATTTCAGCGGAATTTTATTTTTAATTCGTGATTTGTCTACGAGTTGCGGCACCCAGCATTCGTTTCGTGCCTTGAACGGCACTCACGTCTTGCTGGCCACTGCCCCAACAGCTTCTCCCTGTTTCCGCCACTGGCGGCGGTCGTCGCCGTTGCAGCCTGCGGGCTGCTCCAAATCACATTTTCACACAAGGGGTCGTAACAAAAAACAGCATCTGAGTGCATCGGGGCAGTTTTCCAAAAAACCGCAATATTTTTTGAAAAAAGGCTTGCATTTTGCCCGGTAATCTGCTACAATAGTCAAGCTGATTATTTTGATTCCTTACTTCACTGCAGGAGGTGCAAGTACCATGGCTAAATGTGAATGCTGCGGCAAGGGTGTGACCTTTGGTATCAAGGTCTCTCACTCTCATCGTCGTTCCAACCGTACCTGGAAGCCGAATGTCCGTCGTGTCAAGGCGGTCGTTGAGGGTTCTCCCAAGTACGTCTACGCATGCTCCCGTTGCCTGCGCGCTGGCAAAGTCACCCGCGCTGTCTAATTTGGTGTGTGTGGCCGGTCACTTTGTCGAGTGGCCGGCTTTTTTTGTTGCTGCAAGGAGGCAAAACACATGGCTCTGCCCAACGACCCCATCATGCTTTTGAGCGCAGTAAACCTGAAGCTGCGCGATTTTTACAAAAACCTCGATGCTCTGTGCGAAGATCTGGATGCCGACAAGGCAGAGCTCTGTGCAAAGCTGAAAAACGCAGGTTATGAATATGACCCCCAGAAAAACCAGTTCGTGTAAGAAAGGCTCAGATTGCTAACGACCGGCACCGGAACGCAGCGACTGTGCCCGGGTCGGTGAATATAGAATAAGGAGTGCTTGATTGATTATGATCCAGGGTACCTATTACAAAGAGTGGAGCAGCGTGCTCGGCCGCGACATGGAGTTCAAAGTGTATGGCAGCGCCGGTGTGCCGGTGCTGGCTCTGCCTGCCCGCGGCGGCCGCTTTTATGATTGGGAAAACAACGGGATGCCTGATTCCATTGCCCCGCTGCTGAACGAGGGCAAGGTGCAGCTGTTCTGTGCCGACAGCATCGATGGCGAAGCCATCCTGAACGGTGATGCTCCGCTGCGCCGCCGCGCTGAGATGGAGGAAAAGTATTTCGTCTACCTCACCGCGGAGCTGGCTCCCCGCGTACTGGCCCTGAACGGTGCCAAGAAGGGCACTCAGCTGTGGTGTGTGGGCATCGATCTGGGTGCCGTGCACGCAGTCAACTGCCGTCTGCGCCGCCCGAAGCTCTTTGCCGGTGCCATCGGCCTGTCCGGCATCTACGATCTGTCCCGCTTCTGGGGCAGTGAGGCCGACGATCTGGCACTGCGCTGCTCCCCCCTGCTGTATCTGGACGAAAACGGCATTGCCAACAAGCCGGCTCTGGCGAAGGCCGAGGAAAACAGCCTGCTGCTCTGCGCCGGTCAGGGCAGTTACGAGGGCGATGCTCTGGCCGACACGCAGGCACTGACCGACCTGCTGAAGGATCAGGGTCTGCCTGCCCATGTGGAGATCTGGGGCGGCGATGTCTCCCATGAGTGGTACTGGTGGGGCAAGATGCTCAGCCTGTTTGTACCGCGGATTCTGGAAAAGTAAAACCAACATACACCGTATGTGCAAAGAGGAAGTACCTGTCGGGTGCTTCCTCTTTTTTGGCTGCGGGGACTTTTTCAGTCTCGCATTCGCTCGACAGCCGTGACAGAAGAAATTTCTATACCTCCCCACCCTATTTGTGAAAAATCAAAATTCCTACTTGATTTGTCGGATATGCCGTGCTATACTCATAGCGTAAAACAAATACCCCCTATGGGTAAAGGAGCATTTCTATGGACAATGAGAAAAAAGCCTGCTGTTGCTGCAGCGGCGAACCCGCCGTCGGCCAGCCTGACACCGCCCCCTCCTGCTGCCGCCACAAAGACCGCAGCCCGGAGGAGTACAAGGCTCTGCTCAACCGCCTGAGCCGCATTGAAGGGCAGGTGCGCGGCATCCGCGGCATGCTGGAAAAAGACGCCTACTGCGTGGATATTCTCGTACAGGTGGCGGCAGCGAGCTCCGCCCTGAACAGCTTTGCCAAAGAGCTGCTGTCGCAGCACATCTCCACCTGTGTAGCAGATGACCTGCGCGCAGGCAGCGAAGAAAAGCTGGACGAGCTTATCAGGCTGCTGCCCAAGCTCATGAAATGATCTTTCTTCGTACATACTTAACGCAGGAGTGATATTTATGGAGCAATTCAACGTTACCGGCATGAGCTGCGCGGCCTGCTCTGCCCGGGTGGAAAAGGCCGTAAAAAAAGTTCCCGGCGTCACAGGCTGCTCGGTAAGCCTGCTGACCAATTCCATGGGCGTAGACGGCACCGCCAGTGACGCAGCCATCATCAAAGCCGTGCAGGACGCCGGCTACGGTGCCAGCCCAAAAGCGGCCGGTGCGGCTTCTGCCGCCGGCTCAGCCAGCGCCGACCTTGAAGCTCTGGCTGACCACGAGACCCCAAAGCTCAAGCGCCGTCTCATTGCTTCGCTGGGCTTTCTATGCGTACTGATGTATTTTTCCATGGGGCACATGATGTGGGGCTGGCCGCTGCCCCACTGGTTCGACGGCAATCACATCGCCATGGGGCTTGTTCAGCTGCTGCTGGCAGGCATCGTGATGGTCATCAACCAGAAATTCTTCATCAGCGGCTTCAAGGGGCTACTCCATGGCGCCCCCAACATGGACACGCTGGTGGCCATGGGCTCCATGGCCAGCTTTGTGTGGAGCACCTACGCTCTCTTCGCCATGACCGACGCGCAGCTCCACGGCAATGACGAGCTGGTCATGCACTATATGATGGAGTTCTACTTCGAGTCCGCCGCCATGATCCTGACACTGATCACCGTGGGCAAAATGCTGGAAGCCCGCTCCAAAGGCAAGACCACCGATGCCCTCAAGAGCCTGATGAAGCTGACCCCCAAGACTGCCAATCTGCTGCGGGACGGTGCCGAGGTAACTGTGCCCATTGAACAGGTGCAGAAGGGGGACATCTTTGTAGTACGCCCGGGCGAAAACGTACCTGTGGACGGCGTGGTGCTGGAGGGCATCAGCGCCATCAACGAAAGCGCCCTGACCGGCGAGAGCATCCCTGTGGACAAGGCCGAGGGCGATAAGGTGAGCGCCGCCACCACCAATCAGTCCGGCTTTCTTAAGTGCCGGGCTACCCGTGTAGGCGAGGACACCACCCTGTCCCAGATCATCCGGATGGTCAGTGATGCCGCCGCCACCAAGGCACCGATCGCCAAGATCGCCGACACCGTGTCCGGTTTCTTTGTGCCTGCTGTCATCTCCATTGCCGTGGTCACCACCATCGTCTGGCTGCTGCTGGGGCATGAGCTGGGCTATGCGCTGGCACGCGGTATTTCCGTGCTGGTCATCAGCTGCCCCTGCGCACTGGGTCTGGCGACCCCCGTCGCCATCATGGTGGGCAACGGTCTGGGTGCCAGAAACGGCATCCTGTTCAAAACTGCCGCTTCGCTGGAGGCTGCCGGCCGCACACAGATCGCAGCACTGGATAAGACCGGCACCATCACCCGCGGTGAACCCAAGGTCACCGACATCCTGCCCGCCGAAGGCGTGTCCGAAACGGAGCTTCTGACCCTTGCTGCCGCACTGGAACGCAAAAGCGAGCACCCGCTGGCAAAGGCCATTCTGGCCTGTACCGACGAACGCAAGCTCAACGCACCCGAAGTCACCGACTTTACAGCCCTGCCGGGCAACGGCCTGGCCGCCAGGATGGATGATGTTGAAATTTTCGGCGGAAGCGCTGCCTTTATCCAGACCAGGGCAGCCGTGCCTGCTGAATTGCAGGAAAAGGCTGCAGCTCTGTCTGCACAGGGCAAGACCCCGCTGTTTTTTGGTGGTGCCGGCCGTCTGCTGGGTATGATCGCCGTAGCCGATACGATCAAGGAGGACAGCGCACGCGCCATCCGTGAGCTGCAGAACATGGGCATCCGCGTGGTGATGCTCACCGGTGACAACCAGCGCACCGCTGACGCCATCGGCAGGCAGGCCGGTGTGGATGAGGTCATTGCAGGCGTGCTGCCTGACGGCAAGGAAGCGGTCATCCGCCAGCTGCAAACCTGCGGCAAGGTGACGATGGTGGGCGATGGCATCAACGACGCCCCCGCTCTGACCCGTGCCGACACCGGCATTGCCATCGGCGCAGGCACCGATGTTGCCATTGACGCGGCAGACGTGGTGCTGATGAACTCCCGTCTTTCGGATGTGCCCGCCGCCATCCGCCTGAGCCGCGCCGCCCTGCGCAACATCCACGAAAACCTGTTCTGGGCGTTCATCTACAACATCATCGGCATCCCGCTGGCAGCCGGTGCATTGATTCCCTTCGGCCTGACCCTGAACCCGATGTTCGGTGCCGCCGCCATGAGTCTGTCCAGCTTCTGCGTGGTGAGCAATGCCCTGCGTCTGAACCTGTTTGACCTGCACAGCACCCGACACGACCATGCGCCCAAAACCGCCGCTTCCCTGCCTGCTGCTCTGATGCAGCCCGCAGCGGATGAGAATAAAGAGAGTTCCGTTAAGGAGGATACGACTATGAAAAAGACCCTGAAGGTTGAAGGTATGATGTGCGGCCACTGCGAGGCCCGCGTAAAGAAGGCTCTGGAAGCCCTGCCCGAAGTGACCGAGGCCGTGGTGAGCCACGAGACCGGCACCGCCATCGTCACCCTGAACGCCGATGTCTCCGATGACGTGCTGAAAAAGGCCGTCGAAGATCAGGACTACAAGGTAACAGGCATCCAGTAACGCCCGCCGTATGAAAAGGCCGCTGTACGAAATCCGACGTACAGCGGCCTTTTATTTTTATGCAAGCTCTTCAAAATGTGCAGCCCCGCTGGTGCGCAGCCAGTGGAAGAGCCCGAGGTCGGCTGCCCCAAGCACCGCTGCGCAGAGCAGGAGTGCTGTCGGCGCACCCAGGCGGGAGGACAGCAGATAGATCCCGACGCTCTGCACCATCGACAGAGACCAGCCTCCCAGCAGAGCCGCCGCAGACGGCAGCCCCCGCCGGATCACCGCGCCCTCACTTGTCCAGTGAAGATCCGGCATCAGCAGCCCCATCATCAGGCCGGATTCTGCCATCAGAAGAACGAACAGCGCGATCACAGCCAGTGACAAGAGCTGTTCCGGCACTGCACCGCCCATGGCAGATGAAATGCATCCTGCACAAAACAACGCCGGTAGCGCCGTCAGCAGCAGATGAAGCTCCAGTTTCGCCCGCAGCACCTGCCATGCCGTTACAGGCAGGCTCTGCATCAGCCAGAGATTCTTGCCCTCCAGCGAGATGGATGGTGCCGTGAGCAGGTTTACGCTCGCCCCGGTGCAGACCAGCCCGCAGACCACCATGGCGATCATCCCTCCGGGCAGGTTCCGTGCCATGCCGTGCAGTGCACTGGATTTCCACAAAGCAGCCAGCCCCAGCAACGGGAGTGTCAGGGTGCCCAGCGATGCATTGAGCATGTAGCTCGGGCTGGCTCCAAGGTGCTGCAGCTCCCTGCGCAGAAGCGCACGCCGCAGGCTGTTCTGTCTCTGTTCTGTCAGCTCGTATGCGGCCTTTGGCGTACCGCGGTGGTCTGTGAGTGCGGCAAGATACCGCCGGGAAAGGATCCGGTAAGCCACCGCCCCTGCCAGCAGCACTGCCGCCAGCCACCCGGCCAGTGCAGGCAGATCCCCCTCAGCTGCACGGCCGATCGGATACATCAGATCGATGCTGAAGCGGCTCTGTCCGTCCGGCGCCGACGTCAACGCATTCATCGCAGTGCCGATTTTCTGGAAGATCCAGAAATACCCTATCAGGAACATCAGCGAGGCTGCCACTGTCACAGCACTCTTGTGCCGGGCGCGGGCGCTTGCCGCGGCCGCTGCCCACCCCAGCAGGATCGCCAGCACTGCCGCGATCAGTGCCAGACTCAATGCCATAGGCACCGATGCCAGAAGCGCCGGCAGCGGGCGGGGTGCCGTCAGTCCATAGCACACCACCGCCGGCACCCATGCCAGCAGAAGATACAGCAGCCCCGTCAGATAGACCCCTGCCGCACGAACGGCAAAAACCATTTCCGGCGGGATCGGCAGCGAGAGCAGAAGCTCTGTGTCCTTTGCCTGAAATAACGCCGAGTGGCTCATAAAGGCACTGGCCACTACGCTGATGATCAGCGAGGTCAGCGCCATGGATGCAAAATACAACCAGCCAAGCCCCTGCTGCACCAGTGCCGCGCACATCGGCCACGCCATGAGAAAGATGCAGAACGCCGCAAACAGCAGCAGCACGGCAAACAATGCTGCCATTGCCGCTTTCTGCGTGCGGGAGCGCGTTTTCCCGGTTTTGCTGCTGCGCCGCAGAAAGGCTGTCATCTCCAGAAGCTGCTTGCGGAAAAGCACTTTCAGCATGAGCCGCCCTCCC
Organism: uncultured Faecalibacterium sp.; assembly: GCA_934501115.1. Taxonomy (GTDB): domain Bacteria; phylum Bacillota; class Clostridia; order Oscillospirales; family Ruminococcaceae; genus Faecalibacterium. The sequence continues at coordinate 39,671 of CAKSTO010000004.1, forward strand.
CTTTCAATCCGAGGAAAACATCCTCCAGTGTATCGCCGCCCCGCACCTCGTCCATCGAACCGGCGCGAAGCAGCCTGCCTTCACAGAGGATCGCTGCGCGGTCGCAGAGCCTTTCGGCCACCTCAAGCACATGGGTGGAAAAGAAGATCGCCCCGCCCTGCGCGCAGAAAGAGCGCATCATCGTTTTAAGCTGGTGAGATGCCAGCGGGTCAAGCCCCACAAAAGGCTCGTCCATCAGGATGAGCTTCGGCTCATGCAGCAATGCCGCCAGGATCGCCAGCTTCTGCTTCATTCCATGCGAGTATGCCCCGATGCTCTGCCCAAGATCTGCCGTCAGCCCAAAAGCCTCCGCATTCTCCCGGATGCGCTGCGTCCGTGCAGCGGTGCTGACCTCAAAGACATCCGCGATAAAATCCAGATACTGGATGCCGGTCATATAGTCATAGAGGTCAGGGTTATCCGGCAGATATGCCAGCTTCCGTTTGCACGCCAGCGGATCTTCCCGCACCGAAATACCGTCGACCCAGATCTCGCCGCTGTCAAACTTCTGGATCCCGCAGCAGCATTTCAACGTCGTGGTCTTGCCTGCGCCGTTGCGCCCCAGAAAAGCGCATAGCTCACCCGGACGGATGTGCAGGCTCAGGTCGTCCACAGCCTTTTTGCCGCCATAGGTCTTGGTCAGATGTTCGATCTTCAGCATCATCGTTCTCCCTTGTCTGTTGCTTTTTGTCAGTGAACTTTCCCTGTACAGCTACAGTATACACCTTCCACCCGGGTGCAGGTCAAGCATCTGCAGATTTTTCATATTTCATCTTCCGGATGTTCTTTCCGCTGTTGGATCTACTGCTTGCATGCCGTGCACAGCTCTTGCGTGAGCAAAGCAAAAAGCACGTTAATTCTTGACGAATCAACGTGCTTTTAGTGGTGGGCAAACCAAAACCCCAGTCGAACCCGACAGTCACCGTTTTCCCCACCGCCATCTTTCTTTATATTCCCTGTTCCTTTTACCGCCACATGCCCCACTAAACATCAGCCCCGAGGAACCGTCAGGCTCCCCGGGGCTGTCTGTTATCTCATCGTTTCTTCAGCTCATGCTCTTTTTCTTCTCGTCCATACGCTCTTGACATTTCCTTTGTCATAGCGTAAACTTGCAATAGAACCATACTTGGTTATGCGTAACGGCAATTGGAGCCTATTAACAGCTAACTAGGTATCGGTTCTTTTTTATCCGGGTCAATGTACAGCAGTTGGTCACGGTTCAAAAGTCCCTGCACATTTCGCTTTCCGTAGGCGCTGGTCACCATGATGTTATCCAGCTCCAGTCCCTTGTTGTTTGTGGGCAGCAATTCCAGAGAAACATCCACTGGCTTTCCGGTTTTGTCATACACTTCACCGAACATGTAAATGCGGCTTGCATAGCCTGCATTTTTGCTGGTGTCCGAGTGCAGCACGATCACAGGGTTTTCCAACTCCTGCGGCACCTGTTTGATGATTTCCTTCGTCATGACAGAATCATCCACGCCCGCAGCAAAGTTTTCGGTGCTGTGCTTTGTCAGGATCTTCCGTATTTTCCCGCTGCTCCAGTAAATGCTCTGGTCTTTCACGCCGATGCTCTGCAGCACTTCTGAAGTGGAGCCCACCCGGATGCGCTTCGACCATGTGGCTTTCAGATCGATCTTGTCCACTTCATTCTCAAAGTGTTCATCCAGCTGATACCGTACGTTTTTCTTCAGCGTCCCGTCATATCCCTTGTTTTCAGCGGCTTCCTGTGCTATACTCTGGTTAGAGATCTTCGACTCGCTGCTCCCCGAATCTTCGGATTCCATGTGGGCTTTGCCGAAGGTCTCTGTAAAGCTCTCCGGCAATCTACTCCTTGAATCTTCGGATTCTACGTGGGTACCACCGGAGGGCTTTATTTTTGTTTCTTTGATGTTAACAATATCATAAAAAATCTCCCGTGTATCCGGTTTGATGGCTGTCAGCACATCTGCCTCATACGCGTTTTCGCCCACGCGGATTTTAATTCTTCCGCGGTTGAAGGCTTCCGCATTTTTGTGATTTGCGGGCTCGCGGCATACTTCATCCGCAGTTACAATGATTTCATCAAGATTGGCAGCCATGCGCATCCAATTCTTTGACGCAGCCACACTGGCCGTTTCTCTGGATGCTTTGGATTTTCACAGCAATAGCTTTAAGTCTTTTCGCAAATGTGCCCTCTTTACTGTTCGTTGTCAAGCATGTCATCCTCCTGCATTAGCTTTTGAACGAGTGGGTTATTCAATGGGTTTTCAACAGAAGAAAGCCACCTAAAAACTTTCGTTCCTAGGTGGTTTTTAAGTGGTGGAGGCGATGGGAGTCGAACCCATGTCCGAAAAGAGTTCAGTGCAGGTGTCTCCGGGTGCAGGCGATCTACAACATTCCCGCCGCGCCACGCCGATCGTCAGGCTAGCGCATTGGTAGCTTCATGAGTTCCTGCCGGTCCGCAAAGCTTAGGTCCGTTCAGGTGCTGTGTCTAAAGGACGCCCCGACCCCACACGACACAAGAGTGGGCGGAACGCGCAGCACTCAGGCTGCGAGCAACTGAGAATTATTATTGTCAGTTAATTTTTTTGGAGGAGTTATAAAGCAGTTCCCCCGCTGCTACCCGCTGCCCAGACCTCGCTCCCCCCGTCGAAACCTTTACGCCCCCATAAAAGCATATCTTGCGATATGCGGATAGCTTTGGAAAAGTTCCGTTTCAGGAAAGGGTCTGAAACGATCAATCATATCTGCCGTTGGATTTCATTGCACGGTCAATGGAGCGTTTGGCGTCACGCTGAGCGGCGTCAGCACGCTTATCGTAGAGCTTTTTGCCTTTGCAAAGCCCCACTTCCATTTTCACGCGGCCATGCTTGAAGTAAAGCGAAAGCGGCACAAGCGTATAGCCCTGCAGCTTGCATTGCTGATGCAGCCGCCGGATCTCGCTTTTGTGCGCCAGAAGACGCCGGACACGCATAGGATCCTGATTGAACAGGTTGCCATGATCGTAGGGGCTGATGTGCATCCCCTTGACCAGAAGCTCGCCGTCCTCAATATCCACCCAGCTGTCCTTCAGGTTGACACCGCCGGCACGCAGGCTTTTGACCTCCGTGCCCTTCAACTCAACGCCGGTCTCCAGTGCTTCCAGAACAAAATACTCGTGGCGCGCTTCACGGTTCGTCGCAATGGTTTTTGTTGCCGGACGTTCTTTCGCAGGTGCCATTCAGCGCGCCTCCTTTCTCTGCTCCGGTTTGTTGTATCAGTATACCATTTTTTCACACTTTTTCAAGTGCTGATTTTTAAGAAACTGTAAATTCTTTCCATTACAGCTCATCCCGGCCGGAAAGCGCCCTGTACAAGGTCTTATCGTCGGTATACTCCAGGCTTCCGCCCATTGGCAGACCATAAGCCAGACGGGTCGCCTTGATGCCAAGCGGCTTGACGAGGTTTGCCAGATACATGGCGGTCGCCTCGCCTTCTACGGTAGGGTTCATGGCCATGATGACTTCCTTCACCTTGCCGTCGCCCAGCCGCGCCAGCAGCTGCCTGACCGTGAGCTGTTCAGCACCGATGCCATCCATCGGGCTGATGAGCCCGTACAGCACATGATAAAGCCCATGGTACTCCCGGGTGCGCTCCAGTGCCTGCACGTCGCGGGGCGTTTCCACCACGCAGATCACCGAGTTGTCCCGCTTTGTACTGGCACAGATGGGGCAGAGCTCCGCTTCGGTGTAGTTTTGGCAGACACGGCAGCGATGGAGCTTTGTGTGGGCATTCCGGATGGCGGCAGCCAGTGCTGCAGAGTCTTCATCGGACATACTCAGCACCTGATATGCCATGCGTGTGGCGCCCTTGCGCCCGACCCCCGGGAACTTGCTGAACTCTTCGATCAGCTTTTCCAGCGGAGCTGCAGTATAGCCCATGTCACTTCCTCCTGCCGGCTCAGAGCCCCGGAATATTCAGGCCGCCGGTCAGCTTGCCCATCTCAGCCTCAGCAGTCTCGTCCACCTGCTTGACGGTCGCATTGACAGCAGCGGCCACCATATCCTCCAGCATTTCGATGTCATCCGGATCCACGGCCTCGGGCTTGATGGTAATAGCAAGCACCTCATGTTTGCCGTTCATCTTAACCGTGACCATCTCACCGGCAGCGCTGCCGGTGTACTCTGCGGCTTCCAGCTCGGCCTGCTTGGCCTTCATATCGTCCTGCATTTTCTGTGCCTGACGCATCAGAGCGTTCATATCGGGGCGGCCGAAGCCTGCGGGCATTCTTGCTTTCATAGTTGGTTACTCCTTTTATTATGATGAACCCTCTCAGTCAAACCCTGACGGGTTTGCCAGCTTCCCCGAAAGGGGGAGCTTTCTGTGCGCTGGTGGTCAGATGCATAAAAGCTCACCCTTCGGGAGAGCTGGCGCAAAAGCGCCCGAGAGGGTTTGTTTCTTTACATTCTCTTTTTCCTCTCGGAATCCTCAATCGACACTTCCAGCCCGAGTTTTTCCAGCGCATGAAGCGACTGCTCCGCATTGGAAGCTGCCTTTCCTGCTGTCTTGGGCTCATAGGGTCCGATCGGCACCGCCACGCCGGACACCTCCGCGATCAGCTTTTTGATCAGTTTCTGGCTGTCCTTATTGGCGCGGATGAAGTCCCGAAAGGTCTTTCCGCCATCGATGAGCACGCGAGTGCCGTCGAAATAGGCCTTGGACTTGCGCAGATACGTGTAGAGCATCGGGTCTTTTTCCTGCAGTTTCTGCACCACCTGCTCCCAGTACGGGAAGGGATTGATGCCTTCCTGTGCCACTCTGCGCGGCTTGTTGAGTACCGGGTCGGCAGGGTTTTCCGCAGGAACGGCAGCGGCAGGCTGTTCTGCCTGCGGGGCCGGCTCTGCGCCTGCAGGTGCAGGCGCTTTCTCCGCAGAGGCAGGCTTCTGCTCCGGCTGCGCAGAAGATTCATCCCAAGGCAGTGCCTCACTCTGCTGCACCGGCGGCTCCTCCGGCAAGGGCGGAAGCTCGTCTGTCGGCACAGGTTTTTCCTGCTCTGACGCGGGGTGCACAGGCTCATCCTGCACTACAGGTGCCGGGATCGGTGCAGCTGACTGCACCGGAGCACTGGCAAAGGGCTGCGCGGCGGGAGCAGCCGCGAAGGGCTGCTGAACCGCCGGAGCCGTGCGTGCAGGCGTTTGAGCGGCCTGTGCCGGTGCTGTCGGCATCTGCTGCGGCGGCTCAGACAGGGTGAACAGCGCCAGTTCCAGCTCAATGCGCTGGTCACTGCCGCGGGTCATGTGTTCCAGCGCCGTGCCCAGTGTCCGGATCGCACGGATCGCTTCCCGCTGACCCAGCTGAGGGCCTTTTTCGAGATAAAGTGCTTCTTCCTCCGGTGACACGCCGGAGAGCAGCGCCTGTCCGCCAGGCAATGCCGCCAGCATCAGGGCACGGTAGTGAGCGATCAGTTCTTCGGTCAGCCGCTTGACATCCACAGACTGCTGACGCAGCTGTGCCAGCTGTGCCAGCGCCGCAGCACCATCCTGCGCTTCCAGTGCATCCGAAATGCGGAACAGATAGCTGCGGTCGGTAACGCCTGCCATGCGGCGCACCACATCGGCATCGATCTTCGCCGTGACGCCGGCACAGGTGTCCAAAATGGACAGTGCATCGCGCAGAGCGCCGTCCGCCAGGCGGGCGATCAACTCTGCACCGTCCGAGGTCAGCTCCAGATGCTCTTCCCGCGCAATATACTCCACCCGGCCGGCAATGTCCTCGGGGCCGATACGGGTAAAGTCATACCGCTGGCAGCGGGACAGGATCGTAGCCGGAACTTTCTGGATCTCGGTGGTGGCCAGAATAAAGATGACATGGGCAGGCGGCTCTTCCAGCGTTTTCAGCAGAGCGTTGAACGCCGCTGTAGACAGCATGTGCACCTCATCGATGATATAAACCTTATATTTACAGGCACTTGGCGTGTACGCCGTCTCGTCGCGCAGGTCGCGGATGTCATCCACGCCGTTGTTGGATGCCGCGTCCATCTCCACCACATCGAGGATGCTGCCGTTGTCGATGCCCCTGCAGATCTCGCACTCACCGCAGGGGTCGCCGCCCTGCGGATGCAGGCAGTTGACCGCCTTGGCAAAAATTTTGGCACAGGTGGTCTTGCCCGTGCCACGCACGCCGGTAAACAGGTAAGCGTGACCCACGCGGTTTGCAGTGATCTGGTTTTTCAGCGCGGTAACGATGGCACGCTGACCAACCACGTCCTCAAAACGCTGCGGCCTCCACTTGCGGTATAAGGCACGGTACACGGCTGGTCTCCCCTTTCCGGCAAAATAAAAGGGACAGCGCACGACGGGGTTTTGTCCCCGCCTTGCGTAACTCGGCATACGGATGCAGGCTGACTGAAACGCACGAACGCACTGCTTAAGGCTGCTTGGTTCCCCACCTGACCTGGTTCACAGCGAATCCATCGTACAGGACCCGCATCCGTATGCCGAACCACGCAGCAGGCGCTGTCCGACACATTCTTCTGAATGCCAGAATATTGTACCATAAACGCCGTCAGATTGCAAGAGGGGCACGGCCGGTTTTTGCCGATACAAAAAAAGACTGCCGCACAAAAAAGTACGGCAGTCTTTGAAAAGGCAAACGCTATTCAGCCGATCCGCAGTTTAAGACTGGCAGGCAGTGATCAGGCTCATCTTGTACACCTCGTCTGCGTTGCAGCCGCGGGACAGGTCGTTGATGGGAGCGTTCAGACCCTGCAGGATGGGGCCGTAAGCTGCGTAGCCGCCCAGACGCTGAGCGATCTTATAGCCGATGTTGCCGGCCTCGATGCAGGGGAAGATGAAGGTATTGGCCTGACCGGCAACCTTGCTGCCCTTGCACTTGACCTGTGCGACCTCAGGAGCAACGGCAGCGTCAAACTGCAGTTCGCCGTCCACAGCCAGCTCGGGATCCATTTCCTGCGCCTTGATGACAGCGTCGTGGCTCAGAGCGACCGTGCCGCCCTTGCCGGAGCCTTTGGTGGAGAAGCTCAGCACAGCGACCTTCGGGTCGATGCCGAACAGCTTTGCGGTCTTTGCGGTCTCAACAGCCACCTCAGCCAGCTTTGCAGCGGCAGAGACCTTGACCTCACCGGTAGCCTTGTCGATGGTATCGGTGTAGTCAATGTTGACTGCGCAGTCGCCCATGGCAATGCGCTTCAGGCCCTCTTCGCCGCAGTCGCGGTCCAGAATAAAGCAGGAGCTCACCAGATGTGCGCCCTTCTTGGTCTTGACCAGCTGCAGAGCGGGGCGGATGGTATCGGCGGTGGAGTAGGTGGCGCCGCCCAGCAGGCAGTCGGCCTTGCCCATCTTGACCAGCATGGTGCCGAAGTAGTTGGACTTCTTCAGCAGTGCGGTGCACTCCTCAGCGGTCTGCTTGCCCTTGCGCAGCTCGACCATGGTGTTGACCATCTCATCGAAACCGGCGTAGTTCTCAGGATCGATGATCTCGGCAGCAGAAATATCAAAGTTACCGGCGGCGGCAGCAGCCTTGCACTCAGCCTCGTTGCCCACCATGACGACCTTCAGCACGCCCTCGGCCAGCAGCTTGCTTGCTGCCTCCAGAATGCGGGGATCATTGCCCTCGGTGAAAACGATCGTCTTGGGATTTGCCTTCAGCTGTGCTACCAGCGGTGCAAACATATCAGCCATTGTGATTACCTCCGAATTTACTTTCCAAAATTGTCATCCTGCGTGTTGGACACAAGGATGCCTTTCTCTCTTATTCTAGCACAGACAGCAAAAAGTTCAAGACAAAATTGGCTTTTTGTGCTAATATTTAAGAGAAAAGCAGATTCAATCTTGTGAATAAAATATCATACGTTTCTGAAGGAGATCATTACCGCTATGGATTGGGAAACATTAAAGGGCGAATGTCTTGTCTGCACGCGGTGCGAGCTGTGCCGAACCCGCACCAATGTGGTGTTCGGGCAGGGCGTGGAGGACGCCGAGGTGCTGTTCGTAGGCGAAGGCCCCGGCCAAAGTGAGGACGAGCAGGGGCTGCCCTTTGTGGGGCGCAGCGGTCAGCTGCTGGACAAATACCTCTTTGCCATCGACCTTGACCGCAGCACAAACTGCTACATTGCAAATATCGTCAAGTGCCGCCCGCCCCAGAACCGCGACCCGCAGCCCGAGGAGAGCGAGGCCTGCATGCCGTGGCTGCGGGAGCAGTTCCGCCTGCTGAATCCGAAGATCGTGGTCTGCCTTGGCCGCATCGCCGCCCAGCGGATGATCCGCCCGGACTTTTCGGTGACCAAAGAACACGGGCAGTTCATCGAAAAGGGCGGCATCCTGTTCATGGGCACCTTCCATCCCGCCGCCCTTCTGCGCCAGCCGCAGAACAAACCTGCTGCCTTTGAAGATTTTGCCGCACTGAGGGATACCATCGAAAAAGTGTGTGACCATACCTATCAATAAGAACGAACCAACCCCTTCCCTTTTGCATATTCTAAAGCAAAAGAGAGGTGTTCAGTTATGGAAACCACACGGCATGATCCCATTGATTTCTTTCTGGGTGCAGCCACACCCGCCGGGTTCAAGGGCTATTTTGAACCCCTGCGCCGAGAGCCCGGGATGCAGATGTATCTCATCAAAAGCGGCCCCGGCTGCGGAAAGTCCACTTTGATGAAACGGCTGGCACAGGCAGCCGAGCAGCAGGGCGAAATGGTACAGCGCATCCACTGTGCCAGCGACCCCGACAGTCTGGACGGTGTGATCCTGCCTGAACGGCACAAGGCCATTGTGGACGCCACCGCGCCTCATGTGGTGGAGCCGGACGCCCCGGGAGCCGACGAAGTGGTCGTAAGCCTGTATCATACCATCGACGCGGAAAAGCTGCATCAGCACACTGACGAGGTCAAGGCGCTGTTCGCCCGCAACGCCATGCTGCGCAGCCGGGCATCGCGGTATATCGCGTCTGCCGGAAGTCTGCTGCTGGACAGCCGCCGGGCTGAGGCCTGCAGCGCCAACTTCGAGAAGGTGCGCCGCTACGTCAAACGTCTGTGCACCCGGGCACTGCCCCGCACCGAGGGTGCCGGCAGTGAAGAGCTTCGTCTGCTTTCCGCTGTCACCCCGAAGGGCGGAGTGTTTTATCAGGGCACCGTGCAGGCTCTTGCCAGCAGATTCATCGTATTCCGGGACGATTACGGTGCCGTCTCGCGGCTGCTGCTGGAGCTCATCCGCGCCGAAGCCCTGACCCGGGGCTACCACCTCATCACCTGCCCCTGCGCCATGCATCCCGAGGATAAGATCGACCACATCCTTATTCCGGAGCTGAAGCTGGCTTTTCTCACCGACAACCGGTGGCACCCGGTGCAGCTGCCCGGCGTGCAGTCCGTGCGGTGCAGCCGTTTCCTTGACCGGGAAAACATCGCCGCCTACCGTGCGCGGCTGCGGTTCAATGAACGTGCGGCCGCAGAATTGCTGGAGCAGGCCAGTGCCCTGATGGCGCAGGCCAAGAGCTGCCACGACGAGCTGGAGACCTACTACCGTGCGGTGGTGGATTTCGGCAAGGTAGATGAGGCGGCAAAAGAGTGTATCAGAATGTTTGAATTAGATTAGTGCTTTTATAAGGAAGTGAACCGCCTTGCCCTCCATCCATCTCCCCATCCGTCAACTGGTGGAATTTCTGCTGCGCACCGGCAGCATCGACAGTCGTTTTGCGGGTTTTGACCGTGCTCTTGAAGGGGCGCGCATCCACCGCAGATTGCAGAAAGCCGCCGGGGACGGCTACGAAGCAGAGGTTTTTCTCTCCGCCGACCGGGAAGCAGACGGCATCGTCTTCACGCTGGAGGGGCGTGCCGACGGCATTTTTACGGATGAAACCGGCACGACGGTCATTGACGAGATCAAGACCACCGCTGTCCCGTTCGACGAGATCCATGAGGAAATGAATGCCTGTCACTGGGCACAGGCCATGGTGTACGGTGCCATTTATTCTGCACAGCAAAACTTGCCAAAAATCGACGTGCGGCTGACCTATTATCAGATCGATACCGATCAGACCGTTCGCTTTACCCGGCATTTCACCCAGCAAGAGCTGGACGAATTTCTGCACAAACTCCTTTGCCGGTATGTTCCCTGGGCACAGCGGCAGCTGGAATGGGGCAGCCGCCGCACGGCAAGCCTTTCGGTGCTGCAATTTCCCTTTGCAGAGTACCGTCCCGGGCAGCGGGCGCTGGCGGGCGAAGTCTACCGCGCCTGCCGCACCGGCAGGGATGCCAGCCGCAAAGGCGGCACGCGGCTGTTCTGTCAGGCTCCCACCGGCATCGGTAAGACCATGAGTGTTCTCTTCCCCGCCCTGCGCGCCATGGGCGAGGGCAGCGGCGAAAAGCTCTTTTATCTCACCGCACGCAATACGACGCAGGCCGCCGCTGAGGACGCAATCGCCCGGCTGCGAGCGTCTGCCCCCGGCCTTGCACTGCGCAGCGTCACCCTGACTGCCAAAGAAAAAGTCTGCCTGCACCCGGACGCCGAAGGCCGCCCCGCCTGCCTGCCCGAGCTGTGCCCCTATGCCAACGGCTACTACGACCGTATCAAGGACGCACTGTCCGCTCTGCTGGATGGCAGCGGGAGCTTTGACCGCGCTGCGCTGGCAGAAACTGCACAACGGTTTTCCGTCTGTCCCTTCGAGCTGGGGCTTGACCTGAGCGAGTGGTGCGATGTGGTCATCGGAGACTACAACTACCTGTTCGACCCTGTCGTGCACCTGAAGCGCTTCTTCGACAGCTCCGGCGATTGGCTGTTTCTCATTGATGAAGCGCACAATCTGCCCGACCGCGCCCGCGCCATGTACTCAGCCTCCTTTTCCAAAAGCGGCCTGACGGACGCAAAACGTGCTCTTGGAAAAGGCAGGAGCCGCCTGAAGAGCGCTCTGACCAAAGCCGACAAGGCGTTTCTGGAAGCCCGGAAGGCCTGCGTCCGGCTGGCACCGCGGCACACCCCGGAAGCAGGAGACCACTCCCCCGCCCAGACCAGTCTTCTGCCGGAAAACGCCGCACCTGCACTGGAGCTGCCCGAGCCGGACTACGCACAGGACGGAACCGTATTTGTACGCGAATTACCTGCCGCATTGCTGGCTCCGCTGCGCGCCGTTCAGGCAGAATTGCAGAACTGGCTGGAAGCAAACCCGGATGCAGATGCCCATCCTCAGCTGCTGGAGCTGTACTTTGCGATACAGGACATTGCCCGCGCCGCCGAGCGGTACGACGGCCATTTTATCACCCAGCTGACTGCACACGGCAGTGAGTTGGAACTGCACCTGCTCTGTCTCGACCCTGCGCCTTTTGTGGACGCCAGCCTTGCTGCCGGGCGCAGCGCAGCGCTGTTCAGTGCCACGCTCACTCCGCCGGGTTATTACCGGAGCGTATTGGGCTGCGCCGATGCCCGGGCTGTGGCGCTGAACAGCCCCTTTCCCACAGAAAATCTCGGCCTGTACTGCCTGCCTGGGATCTCCACCCGCTACCGCGACCGGGGTTCCAGTGTGCCTGCTGTTTCGGATGCATTGGCGTGTCTTGCGCAAAGCAAAGTCGGAAACTATTTTGCATTTTTCCCAAGCTACTCCTACCTGCGGCAGGTACACGAAGACTTTTCTGCACGATACCCTGACATCCGCACTCTCGTACAGGAAAGCCGGCTGGACGACACCGCTCGGGCAGAGTTTCTGGCCAGATTTGTTCCCTCCCCCAAAGAAACTCTGCTGGGCTTCGGCGTGATGGGCGGCATCTTCGGTGAGGGCGTAGACCTTGCCGGTGACCGTCTCATCGGCTGCGCCATCGTGGGGGTCGGGCTGCCGCAGGTGAACCCCCGGCAGGAGATGCTGCGCCGTTACTACGACACACTGAACGGCTGCGGCTTCGACTACGCCTACCGCTACCCCGGCATGAACAAGGTCCTGCAGGCGGCAGGGCGAGTCATCCGCACGCCGGAGGACAGGGGCGTTGTTCTGCTGCTGGACGACCGTTTTACTCAGTCGGAATACACCCGGCTGTTTCCGCCGCACTGGAGACAGATCGAATCCGTGCAAAGCAATCAGGAGCTGGAGAATAAGCTGCGGAGTTTCTGGAAAAATTGACAGCAAAAAAAGCTGATGCGGCTGCATCAGCTTTTTTGTATCTTATGGGCAGCTCTCTCACAGCAGTGCAGAAAACGCCCTGCTCTGCCCCTATGGGTTCACTGCTTTTTCAGCAAAGTTTCCCAGGATGGCATCTGCTGCCGCAGATTCTCCCACATGGGCATCGCCGTGCCGGTCTGCCTGCGCAAGGCCTCAAAGGCTTCGTCCAGATACTGCATTTCCGGTACCGCATGCATCGCATGATCCGACGCACACAGACGTCCCAGCGGCGTTTTTGCCATGACAAAGACCATCGCTTCCATCTGACGGCGCCCCGAAGAACCCTGTCTGAACACATCGGTGTTGTCCTTGTCGTTTACCGGAATGCCTGCATCTTTCAGCATCAGGCAGGCTTCATAGGCTGCATCCAGAATGGCACCGCGCTGCTGTCTGGTCGCGCGGGTCAGGTCGCCGTTGCAGGCGTAGCACACATAGCAGACCGGCAGAATGAGCGCAATATGGCACTTGAGCCACTCATCCATATCACCGTAAAAAGTCAGCTTATATTTTACGCCGTCGAACGCCGTCTTGAGCCGGATCCGGAAAGTGCCGGAAAGCGGAGTCGTTGCACCGCCCACCGTCATGCCGACTCCGGTGTGCACGCTGATCACACGATCTCTCTCTCGGCGTCCGGCGCTGTTCTGGAAGCCGAATGCGACCTTGTCTGCCGGACGCTGCAGATACTGCAGGATCTCCTTTGCATGAGGATCGTTGCCCACGAACACAAAGTACTGGCTGCGGTTCTGCTTCAGAATGGGCAGCACCTCCGGCAGCTGACCCGCCTGCATCACCACAAAGATCAGGTCGTAGAAATCGTCCGGAGCCAGTGCGTCCACCGTCCGCACCCGGTCGATGGTCGTTTTGCGCTGTACCCAGTGGCGGATGACCAGCCCCTTCTGATCGATCATCTCCTTCCACTCGCCCCGCGCAAGAAGCGTAACAACGTTCTTTTTGTTCTGCGTCAGCACATGTGCCAGCTCGCAGCCCAAAACGCCCGCGCCGTAAACCAGGATCCTCATCCAAATGCGCCTCCCTTACTGTCCGAAACCGTTGTTCTTATTTTTTCAGGAACGAGAAGAAGCCTTTTTTCTCGTAGGGAGCACTCTTCACGCCCTTGACCTCGTAGCCGGTGGCGTTGATGGCCTCGCGCAGCTTCCGCTCATCCAGTGGCTGTTCCGACTGAATGACTGTCTGACCCCTGCTATGGGAAGAAGAGACCTTCTTCACCTCCGGGAACGCCCTTCGCACCGCTTCGTTGACATGGCTCTCGCACATGCCGCACATCATACCATCAACTTTTACTGTCGTTTCAATCATTTTATTCCCCTCCAGATCTTTCATGCGCTGCAGGCGCGCCGCATCCGTTAGGGAGTGCTAACCGTTGCTTCAAATAAAACGCCGTCAGGGTCTGCCCCGGCAGCGGTACGGAGCGGCTCCCTCTGGTCTGGTAGGTCTGCTCAGAAAAATGTACGCATGGTTCTTAACTTCATCATATCACATCGGTCGGATAAATGCAAGACGAAAAGTTCTCCCTGTTCAAGGTACCTTAATACTCGATCCCCTTCCGTGCGGCAATGCCTTTCTGATACGGGTGGCGGCGGCACTTCATTTCAGTCACATAGTCAGCCGCGCTCAGCATCCATTCAGGGGCTGCATGGGCGGTCAGCACGCATTCGCGCCCGGCAGGGCGCTGCAGCACAGCTTTTTGCAGAAGCTCTCTATCCACCATATCCAGCTCCCATGCACTGCCTGCCTCATCCAGAATCAGAAGGTCGGACGGTTCTGCCATGGCAGCTGTGAGGTTTTCGTTCTGCAGCTGCCGGGTGGCAGCCTTTTCGGCATCATTCATCTGAAAAACAAATTTCTGCCCTGCCTTGCCCCGGTAGACTTTTGCCCCCAATCGTTCCAGCAGCGGGATCTCGCCGCTTTTGCTGCCCTTCAAAAACTGCAGGATCACTACACGCTTTCCACTGCCCAGTGCCCGCAGGGCAAGCCCCATGGCAGCAGTGGTCTTGCCCTTGCCGTCGCCGTAATACAGATGCAGAAGTCCGATGCGTTCCATGGTTGGTTCTCCCTCTCCTGAATTTGAATCTATGGTAGCATAAAAAGGCTGAAAAAGAAAGGGGAAGCATCCGCAGACGCTCCCCCTTGCAAATGTGTTTTTACTGATACAGCGGGAATTCATCGGTCAATTTCAGCACACGGGCGCTGATCTCGTCCTTCTTCTCGTCATAGTGCCAGATGCAGTCTGCAATGCAGTCTGCGATCACCTTCATCTCGTCTGCACCCATACCGCGGGTGGTAACTGCCGGAGTGCCCAGACGGACACCGGAGGTAACAAAGGGGCTGCGGGTCTCGCCGGGAACCGTGTTTTTGTTGGCGGTGATGTGCACGCTGTCAAGGCGAGCCTCCAGCTCCTTGCCGGTGCACTCCTCGTCGCGCAGGTCGATGAGCATCAGGTGGTTGTCAGTGCCGCCGGACACCAGCTTGACGCCGCGTGCCTGCAGCTCAGCAGCCATTGCCTGTGCATTTTCAACGATCTTGCGCGCATACTCCTTAAATTCCGGCTTCAGTGCCTCGCCGAAGCATACAGCCTTTGCTGCGATGACGTGCTCCAGCGGGCCGCCCTGCGTGCCGGGGAACACCGCAGAGTTGATGCGCTTTGCAATGACCGGGTTGTTGGTCAGGATCAGGCCGCCGCGGGGGCCGCGCAGCGTCTTGTGCGTCGTGGTGGTCACAACGTCTGCATAGGGCACAGGGCTCTGGTGATAGCCGCCTGCCACCAGACCGGCGATGTGAGCCATGTCGACCATCAGGTATGCGCCGTAGCCGTGGGCGATCTCAGCGATCTTCTGGAAGTCGATGGCACGGGGGTAAGCGGATGCACCGGCCACGATCAGTCTGGGACGCACCTTCTTGACCTGCTTTTCCAGCTCGACGTAATCGATCACGCCGTCAGCGTTGACGCCATAGGAGACGAAATGATAGTTTTTGCCGGACATATTCACCGGAGAGCCGTGGGTCAGATGGCCGCCCTGCGACAGATCCATGCCCATGACGGTATCGCCCAGATCCAGCAGAGCAAAGTAAACGGCCAGATTGGCCTGTGCACCGGAGTGCGGCTGAACATTGGCATATTTTGCGCCGAACAGCTTGCAGGCACGCTCAATGGCAATGTTCTCCACCTCGTCCACATAAGCACAGCCGCCATAGTAACGCTTGCCGGGCAGACCCTCGGCGTACTTGTTGGTCAGGATGCTGCCCATTGCAGCCATCACCGCCGGAGAGACGATGTTTTCGCTGGCGATCAGCTCGATGTTCTGGCGCTGCCGTGTCAGCTCACGGTTCATCGCCGCAGCCAGCTCCGGGTCAACGGTGTTGACCAGACCGATGGTGTCCATCATTTCACTGTACATAATTTTAACCCCTCTCAATTCCCGGGCAGGCACCCGGGTTCCTGATCGTTCCAAGCCACTCTGCTCCGCGCACGAACCGAATTGCTTTCTATAATCATAGCAGAAACTTGCAGGATCTTCAACTTCCATTCTGACAAAAGGCTTGCTTTTTTTGTCTGAAGTGTTTATTATACTTGTATAAAAATGCAGTGCCGATTTTGTATCATTTTCAAGTCAGTCCGGTCATAGATGAAATGAGGTGTTCTCTGGTGACGGTCCGTGAAGAAAAAGAGGTACAGCGCGGCGCAGGCCGTGCCGCCCGCAAGGCGCTTTCTGCCAGAGAACGTGCTGCCGCCAGCGCAGCTCTGTGCGCGAATCTCTGGTGTCTGGACGCGGTGCGGAACGCCCGCACCCTCCTGCTGTATTCAGCTTTTGGCTCTGAAGCCGACCTTTCCGCTTTTGCGGAAAAGGCGCGGGCACAGGGCAAAACGCTGGCATACCCGGTATGCGGGGAGGGGTACACGCTCACCGCTGCCGTGCCCGGCTCAGACGGCTGGGAGGTGGGACAGTACGGCATCCGCACGCCCGTTCTGAACCGGTCAGCGCTTTTGCCGCCGGAATCTCTGGATGCCGTTCTGGTGCCCTGCACAGCCTTCGATGCGGAGTGTTTCCGGGTGGGCATGGGCAAGGGCTACTATGACCGCTATCTTCCCCGCTGTAAAAACGCGGTGAAGGTGGGCATTGCATTTGAGGCACAGCGGGTCGCCCGCGCAGCCGTGGATGAGCACGACCAGCGGCTGGACATTTTTGTGACAGAGGGAGAAATTTACCGATGGAAATGATCGATCTGAGCTGCGAAACGTTTCTCGCAGAATTAGCCGGAAAGTCGCCCACGCCGGGCGGCGGCGGTGCCTCAGCGCTGGTGGGGGCTGCCGGTGTGGCGCTGGGCAGCATGGTGGGCAGCCTGACCACCGGCAAGAAGAAATACGCCGCCGTGGAAGCGGACATTCAGGCTCTGAACGCCAAGGCGGCAGTGCTGCGCAAAGAGCTGGAAGCGCTGGTTCAGGCCGATGCCGCAGCCTTTGCTCCGCTGGCCGAGGCATACGGTCTGCCGAAGGATACGCCGGAGCAGGCGGCTTATAAGGCCGCTGTTCTGGAAAAGTCGCTGGATGCCGCCTGCGCTGTGCCGCTGAAGATCATGGAAAAGTGTGCCGAAGGCATCGTTCTGGTGGAGGAATACGCCGCCAAAGGCAGCGTAATGGCCGTCTCGGATGCAGGCTGTGCCGCCGCGCTGTGCAAGGCAGCTTTGCAGGCCGCAAGTCTGAATGTATTTATCAATACAAAGCTCATGACCGACCGGAGCCATGCCGCCGCGTTGGATGCAAAGGCAGACGGGCTTCTGGCCGAATTTGTACCCCGGGCGGATGCCGTGTTTGCAGTGGTAACCGAGAAACTGCGGGGGAAATGACCAGCAGGAAGCAGATCAAAGCATCTTCCTACGATAAAATCATGAGTGAGGGAAAGTATTATGGCAACGATTTTGAAAGGTGCGCCGGTAGTAGCCGCCATGAACGAACGCAGCGCAGCCTTATGCGAACAGCTCAAGACAAAGGGTATCACTCCCACCCTGGCCGTGGTGCGTGTGGGGGAACGGGAGGACGACCTCTCCTATGAGCGCGGTGTCCTGACCCGCTGCAGCAAGGTGGGTGTGGAGGTAAAGCAGTTTCTTCTGCCTGCCGATGCCTCGCAGGACGACCTGCTGAAGGTCATTGCAGCGATCAATGCGGACGACGCCATCCACGGATGCCTGCTGTTCCGCCCCCTGCCCAAGCAGTTCAATGACCGTACCGTGCGCGCAGCGCTTGCGCCGGAAAAAGACATCGATGGCATCACAGACGGCTCCCTGGCCGGCATATTTACCAACACTGACCTCGGCTACGCTCCCTGCACCGCGCAGGCCTGTCTGGAGATCCTGAAATACTACAGCATTCCCCTTTCCGGCAGGCGTGCTGTCGTGGTGGGACGCAGCCTCGTGGTGGGCAAGCCTGCTGCCATGATGCTGGATCGCGAGAACGCCACCGTGACCATCTGCAACTCCCGCACCCGGGATCTCCCCGCCCTTTGCAGGGAAGCCGATGTGGTCGTGGTCGCCATGGGTAAGATGGGCGCCGTGGGTGCCGACTGCCTGCGGGAAGGTCAGACTGTGGTCGATGTGGGCATCCATGTGACCGATGAAGGCAGGCTCTGCGGCGACGTAAAGTTTGATGAAGCCGAGCCTGTTGTAGACGCCATCACCCCGGTGCCCGGCGGCGTTGGCACCGTGACCACCTCGGTTCTGGTGGGGCATGTAGTGCAGGCCGCCGCCAAAAAGATCGGGCTGTAACGAATCATAGAACTATAAAATAAAAGACGCTTGATTCACTGCTGTATGCTTCCCTGCCAGGGAAACCTATTCAGACAAAACCAAGCGTCTTTTTTATTGCTATATTTTAGCCGCGGACAAGGAGCAGCAGCAGTGCCGATGCCGCACACTGCAAAATCAGCCAGCGGGCGACCACCTGCTCGTCGCTCCAGCCTTTATTTTTGCGCACGTGGTCGTGCAACGGGGTGCGGGTATTCTTGAGGATGGAGATGTGCAAAAATCGCTTCAGGCTGATCTTGATGATGCCAAGGCTGCCGTCCACGATAAACACGATCGCTGCCAGCAGGAAAGCGAAGGGATGACCGCACTTCAGCGACAGCACAGCGATGAAGAAGCCCATCGCGCGGCTGCCGGCATCGCCCATCAGAAGCGTGGAGGGCTTTGCGTTCGACCACAGGTAAGCCAGCAGTGCGCCCATAAATACGACGCCTGCCGTACCGTACTCAGCCAGCTCAGCCTTGTAGGCCAGCAGGTAGGTTCCGATGGTCACCACGGCGACACTGGCGGACAGACCGTCCACGCCATCGGTACAGTTTACCACATTGATGCTTGCCCAGATCAGGATGACGATCAGCAAAAGGTACACCGCATAGGGCAGGGTGAAGCTCCACTGCAGAAAATTCACGCTGCAGCCGTTAAAGTTCAGATATGTGACGCCCGCCACGATGGCGATCACAAAATCAATGATGCCTTTTTTGTACTCATTCCAGGCAGTCTCGGCGGCATCGTCGAAGTAGCCGGACAGCATGGACGCGATAAGCAGCACCGTGTAGATGACGTACTCCGCCTTGAAGGGCAGGAACGCCAGCGATACCAATGCAATGCACAGTACGAAGATGAGGCCTGAGCCGCGGGCTTTGCCCTTGGAAAGCGCACCGTTGACCGCAAACTCGCGGCCATGATCCTGCGGCAGCCTGTCACGGAACACCGAGTCCATCAACGCTGTGAGGGCAAACGCCAGCAGGAACGCCAGAGCATCCACACCGCGCTGCCCAACAGCAGAACGCAAAAATTCGATCATATTCAAAGTTCCTCTTTCTTTCATTCTTGTGAGAGAAGTGTATCACCCTTGCCTGAAAAAATCAATCTCCCCGGCGAAAAAGATATCCTGAATTGACTTTTATCGGCGCGGAACTTATAATAGGATATCAGTCTGTCAGAAACCGTCCTATTGATGATAAAGGAGAACGCATGTCCATTTCCCTTGAGCAGCTTTCGGCACAGATGCGCCGGGGCGAAACAGTATCTCTGCGCCACACGATGCAGGTAGCGCTGACACTGAGCATCCCATCCATTCTGCAACAGATCGTTGTCACCGCCATGGAATACATCGACGCCGCCATGGTGGGGCATCTCGGTGCGTCTGCCACGGCATCGATCGGTATCGTCAGCTCCAGTACATGGCTGCTGCACGGCATGCTGGCCGGCCTGTACATGTCCTTTGCCATTCAGGTCGCTCAGTATCTCGGCGCTGACCGGCAGGATGACGCCCGGGGCGTTCTGCGCCAGTCCATGGTCTTCAACGGTGTCGTGGGGCTTGCAGCCGCAGCGTTCGGCATCGGCATCAGCCGGTTTCTGCCCGGATGGCTGGGCGCCGACCTGTCTTTGCAGGCAGATTCCTCTGCCTATTTTGCCATCTGGTCGGCTTCCCTGCCCTTTGCCATGGCCATGGGCACCTATTCGTCCATGCTTCGTTCTACCGGCGATGCTCTGACCCCGGGTCTCATCAGTGTGCTCACCTGCGTGCTGGATGTGATCTTCAACTTTTTCCTCATCAACCCCACCCGGGAGATAGAGCTTTTCGGGCATCTTGCTACCGTGTGGGGCGCAGGTCTCGGCGTACCGGGCGCAGCACTTGGCACTGCACTTGCCACCGCCATCAGCGGCATACTGACCCTTTCCATCCTGCTGCTGCGGGACGGCCCCCTGTGCATCCGCAGGCCCGGCTCCTGGCGCATCACCCGTGCCTGCCTGCAGAATCTGTGGAAGGTGGGCGCACCGCTGGCTGCGGAGCGTGCTGCGCTGTCCTCTGCACAGGTATTGCTCATTCGTATCGTATCCGGCCTTGGCACCACAGCCATTGCTGCCAACAGCCTCGGTGTCAGCGCTGAGAGCCTGTGCTATATGGCGGGCTACGGCATTCAGGACGCCGCCCTCGCTCTGGTGGGGCAGGCCGTGGGTGCAAACCGCCGGGATATGGCAAAACGCTTTGCGTGGCTGTGCACCGGTATGGGGATGGGCATCATGGCGCTGACCGGTGCAGGCATGTTTTTCTTTGCGCCGAACCTTATGGCGATCTTCACGGCGGACGCCGCGGTCATTGCACTGGGTGCACAGGTGCTTCGCATCGAAGCCATCGCCGAGCCGATGTTCGGTGCCAGCATCGTAGCCAGCGGTTCCATGCAGGGTGCCGGCGACAGCGCCGGCTGTTTTGTGCTGAACCTTGTGAGCATGTGGGGCATCCGGCTCACGCTTGCCGTTTTGCTGGCTCCGAAGTTCGGGCTGGTGGGTGTGTGGTTCGCTATGAGCTTCGAGCTGACCATGCGCGGCGTGTTGTTCCTTCTCCGCATGGCAAAAGGCAGGTGGCTGGACAAAGGCGCACTGGCCTGAGCACCGCCAGCTGCAGTTGCAAAATAACAGCTCCCCGGCCGGGAACCGCGCTGCGGCACCTGACCGGGGAGTTTTGCTGTGGTTCTATGATTTGAGAAGAAGAAAAAGAAAAGAGCAGATCACTTGCGGCCGTGCAGGATGGGAGAAAGCGGCTTGTAGATCAGCATGCACAGCACGGCATCCAGCAGACCCTTGACCAGCGTAAACGGCATATTGAAGATCACCAGACACTTGATCAGGCTGTCTGCCGAAGGCAGGATGGCCTGATACATCCCGAGGATGGCTTCCATCGGCATGTGGTAGAACTGCACGTAGGCAGGGTAAGTGATGAAGTAGTTGGACGGCACGCTGAATACAGCCATGGCTGCGGCACCGGCTACTGCGCCGATGATGGCAGTCTTGCGGCTCTTGCGGTGCTTGTAGATGAAACCTGCCGTAGCAGAGAACACCGCACCCAGCATAAAGTTGCACAGCTCACCAACGCATGCGGTGGAGGTGCCCTTGATGACGATATGGAGCAGGTTCTTCATGAAGCTGATGACCACGCCGTACACCGGGCCGAGAGCGAACGCACCCAGCAGGGCGGGCAGGTCAGAGAAATCCATCTTGACAAACGACGGAATGAGCATCGGAATGGGAAACTCGATGAACATCAGGATGAATGCCACTGCGCTCAGCATGGCGGCAACCGTAAGATTGTGGGTCATATTTTTTTTCATAACATAATCCTTCCCGGGTCAAAGCCCTTGCAAAATTCGACTGGAAAGCCCTTTTCGCGCTGGTTCTGGAACGGGAAAGACAAACAGAAAAGCGCCCTGCTGCAACAAAAAACACTGCAACAGGGCGCGTAGACAACAATTTGCCTGCCGTTTCTTACATCCGGACTATACCGTTGGTCCCGGAGTTGCACCGAGTCAGCACCTGCAAGAGGTGGTCGCGGACTTTACCGCCAGTGGGGAATCGCACCCCGCCCTGAAACGAACTTTCTGGCACACAGTATAGCGTGCTTGGCCGGACTTGTCAAGAGGCCGTTTGGTGTTTTTTGCAGGCTTGCCCCGGCCGACCGGGTGTGATATGATAGAGCCGTTGTAAAAAATTCAGGAGGTACCCATGATTTTCTCGATCCGTGATCTTTCCTTCGAGCTGGGCAGTCTGCTGCTGGAGGGTTGGCTGGCCTTTGCCGCCCGGGCGGTGTGTGCCCTGCTCATTTTGCTGGCGGCATGGCTGGTACGCCGCTGGCTGACCAAAAAAGGGTTTCCGGCTTTGCAGGCGCGCAGCTGGCGCTTTGTCAGCACACCCATTCTGGTGCGCAGCTTTACCGTGCCCGTACAGCGTATGTGCACCGCTGTGGGCATCTATCTGGCGGCAGTTTCCCTGCCCTGGGCCATCTCCGGCATCCCAAGGCTGCTGCTCACCTGCCTCCGTCTGGCCCTGACACTGCTGATCTGCGAGGGGCTGTATTCCGCTTCCGATCTGGCTGATCTGATCCTGTCGTCCTGCAGTGCGGAGATCCGTTCCAACAAGACTCTGGGCTCCCTGTTGAATACCGCCTACAAAGTGCTGGTCATCGTGCTTTGCGTAGCCGCTCTGGCGCAGGAAGTGGGCTTCCCTATCGGCAGCATCGTCGCCGGTGCCGGCCTTGTCGGCCTGACCATCTCGCTGGCAGCACAGGAAAGCGCCAGCAACCTGTTCTCCGGCCTTGTGATCCTGCTGGACAAGCCTTTTTCCGTCGGTGACTGGATCAAGGTAGGCAGCGTAGAAGGCGAAGTGATCGACATCAACTTTCGCTCTACCCGCATCCGTTCGTCGGACAAGACCATCAATGTGGTCACAAACAGCACCATCTGCTCTTCCACCGTACAGAACGCCGCCCTGCGCACCATGCGGCCTTACAAGTTCCATCTGGGCGTCACCTATGGTACCACCCGCCCCCAGCTGGAAAAACTGATGGCCGACCTGCAGGCCATGCTGGACAATAGCCCCTATACCAGCAAGGGTTCCAATATCGTCCGGCTGGCAGGCTTTGGCGATTCCAGCATTGATATTCTGGTGTCCGCCTATCTGACGACCAACGCCTACGCCGAGTTTCTTCAGATGCAGAACGACCTGAACCTGAACATCATGGACATCATGCAGGCCGACGGCGTGGAGTTTGCCTTTCCTTCCACAAGCGTCTATCTCGAAAAAACCTGAGCTTCTCTTCGTCCAAAATGCCGTCCCGGGGACAACTCGGAGCGGCATTTTCTTTTATTATCGTATAACTTTTTTGCTACAGTGCCACATCCAGTGCCATCATCAGGGCAAAACCCAGCACGATGCTGACCACCCCGGCGGGTTCGTCGCCCTCCACGGCCTGCGGGATCATCTCCTGTGCCGTCACGCAGACCATGCAGCCCGCCGCCGCACTCATCAGCCACGGCAGTGCCGCGCCGACCCACTCTGCCAGCACAAAAGCCAGCATCGCTCCCAGCGGCTCCACCAGCCCGGACGCCGCCCCGGCGCAGAACGCCTGACCCCGGGTGCGTCCGTTGTGTACCAGCGGCAGACTGACTGCGGCACCCTCCGGGATGTTCTGCAAACCGATGCCAAGGCTCAGAGCCAGCGCTCCGCTGACGGCATCCGGTCGTCCGGTCAGTGCCAATGCCGCAGCAAGCCCCGTGACCATCCCCTCTGGCAGATTGTGCAGGGTCACCGCCAGCACAGTCCGGCCGCCATGACCTTCGCCTCCGGCCAGAAGTGCCCCGGCTGCCTGCTCCAATTGCAGAAGCCCCACAGCACCCAGCACCAGTGCTGCGGCAGGCGGGATCCATGCCGGAAGCGGCTGGTCGGCGGCGCGGTCAATGGCCGGCAGCAGCAGGCTCCATACACTGGCTGCCAGCATGATGCCCGCCGCCATGCCGCACAGGATCCGCTGCGTGCAGGGTCGTTCCGTCCGGCGCAGCAGAAACACTCCCGCTGCCCCCAGCGCTGTGCAGGCAGCAGGAAACAGCAGCACCCCTGCGGTGAAAATGATCCGGTTCAAAACAGCATTCCCCCTTTGCCCTGTGTATGACAGACGGTCAAAAAATGTGCAAAGCCCAATGGCTGCAGAAGGTGCCGCCCGCTCTGCCCTTGCGTCTGACATTCTTGTTTCCCCGTCAGCCCTTCTTCGTTCCGTCCGGATTCGATCCGACATATGATTCAAGAAATTACATTTCTGTTACAGCACAGATAAGATTCTTTTTCTCCCGTTTCCCTTGCGCGAGCAATTCGTCAAAAATCCTTTGACTTTTCATCTGAAATTATAACAAATTCGTAGAATCTCCCTGATTTTTGAAAGTTTTATCTAAAATCCTCTTGATTTTTTTGCGAAAATGGCTAGAATATAGCCTTGCAAAGAGGCCCGACCTGTAAGGCCTCTGCAAAAAAACTTTTTTGTAATGCAAGGAGATTTTAGATATGAAACTCAAGAATGTTGCTGTTGCTGTTGTTGCTCTGGCTCTGGCTGTTGGTATGACCGCCTGCGGCGGTTCTTCCGCTTCTTCCACTGCTGCTTCCTCTGAGGCTACTTCCTCTGAGGCTGCTTCCAGCGTTGCTGCTGAGTCCGAGGCAGCTTCCTCTGAGGCTGAAAACGATGCTGCTTCTTCCGAGGTCGCTTCTGAGGTTGCTTCTTCCGAGGCTGCTTCTTCCGAGGCTGCTTCTTCTGAAGTTGCTTCTTCTACTGCCGCCTGATTTTTCGGCGTCCAGTAAAATCTGCTAAGTAAAAAGGCTGCTTCCCGGGGATTCCTGAGAAGCAGCCTTTTTATCGTTTCAGTGTTCCAGCAGGGCACGAATCTCCTCGAGATCCTTTGCAAAAAAGATGCCTTTCTGTCGTTCTGGGCTGGAAAGCCCCTTGCGGATCATTTCATGCAGCAGTGCCTTCAGGCTGTCGTAGTATCCGTCCAGATCATACAGGATGCAGGGTGCGCTCAACTGTTTCAGTGAAACTCTGGACATCACCTCAGCGATTTCTTCCAGTGTGCCGGTGCCGCCGGGGAATGCGATGAATGCATCCCCCAGCTCGATCATTTTCGTCTTGCGCTCAGCCATATCCCGCGTGACGATGAGCTCCGTCAGCCCGTCATACTGCAGCTCCTGCTCCATGAAGAACTGCGGCTCCACGCCGGTCACCTCCCCGCCTGCGGTAAGGACGCTTTCCGCCAGAAGCCCCATCAGCCCGCTGCGGGAGCCGCCATACACCAGCGCGTTCCCGCTTTCACCGATCCACCGTCCCAGCTCCTGCACTGCCTGCTTCAATGCCGGGTCGCTGCCCTCATTGGCTCCCAGATATACCGTGATCCTCATATTCGTTTCCCCTTCCGTTTTTGCTCAAGCAAGCCTTATTTCCCGGAGACGCAAAGCTCCCTCAACGTTCAAACGCCCCATAATACAACACCCAGCACCGCAGACAGCAGGATCATCCCGATGGGAGACGGTGCCTTCTGCGTTTTCTTTTTGGAAAGCAGATGCACTGCCCACAAAAGGACAAATACAAGGATCGCACGTCCGTCCGGATCAAAGCCGTCTGCAAGGCAGGTAAACCCGCCCAGCGTAGAAAGCCCCATCGTGATGGCTGTGGCCAGAATCATTGCCACCACACAGGGTCGTACACCGGAAAGGAACGCTTCCATCCCAGCATATTTCATCAGCCCCCGCAGTGCCGCCGCGATCAGCAGGATGATGAAGAAAGACGGCAGCACTACGCCCAGCGTTGCACACAGCGCCCCGAAAAAGCCGCCCTGCGACGAGCCGATAAAGGTTGCCATATTCACCGCCAGCGGCCCGGGGGTAGACTCCGATACCGCAATAAAGCTGAGGAACTCTGCCTCCGTCAGCCAGCCGTGTCCCAGCACCACTTCCCGTACCAGTGAGATCATGCCATATCCGCCGCCAAAGGACAGCGCTCCGATCATGAAAAAGTTCAAAAACAGGCTCAGACAGATCATTGCGCCTTTCCTCCTTTCCGCAGCGTTCGCACCAGCCAGAGTGCCAGACCCGCCCCGCCGCTGAGCAGGATATAGAAGATCGATGAGAACGACACCGACATCACCGTGCAGCCCACCATGGCCGCAATGACTACGGCCAGCACGGTCACATGAAAGGCGCTGCGTTCCAGATTTTTCAGCATCTTCAGTCCTGCCGACAGGATGAGATAGATCACACACGCCTGAATGCCGTGGAACGCACTGGCCACTGCCGACAGGCTGAGAAACCGGTCAAAAAACTGTGAGATGAAATAGATCACCGCAAAGGACGGGATGCACACCGCCAGCGTGGATGCCGCCGCACCCGCGATCCCGTCGATCTTGTAGCCGATGTAAGTGGCGCTGTTCACCGCCACAGGGCCGGGTGTGGACTCGGCAATGGCCACCATGTCAAGAAACTCCTCCCGGCTCACCCACCGCTTTTTCTCCACAAATTCATGTTCCAGCAGCGCCACCATCGCGTAGCCCCCGCCGAAGGTAAATGCGCCGATCTTGAGAAACGTCGTAAAAAGTTCTTTTATTTTCGACATAGCTTTCTCCTTTCCTCCGCTTCATTATATCATTTTTTTCTGCACTATGATATACTGAAAGAGAATATGCTGCCTCGCGCAGAAAAAGGAGTTTAGGATAGGATATGAAAACAAAATTCGGGATCGTGGGCTGCGGTTTTCTGGGCAATATCGTGGCCGACGCATGGAAGAACGGCCTGCTGCCAGACTATGAGCTCGTGGGCGTGACCAGCCGCACCCGCGCTTCTGCCGAAAAGACCGCTGCCAACGTAGATTGCGCCGTTTGCGACGACGTGGACGCTCTTCTGGCTCTGGAACCGGAGTATCTCGTGGAGACCGCCTCGGTGGAGGCCGTGCGCGCCATGGCTGTGCCGGTGCTGAAAAAGGGCGTGAATCTCGTCATCATCTCCATCGGAGCCTTTGCCGACCTCGATTTCTACCAGCAGGTCAAGGCTGCCGCTGTGGAGGGCGGTGCAAAGATCCATCTGGCAAGCGGTGCCATCGGCGGCTTTGACGTCCTGCAGACCGTCACCCTGATGGCTGCGGCACAGAAGCTGCCCGAAACTGCCGGCATTGAGACTCACACCGGTGCCAGAGGCTTCCGCAACACTCCCGTGTGGGAAGAGCATCTGCTCACCGACACCGAAAAGACCACAGTCTTTACCGGAAATGCCAAGCAGGCGATTGCCACCTTCCCCCGCCGGGTCAACGTGGCTGTGGCTACCTCTTTGGCCACCACCGGCCCCGACATCACCGGTGTGACCATGCACTCGGTGCCCGGCTGGGTGGGCGACGACCATCGTATCACTGCTGAGATCGAGGGTGTGAAGGCTGTAGTGGATATCTGCTCTTCTACCAGTGCCATTGCCGGCTGGAGCGTTGTGGCACTGCTGCGCAACCTTTCTTCCCCGGTCTGCTTCTATTAAGGAGGACCTATCATGTTTGAAAAACTCGTTGCCATCGAGCCGGTCAGTCTGATCCCCGCTGCAGAGCAGGAGCTGCATCAGTACGCCAGAGAGGTCGTCCTCTACTCTGACATTCCCTCCAGCGACGATGAGATCGTCCGACGCATCGGGGACGCCGATGCTGTGCTGCTGAGCTATACCTCCCGCATGGGCAAAAATGTCATTGAGCGCTGCCCGAACATCCGCTATATCGGCATGTGCTGCAGCCTGTACTCTGAAGAAAGCGCCAATGTGGATATCGCCTACGCGCGCATCCGGGGCATCAAAGTGCTCGGCATCCGGGATTACGGCGACCGCGGCGTCGTGGAGTATGTGCTCCACGAGCTGACCGGCATCCTGCATGGCTTCGGGATGCCCATGCTGCGGGACGAGCCTGTGGAGATCACCGGTCTGAAAGCAGGCATCGTAGGTCTGGGTGTGTCCGGCAGAATGATCGCCGATGCTCTGCAGTTTATGGGCGCGGACATCAGCTATTACAGCCGTACGCACAAGCCCGATGCCGAGGCCGTCGGCATGACCTACAAACCGCTGGAACAGCTGCTGGCCGAGAGCGAAGCAGTCTTCACCTGCCTGAACAAAAACGTCCTTCTGCTGGGCCGCGAGGAGTTCGCTCAGCTGGGTGCAGGCAAGGTGCTGTTCAACACCTCCATCGGCCCGGGCTTCGATCCTGCCGCACTGGAAGCATGGCTGAATCTGCCGGGCACCCACTATTTCTGCGACACCCGTGCCGCCGCAGGCTCCGTCTCTGAAGGCTTCTTTGACCGTGAGAACGTCCACTGTCAGAATGTCTCTGCCGGACGCACCAAGCAGGCGTTCGTGCTGCTGAGCCAAAAAGTGCTGGCGAATATCCGAACCGCGTTGGAGGCGTAAAAGCTCAAGCCGTGCTCAGCCCTTGCAAAACCTGCCCGTCTGTGGTATGCTGAACCAGTAAAAAGGGAGTCCGCCGGAGCGGGCTGAGAGTGGGCTGCATCGCCCTGACCTGTGACCTGATTTGGATCATGCCAACGTAGGGAGAGATCGTATATTCTGCGGATATGTCCCCCCTGCCGGGGATGTATCCGCATTTTTGATCCTTTCCGGAAGACGCGCTCCCTTCAAGAGAGCCGGCACAGCACAGCCGCAGCGGAGAGGAGTGCCTTTAAGGAGGTTTTTATCATGAAAACAGCTTTGACCATTGCCGGCAGCGATTCCAGCGGCGGCGCAGGCATTCAGGCCGATCTCAAAACCATGACTGCCAACGGCGTGTTCGCCATGAGTGCCATTACAGCTCTCACCGCCCAGAATACCACCGGTGTCACCGATATCTTTGAAACCACTCCCAAGTTTCTGGGCGAGCAGCTTGACGCCGTTTTCACCGACATTTACCCGGATGCCGTCAAGATCGGCATGGTGTCCTCGGCAGAGCTGATCGGTGTCATTGCCGAAAAGCTCAAGACCTACGGCGCAAAGCACATTGTGGTGGATCCCGTCATGGTTGCAACCTCCGGCTCCAAGCTGCTGCGGGATGACGCCGTACAGGCGCTTACCTCCAGACTTCTGCCCATGGCCGAGGTGCTGACCCCGAATATCCCCGAAGCAGAGATGCTCTCCGGCATGGCCATCACCGACGCTGCCGGCATGGAGGCTGCCGCCCGAGCCATCAGCGAGAAATACGGCTGCTCCGTTCTGTGCAAAGGCGGCCACCAGATCAACGATGCCGACGACCTGCTGTGGCGCAATGGCTGCGGCAAGTGGTTCTACGGCAAACGCATCGCCAACCCCAACACGCACGGCACCGGCTGCACCTTGTCCAGTGCGATTGCCTCCAACCTTGCCAAGGGCTACAGCCTCGATGCCTCCGTGGAGCGTGCCAAGGCGTATATTTCCGGCTGCCTGTCGGCCATGCTGGATCTCGGCCGCGGCTCCGGGCCCATGAACCACATGTTCGCTCTGAAGGGAGAGTTTGTCGGTGAGTGAGGCCTCTTTCGTTGAAAGCATGATCCAGCATTCCAAGCCCATCTGGCAGCAATGTCTGGACTCGGAATTTCTCTGCAAACTGGAAAACGGCACACTGGACGAGGCCTGCTTCCGAGGATACATCGTCGAGGACAGCCTGTATCTGCGCGAGTACGCCAAGGTATTCGCCTGGGGCATGACCAAGGCTCCGACCATGGAGACGATCCGCACCTATTACTCTCTGCTCTCCTTCGTCAAAGAGAGCGAGGATGTGGCTCGTCTGCAGTTTCTCAAGTGCTGCGGCTTGACCGATGCCGATATTCAGGCTCTGCCTCTGCGCCCTGAAAACCTCGTCTATACCCGCTACATGATCGATGCTGCCAAAGCTGGCGGAGAAGCAGAATGCATCATCGCCGCTTTGCCCTGTATGCTGAGTTATGGATGGATCTTCCAGCAGATCCTCAGGCGCACCCCCTCGGTGTTGGATACGGCATTCGGCGCTCTGATCAAAGACTACGCCGCCCCAAGCTATGAGAACGCCTGCCGCCAGTGGATCGCCTCTGCAGAAAAAGCCTGCACCGGCCTCTCCCCCGAGCGTGCTGCGCGCTGCCGCGAGATCTTCGCGGCCTGTTCCGAGTTCGAGCTGCACTTCTGGGAAATGGCCGCAAAACCACGATCCGACGTGTAGATCGCGCCATGCGTCCAGCGAGGAAAAATGATGAAATCCAAAAAGATCAACCTGCCTGAATCCCTGTACCACTACACCAGCCTGATCAAATACCGAATCATACGATCCAGCGGCAGACTGATGCTGACCCCATCCAACCTGAAGCACGATCATGCTACATTCCATCAAGAGCCGCTCTTTTTCAATGGACATAAAATTGGTTATAAGGCTGTTGACAAATACGAAAACTATCACCCTGTTGTCTGGCTGACTGCCAACGATCATGCCGGTGCTCAAAACACCGGCCTGTCCGATGACAAGATCATGTGCCGCATCACCATCCGGACGGAGGGAAAGATCTGGCGGTATCTGCCATGGAGCACTTTTTGCGACAAGTATCATGCCGACCGCAGCACTGCTTCTGCCCTGAAACAGACTGCCGATGACTATCGAAACTGGTATGTCTGTGAATCCGAGATCCCCGCTTCGGACTTTGCAAAGATCGAATTTCTGGCTGAGGATCACACCTACAAGGATGAGAAGGACATTCCCGGCTTTGCTCTGACAGAGATCGCTCCTGAGATTTTCAAGTGACGTGATTGCCATTCTGCACAGAATCGTCCATTCAAACGTAACCAACCGGGTGCTTTCTTCCTCTTCTCAAAGAAAATGGATCCACAAAAAATGCCCTCTGAAAAACGGGTTGTTTTTCAGAGGGCATTGTCATATTTCTCTTTATGAATAATCGCCTGATCGGATCAAAGCAATATCAGAAAGCCTTTCGGCTCTCAAAATATTGCATTGCATCAATACTTTTCAGGGTTCGCAGATTACTCGAGCTCGATTCCGGAAAGTAGGTTTTTGGTTATACCAAGTCCATTTTTCCGGTTTTGGCGTGCATAAATTCCGTTGCTTCCATTGTGTGTTTTTGAGTGCACAATGGATTGCTGTCAAATTGATGTCACGGGTCTTTGGCTATCTATCAAGTGGTTCATTCAGGTGTTAGATAAATTATTATAATACACCTGTTTGCAAGAAGCGTCAATGGGCATAGAAAAAGAGGGCAGCTTTACGCTGTCCCCTCTCTCACTCGCCGTCTTTTTTGGGGCCTGTCACAGGCTTCTCAAAGCCGGTCCGGTTACGCACCCGCGGTTCAGGATTCGGTTCCCGAACTAATATCTCAGTTGGGCTGCAGTCCAACGCTTCGCAGATGAGATCTAAATGGTTCAGATTCATCCGCTCGGCGATTTCGTTGTAGTAATCGCTGATTGTAGTGGGGCGAATACCCGTGGCGCGTGCCAGATCTGCTTGCGTCCATTTCAGCTCGCCTAGCTTCTTGGACAGTAAAATTCTAATCATATTCTCGCTCGCTCCTTACAATAAAAGATATCTTTTTCCACTGGAAAAGTCAGGAAAATGTTAGATTATCACGAATCTTGTTATTTTTTATCGTAAAAAAGCAAAAAACACCCCCGTTACCCACTTCGACTTATAGTCTGATGGGTAACGGGGGTGTAATCATTTGCTCCGAGTATTTAGGTCGGCAAGCTGGCGTTGGTCGGATTCTCTATATCGCTCGTCCACACCTTCCAGATGTGCAAGGCTTCTTTTCAGCTCTCCATTCCAATAAATCTGACCCGTTTCGGTCTCCATTCGCTCAATGCCGGCACAAATGCAGGATAGCAGGTCAAATGTAGCCTTTCGGCTATCCATCTGCAAAATATACCGTTCTCGGCGCTGTTCATCGTCCTTTTCGCGTTTCTTTGCAGCACGATCGGCAGCTCCCTTGATAAGGATTTGATTCACAGCAAAACTAATCGCTCCACCCAGAAGTGTTCCAAGAAAAGCAATTACCGCTAAAAGCCACGCCGGAACGGCGACAGTGACTGTTTCAGCTGTCCCTGCAAGCACCTACATCCTCCTTTCAGTCCTCCGGCTGTGTCAGCAATTCGATCCATCTCGTTACGGGGAGACGATCCAAGAGCCAATCCACAAGCCGCTTAAGCATTCTTCAGTACCTCCAGCCCAGACTTTGCTGCGTTAAACGCTGTCTGGACTGCTTTGCGAATCAAATCGTCCGTCACAAGAAAACGAATCGGTGCAGGCACCTTTTCACGCAGCCAAGACACAACGACTGCCAGACGTGCCTCGCCCAGTTTGGTGCCAACGAACTCCTTCTCCGCTTTGGAGATGGCATCGATTGCCCACTCGATCAGGAGCGCCTTGTATCCGAAGCGGATAGCCACAACGGTCAGTACGGAAATCATCAGGATCACAGCGACCGCCGTAACGATGTTCATAATGCTCATAGATTGAATCCCCTTTCCTTAAATCAGCTTAAAAAGAGCTGCTTTTGTCTTTGAACCAACGATGCCATCAACAGTCAGGGAATGCTTTTCCTGAAATTCCTTGACCATCTTCTCCGTGTTTGCACCGAAGATTCCGTCCTTGTCGATGCCGAGCGCCCCCTGTAGAACCGAATTATAGATGCGCTGCGGAAAAGCGCTGGTGGACTTTTTCAGGTTTCCGGGGCCAAAGAGTTCTGCGGCCCAGTTCGCTGTGTACGCCGTAGACCCTGCCACATTGGGAATCCCGGCATACTGATATACCGACACATACCCTGTCGGGATGTCGTTGATACGGATTTCCCAGTGAAGGTGACTGCCCGTGCTATGCCCGGTACTTCCCTCAACGCCGATTAGGTCTCCCGGCTTCAACTTCTGGCCTGCTGTCACGCTGATTTTGGACAGGTGCCCAAAATACATATAGTAGGCAGTCGTGCCGATCCGAACCACAACACGCTGGCCAAAACCTTTCTTCAGAAGCGTTGCGCACTCCCATCCAGCACGAATAACCGTACCGTAAACCGGGCAATAGATGTTCTTATCCCCAATGCCCACGAGATCATATCCTTGGTGATATGTACCGTTTGCCCGCAGATTTCGGTATGCCTGCGACACTCTGAACGTGCCCTTATACGGAGAAATCAAAAAATCCACCTCCATTTCAAAATAAAAGAGTTGTACCAAAAATCAGCACAACTCTTCAGCTTACTATAAGTCATCAGTTCATCTTTCTTATCACATTTCCTAATTTCCTCCTTCTATGTTTTTAACCGGCCGTAGTAGATCGGCGTCGCCGTGTTCGAGAGTGCCATTTTGATTTTTCAGCTCCTGTTTTTATTGATTGGCTTTTGCCTCGCTGTCCTTTTCATTCAGCATCTCGGTCAGCTCTGCGTACTGTTCATCGGTCAACTTGTTGGCGGCGTAGAAGATATCCAGCTTCTTTGCCAGACCGGCGGTCTGGCCGCGCTCGATCATGCGCTTACAGGTGTTATAAAGTGCCATAGTATTCCTTCCTTTCTGTTCATGCGGTTTCAGTTGTTTCATCATCGGTCACGCCCAGCTCCAAAAGAGTCAGGCGGTAGTCCTGGTCAAGGTTCAAAGCGTCCGCGTCGGCCAGAGCGGCCTGCAGCGCCGCCACTGTTTCCGGCAGCTTTTCATTTGCTTCCTGTTTCTTGCGCTCTTCCTCCTGCGCGGCCAGCTCTTCGGCGGTGTAGCGGACGTACCTCTGGATGGGCACTTTTTCAACCCATTCCTCCTGCGCCTGCACGCCGGGCACATCGATCACCCGGCGCACATCCCTGCCGCCGTTGGGGTACTCGGCCACCGTCTCGTAGTGGAAAAGCTCCTCTACGCCCTCTACGGCAGGGTGGGCGATCTCTTCGGTATCGCCGGTCAGGTAGCCCAGCGTCAGGTCAGGGCTTTCGATGACCGCACCGGTCTCGTCAAGGATCTTCATGGTGTTTTACTCCTTTCTCAGGCCACACGGTGCCAAATGTGCACGTAGTAGGCGGCGGGCTGCACGGTGCTACTGCGGCCGTAAATGGCGTTGGATCTGGAGGCATTAAAATCAATGTAGTATCCATATCCTCCCGAGCCGCTAGAGGTGTAATAGTTCATCTGGCTGCCATTCCCTGAATAGCTTAAAGCACCATTCTTTCTATCTGGTGAAGAGCTGTAACCGCTTGCAAATTCGCCTGTGCTGCCCGTGATATTCGGCAGTCCGGCCTCCACAGTGGTGCCGGCTGCGTGGGTGCTGGACGCGCCCATCAGTACACGATCCTGTGCCACCTCTTCCCAAGTGCCTCCCCAGCGTGCTGCGGGGCTCACCGAGTTTGTGGTGTGGATAAAGTCGCCCACTTCAAACGGACAGTTTCCGCCCGCCAGACGCAGCGTGCCGTCCGAGTCTATCATGAAGTCGTCGCTCAGCTTGATACCGCCAATGGTGTCTTTTGTGGCAGGCGTTACATGAATTGCGGTATTATAGTCTCCGGCAAGGCCGGCGCCAAGGTTATCGGTCGAAACCAGATTAAGCGTAAGCCTCTTTTTCTGGTTCGTTCCGTTTACAGGCTTATTTAGGGTCTGCGTTCCATCATAGATGAAAAGCCCGGCTCTGCCATACCATCTGCAATCAAGGTTAAAACTAAAGCTCACCTTAGAATGATAACTGACATCATTGTCGGTATAATTTGAGTACATCGTATATGGCATCCTCAGCCACACATCTGCACAGCTTGTTCCGTCTCCGCCTTTTGTTGCGAGAACGAAGAATTCAGGATTACTAATGTCACCGAAAGATATCGATCCAGTTGAATCACCGCCAGAAGCAGTCGTTCCATCACTTTCCGGAGTCTCCTCTGCTAGTGCAGTGGTCTGTGTAATATCTTCAACACCGACAAACGGAACATCTCGCTGGTCGCCAGTAGATTCACTCTTTTCACAAATTTCGTAAACTGACGATAGATCTGCTGCATCGTTCTGCGGCATATCCGTGATTGACATGGAGTATAACCCGAGAGGAAGCACATTGTTTTCTTTTGAATATCCACCATCGCTTGGAAATTCGGACGCAATTTTCACGCTGCCTCCAATTTCCAGCAGGACAGTATCCATATCGCTGGTATTTTCCAGTCGGCCAATCCTGATCCACATAAGCGAATTTTCGGTCGGCTCTTTTGCAGGAACAGTGATCGTTACTGTGTTCAGCCAGCCGGAAGGGGCACTGCATTTCCATTTTGAAGTGTCACCATCCCACACCCAGATGGTATCAGACTCACCAACGATCGCCCAGTCACCGTTTTTTGTTTCTGTCAGATCTGCGGCCAGTTCTTTTTCTGTTTGGTACCAGCCTTTGTAACTGTCGCCGATAAGTTGAGCTTTCTCAGCATAAATTTTAGCGTTTGCTTCGCTTTTTTCTGCAGCTTTTGCGCTTGCAGCTGCATTGGTGGCACTAGAGCTAGCGGCAGTAGCCTTTTCGGAAGCTGTCGTAGCGGCGGCAGTTGCTGTAGTGGCGGAAGAGGCTGCATTTTTTGCGGACGTGGATGCGTTTGTGGCGCTTGTACCAGCTAAAGTCTCGCTAGCCTTTGCATTTTTCTCTGATTCGGCGGCTTTAGCCTGAGATTCAGCGGCAGCAGTTGCAGATGCTTTGACTGTTGCCTCACTTGCAGCGGCGGAAGTTTTACTACTGCTTGCAGCTGCAGCTGAATCTGCTGCGCTTTGCTCACTTCTTTTTGCTGCGGCTTCACTTGCAGCAGATTTTGTCTCGCTGTTCTTGGCGGCATTTTGACTTGCGAGAGCCGCAGCTGCACTATTGGAGGCGTTTGATTCGCTAGCTGCAGCATTTGTTTCGCTAGCAGCGGCTGCAGATGCAGAATCGGAAGCTGCGGTTTCGCTGGCTTTTGCTGCATTCTCGCTGTTTTTGGCCTTTGTTTCACTATCCTTAGCGGCATTTTGACTTACAAGAGCGGCAGAGGCAGAGGCAGAGGCTGCGGTTTCGGATTGCTTTGCCACTTTTTGCGATTTGAGAGCAGCATCATAAGATGATTTTGCGGAGTTTTTATATTCGAGCGAATTGGCCTCGGAAGCTGCGGCGTTGTGTTCTGATTCAGATGATGCTTGTTGACTGCTTAGTGCCGCAGCCGCACTTTCAGCGGAGGAATTGGCATTTGAAACCGCTTCATCCCTATAGTTCTTTGTCTCGGAGCAGATCTTGAAGAAATCACTTGTTTTGACATCAAGGGCGTCAAGAACATCATCAGAGAGGCCGTACATGGGACGCCACTTGTCATGGCTGTCAAGCATATATTGTCGAGCTTCGGCGATACAGTACGCAACGCTCAAAGGGCGTGCGTGCTTTTTTACGCTGTAGGAAGAGCCAGACGATGTGCTTGTAGGAAGCGATTCGAGGTCGGACTTGCTGTCAACGTAAAATCTGTACCATGCGACATCATTTGTCTCGAGCTTCGTTTCTGCAATCAAAATAGCCATAATGTCACCCCTTTCGGTCGATCCCAGATGCATCAGAAAATTTCAGCAACGCATTTTCTTCAAGCGCAATGAATTCTTTATACTCACCCTCTGTGAGAATTTTTAGAGCGTCTTCCGCTGGCAAATTCGCCTTAATCGGAAGGCAATCCCCAATTTCAAGATACCGACGATTGTAATAGTAGGCACTTGCAAGAACACGAGCTTTATGAGCCCAGCAGATGCCCGTAAAGCGGCGGTTTGCCGTTCCGTACATCTCGTAGTTCAAGCCGGAGCACCACCCGCAGCCGGCAGATACGGGGCATTCAAGACACTCCTGCGGAGATTGCGAAGTACGGGTAATTGTGTCAAGTTCTGATTTCACACGCTTCTGCTCATCGGTGGCAAATAATCCATCATAGACGCTGCCAAAACGTACTTTTTTAGCTTTCTCTTCTCCAATGCTGATAGGCGCATATCGAATGCAGGGATATGCGCTCCCGTCAGGTGCAAAGCTCAACATTGCACCTGTTCCTCCGCAGAAATTTTTGTCATCCCTAGCCTTTTCACCGAGAAGGCTGTCGAGGATCGTGATAACAACATCAAGCTTGTTGTCAACGATGTAGTCGGACACAATTTTCAGCTGCTCATAAAGAGATCGACCATCTGCGGGTGTGTATAAAGGTTCGTATGCATAATTACAGGCAATATTGGAGCATCCTTCATCAAGCATCATTTTGAGGCTGTCAGAAATGTACGGGAATGACCCGGGGACAAAGGTCATTTTGCTGTTGGTCCATCCAAAACGCCGCTTTCCGTCTTGAAATGCAGTCCATGCTTTTGAGAAGCTTCCGTTGCCACACTCATCAAGGCGGTACATGTCGTGAAGTTCCTGAACTCCATCAATGCTCACAGTGATTGACATGAGATCATGATACTTATCAATCAAATGCTGTGATTCAGGGCTAAACCAGAGCTGACCATTCGTGGCAAAGGAAATCCTGGTAAATGGTGCCAACGGAATATCGCGGCGGAAACACTCTGAAAACCAGTAATCACAGATCTGTTCAATCAAAGTTGCTTCAAGTAGCGGCTCGCCGCCGATAAAGTCAAGGACAACGGCTCTTGTATTCCGGTTGATGAAGTCTGAGTCGTTTCGCTCGTACTGGTCGAGCAGGTAGTCGACGATTTTTCTGCCAGTATCGACGCTCATGCGTTCAGAGTTTTTGTGATGCTCATAGCAATATGAACACCGAAGGTTACAGCCGTTCGTTACCTGAAATGTGACATTGCGGCAGATACTACCGGTTTCTGGAAGATCTCGGCTATACAGCCGCTGTACTGTATTGCCGTAATCCTCAAATCTCTTGCTTCTCAAGGA
This sequence comes from uncultured Faecalibacterium sp., assembly GCA_934501115.1. Lineage (GTDB taxonomy): Bacteria > Bacillota > Clostridia > Oscillospirales > Ruminococcaceae > Faecalibacterium. The sequence goes on from CAKSTO010000004.1 coordinate 77,022, forward strand.
TATGAACCTCCTCCCTGCCAAAATCGAATTTGTATCGGGTATATCGCGGATCGTTCAGATCGATATACCGCGAAACGACGGCATCCTGTGCCATTTTCAGCTTCATCTGTGCAGCTCTGCATAGTTCTGCATAATGCGTAAGAATTTTGGCTGTCTCAGGGTTCGCATTGGCATTCACCTGTCGGCTGAGAACCGCCATGAGCGACTCATACGACTGCGCCTCATAAAAAGCACGCTCCACAGTTTCGCTCTCGATGGTGGTCAACTCTACAATTTTCATACTATTCCCCTTCTCAGATATCAGCAGGCGTCTATTTTAGGAAGCCTTCCTACGATCTGACTGTATCTGGAACGAATCTTATTCATGGATATCATTGCGTCCGTAAGGGCACGCAGATTGCTATTGAAATCGATCCGCAGATATTCGGTTAAGACACGAAGAACAAACCACATCGCGAAAACATCAGAATCTTCGGCACAGCGGTAATTTCCGGCGCTTAGGACTGTGTCGCCGCATTTCAAGTTCTTTGTGACAGGATTTGCGGCAAAATTGAAAGTTCTTGAAGCCAAACCGAGAGCCAACAGGTTTCTCCGCTCATCGGAAACATTTTCGATCTCGCATGCCTGCAAGGCGGAGTCAACGACTGTGAGACAGTAAATAAACCATTCATCAAAGTCGGTGGCATCAATGGCACAAAGCGAACCGACATACCCAAGACACCAAAACAGCTTGTCTTCTCCGTTGGGAGCCGCAGAAAGAAGTACATCCCAGTCATCAACTTCAATGGTCGTTTTCTGGAGAAGCTTTATGAGCGGAAGATTTCTGAGATAGGATGCGTCAAAATCCGAATCTCCATTGTTCGCAAAATGAAGTGTAGATTCCATAATGTCCTCCTGTTTTTACCATGCAAATCCGGTACAGCTTGTACAACCTCCGCTGCATGAGCCTGTGCATCCATTACAACTTGAATCACATCCACTAGTACATTGTGATCCGCAGTGGTTAGCACAGTCACCTCTGCAAGAGTCTGAGCAACCACTATGGCAGCCTGCGAAGCAGCCCATACTAGAGCAGCTATCTCGACAGTCACTTGCGCAATAACTTTCACATCTTGTTGTACAATTGCTGGAGCAATTATCCGCACAGGCGGCGCTACATGTTCCTTCGCATGTACTAGAACAGCCGCTGCACGAGCCCGAGCACCCCCCACTACATGTGGTTTTACAATTACTGGAGCAACTATCAGCGCAGGTTGCTGTACATGTGCCTGTGCACCCTCCAGTGCAATTCCCGGTACATGTGTTCGCGCAGGTGCCCATGCAGGTATCCGCGCAGGATCCTCCGCATGTGTTGGCACATGCCTCAGTACATGTTCCTGAACATGTTCCGGTACATGTAGAAGAGCATGTGGTTTTGCAACCACCAACACAGTCGCCAGCGCATGTCGCGGTACAAGAATCCAAACACGATCCCGCGCAGCTTCCAGTGCATCCAGAGCATGAAGAATAGCAGCCCGTAGAGCAAAGTCCGGAACATGCGCCAGCGCATCCGCTAGACGAGGCGGTTTCCTCAATAGCACTAAGCTCACTCAGCCTCGCTGCGGCCAGCGCAAGAACCTCAGCCGTGATTAGTTCTTCGTTGCTTTGCGTAATGGGTGAACCTGTAATATCATTTATCGGGTTTACAATTTTTTTGATATGCTCATCAAGAATAGGCTTTCCAACATCGATTTTACTGGAATAATCTTGCCGATACGCAGCCATACTTCCGACACTTTGCCCAAAGGCAGTACCTTCATTCTTTCCGCGTCGGCCAAGCTCAGAGTCGAGCGCCTTCTTGAGTTCGGAGTAGTCGGCAGCATAGCATCGAGATCCTCTTTCAGGCATCATTTACCTCCAACTCTTACTTTTATCAGGCGCAGATCTGTACGATCGTCACCTTCGCAGGCATATCCGACAATCTTATTCGCAGGGTGTGATTCGCACGATCCAATTGCACGTCCAACGCCAGGTGTGTTAGACAACACAATATAATCGCCGGTATGAACCGGACCGATAACTTTTGTGTGAACACGACCTGCAAGGGAAACGGGAATAAAGAAGGGCAGGTTTTCCGTGAGGAAATCCTGCCCTTCTTCAACTTCATTGCCACCGATAAGCATTGCATATTCGTCTGAATGAACTCCTGCAATGCGGTTAGATAAATTTGTTGCCTTGATATAGCGCTCAGTTTGGCTGCTCGTGTCAATCGCGATGATATCACCGGGTTCTGTCGCCTCTCCACGAGGCATAAGTTCGGCGTAGTCATTGTACACCGCGTCATATACCCGTTTTGCGGTAATGTCACCGGTAACAGCAAGTGATTTGAAATGCGCGTCTCCGGTAGACAACACATAGTGCGCCGTATCGTTTGCGAAATAGACATCTCCGGTAAAAGTACCGCCAGATGTCTGCATTGCGCCAAGGTTTTTACATGCCTCAGTGGCAGTAGATGCATACGTTCCGCCTCTTTCAATTGGGAGCGTACCGCTTTCGATGTCGGATGCAGAGTGTTTATGTTCAGACAAAGAAAAGTCATTGCCATGCTTTCCGTCCAGTGTGTCAGCATCACATCCAGTCATCAGACCAAATTTAGAAAGCAGAGCGACAATCTCCGCTGCTGTAAATTCAGCTCTTGGGAGCGCATCATTAGCAGTGCTTTTAACTGTGAAGAGCTCCGAGATGGACTGATTCAGCAAACTTGATAAGATATATGTAACCATATTGAACTGCTGGCTTGTTGGTTTTCCGTCCAGACCACCGACAATAGAAGCCCAGCCGTCCTTCCAATCCTTCAGCGAAATGTCTTGCTTCACGCCAGACATCGAAAACGCCACAGTTGCATAATCTTCAAGCGCCCCGGCGCGACCTTCTGCCATAATAAATCACCCCCAGTTAATTGATGGACTGTGCAAATTTTCCTTCGCCGAAACCCGCAACTCGCGGATTGAGATCCACAAAGCCAAAGGTTTCTGCATCCTCTGTCGAGCAGTCCACGCGAACTTTTACGCCCGCAGGACGCACAATAAGGTCATGCGTTCCTAGAATAGACATGACCATATCGGAAAACGGTGCTGAAATCGAAAGAAAGATTGTTGCCGGCGTGTCTCGTCGTTCGCTATAAACCACCTGCGTTGCACCGAAAATAATTTTGGTTGCTTCGATGATTTCATCCGGCGTGCAGCGGCAGGAATTGACAAAAGCCTTATACTTCAGACAAACGCGATAAATATCATCATCGTCTGCAAGTTCTCGGCTTCCAATCATCGCTCCTGCCTGCTGACGGGTCAGACAGACTAGTTGTCCAAGCCGATCAAGCCAAACGCCCGTGCAGCTATCAAAGTTGTTCAGATTTTCCAGACCCCCAAGGAACAAAGAGGCATTTTCGTACTCCGGCGCAACAGCCCAAATAATACCGTCCAGATTTGACATTTTTTCAACGCTGAGAGGCGTTTCTTTTAGGACTTCATAACCCATCAAGGCACCCCCTTTCTGGAAAACTGTAAAATCCATTTTCCGTCCGAATTCTTTCGATAGATTGCAGGCGGGGCAATAATTCTGGCGATGCTCCCCATCTCACAATCTTCAGGCAGATCCTTCAGATCATCTACGGTGTCACAGATATAATCGCCCATTTTGCTTTTTTCAAAGGATTCCAGCTGAAACTGCATTGGCAGCTTACCATACATTTCCTTGTAAGCGTCAATCATGCTTTCACCACCCGGATGCCGCTCATGCTAATGATGGGCTGCTGATTGATTTGAACTGGTACTATGCCGGTCAGCATAGAGCTATCTACAACCGTCTCAATTTCAGGCTTTTCGCTCAGCAAGCCCCGGATTTCGATATAATCAACACCGGACACGTTCTCCATAATGGGACGAATGAATTTTTGCAAACGAATCGTTGCACCCGCCGAAAGATTCTCCTCCATCAGCAAAGATTTGATCCTCGCTGCATAATCATCGTCCAGTCGGCCAGAACTCGTAACCGTAATAGAAAGCAGTAGATAAATGTCATTCACGCGAGTGAATTCCAAATACTGCCGATTGCCGTTGACATCGGTAGCGTAAGCATAATGCTTTCCGTATGCACGGATGCCACCCGCCTTGTTCTTCCAGATGATATTGGCCACGTCTTCGTCAGTGCCGCCCTGAACCACAATTTCAATGCTGTGCGGTGGTCTGCCCGCTGCATCGGTCGTATCATTGTAGTTTTCATATCCGGCCGCAAAGGTCACGCCCTCCACATCGCTGTATAAAAGTGAAACGATGCTCGCAACCGTGCCGGTGCCACGGCTTGCGACACGGTTTGTATAACTTGTTCTGGCCTCGGCATCTGTCTGGGTCAGCCGACCCTTAATCGGCATGATATCATTTGTGCAGGCTGTCCAACCGTCCACGGTAGTAACAATCTGCGTGATAACACCATCAGCCAGCACATAGCTGCCATATTCCGCGCTTTCAAACTGGATATTGCTGGTTACTTCCGTAACCGTAATGTACTTGCACAACGTTGCTGAAAAGCTGTCAGCAGCGCCCGATGCAGTCAAAACGATTGAATGCTCTCCTTGATCGTCAGTTTCGTCCGAAACAGTGATGCCGAACTTTCCCAAGGCATCAAAGGACTGAACGGCCGCAAGCATCTGCGAGTACGCATCGTCATACGAGGACACGGTCATTTTCTTTGTGATGCTGGAACTTTCTGCGTAAGTTCCAACTTCACCGCTGGTTGCATTGCGGGAAATACCAAGCTCAAATGTAAATGTTCCCGCAATGCTTTCGATTGGGCGAATTTTCAGCTTTCTCCAGTTTGCGCTGGAGATAGTGGATGCACTGACCGCCTGGAAAGTACGTTGCGGTCGGCTGCTCGATTGAATTAAAGCACCAACCGGAATAACTGTTCCCTCTTGGCCAGTACAAGAGATAAAATACTTAGTTTTGGCCTGTCCAATGCGGCTCACCCCGCCCACCTGCATCACGTTATCTAACGCAACGCCGCAGGCCGTATTGGGGAAAAGCTGCTGATATGCAGCAGCATAAGCCTCCCAGAGTTCCGCCGGTGCATCCGCAAAAATAGTAAACAGGACGTTCATCACGCTTTGTGGGTTCTCCGATGGGTCAACTCCAACCTCATCTTTAAACCTTTTGCAGATGTCGGTGTAAATTTCATCCAGTCGGCGCATTTGAAAGCCCTTATCCGTCACTCCGTAGTCCGACATGGGACAGTTCCACCTCGCTTTCTATTTCTCCTTCGGTGGTGGTCGCGGTAAAAGACGCTCGGAGCGTTCTAGTCTTTGCATCCTTTATAAGGTTGATGGTGCCCACCCCTGTTACGCCATCAACAGCAAGGATTTGGTCTCGCAAGGCCTTCTCGATCAAGGCTCGATTCGGAACCTTCACAAGGATTGTTTCAAAGTAAGGCGTGCCCATAGCAGTATTGAACACCCATTCGCCCTTGATCCAACGCAGACGAATTTGCACACCCTGCCGAACGGCATCAATGATTTCAAAATCGCCCGTTTCGTTGATGTATAAGTCACCATCAGCAGCAAGCGCAAGGTCTTTCAATGCCATTACTGCGGACCTCCTGTCAACCCGTGCACACCCGCATGAGTATGCGTATTCATCACGATACCGCCAAGTGTCAGCGTTCCAGAAATATCCACATTGCCCTGAACCTGAACATTTCCTTTTATTTTCACATTGCCAGTCACATCAACGGTCGCTGTGATAATTTTCACGCTTGCAGGAAGTTTCTCAACCGAAGTGCCTCCGTTTTTCGACTTAATGCTCCCATTGGTCACTTTGATTTCCGACGCTCCTCTTTTTACAGTGACAGAATCATCTTTCATCGTGACAACAGTATCTTTCTTCTTTAGTTCGATGCTGTCTTTCTTGACGGTGATGGTCGCAGTCGGCGCAAAAACAACTGCTGCGTCCTCACTGCCGGCACGCTTAACCTGCTCGCTAGACGATGCAGGCAAGCCCGGCAGCAAGGTTGCGTTGGATAAGTCCCACTTCAAGTCCGTTCCAGAGCCGCCCTCTCCAAAAATAGCCACACATCCATCCCCGGAATGCACAGGAAAGGCAAACCCGATTGTGCCGCCTGCTCCGGTAGGCATCAGGATAGCCGTGCCCGAAATTTTAGGGTAGGGTACTTCCCTATCATCATCGGTCGTTACTTTCAAATCCGGCGTTAGTTCAGCAGTGAAATTTTCGGACACGTTACCAACCTTAGCAGGTGCCGAGGTGTGGATATTATCCCTCATGTACTGGTCGATGATGCTCACGACTGCATCGCGGAAGTCCTGATCCACGCTATTTCACCTCCACAAATTGCCCAACGCATTGCCAATCGTCGCCCTCCGTATCGCCGGTGAACCTGATTTTTGACGCCCGGTAGTTTCCCTTATACTCTCGGGATTCTACTTTCACATAATCGTCAATCTGAATATGGCCATTCAGGCAATACGTAACCTCAATGCCTTTCTTGGCCTTTCTTTTGGTCGTATTGGAACTCGCATTCTTACTCGTTGAAGATTTGCTGCTGGTCGATGCGGATTCAAAGAAAGGCTTCGGTGAACCAATCATGCCGGAATCAGCCGAAAGGACATAAGCCGCCATCGTTAGAGGTTCATCTAGAGCGCATATTTGGACAATTCCGTTTTGAACGCTCCAGCGAAGTTTGCTTCTATCGCACAGCCGCCCGATAAGCGTTTTTCCTGTGCCAACAAAAGCAAAATTCTTAAAGTCAATCATTTTGGCCTTGGGAGAAAGTTTGACTTCGCATCCCATTTCCTGAGCAACATCCCTGACGATTTTTTCTCCGTTCACAACCCCAGAATAACTTAGGCTCACTGTTGTGTCTCTCGCAGACGTAAAGCTATCCACAAACTCAATCGTGGTCTGCCGATCTGCGCTATTTGTTTCGGTTTCAAAACACGTCAGAGAACCGCCCATAATAACGGGCAGGTCATCGCCATATCCAGCACGCAGTTCAATCAGGCAATCTTCCTGCTCCAAAAGGCGCAAGGTTTCATCTGCCAGATTCCAAAGTGTGATTTTTCCCGTATTAGAACTTGAACTATCACCAATTTCACAGGAAAAGGAACATCGGATAGCCCTCTTCGTTTTTTCGTTAGGCTTTCCGATTTCACGGCCAACAGAATTATTTTTTCCGATTCTTACTCGGTACTGTCTATCCCAGATGTCCATCTGTTACACCCCAAGCTTTTTTGCAGGAAGGTATAGCAGTTTTGCCTTTCCGTCCACAAAATCATTGCGGCCGATTGTTTCCTGCTCCGTTTCAACGCCAAGGACACCCGGCGGACCTCCTTGGGTTTGATAGTAGAAATTCCAAATTGCCCCCGGCACGAGCCGCGCCATACCGAGGATAATATTCATTTCTGCATCATAGATACTGAGCATCCAAAAGCCGCCGTATGCGTTCCATGTCAATCTGAGATTATAGTACACTTCATCAAGGTTCACGCGCATAATGGAATCGTTTCGGTCTGGTACAGAGATCTCATAGTATTCCAAATCCATCATCTATACCTCACTTAAACAATCCAATGGCTTTTGCCCCAGAACAAAGAATGCTGCTGCGGGAAGAAGATTTTCCGCTATCGGAAGATTTTGCTGTGGAGGTGCTCTTCTGGCTCGCGCCAGTATTCTTTTTAGACGTTCCTCCGCGAGCATACTTTATGCTGATATTGGCAGTTTCTGTCGAATTGATAGACACCTGCTTCAATTTCAGTTCAATACGTTCGCAGTTACTTTCCTCTTTGGGGAACGTCACGCTCTCGATGCAGACATTCTCATAGCTGTCACCGCCGGCCGTAAAGGTCATCGGTGTTCTTTTCTCCCACAACTGCCGCAACTCCTCGACGGCACTCTGTACCCGGCTCGATGATGCCGGGTGCCGGTCCGCCCATGTAATCGGCGCGTTAGAAATTACAGCTGTAACATCAAGCGTCACCGCTTCCAGACAGATGTGGTCACTGGCGCTATATCCTTCTTCCGTTGCATAGTCCGGAATCTTGCTGGACAATGTTTCCGGGCGTTTGATGATAGCGTCAAACTCAAAATCTCCCAGTCGTGCGGGCTGTGTCGCTTCCATCAGGCATCACCTCCCGTAATTAAGCGCATGCGCCAAATCTTTCGTAGATTGCGAGGACTGCGAACTCACGGTAGACTGCAGTTTGGATGCGGCATTGCGATCAGACACTTGGAACGTGTAGCTTTGTCGGTTTTCCTGTTTTACAGTGATGTTTTTGGTGTTAGTAGTTTGAGCAATTGGCCGCTGTGATGCCGTTGTCGTAGATACCGGCCTCCCTCCCGAAATAAACGCGCTGGCAGCATTTCTGCTTGCGGCAGCGCTCCCAGAAGAAGCCTGAGCCCCTGTCGGTAATTTCCCATTGCTTGTGCGGCCGCTACCACCAGAGGGCTTTCCACCTCCATCAGAATCATCGGCATCATCACCATTTCCACCGGTAAAGAAATTTTTTACGCCGTTCCACAGGTTCTTAGCCCAGGCGATTTTATCGCCAAACCAGTCAAAGAATCCTTTCAGCCAATCCCAGATTGCCTGTGCGCTTTCTTTCAGTGGCTCCCATGTTTCGCCAAAAGCAGCGCGTCCCAAACCATTCAGAATATCAAGGAAATCTTGCCACAGTTCCTTACAGCCTGTCAGGAATTGCGTCCAATCTCCGGTCTGAAAGCCGGTAATTAAGCCAGCCAGAAGATCAAACAGGTGCCCGCCCAGCGTGATGATGTCTGCGGTCAGGTCAACCAGTCCTTGCCACAGGGCTTGCAAGACAACTAGAATCGTGCCTTTGTGCTCCTCCCAGAACTGACCCAGTGAATCAAGAGCATCTCGGCCAAATTGCTTTGCTCCCTCAAAGAATGCGCTGATTTTCTCTCGCAATGCATCAACGTCAACACCAGCTTCGCTCAGGAGCCGGCCAAAGACGCTGTCGCCGCCTTGCAGGAAGGTGAAAACATCTTCCAGCACAAGGAACAGCAAAAGCCATTTTGCGGCCGCAAGGGCAGTTTGCAGATTAAATCCTTGCAGGAGTTTCACCGCGCCTGCCAAAAAAGACAGAATCTTGCTTCCATTGGTGGCAAGGAATAGAGCCGTTGCGACCATCACGATCAGCTTCAGCAGCTGTTCCACGCCGCCAAGTTTCTCGGCAATATTTTTCAGCCATGATGTCAACCGTTGCGCTTTTCCCATCAGGAAATCGCTTATATTTTTTATTCCGGTTCCGATGCGGGTCGTGATACTGAACATATCGTCCATGTCCGCGATCCAAAGGCCCCACTGATTTCTCACATAAGTAAGCGCATCCCCGATGCCGAAGCCCAATTCATCAAAATTTTTCTGAATGTCACTTTCTGCAGCAAAGAATGCTTCCTTCAGTTGTTTGGCCGAAATTTTTCCGCTCTCTGCCAACTTTTGAAGTTGCTTTTCGGATACTCCCATTGCGGAGGAAATAGCCTTTACGACCTCCGGGGCCGCTGTTTTCAGGTTTGAAAAGCCCGACTTGTCCAGCTTACCCGCAGACATGGCCTTTTGCAGCACACTCATGGTGTTGTCAATATTCGCTTCCCTGCCGGAACCTTTTTCCAACTTCTCAACCAGCGAAACAAATTTCACAGCATCATCAACCGGAAAAAGTTTGCTGTTCAGCTGGATCAGCTTCGTCACGCTTCCGGCCATCACGCCGTATTCTTCACGGCAATCCTGGGCCCCTTGCAGAATCTTCTGCTGGATATCCGCTTGGTCTCCCATCTCGCGGGTTGCCCCGCGGATGGTATCGTTGATACTGCCAAATTCCTCTGCAAGACTAGCAAGCTTAGTAAAGGAAAAGCAGATGCCGATTGCGCCAAGTGCTTTAGCTGCAAAGCCTTTTACTTCGCTGATAGCGCTTTTTGCGTCATCAACAGAACTTTTATCGACCTTGAACAGAATTTGATTGACGAACTTTCCGATTACAGTTTCCTTTGCCGCCACTTATGTATTCCCCCTTCTGTCCTCTTGGCTTTTGGCGTACTCAATGTCCCGCTGCATCATAATCAGGTCGTAAAGTTTTAGCATTTCATCCAGATTATAAACATAGGTCAGTTCGTACATCGAAGCCACCCGCTCACGAATCAGGGTATACATAATCCATTCAAGGTTCGTTACTCTGTCGTTGTCGAACTCTCCGTACTGTTCGAGCTGCCCGCCCGGCGCACTTTGATAAGGCCTCCAAAGAGGGTGCTCGCATCTTTGAAAAAACCGCTGAAGTTTAAGCGAATGACCTCAGCACAAAGATTGAGCATTCCGGCAAGGTACTGGCAGAAGATTTCATCAAAATCATCCTCGCCCATGACCTCATAAGTGTTTTTCTCCGGATCCAAAACGCGGATGTTGCTGTGATCCAGCAGAAGCTCACTCACCAGTTTGCTCAATGCGTTGCCATTGATGCGGGCAAGCGCCTTGACCAGCGAATCTTTATCCATGTCCATCCCGTCAAACATTTCCATGTTGACGGCATCCTTATCGTCGCTAGCAACCGACACGGTGCCCAGAATCGGCAGGATGATAGATGCAACATCGCCAAAAATGTAGGTGGCATCCTTGGCGCCGAATGGGCGAACCTTGAACTGGTATTCGCCAACCGTAATGTCGCGCATCTCCATGCGTTTCATTTTCATATCAGGTTTCCTCCTTTCAGTTCTTCGGCTCCATCTTACCAACAGCCCGCAGCGTCCACTCCTGACTCTGGCCGGTCTTACCGTAAGCGCACGGGGCAGGCTTGGAAACCCATGCCTTGGATGCCGTGAAATCCGGGTTAGCCCCCAGATCCTTGACCTGCATATTGAAAAGTCCGCTGCCCGGGGTCTGCTTGTTATTGTTGTACTGCTTCAGCAGCCAGTTGTTTGTTTTGGAGCCGTACTGCAGGAC
>CAKSTO010000005.1 GCA_934501115.1 uncultured Faecalibacterium sp.
TAGTGGGCAAAGCGGCGCAGGGACGCCTCCAGACCGCCCAGGATCACCGGCAGGTCGGGATAGGCCTGCTTGGCAAGCCGGGTGTACACGGTAGCGCTGCGGTCGGGGCGTGCGCCGCCCTTGCCGCCGGGGGAATATTCGTCCTCGGCACGCGGGATCTTCGCCACGGAATAGTGGCTGACCATGCTGTCCACATTGCCGCCGCCGATGAAAAAGCCATATTTGGGCTTGCCGAACCGCTTGAAGTCCTCGCAGTCGGTGTAGCGGGGCTGTGCCAGCACGCCGATCTTATAGCCCTCTGCTTCCAGCAGGCGGCTGATGATGGCGGTGCCAAAGCTGGGGTGGTCTACGTATGCGTCGCCGCCCACCACCACAAAGTCCAGCTGCTCCCAGCCCCGGGCCTCCATATCGGCCCGGCTGATGGGAAGAAATTCGGTGTAGATCTTAGGGGAAGAGTTGTCCATAATGCTCCTTTTATTGTTAAACCCTCTCAGGCAGCGCCTTGCGGCGTTGCCTGCTCCCCTGATGGGGGAGCTTTTTGCATCTTTTCATCCGGTTTTTCTTTGAAGACAGACGATACCCACTCATAAAGCTCGCCCTTCGGGAGAGCTGGCGCGTCAGCGCCTGAGAGGGTCATTCCTCCGGCTGGTTCATCTGAAGCTCCAGCCACTGCTGGCGGCTGATAAGCACCGCACGGGGCTTTGCGCCCTCGGAGGGGCCAATGACGCCGTTCTGTTCCATCTCATCCATGATCCGGGCGGCACGGGCATAGCCCAGCTTACAGCGCCGCTGCAGAAGGCTGGTGGATGCCTGCCCGGCATCGATGACCACCTCCACAGCCTGCTTATACATCGGATCTGTATCGGAGCCATCGTCCGAGTCGGCGCTGCCACCGCCTTTTTTGCCGTCCTGAATGGCATGCTTTTCCATTGCTTCGATCATCGCCTCGTCGTACTGGACGGTGGCGCTGGACTTGATAAAGTCCAGCACGCGGCTGATCTCCTCGTCCCGCACAAAGGTACCCTGAATGCGGGTCGGCTTGGGGGCACCCACAGGCATGAACAGCATATCGCCCTGCCCCAGCAGCTTTTCAGCGCCTGCGCCATCCAGAATGGTGCGGCTGTCCACCTGACTGGACACTGCAAAGGCAATACGGCTTGGGATGTTCGCTTTGATCAGGCCGGTGATGACGTCCACGCTGGGGCGCTGGGTGGCCACGATCAGATGCATGCCGGCGGCACGCGCCTTCTGGGCGATGCGGCAGATGGAATCTTCCACATCCTTGCCCACGACCATCATCAGATCGGCCAGCTCGTCGATGACAATGGCGATATAGGGCATTTTTTCCAGATCAGGCCGCTCTGCCGCCAGCTTGTTGAAGGACTTGATATCGCGGACATTGTTCTCTGCAAACAGACGGTAGCGGCGCTCCATCTCCTGCACGGCACTGCCCAGCGCTCCGGCAGCCTTTTTCGGCTCGGTGACCACCGGCATCAGCAGGTGGGGGATGCCGTTGTACTCGGCCAGCTCCACGACCTTGGGGTCGATGAGCAGCAGCTTGACATCCTCCGGGCTCGCGCGGAATACCAGACTCATGATGATGCTGTTGACACAGACGGATTTGCCGCTGCCGGTGCTGCCCGCAATGAGCAGGTGGGGCATCTTGGCAAGGTCAGCCACCTGCGCCACACCGGCAATGTCCTTGCCCAGTGCAATGCCCAAGGGCGAAGTCATGCGCAGAAAGCTCTGACTCTCGAACACGCTGCGGATATACACCGCCTGCCGCTTATGGTTGGGCACCTCGATGCCCACTGCAGGCTTGCCCGGGATGGGTGCTTCCATACGGACGTCGGCCACTGCAAGATTCAGAGCGATATCATCCGCCAGCGAGGTGATGCGGCTGATCTTGACACCCGCCATGGGCTGCACCTCGTAGCGGGTGACCGCCGGCCCCCGGGAGATATCCAGCACCCGGGTGCGCACGCCGAAGCTCTCCAGCGTATCCACCAGCTTCTGGGCATTTGCCTTCAGCTCGTCCTGCGCGGCAGGGTCGCTCTCCTCCGGCGACTTTTCAAACAGCTCGATGGGCGGATACTGATACTGGTACGTATCCACCGGCTCCTCCTCTTCTACAGGGGCGGCAGCCGCAGCCTGCTCGGAGGCGGCAGGCTTTTCCATCGCAGCGGCAACCAGCGTGCTGATGTCCTTTTCTTCCACGGGTTCGCTGCTGATGCTGATCCAGCCGTCGGCGTCAGGCTCACTGCGGAACGCCACAGCGTTCTCTGCACTGACACGCTCTGCTGCCGACGGCACAGTCGGCTGGATGGCCGGCATCTCCGGCATGACGGATGCCGCCGAGTCAGGCGGAACGAACACCGGTGTATCAAACGGCTCTGCCGCAGTCGCAGCGGGCTGCACCGCCGGTTCCGGCTGTGCAAAGAAATCCGCCGCCTCGGCCTCCACTGCCTCCGGCACGATGGGCTTTTGGGTCGGTTTCAGATCCCGGTGCAGAGGGTTCTGCCCGAAGGTGCCGCCGGGGCCTACAATAAGCGGCTCAATCGGCTCACTGCCGCCCTCTTTCACCTCGATATGATCCGGGCCGAGGTCTACATCAAAGGGCGCACGGGCGCGGGACGCTCTTACCTTGACCGGGGTGATGACCGGCGCAGCCGGTTCCGGCGGAGTCAGGGACGGAGCAGGGTCCGGCTGCGCCGCGGTCTCTGCACCGGATCCGTTTTCCATCTCCTCGGTCACCTTGTGCCCCCAGCTTCGGATGCCCTTGAGCCAGTCCGGCAGGCCGTGATGCAGACCGGTGCTTTCCGGTTCTTCTGCCGGCTCGTCTTCTTCAGTTTCCTCCCCGGCTTCATCATATTCTTCCTCTGCCTGCTGCTCTGCCGCACGGGCAGCCGCACGCTCTGCACGCCGCTCGGCGCTGTGCTGCGCGATGGCTGCGCCCTTTGCGTGGACACCGCCAAACACAACGCACAGCTTCTGCCACACCTCAGCCGGGGTCAGGTCAAAAATGTACAGGCTGACGCAGAGCGCCAGCACCAGCATGATCAGATTTGCCGCCGGACGTCCGCACAGCAGCAGCAGGCTGCCGCCCAGCAGTGCTCCCAGCGCACCGCCGCCCAGCCATGCACTGACGCCGTTCTGGTAGCAGGCAGCGATCATCTGGAACGCCGAAAGCCCCTGCGGCTGGATGCCGGAAAAGACGATCACAGTGCCGCTGGCAAAGGTGAGCCCCAGCGCCAGCTTGAGGATCCGGGACGCAAGCTCTTCGCCCCGGGTATACTGTACGGCAAGGCAGCACACCGCCGCCCCCAGCACAAAGCTGCCGCAGCCAAACAGGCCGAACAGCACATCGTGCAGCGCCCGCCAGACCGAATCGCCCTGCACAAAGGCCAGCACCACCAGAAGCAGCCCGCCAAACAGCGTGCCAAGCCCTGCCGGCAGCCGCTGCTCGGCGCGCTTTCTGCGTGCAGTTTTTCGCTTTGCCGTTGTTTTTCGTTTTTTCGTTGCCATTCTTCTCAGTTCTCCGCATCTAGGATAGACATCATATTGGATTTTATTATTGTACCACGTGCCGGAGAAAATGGCAAACTTATTGTTGTTGATCTTCGATCTCCCCATACAGCCACTGCAGCGCATCCGAAAGGCCGCCCAGCTCGTCGATGAGCTTTTCCTTCACGGCGCGGCGGCCATCCAGCACCGTGCCCATGTCCATCACCAGCTCGCCGGTGTGGAGCATCAGCTCGGTGTAGCGCTTTTCTGTCATGCCGCTGTGCGATGCTACAAAACCGGTGATGCGCTGCTGCATCTGCTCGAAGCTGCGCATGGTCTGAGGCACACCCAGGATCACCCCCGAATGCCGCACCGGATGCACGGTCATAGTGGCTGTGGGCACGATGAAGCTGTGCTTCGCGCTCACCGCCAGCGGGATGCCGATGGAGTGCCCTCCGCCCAGCACCAGCGTCGCGCTGGGCTTGGACACACTGGCGATCAGCTCTGCCAGTGCAAGGCCGGCCTCAACATCTCCGCCCACGGTGTTCAGCAGCACCAGCAGCCCCTCGATGCGGGGGTCTTCCTGCACAGCCACCAGCTGCGGGATGACGTGCTCATACTTCGTGGTCTTCTGCCCCTGCGGTGCTTCGCTGTGGCCTTCGATCTGGCCGATGACGGTCAGGCAGTGGATCGTGTGCCCGCCCCGGGTCAGAGTGACCGTGCCCAGATCCTCGATCTCTTCTTTTTCCAGCCGCTGCTCATCGACCTGCTTTTCCTGCGCCATACGCTCCTCCTTTTGCGGTTTTCTGTCAGCATTCCCCGACAACCGCCGGGCTATGCGCCGGGGATGGGTGCAGGCACTTAATTTTTATGAAATTTTCTTGATAACTATTTGACATTCTCCCTCTGTGCGTTATACTTTATATAATTGACCGCATTGATCGATGTATCAGGCTCCGCAGGTTGTGTTCTGCACCATTCGGCTGAAACAGCACTGCACTCTCAGGGCTGAAAGGAGAAAGTATTTCTATGATCACCCCAGCAAAGGCTTCGCTTCCCGTGATCAAGCGTCTTCCGAAATATTACCGCTTCCTGCGCTCTCTGCAGGCCGACGGCATCACCAGCATCTCTTCCCGTGAGCTTGCTGCCCAGATGGGCACCACCGCCTCGCAGGTACGGCAGGATTTCAACTGCATCGGTGATGTGAACGGCCGGCAGGGCATTGGCTACTCGGTGGAAAACCTGCTTTCCATCCTTGAGACCCTGCTGTTCGGCAACGGCGACCTCTTGCCCACCATCCTCATCGGCTGCGGCCGTCTGGGCAAGGCTGTGAGCCGCTTTATCACTACCGACACCAACGGCTACCGGCTGATCGCCGCCTTCGATGTGGCGCAGAACGAAGTCGGCAGAGAGATCAACGGCATCCAGATCCGCCATATCAATGAGCTGGAGTCCTTTTGCAGCGAGTACCACCCCAAAGTAGCTGTGCTCTGTGTGCCCCGCGACGGTGCAGAGCAGGTCAGCGGGCGTCTGGTGGATCTGGGCATTGAGGGCTTCTGGAACTTCTCGCACTACGACCTGTCGGTATCCTACCCCGATGTGGTGGTGGAGAACGTCCATCTGGGCGACAGCCTGATGAGTCTGGGCTACCGGCTGCGCAATCAGGACTGAAGATACCTATCATAAGGAATAACAGGACCCTCTCAGTCAAAGCCTGAGATGCCGCCGAACCCTCTCAGTCTCGCATACGCTCGACAGCTCCCCCGAAAGGGGAGCTTTATGAGTGGGGACGGGAAAGTTTCTGCTTCTCCGGCGAAGGACAGCCTGCCCGGAAGATGCAGAAAAGCTCCCCCTTCGAGGAAAGACTTCCCCCGCTCCGGGGGAAGATGTCGCGCAGTGACAAAAGGGGGAATCTGGCAAAGCCGTCAGGTTTTGACTGAGAGGGTTCTTCTGCAAGGAGAGCTTTCACATGGCAAAACTGTATTTCCGCTACGGCGCAATGAACAGCGGCAAGAGCACCGCTTTGATGCAGGTGGCACACAACTACGAAGAACAGGGCATGCGGGTGCTGATCCTCAAGCCTCAGGTGGACACCAAGGGCGGCGGCGAACTGGTGAGCCGCCTCGGCGTGCGCCGCAAAGCCGACCTGCTCATCCCGCCCAGGATGGATGTATTTGCCGCCGTGCAGCAGGCCGCGCAGGGCGAAAAGCCTCTGGCCTGCGTGCTGTGCGACGAAAGTCAGTTTTTTACTCCGGAGCAGGCCGAGCAGCTGTTCATGGTGACCGTGGATCTGAACATCCCGGTGATCTGCTACGGCCTGCGGGCAGACTTCTCGCTCAAGGGCTTTCCCGGCTCCACCCGGCTGCTGGAGCTGGCACACACCATTGAGGAGATGAAGACCATCTGCACCTGCGGCCGCAAGGCCATCTGCAACTGCCGCAAGGTGAACGGCCGGTTCGTATTTGAAGGCGAGCAGGTCGCCATCGATCTGGAAAACGATGTCCAGTACGTCAGCATGTGCCCCCAGTGCTACTTTAAGGCAAAGCGGGCGTTTTATAAAGGGAAAGCATAAAGCCCCCCTCAAGCCATCCAAATCTTGTATACAAGGTCGTCGTGTAAAAGGCACGCCGGCCTTTTTCTTTTTGTTCTTCCCGCCGTGCTGCGCACAAAAACGGTCATTCGGGCTTTTCCGGGCGTATTGATATATCAGAGTGTACATTTTTTGCGCTATTGATATATCAGTTGCCTTCCAGTGAAAAACTCCCCGCTGCTGTATCCATCCTTCTAAACGCGCGTAACATTCTCCCATGTGAAATCAAAATGTTTACAAAATCATTGCAAAATTTGCTCCCCTATTATGGATGGGCTGCATATTTCTATGCAAAACAGCGAAGTATACAAGTTGCACAGTTTTTCGGCTCAAGTTTATTCATTTCATCCACGCTGTCAATTCCCGTAAAAAATTAAGAGCAATATTTGTATGTTTTTATCTGTGATTTCTGCAATTTGCATCTTTCTTTTTGTGCGTCCTTTTGTTATCATAATTGTATACAACGGGGTATGTGCAGAACCCCCCATTCCACGTCGATGTTTTCTAGTTTTAGGAGGAGAACAAAAATGAGCAAGGCAATTTCCCGTCGTGATTTTATGAAGGTCACCGGCGCTGTGGGCGCTGCCGGCCTGCTGGCCGCCTGCGGCGGCAGCTCCGCATCTTCCACCGCTTCTTCTGCCGCTCCCGCTGCTTCCGCAGACGAGAGCCTGGCACTGTCTGACGGCCCTGTTTCCATGACCATCAGCTGGTGGGGCGGCGACAGCCGTCACGAGGCTTACCAGAACGCCATCAAGGAGTTCCAGGCTGAGCACACCAACATTACCATCGAGCCCACCTTCGCCGCATGGTCCGGCTGGGAAGAGAAGATGGCAGCTGCCTTCATCGCAGGCAATGCTCAGGATGTCTGCCAGGTCAACTGGAACTGGCTGTACAACTACTCTGCCGACGGCAGCAAGTTCGTGGATCTGAACACCGTCTCCAACTTCCTGGATCTGACCCAGTGGGACGAAGCTGCCATGGATGCCTGCTACGTTGCAAACAGCCAGCAGTGCGTGCCCGTCTCCATGACCGGCCGTATCTTCTTCTGGAACATGACCACCTTCAACAAGGCCGGCATCACCGAAGTCCCCAAGTCTCTGGACGATCTGATGGCTGCCGGCAAGGCATTCAAGGAGAAGCTGGGCGACGATTACTACCCCATGCATCTGGGCGCATACGACCGTATGATCCTGATGGTCTTCTACCTCGAGTCCAAGTACGGCAAGGACTGGGCTGATCCCGTCACCTCTACCCTGAACTACACCGAGGACGAGATCGCTGAGGGCATCGACTTCATCAAGAGCCTGGTGGACGGCCACGTCATGATGAACCTGAAGACCTACTACTCTGCAAACTCCGATACCGCTACCCACCAGTCCAACGAGTGGATCACCGGTAAGATCGCAGGCATCTTCGAGTGGGATTCCGCTGCTACCAAGTACTCCTCCGCTCTGGATGACGACAACAAGGACGGCTTCACCGTCGGCGAGGAGATCAAGTTCGGCGATTACAACGGCGGCTTCTCCAAGGTCTCCATGGGCCTGGCCATCACCAAGACCTGCGAGCATGTTGCTGAGGCTGCTACCCTGATCCAGTTCCTGCTGAACGAGGAGAAGGGCGCTTCCATCATGGGTTCTGAGTGCGGCATCCCCGCTTCCAAGGCTGGTCTGGCTTACGCTCAGGCTGCCGGCGCTGTCAAGGATCTGGTTGCTGATGCAAACGCCAAGGTCATGGCCTTCACCACCAACAAGCTGGATCCCCTGTTCGAGAACAACGACCTGAAGGCTTCCGGCACCGGCATCTATCAGGAAGTGTTCGATACCGTTGACTACGACAATGCTGCAGGTGCTGACGTCGTTGACACCCTGCTGGACGGCATGGAGTCTGTTGGCTACACCATCGGCTAAGTTTTCTGAGCGCCGCGGTGTACGGTAAAGATCGTACATAAAAAGGTACCCTTTGACTGAACCTGAGGGGCACCTGCCGCCCGACCGGCAGATGCCCCTTTTTTGTCAGTGATATATTACAAAATCTTGACAAAGCTGTATCCAGTCTGTTACCCCTTCGTCCGTCTCATGCTCCGAAATTCCTTAAAAAGGAGGATTTCCCAGATGAAAGAAAGCAATGCTCCCGCCGTCGGGCGCACCCCGTTCCAGAAGTGGCTGGACAAATATCAGGGTCTGTTTTATCTGATCCCCTGGATCATCGGCTTCGTCGTCTTTAAGGCAGTTCCCTTCGGTCAGTCGCTGTACTACAGCTTCACCGATATGAACTTCTTCAAGAGCGGCACCCAGTTCGTTGGTCTGGCCAACTATATCACGGCCTTTACCACCACCAAGATCACCAAAGCGCTGATCATCACCTTCAAGTACGCCTTCATCACTGTGCCGCTGAAGCTGATCTTTGCGCTGTTCATCGCATACATCCTGAACTTCAAGATCGCATGCGTCAACCTGTTCCGTACGGTGTACTACATTCCCTCCATTCTGGGCGGCTCTGTTGCTATCGCCGTTCTGTGGAAGGCCGTGTTCAGTGTGGACGGCCTGCTCAACACCGTGCTGCGCGCCGTCACCTTTGGTCTGGTGCAGGGTCCCGAGTGGCTGTCTGACCCCAGCTACGCGCTGTGGATCATCTGCTTCTTGCGTATCTGGCAGTTCGGTTCTGCCATGGTGCTGTTCCTTGCCGCGCTGAAGGGCGTGCCTGCAGACCTGTACGAAGCCGCTACCATCGACGGTGCCGGCAAGTGGCGTCAGTTCTTCTCCATCACCGTCCCGATGATCACCCCCATCATCTTCTACAATCTGGTCACTCAGATCTGCCAGGCATTCCAGGAGTTCAATGGCCCGTACATCATCACCAACGGCGGCCCCCGTGGTTCCACCACGCTGATCTCTCTGCTGGTTTACAACTACGCATTCAAGTCGTATGACATGGGTATGGCATCCGCTCTGGCATGGATCATGTTCATCATCGTCTGCATCCTGACGATCATTGCATTCACCAGCCAGAAGAAGTGGGTCTACTACTCTGACGAAAGGTAAGGTGACCAGTATGGGAATGAAAGCATCGAACAAAATCGCGACCTTCTTCAAGTATTTCGTCCTGATCCTGGTCGGCGTTATCATGATCTATCCTCTGCTGTGGATGATCAGCGCCACCTTTAAGGACAACAGCGAGATCTTTGCAGGCATCAGCCTGTGGATCAAGCACCCCACTCTGGATGGCTACCGCGGCGCTCTGAACAACTTCGGCGGTTCCATCAACATCCTGCAGGCCATGCTGAACACCTACAGCTACGTCATCCCCAAGGTGATCTGCACCGTCGTGTCTGCCTGTGTGGCTGCCTACGGCTTTGGCCGCTTCGACTTCCCCGGCCGCAAGCTGATGTTCAACATCATGCTGGCCACCCTGTTCCTGCCGCAGGTCGTTCTGAACGTACCGCAGTACCTGCTGTACAACAAGTTCGGCTGGCTGGACAGCCCTTTCTATCTGGCCATCTGGGTGCATTGTGCATTCGCGACCGAGACCTACTTTGTCTACCAGCTGATTCAGTTCATGCGCAATGTGCCGCGTGATCTGGATGAGGCTGCCGCCATCGACGGCTGCTCCTCCTTCCAGACCCTGTACAAGGTCATCGTCCCCATGCTGGGACCCGCGCTGGTGTCCTGCGCACTGTTCCAGTTCATGTGGAGCTGCAACGACTTCATGGGCCCGTTGCTTTACGTCAGCACCCCCGGCAAGTACCCGATGTCCCTGTTCGTCAAGCTGTCCATGGACGGCGATACCGGTTTCGCATGGAACAAGATCCTGGCTCTGTCCCTGATCTCCATCCTGCCGCAGCTGATCGTTTTCTTCTGTGCACAGGATCAGTTCGTTGAAGGTATCTCTGCCGGTGCTGTCAAGGGCTAAGCCCTTTCCCCGCACAGCATAAGATCATCTGATACAAACAAACACCCCCTGTGCCGTTCCCGTAGATGGCGCAGGGGGTGTTTTTCATGATGTATTCACCGCAGCGGAATGATCATTTCTTATGTCCTTTCCGGTACTGCAAAGGGCCGGTGCCCATCACCTCGCGGAACACGCGGCGGAAGTGAGCCGCGCTGGCAAAGCCGGTCTGCTCCGCCACTGCGCTGATCGAAAGCTCGGTATTTTCCAGCAGCTTCTGGGCAGCTTCGATGCGGCGGTTGTTGATGTAATCCACGATGGACTGCCCCGTCACCCGCCGGAACAGACGGCTGAGGTAGTAGGGCGACAGGTAAAACTTCGCTGCCACCTCGGTCAGGGAGAACTTCTGCTGATAGTTGGCTGCGAGGTAGGCGCAGATGCGCTCCACCGTCTCGTTGTGGGGGCGGGCTGCAGCGCCGCTCTCTGCAACGAATTCCTGCTCCACATAGTGCAGGATCAGCAGCAGATACAGCGGTGCCGGATCGTCCTGTTCCCCCATGGCGCTGGCCATCATCTCCAGCAGGGTGCGGATCCGCCTGCACCATTGCACCGATCCAAACAGCACTGTATGCTGTCCCGGCTGGAACAGACGGGCAAAGTCCCGGCCTGCGGTGGCCTTGAGGTCGTGCAGCATCGCCTGCGGGAACCGGCACCCGGTCAGCTCGGACGCCGCGCTGCCTGCTGCCGGGGCAAGGCTCCCGCCGCCCGGGCTCAACAGCACCGCACTGCCCGGGTTCAGCAGCACGGTCTGGCCGCCGTATTCCAGCGTGAAACCGCCCTCGGACACCAGCAGGATAAAGCAGTTTTCCTCGCCGGGTTCCAGCGTATAGGTTTCTCTGCTCAGCCGCAGGGTCGCCGCAGCCACCTTACCAGCGATCTTTTCGCGTTCTGATCTCATAATGCTTCCTCATTGTCAGCGTCCTCGCCCTCTCCGTCATTGCTAACGCAATGCCACCTTGTTCCCCTTCTGGCACTTCGTGCCACCTCCCCCGGCCGGGGGAGTCTGTCAAAGGGAGAGGCTTTGGCAGTACGGTCAAGTTTTCAGTTTTGCCAAGGGCTCTCCCTTTGGGAGAGCTGTTGAGCGAAGCGAAACTGAGAGGGCGAGCCCGCTAACCTTATCATTCTAGCTTCATCATACCATGCCAAGCCCCGTTGGGCAAGACAAAACCATCAGGAGGTTCTCTCATGAATCTGTCGCTTATCCGTTCCATGACGCGCAGCGCTGTTTTCGAGCTGGAAAACGGCCTGTGCTACCGTCCGGCTCACCCGTTCACCGTTACGCTGAACGGTGCGGTCGTTTACGATGCCTGCGAGACCAATGTGTTCTCTCTGTTCTCCCTGCTGCCCGGCACAGAATACACGGTGGGCGTGCAGGCTGAGGGCGAGAGCCTGACCTGCACCTTTACCACCGAGGCCGAGACCTTCTTCGTGGATGCGTCCCGCTACGGTCTGGTGGCCGACGGCACCACCGACAACACCCTCAAGCTGCAGGCAGCCCTGTCCACCTGCCCCAAGGGCGGCACGGTGTACGTACCGGCAGGCCGTTACCGCACCTGCAGCCTGTTCATGAAGAGCTGCACCACCCTGTACCTTGAAAAGGGCGCTGTGCTGCTGGGCGACAACGACCGAACCCACTATCCCATCCTGCCCGGTGTCATCCCCAGCGAGAACGAGGTGGATGAATACTACCTGACCGGCTGGGAGGGCAACCCGTTGGATAGCTTTGCAGGCCTTTTGAACATCACGCAGGTGCACGACGTGGTCGTGACCGGCGAGGGCACACTGGACTGCGACGCCCAGAACGGCGACTGGTGGGTGACGCCCAAGATCAAGCGCATCGCATGGCGTCCCCGTGCCGTGGCCATGGTGGACAGCGAGAACATCTGCCTGCACGGCATCACGGTGCAGAACAGCTACTCCTGGACCATCCACCCCATCTTCGTCAAGCACCTCGACCTGCTCAACTTCAACATCAACAACCCCTACAACGCCCCCAACACGGACGGCATCGACCCCGAGAGCTGCGAGCATATCCGCATCATCGGCATGAACATCCATGTGGGCGACGACTGCATCGCCATGAAGGCCAGCAAGGTCTTTCTGGGCATGAAGCTGAAAAAGAGCTGCGAGCACACCGTCATCCGCAACTGCCTGCTGGACAAGGGCCACGGCGGCATCGTCATCGGCAGCGAAATGAGCGGCGGCGTCAAGGATATGGTGGTCACCCAGTGCCTGATGGATCACACCGACCGCGGCCTGCGGGTCAAGACCCGCCGCGGCCGCGGCAACACCGCCGTCATTGACGGGCTGGTGTTCCGTAATGTGGAGATGCGGGGCGTCAAGGCACCTTTCGTCATCAATATGTTCTACTTCTGCGACCCGGACGGCCACAGCGATTATGTACAGTGCCGCGAGGCCATGCCCGTGGACGAGTACACCCCCAAGCTGGGCAGTCTGACCATGGAAGACATCGTGGCCACCGACGCACAGTACGCGGGCTGCTACTTTGACGGCCTGCCGGAGCAGCCCATTGAGCGGGTGAGCATGAAGAACGTCACCATCACCTTTGACCCCAACGCCGAAGCCGGTCAGGCCGCCATGGCGGACAACCGCCCGCTGGTGAAAAAGCTGGCCATCTATGCCGAAAACGTCAAGGAGATCGACCTGCACAACGTGAAGATCGAGGGCTACGAGGGCGAGCGCCTGCACTTTGCAAATGTCGGCCATTTTGAGGAGGACTGAACCCATGACCCATGAAGAGATCCTGTCCATGCTGGGCGACTACGTGGACTACCTGATCGCCAATTCCAGCGCCGAAGCACCGATGTGGAACATCGAAAAGGTGCGCAGCGGCAAGCCCAATAAGTGGAACTACATCGACGGCTGCATGATCACCGCCTGCCTGAGCCTGTACAAGACCACCGGCGACGAGAAGTACCTGAACTTCTCCAGGAGCTTCATCGACTGGTTCGTGCAGGAGGACGGCTCCATCAAAACCTATGACCCCAAGGAGTACAATCTGGACAACGTGAATCAGGGCAAGAACCTGTTCACCCTGTATGACATCTTTGGCGACGAGAAGTACCGCAGAGCCATCGACACCATCCGCAGCCAGCTGACTGCCCAGCCCCGCACCAAAGAGGGCAACTTCTGGCACAAGGACATCTATCCGTGGCAAGTGTGGCTGGACGGCACCTACATGGCACAGCCCTTCTACATGGAGTACGAGACCCGCTTCAACAAGATGCAGGGCTGCATCGACAGCTACAAGCAGTTCATGAACATCAAAAAGCACATGCGGGACGAAAAGACCGGCCTGTACTACCACGGCTACGACGAGAGCCGCCAGATGTACTGGGCCGACCCCGTCACCGGCTGCAGCCCCAACTTCTGGCTGCGCGCCATGGGCTGGTTCATGGTGGCGATGGTAGACGTGCTGGAGCGGATGGACGAGCAGCTGTACAACGAGTACCGCGGCATCATGGCGATGCTGAAGCAGACCATTGAGGATGTGCACAAGTTCCAGGACGAAAAGACCGGCATGTTCTGGCAGGTGATGGATCACCCCGGCGTGGAGGGCAACTACCTCGAGACCAGCGGCACTGCCCTGTTCGCTTACGCCGTGCTCAAGGGCGTGCGTCTGGGCTACCTGCCGAAGCGCATGGCGGCATGGGCGGAAAAGGCTTTCTACGGTACCTGCGACAAGTACCTCTCCAAGAACCCGGACGGCAGCCTGCAGCTGGACGGCATCTGTCTGGTGGCAGGCCTTGGCGGCAAGGATCACCGCGACGGCTCTCTGGCTTACTACTTCAGCGAGCCGGTGGTCTGCAACGACGCTAAGGGCGTGGGTCCGCTGGTGCTGGCCTACACTGAAATGATCGCCAGAAAGTAAAACTTTCAACAGCAAGGCCCCACTCCTGTGGAGAACAGGGGCGGGGCCTTGTTTGCTGCCGAAAAGTATGTTAAACTGAGAGTGCCGCTTCGGCGGTGTTAAGGTGTTGTCTGCATAAAAGGTGGTCTAGCTCCCTCCGGCAAGCTTCCGGGAGGATGTGAAAGCCTTATTGTTGTTCCTCCCGGACGCAAACGCGAAAGGGGGGATGCCTCATGAAGTTGGAAGACGTTCTTCAGCTGCTCGTCGTCATCGGCGGGACAGTCGGAATTACATTTCAGATCGCATGGGCAATCTTCAAGGAGATCCATAACAATAAGAAATGACCGCCCCACAGTCTCGCAAACGTGAACGGTCATTTTCTTATTGACTTACTAGCCAGAGGGAGCTGACCATTGCGGGCAGCACCTTTTCTATTTGTAGTATAGTGATTTTCTGCCCGCCTGTCAAGCGGGCTTTTTGTATCGCAGAGCAAAACAGGTTCAGCTGTTCTTCTCCCGTTCTTCCTGCAATACAGCCGTCACCTTCTGCATGATGTCCACAGCATGACGCAGCTCGTCGTCGCCCAGCTCGGCACGCAGGCGGGCATAGCAGCGCTTCATGAAGTCGTGCTCCTCCGCCATCAGTTCCACGGCCTTGCTGGACAATTCCACATACGTGCGGCCTGCCTCACGGTCGGTCTTCCACGCCACAAGGCCCTTGTCCTGCAGCTTTTCCGCCGCCTTGGACAGCTCTGTGACTTTCAGCCCCATTGCGGCGGAAAGATCAGCCAGATAGACCCTGCCGCCGGGGTTCTGCCCGGAGAGCATCCGGATGTAGTACAGCACCAGATAGTCTGCCCGCTGGATGGTACTGAACACCTTATCGACGTCAAAATTGTGCAGGAAAAACCATTCTGCAGGGTGCTGATTGTGTTCCATAATGTTTCCTCCTGTCACCGTTCGCTGCGGCGGATATATTCGTGGTCGCCGCCAAGGCTCTTGTAGGCCGGGCGGATGATCTTGTTGGCACTGAGCAGTTCCTCAATGCGGTGGGCGCTCCAGCCCGTCACGCGCGCCACGGCAAACAGCGGGGTGTACAGCTCCATGGGGATGCCCAGCATGTCGTACACAAAGCCACTGTAAAAGTCCACGTTGGGGCTGACACCCTTGAAGATCTTGCGTTCCTCCGCGATGAGCCGCGGTGCCATCGTCTCGATTTTGTTGTAGAGGGAAAGGTCTTTGTCGCGGCCTTTCTCATGCGCCAGCTGCTCCACATAGCCCTTGAACACCACCTCGCGGGGGTCGCTGAGGGAGTAGACCGCATGACCCATGCCGTAGATCAGGCCCTTGCGGTCGAAGGCTTCGCCATGCAGCAGCTTTTTCAGATAGGCCTCCAGTTCCTCGTCATCCTCGGTGTCGTGCAGGTTGTCGCGGATGTTCTGCATCATCTGCATGACCATCAGGTTGGCACCGCCGTGACGCGGGCCCTTAAGGGAGCACAGCGCTGCCGCCATGGCCGAATAGGTGTCGGTGCCGGAAGAGGTGACCACACGGGTGGTAAAGGTGGAGTTGTTGCCGCCGCCGTGCTCTGCATGAAGCAGCAGCGCCACATCCAGAACACGTGCCTCCAGCTCCGTGTACTTCATGTCCGGGCGCAGCATCCGCAGGAAATTCTCTGCCGTAGAAAGGCTGGCGTCAGGACGGTGGATATACATGCTTCCGTCCTTTTCGTAGTGGTTGTAGGCGTGATAGCCGTACACCGCCAGCATGGGGAAGATGCCCGTCAGCTGGATGCTCTGGCGCAGCACGTTGGGGGTAGAAAGGTCGGCGGCCATAGGGTCGTAGGAGGCCAGCGTCAGCACGCTGCGTGCCATAGAGTTCATGATGTCGTGGCTGGGTGCTTTCATGATAACGTCACGTGTGAAGTTGGTGGGCATGGAGCGGCACTCGCCCAGCACCCGACAGAACTCATCCAGCTGCTCTTCCGAGGGCAGCTCGCCGAACAGCAGCAGATAGCCCGCTTCCTCAAAGGCAAAGCGGCTGCCCGCAGAGCCTCGGATCAGGTCTTTGACGTCGTAACCGCGGTAGAGCAGCTGGCCGTCGGCCGGCTTCTTGACACCGTTCACGTACTGGAACGCACGGATGTCGGAGATGTTGGTCAGACCCGCCAGCACGCCCTTGCCGTTTTCGTCGCGCAGGCCGGCCTTGACGCCGAACTCGCGGTAGAGGTCTTTGGGGATGCGGTCGTGCTCGACACACATCGGCTGCTGCTGGTCGAAATATCCCATCACATTCTGCAAATGATCCATTCGTAGTTGCTCCTTTCCTGTTTGCCGGTAAAAGTCTGCTGCTCTGACCCTGCAGGCTGTCGTCAGCCGCATTTTCTTTTCGTTTGGCTACCCTTTTAGATTACAAGAAGGATATTTCGGTGTCAAGGTACTGTTTGTAAATAAAAAACGAACAAAACCCGGGCTAAAAAAGAGAAAGCCCTCTGAGGTCATCTGACCTCAGAGGGCTTTTTGTCGTATCGGAGTGGCGAGACTCGAACTCGCGGCCTCCTGCTCCCAAAGCAGGCGCGCTACCAACTGCGCAACACCCCGGCATCCGGCGGCACTGCTGCACCGCCGGGATATAGTATATCGTTTTTTTAGCCGTTCGTCAATAGCGGCGAGCTCTGCCGAATGGTCAAAAACAAAAGACAGGCTCCGTCCGGTGCAAACCGTCTTTAGTTAAAAGAGCGGAAGCCCTTGCCGATGATCTCGCTGGAATTGACGATGGTAATGAAGCTCTTCGGATCGTTCTCCCGCAGGAAGTTGCGCAGCTGCAGCGCCTGACGGCGGGTCAGCACGGTGACCAGCACGCTGAGCTCGTGGTGAGTGTAGGCACCGTAGGCCTTTTCCACGGTAGCAGAACGGTTCATGTCTTTGATGATGAAATCCAGAATAGGCTGCGGATTCGCCGTCATAATGGTGCACACCTTGCGCAGGCGGATGTTTTCGATGGCACCGTCCACCACGAAGCTCTTGCCAATGAGGCCAAGGATACAGTAAAGACCTGTGCCCATTCCAAACCGCCATGCCGCCGCCAGCACGATGAGGATATCGCTGACCATCAGTGCTTTGCCGATCTCCATCGAGGTATATTTTGCCAGGATAAGAGCCACAATATCCGTACCGCCGGTGGATGCACCGATGTCAAATACGATGGCTGCACCCAAAGCAGGCAGGAACACTGCAAATACCAGATCCAGCATGGCGTCGCCGCTCATGGATGCATTGCTGGGATACAGCCACTCGCAGATAGAAACATAGAACGACAGGGCAAAGGAGGAAAAGATCGTCCACCCCATGGTTTTGACGCCCAGAAAGATAAAACCCAGAACCACCAGCGCGATGTTGATGATCCACATAAAGCCGCCCACGTTGATCCTGGGGAACAGGTCAGCCAGCAGGATGGACAGACCGGAAGTACCGCCAAACGCGAAGTGGTTTGGATTTTTGAAATACACGATGCCGACTGCCGTCAGGATCAGGCCGAGGTTCAGCTCGCCAAAGAATTTTAGATTATTCAGCAGATTTTCTCTTTTGAATGCATTTTTTAAGCTGTTCATGGGTCTCCTCCTATTCCAAATACAGCAAAATCCGCTGTATACCCTGCAAAAATATACTCTCCTATTCCGAACATGTCAAGAGATCGGGCAAAAGTTGTGGAAAATAACATCAATCGGGGATTTTTAGGATGGGAGAACTCCTTTGGCAAAGAGGAAAAGCTCTACCGTACTGCCAAGAGCCCCATCTCTGAGGGGGCTGTCACCGAAGGTGACCGGAGGAGTAAGCTCCCCAGCTTGCGAGACTATGCGAGACTGAGAGGGTTTTCTCTTGAAGAAAATCACAAAATAGTGTATTATATACTATTATGGAATATTTGGGCACTCTGTGCCCTTGACAGGGGGAATACTCATGGCAGATAAAAACTTTCTGACCGACATCATCGACGCCGATCTGGCCGAAGGAAAGATCAGCGAGATCCACACCCGCTTCCCGCCCGAACCCAACGGCTACCTGCACATTGGCAGTGCCAAGGCCATCTACATCAACTGGTCGATCGCCAACCAGTACGGCGGCAAGTTCAACCTGCGTCTGGACGACACAAACCCCGCCCGCGAGGGTGAGGAGTACGTCAACAGCATCATCGAAGATCTGCACTGGCTGGGTGCCGACCCCAACGGCGGCATCTTCTACGGCAGCGACTACTTCGACAAGTGCTATGAGTACGCCGAGAAGCTCATCAAAGAGGGCAAGGCCTATGTGGACGACCTGACCCGCGACGAAATGCGCGAGTACCGCGGTGCCGATGCCGGCAAGCCCAGCCGTCCTTCTCCGTGGCGCGACCGCACCCCGGAAGAAAACCTCGACCTGTTCCGCCGGATGCGTGCCGGTGAGTTCCAGGAGGGCGAAAAGACCCTGCGTGCCAAGATCGATCTGGCCAGCCCCAACATGAACCTGCGTGACCCGGCCATCTACCGCATCAAGTACGCCGAGCATCACCGTCAGGGCAGCAAGTGGTGCATCTACCCGATGTACGACTTCGCACACCCCATTCAGGACGCCATTGAGGGCATCACCCACAGCATGTGCAGTCTGGAATTCGAGAATCACCGTCCGCTGTACAACTGGGTCATCGAGAACATCTTCGGCACCGCCTTCCCCAAGCAGCGCGAGTTTGCACGCCTGAACATGACCAACACCGTCATGAGCAAGCGCTATCTGCGTGAGCTGGTGGAAATGGGCATCGTGGACGGCTGGGACGATCCCCGTATGCCCACCCTGTGCGGCCTGCGCCGCCGCGGCTACACCCCCACCTCCATCTTCACCTTCGTGCGGGAAGCCGGCATCTCCAAGTCCGACAACCTCATCGACATGCGCCAGCTGGAGGCCTGCATCCGCAGCGAGCTGGATCTGACCGCGCAGCGCCGCATCGCCGTGCTGGAGCCGGTGAAGCTGATCGTGGACAACTACCCAGAGGACAAGACCGAGTACTTCGACGTAGCCAACAACCCCAATCGCGAGGCAAACGACACCACCACCCGCAAGGTGGCCTTCACCCGTGAGCTGTGGATCGAAGCCGAGGACTTCGCCGAGGTGCCGCCTCCGAAGTTCAAGCGTCTGACCGTGGGCGGTGAGGTGCGTCTGATGGGTGCTTACATCGTCAAGTGCGAAAGCGTGGAAAAGAACGCCGACGGCAGCATCGCCGCCATCCACTGCACCGCCGACCTTGAGACCGGCAACGGCAATCCCGCCGACGGCCGCAAGATCAAGGGCACCATCCACTGGGTCAGTGCCGCCCATGCCGTGGACGCCGAGGTGCGCTTGTACGATAAGCTGTTCACCGAGGCCAACATGAACGGCATCCCCGAGGGCAGCGACTACAAGGACTATCTGAACCCCGAGAGTGTGGTGGCACGTAAGGGCTGCAAGCTGGAGGAGAGCCTGAAGGATGCAAAGCCGGGCGAAAAGTTCCAGTTCGTGCGCACCGGCTTCTTTACCCCGGACAGCAAGAACCCGGGCGTGTACAACCGCGTCGTCACCCTGCGTGACAGCTTCAAGCCTGCGAAGTAAAAAGCGGCAGCCGTTCCGCAAATCAGCATCAAGAGGAGCATCCGACCTTTTATGAAGAAAAAACTGACCCGCAATGTCATCATCATGGCTGTTGCCACCGTCATCATGGCTGTGGTTCTGAGCCTGTATCTCAAGAGCACCGGCACTGTACCCGCTGCCGACAATGCTGCCAGTCTGACTGACGGCACCTACACCTCCAGTGCTAAGGGCTATCTGAGTGATGTGGCCGTGACGGTCACCATTACCGGCGGAAAGGTGAGCACCGTTGACATCGACGCTTCCGGCGAGACCCCCGAGCTGGGCGGCAAAGCCGCCGGAGCGCTGGCAGACCAGCTGGCCAAGTCCGGCTCCACCGTAGGGGTGGACGCCGTGGCAGGTGCTACCATGACCAGCAGCGCTGTGTTCACCGCCATGGACGACTGCCTGAGTCAGGCGCAATAAGCATGCAAAGACCGACAAGGCTTCGCTTTGCCGGTCTTTTCTACAACGGATATCTAGGAGACGAAACGATATGGGCGCATTATCCAATCTGGAACCGGCATCGGTTTTTCATTATTTTGAAGAGATCTGCAGCATTCCGCACACCTCTCACCACGAGAAGGCGCTGAGCGACTACTGCGTACAGTTTGCAAGGGAACACGGCCTCACCTGCCGACAGGATGAAATGGGCAACCTGCTCATCAAAGCACCTGCCACGCCGGGCTATGAGGACGAGCCGGGGCTGATCCTGCAGGGGCATCTGGACATGGTGGGCGACAAGACCGCCGCCTGCCCGCTCGACCTCGAAAAGGACGCCATCCAGCTGGTGGTGGACGGCAATTATGTCCGCGCCGAGGGCACTACGCTGGGCGGCGACGACGGCATTGCCGTGGCCTACGCACTGGCTGTGCTGGACGCCGACGACATCCCCCACCCGGCACTGGAAGTGGTGCTGACCGTCTGTGAAGAGGTGGGTCTGCTGGGTGCATCGGCCATGGAGCTTTCCGACCTTGAAGGCCGCCTGCTCCTCAACATCGACTCAGAGGAAGAAGGCGTGCTCACCGCAGGCTGTGCGGGCGGACGCCGCGTCGAGTGCCATCTGCCCATCACCCGCGCGGCTGTGACCGGCACCGCCGTGAAGGCGGACATCGCGGGGCTTGCGGGAGGGCACTCCGGCACTGAGATCCACAAAGGCCGCGCCAACGCCATCGCTCTGCTGGGGCGCTACCTGACCCTGCTGTCTGACCACGGTGCAGAGTACGCTGTGCTCACCCTCTCCGGCGGTGCAAAGGAAAACGTCATCCCGAAAGAAAGCAGCGTTACGCTGGTGCTGCCCGCCGGGATCACCGAAGCCGTGCGCGCTGCCGGGGCAGACTTTGCCGCGCAGATGAAAGCAGAATTCGGCACTGCTGACCCGGGCATCCGCCTGCAGCTCACCGAGGAGGGCTGCGGCGAATACGATGCGCTGGATGCGGACTCCGCCGAGCGTCTGCGCAAAGCCCTGCTGCTGATGCCCTGGGGTGTGCAGAGCATGAGCATGGATGTGCCCGGCCTTGTGGAGACCTCGCTGAACCTCGGCGTGGCCGAGATGAGCGGCACCGAAGCCATCCTGCGGTTTGCCATCCGCAGCTCGGTGCCCTCGGCCAAGGAGCTGCTGAGCTGCAAGGTGCAGTCTCTCACCGAGCTGCTGGGCGGCAGTGTGCGGTTCCACGGTGACTATCCTGCGTGGGTCTATGCCCGCGAAAGCGCCCTGCGCGACCGCTGCGTCGCTGTGTACAAGGCGCAGTACGGCGAAAAGCCCCAGATCGTGGCGCTGCATGCGGGTCTGGAATGCGGCATCCTCTCGGGTAAGGTCGATGGGCTGGACTGCATCTCCTTCGGCCCGAACCTGCTCCACGTCCACACCCCCAACGAGTGCGCCGACATTGCCTCGGTGGCTCGTGTGTGGGAGTACCTGAAGGCGATCCTGGCTTACAAAGCATAAAACCCTCTCAGTCACAGCTTGGGCTGTGCCAGATTCCCCCTTTTGTCACCTGCGGTGACATCTTCCCCCGGAGCGGGGGAAGTCGTTCCTCTCAGGGGGAGCTTTCTTTGTTCTGACTGTAAAGGTGCAAAAAAGCTCCCCCTTTCGGGGGAGCTGCTGAACGAAGTGAAGCTGAGAGGGTCAATCCAGATACTTGATCTTGCCCGGCTCAATGCCTTTGATGCCGAGACCCGGCTCATCGGAGACGGTGATGTTCTTCTCATTGAACACCGCACCGCCGAGGATGGGATCCTCGCTGCACAGCACAGGGCCGTCCAGATCCACGCGGGTAATGACCTGCTTGGCGCAGGCCAGATGCACCGCTGCGTTCACGCTGATCTTGGCTTCCAGCATACAGCCGATCATGCACTCCACGCCGTAGACCTCGGCGGCAGAGGCGATCTTCAGCGCATTGTACAGGCCGCCGCACTTCATCAGCTTGATGTTTACAAGATCGGCCGCGCCCATCTGCATGATGGTCAGGGCGTCCTGCGGAGAGAACACGCTCTCGTCGGCCAGCACCGGCACATAGGAGCGCTCCGTGACGTATTTCATGCCGTCGAAGTCATGCGCTTTGACCGGCTGCTCCACGAACTCGATGTCGAGGCCGCGCTCCTGCATCCCGTTCAGGATGCGGACGGCTTCCTTCGGCGTCCATCCCTGATTGGCGTCGATGCGGATGCAGGTCTCCTTGGGCACAGCGGCGCGGATCGCGCTCAGACGGGCGATATCCTTTTCCGGCTCTTTGCCCACCTTGACCTTCAGGCAGTCGTAGCCGCGGTCGATGGCGTTCCGTGCGTCGCGCACCATTTCTTCAGGATCATTGACGCTGATGGTGATGTCGGTGACGATAGACTTTCTAGCGCCGCCCATCAGCTTATAAACAGGGAT
Source organism: uncultured Faecalibacterium sp. (assembly GCA_934501115.1). Classification (GTDB taxonomy): domain Bacteria; phylum Bacillota; class Clostridia; order Oscillospirales; family Ruminococcaceae; genus Faecalibacterium. The sequence goes on from CAKSTO010000005.1 coordinate 22,421, forward strand.
CTGATGCAGCTGGCCGTACAGATCCCACAGAGCCATATCCACCGCCGCCTTGGCGCTGGTGTTCTTCTGGATGCAGGCGTTCAGGGCGATCATCAGGTTTTCAAATTCGTCCACATCCCGGCCGATGATGGTCTTGGCGATATGATCACGGATGGCTCCGATGATGGCACCGGTGGTATCGCCGGTGATGACGCCGGTGGGGGGAGCCTCACCGTAACCCACCGCGCCGGTGTCGGTGTGGATCTCCACGATCACATCCTCCACGCTGCTGACAGAACGCAGCGCCGTTTTGAAGGGCACCCGCAGCGGCACCGAGATCATTCCAAGACGAACTGCTGTGATTTTCATAGAATACCTACCCCTTTCGATGAAAAAATATTGCCAGATTATGAAATCTATGGTAACATTGTATACGAAGTTGTCGACGTTGTAAAGACACTTGTCCGCAAAAAATGCATAAATTGGAAAGGGGTTTGGGTTTATGATCACAAACGGTTTCACCTACATCGCCGTGCTGGTGTTCATCGCCGCACTGCTGGTGTGGCTGCAGCGCTACACGAAATCGAAATTTTTCGACTACGCACCGCCTATCGTTCTGCTCTATCTTATCACGATGATCCTCTGCACGCTGGGTGCATGGGATATGGCCGCCACAAAACCGGCTTATTCTGTACTGAAGAACAACCTGCTCTATGCCATGATCTTCCTGATGCTGCTTCGCTGCGACATCCGCAAGATCATCAAGCTGGGTCCCAAGATGCTGGGCGGCTTCTTCGCAGCATCCTTCTCCATCTCCTTGGGCTTTATCGCTACCTTCGCCATCATGAAGGGTGCGCTGGGCACTGAGGCATGGAAGGCACTGGGTGCCCTGTGCGGCAGCTGGATGGGCGGCTCCGGCAACATGATCGCCGTGCAGGCCGCTCTGGACATCGGCGAGGGCGACATGGCCTATGCTCTGGTGGTGGACTCCATCGACTACTCCATCTGGGTCATGTTCCTGCTGTGGGCGATCAATCTGGCTCCCAAGTTCAACAAATGGGTCAAGGCCGACACCTCTACGCTGGATGAGGTCTCCCGCCGTCTGGAAGAGGACGCAAAGGCCAACGAGGACAAGGCGACCTTCGTCAACCTGATCTTCCTGCTGGGTCTGGCTCTGGTGATCTCTGCCTTCGGTCAGGACATCGGTGCTTCCCTGAACAGTGCAATGCCGTTCCTGGATAAGTCCACCTGGACCGTTCTGCTCATCACGCTGGCCGGTCTGATCGGCGCCGTCACCCCCGTGGGCCGCATGGCAGGCAGCACCGAGCTGTCCAACCTGCTGCTGTACTCTGTGGTGGCTCTGCTGGCCTCCCGTGCAAGCTTCCTGGAGCTGACCGATGCTCCCGCATGGATCCTGGCAGGCTTCATGATCCTGGCCATCCACGGCATCGTTCTGGTGCTGCTGGCAAAGATCTTCCACCTCGATATGTTCACCTGCGGTGTTGCCTCTCTGGCAAACATCGGCGGCTCCGCATCTGCACCCATTCTGGCCGGCGCCTACAGCGGCGCATTGGTTCCCGTCGGCGTCCTGATGGCTCTGATGGGCTACGTCATCGGCACGGCAGGCGGCCTGATCACCGCAAATATCATGTCGCTGCTGGCATAAGTTCCCTGTAACGTAAAGGACCGGACACCCCGCGAGGTGTCCGGTCCTTTTTTTGTCCGGTGCAGCTGATCCATGTCGGCAAAAGTGTGTCGGAATTGTAAAAGATAAATTATTTTAGCTATTCTTCTTGACTTATCCGACGATTCAGCTATAATGGTCGTGTTCGCATGAAACTTCAAGATTTTTAGATAATAAAACTAAAGGAGAACACTACCATGACGTTTGAGGAAATGAAGAAGATCGTTGTCGATACCCTGAACTGCGATGAGGACAAGGTGACCATGGAGGCCAGCCTGACCGAAGATCTGGAGGCCGACAGTCTGGACGCTGTGGAGCTGAACATGGCGCTGGAGGATGCCTGCGGCGTGTCCATCCCGGACGAAGAGCTGGCAAAGCTCAAGACCGTGGGCGACATCTACAATTACATCACCGCACACGTCTGAGGAACACGGCAATGAACGATATCCGAGACCTGTTCCCCAGCCGGATGCGGGAGCGCACCTTCCAGCTGAAGGCGAAGCGGGACGCCGGAGCCGTCTGGCATGAGCCCCAGTTTGTGGAGTGCAAGCAGTGCGGCCGCCGCGCCGCCCGCACCCTGTGGACAAAAAGCCTTTTCGTCTGCCCCAACTGCGGCTATCACATGCCCATCGGCGGGTATTACCGCCTCAGTCTGGTGCTGGATCACGGCAGCTTCCGGGAGCTGGACGCTGAACTCAACCCGCAGGACGTACTCGGCTTTCCCGGTTATCCGGAAAAGCTCTCTGCCGCCCAGAACAAGACCGGCCTGCACGAAGCTGCCGTCACAGCCACCGGCCGCATCGGCGGCGTGGCCTGCGTGGCCGCCGTGCTGGACAGCCGGTTCTTCATGGGCAGCATGAGCACCGCCGTGGGCGACAAGGTCACCCGCGCCATCGAATACGCCGCTGCAAAGCGGCTTCCGCTGGTCATTTTCTCGGCCAGCGGCGGTGCCCGGATGCAGGAGGGCATTTTCAGCCTGATGCAGATGGCAAAGACCAGCGCTGCCATCCAGCGCTTTTCCGCCAAGGGCGGGCTGTACATCAGCGTGCTCACCCACCCCACCACCGGCGGCGTGACGGCCAGCTTTGCCAGCCTTGGCGACATCATGCTGGCAGAACCCGGGGCGCTCATCGGCTTTGCCGGCCCCCGCGTCATTGAGCAGACCATCGGCGAAAAGCTGCCCGCCGGGTTCCAGCGCAGCGAGTTCCAGATGGAGCACGGCTTTGTGGATCAGGTGGTGCCCCGCAGCCAACTGCGGGATACACTGATCCAGATCCTGCAGCTTCATACCGGAGGGAGACACGAATGATCAAAGAGATTTTAGAGCAGCTGGCTCCGCTGGACGCTCAGATCGCTGCGCTGAAAGGCAGCGGCAATGATCTGGACGCCATCACCGCACATGCGTCCGAACTGGCTGAGCTGGCTGTGGAAGAGGACGAGATCCTGCGCACCTGTGGTACGCTGACCGCGGAAGACCGGGTCTTTCTGGCGCGCCACCCGGAGCGTCCTCACATTGACGAGACCGTTTCTGCCCTGTTCACCGATTTCTTCGAGCAGCGGGGTGACCGCCAGTGCAAAGAGGACACTGCCATTCTGGGCGGCGTTGCACGGTTCCACGGCATGCCGGTGACCGTCATCGGCCACCGCAAAGGCGCTACGCTGGAGGAAAATCTGGCCTGCAACTTCGGAATGCCCGGTCCAGAAGGCTACCGCAAGGCACTGCGTCTGATGAAGCAGGCCGAAAAGTTCGGCCGTCCCATCATCACCTTTATCGACACACCGGGTGCTTACCCCGGCAAGGACGCTGAAGAGCGTGGACAGGGCGAGGCCATCGCCCGCAATCTGATGGAGATGAGCGGCCTGACCGTGCCGGTCATCGCCGTTGTTACCGGCGAAGGCTCTTCCGGCGGTGCGCTGGCTCTGGGCGTGGCAAACCACATCCTTATGCTGGAGAACGCAGTCTATTCGGTGCTCAGCCCCGAGGGCTTTGCCAGCATTCTGTGGAAGGATGCTTCCCGCAGCGGCGAAGCCTGCGAGATGATGAAGCTGACCGCGCAGGATCTGTACCGCGACGGCATCGTAGAGGAAGTGATCCCCGAGCCGGTAGGCGGTGCCCAGCGCGGGCACGCAGTGCTGTTTGAACATCTGGACGCCGCTCTCCGGGCACACCTGAAGGAGCTGTGCCGCATGAGCGGGAAGCAGCTGGCCGACCAGCGCTACAAAAAATACCGCCAGATCGGAGAAACGAGGAACGCATGAAGGGATTCCAGTTACTTGCCACCGGCGGGGCACTGCCCGGGCGGACGGTCACAAACGACGACCTGAGCCGCATGGTGGATACCAGCGACGAGTGGATCACCTCCCGCACCGGCATCCGCACCCGGCACTGGTGCACCGAGAAGGAATCCGCTGCCACGCTGGCGATTGCTGCCGCAAAGCAGGCGCTGGAACGCAGCGGGCTTGCCCCGGCAGACATTGCCTGCTGCATCTGCGCCACCCTGTCTGCTCCGGACGCCACACCCAGTGTAGCCTGTCAGGTACAGGCGGCGCTGGGTCTGCCCGAAGATCGGCCCGCACTGGACATCAATGCAGCCTGTTCCGGTTTTCTCTACGGCATCGCCGCGGCGCGTGGACTGCTGACGACATTGGGCGGGCAGTATGCGCTGGTCATCGGGTGCGAAGCACTTTCGCGCCTGATCGACCCTGCCGACCGCAGCACCTGTGTCCTCTTCGGAGACGGCGCAGGCGCCGCCATTTTCCGGCTGGCCGATGCTCCTTTTGCGCTGACACTGGGTGCGCGGGGCAGCGACGTTCTCCATGCCGGCGGTGTGGATCGGGAAGGATCTGCTCCCATCACCATGGACGGAAAGGCCGTGTTCCGCTTTGCAGTGGACGCCATGCCCAAATGCCTGCACACCGTTCTGGACGAAACGCAGCTCACCCTCGACGATCTGTCGTGGGTGGTCTGCCATCAGGCCAACAGCCGCATCATCGACCACTGTGTCCGTGCGCTGAAAGCCGACCCGGCCAAATTCTACAAGAATATGGATCGCCACGGCAACACCAGTGCCGCCAGCATCCCGGTGGCTCTCAACGAGCTGGCCGAGAGCGGACAGCTGAAACCCGGCCAGCTTCTGGCCTGTATCGGCTTCGGCGGCGGGCTGACCTGGGGCGGAGCAATTTTTCAATACAAAGAGTGAATATGAAACTTTTGAACGAAATTCTAGGCACCAAATATCCCATCATTCAGGGCGGCATGGCAAACATTGCCACCGGCGAGTTTGCCGCCGCCTGCTCCAATGCAGGTGCGCTTGGCATCATCGGTGCAGGCGGCATGAACGCCGACACCCTGCGCCAGAACATCCGCCGCTGCAAAGAGCTGACCGACAAGCCCTTCGGCGTGAACATCATGCTCATGCACCCGCAGGCAGATGAGTTTGCCCAAATCGTGGTAGAAGAAGGCGTGCAGGTGGTCACCACCGGCGCAGGCAATCCGGGCAAGTATGTGCCCATGTGGAAAGCCGCCGGCATCAAGGTCATCCCGGTCGTTGCCGCCGCTGTGCTGGCAAAGCATCTGGAACCGCTTGGCATCGACGCTGTCATCGCTGAAGGCACCGAGAGCGGCGGCCATGTGGGCGAAATGACCACCATGGCGCTGGTGCCGCAGGTCGTGGATGCCGTAAACATCCCTGTTATTGCTGCAGGCGGCATCGCCGATGGCCGTCAGCTGGCGGCAGCGCTGGCGCTGGGAGCCTGCGGCGTGCAGGTGGGCACCTGCCTGCTGGTGAGCGAGGAGTGCCCCATCCATGAAAACTACAAAGCCGCCCTGCTCAAGGCCAAGGACAGCGATACCATCGTCACCGGCCGCAGCGTGGGTGCGCCGGTGCGTGTGCTGAAAAACCGCATGAGCCGCGAATATGTCCGGCAGGAAAAGGCCGGTGCCGACAAAATGGAACTGGAAAAATACACCCTCGGCAGCCTGCGCCGTGCGGTGTTTGAGGGCGACACCACCACCGGAAGCCTGATGGCCGGTCAGGTAGCCGGAATGCTCCACGAAGTACGCCCGGTGGCCGACATCCTCGAGGATCTGTGGGAAAGCGGGAGGCAGCGCATCGCCGCGCTGAACACCGAATGCTGACCCTTGGCAGAAAGGCCCTGTCTGTGCCCATCTTGCAGGGCGGCATGGGTGTAGGCGTTTCCCTCGGCGGGCTGGCCGGTGCTGTGGCCGCCTGCGGCGGCATGGGGTGCATCTCCACCGCCGATGCAGGCTACCGGGAGCCGGACTTTGCCCGCGACCCGGCAGGCGCCAACCACCGTGCCCTGACCGCCGAGATCCGGAAGGCGAAGGAGATCGCGAAGGGGAACGGCATGGTCGCCATCAATGCCATGGTGGCCACGCAGGATTATGCCGCTGCCATCCGCACCGCTGTGGAAGCGGGCGTGGATGCCGTGGTGTCCGGCGCAGGTCTGCCGCTGGAGCTGCCCGGCATCGTAGGCACAACGGATGTTGCCATTGCCCCCATCGTTTCCAGCGGCAGAGCGGCAAAGCTCATCCTGCGCCGCTGGGCCAAGGAGTTTGGCCGCACCGCTGATTTTGTGGTCATCGAGGGCTGCAAGGCAGGCGGACACCTCGGCTTTGCCGAAGATGACCTGCTGGCAGGCAAATGCCAGACCCTCGACGACATCCTGCCCGAGGTTCTGGCAGAGGTAAAACCCTTTGAAGCACAGTTCGGCCACAGCATCCCCGTGTTTGTGGCTGGCGGCGTATACACCGGTGCCGATATGGCGCACTTTACCCGGATGGGCGCTGCAGGCGTACAGCTTGCCACCCGTTTTATCACCACCTGCGAGTGCGACGCATCCCAGGGCTACAAGGACGTTCTGCTGAACGCCCGACCCGAGGATGTGCGGATCATCCACAGCCCGGTGGGTATGCCGGGACGGGCGCTGAACACACCCCTTGTACAGGCATTGGCCGAAGGGACTCGTTTTCCGCCAAAGCACTGTGCCCGGTGCCTGAAGACCTGCGACCCCGCCAAGGTTCCCTACTGCATCACCCACGCGCTCATCGAAGCCGTGAAGGGCAATGTGGAGGAGGGTCTGTTCTTCTGCGGAGCCAACGTAGGCAGGCTCAGCCGGATGTACACCGTCCGGGAGCTGATGGACGAACTTGTGACCGAATGGAGGCAAAACCAATGAAACTTGCCGTTCTGTATGCCGGTCAGGGTGCACAGCACCCCGGCATGGGCAGAGATTTTTACGAAGCATCTCCCGCTTTCCGGGCAGCATTTGACAGTGCCGAGCTGGATTTTGACCTGCACCGCGTCTGCTTTGAGGATCCGGACGGCGTATTGAATCAGACCGAATATACCCAGCCCTGCATGGTAGCCTTTGCCTGCGGCGTGACCGCCGTGCTGGCCGAAAAGGGTGTGCAGCCCGCTTACGCAGCCGGGCTTTCGCTGGGCGAATATTCCGCGCTGGAAGCTGCCGGTGTGTTTACCGCAAAGCAGGCCATCGAGCTGACTGCCTACCGGGGCAAGGCCATGGCCGATGCCGCAAAGGGCATCGACTGCGGCATGACCGCCGTGCTCAGCCTTGACCGGAACACCCTTGCCCAGTGCTGTGAACAGGCTGCGGAGCTGGGCTGTGTGCAGATCTGCAACTACAACTGCCCCGGCCAGCTGGTCATCGGCGGCGAAAAGGCTGCTGTGGACAAAGCCTCCGAGCTGGCAAAGCAGGCAGGTGCCCGCCGCTGCATCCCGCTCAAGGTCAGCGGCCCGTTCCATACCCGGCTCATGGCTCCTGCCGGAGATGCGCTGGCAAAGCGCTTCGAGGCCGAATCCTTCGGCGAGATGCGCATTCCGGTGCTCTTCAACTGCCTCGGCCGTGAAAAAGCCGAGGCCGACACCATCCCCTCCCTGCTGGTAAAGCAGGTGCAGAGCAGCGTTTATATGGAAGATACGCTCCGCCGTCTGGGCGAGCTGGGCGTAGACCATATTCTGGAAGTCGGCCCCGGCACCGCCCTTTCCGGCTTCGTGAAAAAGACCCTGTCCGGTGTGGTGTGTGCTTCGGTGGAGACCCCGGAGCAGCTGGATGCTGTTCTGGAAGCATGGAAGGAAGAACAATGAGCGAAACAAAAACCATCCGCACCGCCGTCGTCACCGGCGGAAGCCGGGGCATTGGCCGCGCTGTGTGCGCGGCACTGGCAAAACAGGGCTGCAATGTCGTAGTCAACTACTGCCATGGCGAAGCTGCCGCCGCCGAGACGGTGGCTCTGTGCAAAGCCGAAGGCGTGGACGCCGTGGCCGTGCAGGCCGATGTTTCCACTGCCGAAGGCTGCAAAAAGCTCTTTGACGAGGCTGTCAGCGCTTTTGAACGGGTAGATATCCTTGTGAACAACGCGGGCATTACCCGCGATAACCTGATCCTGCGCATGAGCGAAGAGGACTTTGATGCAGTGCTGAATGCGAACCTCAAGGGCGCGTTCCTCTGTTGCAAAGAAGCCGCCCGCCGTATGGTACGCCAGCGGTATGGACGCATCATCAATCTGAGCAGTGTGGTGGCTCTGCGGGGCAACGCCGGTCAGACCAACTACGCCGCCAGCAAGGCAGGGCTCATCGGCCTGACCAAAAGCCTTGCCCGCGAGCTGGCAAGCCGCAATGTGACCGTGAACGCCGTAGCGCCGGGCTTTATTGAGACCGACATGACCGCCGCCCTGCCGGAGGCCGTCCGCGCCGAGATGGCAAAGGGCATCCCGGCAGGCCGCGCAGGCCGGCCGGAGGACGTGGCAAATGCCGTGGCATTTTTTGCCGCAGAACAAAGCAGCTATCTCACCGGGCAGGTGCTCTGTGCAGACGGCGGCATGGCAATGTAAAAGGAGAACTTCTCATGGAAAAACGCAGAGTCGTGATCACCGGTCTTGGCACCGTGAACCCTCTTGGCAATAACACCGCCGACAGCTGGGCCGCTGCCAAAGCGGGCAAATGCGGCATCGGCCCCATCACCCAGTTCGACACCACTGATTTCAAGTGCAAGCTGGCAGGCGAAGTGAAGGATTTTGATCCCGAGGCCGTAGTCGACAAAAAAGAAGCCCGCAAGATGGCTCGCTTTACCGTTCTGGCTCTTGCTGCCGCTGCTGAAGCCATTGCCGACAGCGGTCTGGACACCGAAGCAGAAGCCAAAAACATCGGCGTCATCCTTTCCAGCGGCATTGGCGGTCTGCCCACCATTGAGGAGCAGCACACCCGCGGTGAAGAAAAGGGCATGGAGAAGGTCAGCCCCTATTTTGTGCCTATGGCCATCGCCAATATGGCGGCTGCGCAGATCGCCATCCGTTTTGGTCTGAAAGGCATGTGCACCTGCCCGGTAACGGCCTGCGCCGGCGGCACCAATGCCGTAGGCGATGCCTTTCACCGCATCCGTGACGGCTACGAGACCGCCATGGTCTGCGGCGGTGCCGAGAGCTGCATCAGCCCCTTGGGCATCGGCGGCTTTACCAGCATGAAAGCGCTGTCCACGGCCTCCGACCCGGATGCAGCCAGCCTGCCTTTTGACGCACGGCGCGGCGGCTTCGTCATGGGCGAGGGCAGCGGCGTGCTGGTGCTGGAAGAGCTGGAGCACGCAAAGGCACGCGGTGCGCACATCTACGCTGAGGTCGTGGGCTACGGTGCAAACTGCGACGCCTACCACTTTACCGCTCCGGCTCCCGGCGGCGTGGGCGCTATCGACTGCATGAATCTGACGCTGAACGACGCCGGCATTGCCCCGGAGCAGGTAGATCACATCAACGCCCACGGCACCGGCACCCACATGAACGACGCCTGCGAGACCGCCGCCATCCATGCGGTATTCGGCGAGCACGCAAAGCGGCTGACCGTGGTGAGCACCAAGAGCATGACCGGCCACCTGCTGGGCGGTGCAGGCGGTATCGAAGCCGTATTCACCGCGCTGGCTCTGCGGGATCAGTTTGCCCCTCCCACGATCCATTACGAGCAGCCCGACCCCGAATGTGATCTGGACTATGTGCCGAACACAGGCCGTGCACAGGCTATGACCTACGCGCTGAGCAACAGTCTGGGCTTTGGCGGTCACAACGCCTGCATCGCCCTGCGCAGATGGGAGGGCTGAACCATGGCAGAGCCCCGCACCGTGCGTGAAAACGCACACGCTTTGAACAGCGAACAGATCGCAGCCATCCTGCCGCACCGCTACCCCTTTGCGCTCGTAGACCGCATTCTGGACTGCGAACCGGGGCAGTGGGCCATTGGCCGCAAGTGTATTTCTCGCAATGAGGAATTTTTCAACGGTCATTTTCCCGGTCAGCCGGTGATGCCCGGCGTGCTCATCCTTGAGGCTCTGGCGCAGACCGGAGCGGTGGCAGCGCTGAGCCTGCCCGAAAACAGGGGAAAACTCGCCCTCTTCGGCGGCATCAAAAATGCCCGCTTCCGCAAGCAGGTCACCCCCGGTGATGTACTTACCCTGCACTGTGAGCTGGTAGAACAGCGCGGCCCCGTGGGCGTAGGCAAAGCCTCGGCTTATGTTGACGGCAAATGTGCCGCCTCCGCCGAGCTGACTTTTGTACTGACCGACGCAGGAGCGGATGCATAAATTTTATCGGACATACAGACAAAAATGTCTTTATCTCGAGCAAAAGGCATGGGGTCACCCTATCAGGTGATCCCATGCCTTTTGTACTGTTCGAGTCCTGTACTGCAGCGGCGACGACCGCTGCCTGCGGCAGAAACAGGGAGGAGCCGTTGGGGCAGCGGCCAGCAAGACATGAGTGCCGCCCAAGGCACGAAATGGATGCTGGGAGCCGCAACCCGACCCACCACAAAACGGCATGCATCCCGGTAGACATTCCTACTGATTGGAAACCGCGCACTAAACAACAGCCCACCGGGCTGTTGTTTGCCTTCGCTGCGCTTCGGCCGTGCTGTTCGAGTCCTGTACCGTCCTGCTCTGACGTGGGTTAGTGGATGACGCAACAAAAAAGCCCCTGACCAAAGTCAGAGGCTCTTGTTTTGGTGGACGGTACAGGACTCGAACCTGTGACCTCCTGCACGTCAAGCAGATGCTCTACCAGCTGAGCTAACCGTCCATAAGTCATATCGACCTAACTATTTTACCACAGCTTTCTGGAAAAAGCAATACTTTTCTGCAATTATTTCAATTTTCCGGGCGGAGCGCCTTACGGATGATCTCATACAGCACCGGCTTCATGGCGTCAATATTGTCCGGCTTGCCCTCCAGAATACTGGAATAGCACACCGACATACACATACTGCCCAATGCCGTGATGTTCTGGTAGATCTCCCGCTCGGTACGGCCAGCCATCTCCGGGCTGCTCATGACGGTCGCCAGCAGCTTGCGCATCAGCGGCTCAGCATCACGGCTGGCCTCGATCTGATCCAGCCCCGGCCACACAAAGTTGCGCTCCAGAAACCTCAGCACCAGCGTGTCATCACGCAGCGCCTCGATGATATGATCGATCACTGCCACCATTTTGTCCGCAAAACTCTCCAGCCCCGTCTGACGCTCCACCGCTTCGCACGCATCGTTCAGCAGCTGGTAGCTCACCCGCCCCAGCAGTGCCTGCATCACTGCACCCTTATCCTGAAAATACAGGTAGAACGTCCCCTTGGCCACCTTGGCACGGGAGGTGATGTCTTCCACGCTGGTCTTGGCAGTGCCCCGCTCCAAAAACAGCTCGTATGCCGCATCCAGCAGCGCCCGCCGCTTCTCCTGCTTTTTTCCTTCCACGGTACTCATGCTCTGGGTCGATTCCTCTTTTCACTCTTTTTCTGACGCTTTGCCGTGTTGTCTCAATCATTTTAACAGTCCTGCACGGATCGCGCAAGCCCAAACTGCTATACAATTTCCGGCGCATGATAAAAAAACTGACTTTTGGTCATTTTTGTGCTTGACACCCGGTTTGTCATGGATATAATAGTGTTTGCTCGGAACTGACCAACAGTCATTTTCCAAAGTTTTTATCCACTTTCTATTCTGGAGGGTTCTCATGAAAAAGATCGCACAGGGCATTGTGCGGTTCCGGAAGCTGATTTTGACAGTGGCATTCCTGCTGTTGATCCCTTCCGCGATCGGTGCAATTGCCACCCGCATCAACTATGACATCCTCACCTACCTGCCGCAGGATCTGGACTCCATGATCGGCGAGGTAGCCCTTGAGGACGATTTCCATCTGGCCTCCACCGGTATGATCACGGTAGAGGGCCTGCCCACAAACGAGCTCATCGCCATGAAGAAGGAGATTGAAGCCGTGCCCGGCGTCACCCAGACCTTCTGGCTCAGCGATGTGATCGACCCCAGCATCCCCACCGAGATGCTGCCCGCCGATGTGCAGCAGTTCATGTTCGGCAAAAACGACTCCACCATGCTGATCGTCCGCTTCGACGCCCCCAGCGCCAGCGACGAGACCATGGAAGCCGTCGCTCAGATCGAAAAGCTCCTGCGCAAAGACTGCTTCTTCGGCGGCATGAGCGTCATTTTGCAGGACACCAAGGCACTGGTCAATCAGGAAATGCCGCTGTACATCCTGATCGCCGTGGGTGCCAGCCTGCTGGTGCTGTTCCTCTCGCTGGAAAGCACCATCACCCCGCTGCTGTTCATGCTGGGGCTTTTGTTCCCCATCGCGTACAACTTTGGCACCAACATTCTTCTGGGTCAGATCAGCTACATCACCGAAGCACTGGCTACCGTGCTGCAGCTGGGCGTGACCATGGACTTCTCCATCTTCCTGCTGCATCGTTATGAGGAAGAAAAGGAGCTGCGCTCCTCCAACGAGGAGGCCATGACCAGCGCCATCTGCAAGACCATGACCTCCATCTCCGCTTCCAGCCTGACCACCATCGCAGGCTTCCTTGCGCTGTGCGCCATGCGCCTGACGCTGGGCCGCGATATCGGTCTCGTCATGGCAAAGGGCGTTGCCCTCGGCGTTATCTGCACCGTGGTCATCCTGCCCTCGCTGATCCTTACTTTCGATAAATGGGTGGAAAAGTACAAGCACCGCACCGTGATCCCCAAGCTGAAAAAGCTCAGCTACTTCGTCTCCAACCACGCAGTGCCTATCGTTGCGGGATTCATTCTTATTATGATCCCCTTCGCCATTGCGCAGAACAAGACCGAAGTGTACTACACCCTGTTCGACTCCCTGCCGCAGGATCTGACCGGTATCGTGGGCACCAACAAGCTGGGCGAAGACTTCGGCATGACCACCAGCCACTTCATTCTGGTGCATGACGACCTGACCGCCACCGAGGTGAGCGACCTGTGCGATGAACTGAAAGACGTGGACGGCATTACGCAGGTGGTGAGTCTGGACTCCATCACCGGCCCGGGCTTTGACACCGAGCTGCTGCCCGACAGCGTCATGGAGATCCTGCAGTCCGGCGGCTACAAGCTGATTTTGGCCAACAGCTCCTATAAGACCGGCACGGACGCCATCAACAACCAGCTCACCGAGATGATCACCCTCATCAAGACCTTTGACCCCGAGGGCGTCATCACCGGTGAAGGTGCCATGACCAAAGACCTGATCGAAGTGGCAGATGTGGACTTCAAGAACGTCAATGTCTGGTCGATTCTGGCGGTGCTGGCCATCATCGCCGTTTCCTTTAAGAGCATCTCCATCCCGGTGCTGCTGGTGGCCAGCATCGAGGCCGCCATCGCCATCAATATGGGCATCCCGTACTTCACCGGTACGCAGCTGCCCTTCATTGCCAGCATCGTCATCGGCACCATCCAGCTGGGTGCTACCGTGGACTACTCTATCCTGATGACCACCCGTTACCACGAGGAGCGTGCCTTTGGCCGCACCCCGAAGGAAGCTGCCCAGCAGTCGCTGGAGCACTGCAGCCAGTCCATCCTGACCAGCGGCCTGACCTTCTTCGCCGCCACCGTCGGCGTGGCTGCCATCAGCAAGATGGAGCTGCTGAAGAGCATCTGCCTGCTGATCTCCCGCGGCGCACTGATCAGCATGGTGGTCATTCTGGTGGTTCTGCCCGCAGCCCTGATGCTGTGCGACTGGATCATCCGCCATACCACCCTCAAGTGGATGGTGCCCGAATCCGCCAACGCCAAGAAGTCTGAAAAGGAGTAATTGCGTTATGAAAAAATCGCTTCGTTTCGCCAGTGCGGCGCTGGCTCTGACACTCGCCGCAGGCTGCGCCATGCCCGCTTTTGCCGCTGGCAGCAAAGACTTTACCAAATCCGAGACCGTGTATGCTGTGATGAACGGCGACGGCTCCATCAGCAAAACTACCGTCAGCGAGCACCTGTACAGTGCCTCCGGCCTGTCCGGCGTCACCGATAAAAGCTCCCTGACCAATATCCAGAACACCGAGAGCGACGCCGAGTTCACCCAGAACGGCGAAGACCTCGTCTGGAGCACCGACGATACCGACGTCTACTACAAGGGCGACACCGATAAGAGCCTGCCGATCTCTGCAAAGATCACCTACGCTCTGGACGGGCAGGAAGCTCCGCTGGAAGACCTTATTGGTAAGAGCGGCCACCTGACCGTGACCGTTGCCCTGACCAACAGCGAGACCTCTACGATCAACGTCAACGGCGCAGACCGCACCATCGTCACCCCGCTGATCACCGCCGTGGGTGTTATTCTGGGCGAGGACGCTTCCAACGTGACTGCCGAGCACGGCATCGTGGAGAGCGCCGCCAAGAGCAATGTGGCGGCCTTTGTCACCCTGCCCGGCGTGAAGGATTCCCTGTCCGGCCTGCTGCCCGACGAGATGAACAGCATCGAAGACTACCTGCAGGACACCGTGACCGTTGAAGCCGACGTCACCGAGCTGACCTGCCCGCAGGTCATGATTGCCTGCGCCACCAGCACCGCTGCTCTGGGCACAAGCAACGTGTTCGACCTGAGCAGCATCAACGACCTGACCGATGGCATCAACCAGCTGAACGACGCCATGAGCCAGCTCATGGACGGTGCCTCCCAGCTGGTGGACGGCACCTCTCAGCTGGCAAACGGTGTTCTGGCTCTGCTGGACGGTGCCAACACCCTGACCAACGGTGCTGCCGCTCTGGACGATGGTCTGGGTCAGCTGACCAATGGTCTGGACACCCTGAGCGCCAACAATGCAGCACTGAACGCCGGTGCGCAGCAGGTGGCTGACGGCGTGCTGGCTTCTGCCAACAAGACCCTGAAGGAGGGCGGCCTGATCGACGAGGACATGACCTGGTCGAACTATGAGGCTGTGATCGACAACATCCTCACCATGAACGATAAGACCCTCGCTGCCGGACGCCGCAAGATCGTGCGCACCGTGTGGGAGCAGGCTCCCAGCTTCAAGGACAGCCAGCTGGATCTGGCTCTGTACCTGTCCGCCACCAAAACGAACCACGATCTGGAAGCGGCTCTCAAGCTGATGCAGAGCTACGACCCCTCCATGCTGTGCGGCATGCTTCAGCTGCTGACCAGCGAGGATGCCAAAAACACCGCCAAGGCAGAGCTGAAGTATCAGGTGGAAAACAGTCAGGATATGGCCGATATCCGCGCCCTGAAGACCAGCCTTTCGCAGATCCAGTTCTTTGTTTCCAGCGTGAACCAGTACACCGCAGGCGTGCAGACCGCTGCGGATGGTGCCCACTCCGCAAAGGATGGCAGTGCACAGCTGGCTGCAGGCACCAAGACTCTGTACGACGGCGTCAACACCCTGAACACCGGTGCAGGCCAGTTGAATGACGGCGCAGGCCGGCTGAATGATGGCCTGAACCAGTTCAACGAGGAAGGCATTTCCAAGCTGACCGGTGCTCTGGATCAGGATCAGCTCCATGGCCTGAAAACGGTGCTGGACGAGATGAGCACCAAGCTGGAGAACTACACCAGCTTTGCCGGTGCCCCGGACGGCGCTGAGAGCAGCGTGAAGTTCGTTTACAAGACCGCTGAGACCGTGGCCGCTGCGGACAACACTGTGGCTGACACCGAGACGGTCAAGGAAGGCAACGTCTTCACCCGCCTGTGGCAGCGCATCGTGAACCTGTTCAAGTTCTGATCAGCCATTCCCGAGATCTCAT
This sequence comes from uncultured Faecalibacterium sp., assembly GCA_934501115.1. Taxonomy (GTDB): domain Bacteria; phylum Bacillota; class Clostridia; order Oscillospirales; family Ruminococcaceae; genus Faecalibacterium. The sequence continues at coordinate 38,145 of CAKSTO010000005.1, forward strand.
GATGAACCCCTTTTCATAGAGAAGCAGAAGCCCCCGGCTGCAATTCGCAGCCGGGGGCTTCTGCTTTGCGACCATTTTATGTCAGCTTCTTCCTTCCACACAGCGGCTCCGGCAGAGAGCCAGCGGCAGCACATGCCGCTTTCCTCCGCGACCCATCCGTGAAAACGCAAACAAGCCAGACCCGCGGGTCTGGCTTGTTTGCAATATAAAAATAATTCTTCCGCTGATATATTCGGGTTGCGGCTCCCTGCATCTGCTTCGTGCCTTGGACGGCACTCGCATCTTGCAGGCCGCGGCCCCAACAGCTCCTTCCTGTTTCTGCCGCTGGCAGCGGTCGTCGCTGTTGCAGAGCAGCGCGGCGGCCATTTCAAATCGTTTAATTGATCAGATTCACAAACACCGGGCAGAGCACGGCGGTCAGCACACCGGCCACCGCAATGGAAAGGCCGCTCATGGCACCTTCCACCTCGCCCATCTGAAGAGCCTTGCTGGTGCCCACCGCATGCGCCGAGGTGCCGATGCCTACGCCTTTGGCGATAGGGTCGGTGATATGGAACGCTTTGCACACCGTCTCGGCCAGCAGGGCACCCACGATGCCGGTGACGATCACGATGGCACCGGTCAGCGCTGCAATGCCGCCCAGCTCTGCGGCCACGTCCATGCTGATGGCGGTGGTCACGGACTTGGGCAGCAGGGTGGCATACTGCTCCCGGGTCAGGTCCAGCGCAAACGCCAGCGCCAGCGCGCTGCCAAGGCTCACCAGCGTGCCCACCGAAATGCCCGCAATGATGGCGGCGGCATTCTCTTTCAGCAGGTCGATCTTCTCATACAGCGGGATGGCCAGCGCCACCGTGGCAGGCAGCAGCAGGTAATTCACCGGTGCTGCGCTGACTTTATAGTCCGCATACGGGATCTTGCACACCGAAAGAAACACGATGACAAAAATGCTGCCCAGCAGCAGCGGATTGAAGATAGCCTTGCCGGTCAGCTTGTTGATGAGGGCGCCCAGCGCAAAAGCGGCCAGCGTGAGCAGCACGCCCCATGCGGCAGAGCCGGACAGAAAATCATTCAGCAGCTGCGTCATTGTCAGCCTCCTTGTTTTTGCGGCCGGTCAGGGCCTGCGTGGTCTTGCCTGCGCTTACCATCACCAGCACCGTCACCGGGATGATGGCAATGAGAATGGGCAGCAGCATTTCGCCCATTTCTGCCCACAGCTCCATCACACCGGCAGCGGCGGGCACGAACAGCAGCGGGAAGATGCCGGTGAGGTAGGTACCCACTTCTTTGACGTCGTCCAGCTTCACAATTTTGAAGTTCAGCGCGGCAAGAAGCAGAACCAGACCGTACACACTGGCCGGGACCGGCAGCGGCAGCACATGATGAAGGATCTCACCTAAAAAGCAAAACGCAAGAATGCGTGCAAACTGAAAAATGTATTTCGTAGCGAAACGCTCCTTTCTTCGTCAACGGTGTAAAAAGTCACATCGAAAATAAAGTATACCGCAGGAGCTCCAAAGCATCAACCGTGATTCTGGATAAGAAAAATTGCACATTTTGCGAAGAACTGTGCAAAAAAAGGCGCACCGGTTTTCCGGTGCGCCTTTGGCAGGACATTTTCAGATCACATAATCGTTCCCGGCCTGCTCGGGCAGAGCCAGATCCGCCAGCGTGATATTGCCGAAGTAGTTGGAGATGAGGTCGTTCAGCCCCTTCCACATCTCATAGGTACGGCAGTTGGCCATGCGGGAGCAGGAGGCCGCACCGGGGGTCAGGCAGGACACCGGCGCAAGGCTGCCCTCGGTCAGCATCAGGATCTCCCCTACCGTGTACTGGTCGGGGGTTCGGGTCAGGCGGTAGCCGCCGCCTTTGCCGCGCAGCCCTTCCAGAAAGCCGTTCTGTACCAGCACCTTGAGGATATTTTCGAGATACTTTTCCGAGATCTCCTGACGGGCGGCGACTTCTTTGAGGGGAACGTATTTTTCAGACTGATGCTCGGCAAGGTCGATCATCACGCGCAGTGCATAGCGCCCTTTGGTGGATACGATCATAATACGGTACTTCCTTTGGCATAAAATAATTTTTAACCTATTATACAACAGGGTAAATAATATTTCAATCCCACTTTTTTCAAAAAATCCATTGACAAGCGGCCTGAGGGAGGCTATAATACCATCAAACCCACAAACAATGTTGGTATAAAGGATTTAGAACCGGGTCATCCGGCAGGGCATAGACGCCCACAACTGTATCAGGGAGGAAACTACAATGAGCAAGATTTATACTGCCGCAGATCAGCTGATCGGTCACACTCCGCTGCTGGAGCTGACCCACATCGAAAAGGAGCAGGGTCTTTCTGCCCACATCATCGCCAAGCTGGAATATTTCAACCCGGCCGGTTCTGTCAAGGATCGCATTGCCAAAAAGATGATCGATGATGCAGAGGAAAAGGGCCTGCTGAAGGAAGGCTCCGTCATCATCGAGCCCACCTCCGGCAACACCGGCATCGGTCTGGCGGCTGTAGCTGCAGCCAAGGGCTACCGCATCATCATCGTGATGCCCGAGACCATGAGCGTGGAGCGCCGCCAGCTGATGAAGGCCTATGGCGCAGAGCTGGTGCTCAGCGAAGGCGCAAAGGGTATGAAGGGTGCCATTGCCAAGGCAGATGAGCTGGCAAAGGAGATCCCCAATTCCTTCATCCCCGGCCAGTTTGTGAACCCGGCAAACCCGCAGGCACACATTGAGACCACCGGCCCCGAGATCTGGGAGGATACCGACGGCAGCGTCGATATTTTTGTCGCAGGTGTCGGCACCGGCGGCACTGTCACCGGCGTAGGCAAATACCTGAAGAGCAAGAACCCGGACGTCAAAGTGGTTGCCGTGGAGCCTGCCTCTTCTCCCGTGCTGAGCAAGGGCACCGCAGGTGCGCACAAGATCCAGGGCATCGGCGCCGGCTTTGTGCCGGACGTGCTGGACACCAAGGTGTATGACGAGATCATCGCGGTGGAGAACGACGATGCCTTTGCCACCGGACGTCTGATCGGCCACAAGGAGGGCGTGCTGGTAGGCATCTCTTCCGGCGCTGCTGTCTACGCCGCTCTGCAGCTGGCAAAGCGCCCCGAGAACGCCGGTAAGAACATCGTTGTCCTGCTGCCCGATACCGGTGACCGCTACCTTTCCACTCCCCTGTTTGCGGACTGAACGATTTAGAATTGCCTACGCGTTCGCTCTGCAACAGCGACGACCACTGCCAGCGGCAGAAACAGGAAGGAGCTGTTGGGGCCGCGGCCTGCAAGATGCGAGTGCCGTCCAAGGCACGAAGCAGATGCAGGGAACCGCAACCCGAATATATCAGCGGAAAAATTATTTTTAATATTTCAAATAAGCCAGACCTGCGGGTCTGGCTTATTTGCTTTTTCACAGGAAGGGCCGTAACGGGAAACGGCATCAGCTGCTGCCGCCTTACGGCGTCGCGCAGCGACTCTAAATCGGCGGAACACAAAAAAGCGTGAAGCGCAGCGCTAGCTTTTTTGTATGGAGCCTTTCTTCTTTGGGGTCTGAAAGGGGCGAGCAGCCCCTTTCTCGTGGGTCCAGCGCATCGAAATCGCTGGCGGTTTTCTGGTTCTCTTTTGTCCGTCAAAAGAGAACATTCCCCGGCGGAGAAGCACTTTATAAAAGCCATAGAACCTACGGTTCCCGACTTCACTCTGCATAGGAAGCAAATCCATTGCCGCATTCTCACATTTATGCTACAATATCCCTAATAAAAAACTTTGGAGTTTTGCCCATGAATTACTATGTTGCCCCCATGGAGGGGCTGACCGACCGGGTGTGGCGGCAAGCGCACCAGAAGTGGTTCGCCTTTCCCGGTGCGCCGGTGCGGTACTATGCCCCCTTCATTTCCCCGCCGGAGAACCGCATCCCGATCAAAAAGAAAATGGCTGAGCTTGCCACGGACGCAAACCCGGGTGCGCCGGTCATCCCGCAGCTGCTGGCGAAAGACGGTGAGCTTGCCGCGTGGATGGTCGGCGAACTGCGCGGTCTGGGCTACGACGAGGTGAACCTGAACTTTGGCTGCCCCTCCGGCACGGTCACCGCCAAGGGAAAAGGTTCCGGGATGCTGCGCGACCCCAAAAAGCTGGACGCTTTCCTTGAGGCGGTGTTCGCCAATGCCGGCGGCTCCCTCTCGGTCAAGACCCGTCTGGGCGTGGACAGACCGGAAGAGTTCGCCGCTCTTCTGGACATTTATAATCAGTATCCCATCTGTGAGCTGACCATCCACCCCCGGGTGATGCGCCAGCTGTACCGGGGTCAGGCCGACCGCGCCGCCTTTGCCGCTGCCCTGCCCGCGTGCAGAATGCCGGTGTGCTACAACGGCGATGTGACCACCGTGGATGACCTGCACGGGCTGGAGGCGCAGTTCCCGAGCCTGTCCGGCATCATGGTGGGACGCGGCATGATTGCTGACCCCGCCCTGCTGCGCAAAGCCCGCGGCGGCGCCCCGGCCAGCCGGGAAGAACTGCTGGGATACCTGACCGACCTTTACCACGGCTACACCGGGCTGTTCGGCAGCGCCGGGTGTGCTGTGAGCCGGATGAAAGGGCACTGGTTCTACCTCATCCGCAGATTTGAGGGTGCAGAGAAGCTGGAAAAGCAGCTGCGGAAAGCTCGGGAGCCGTGGGAGTACGAAGTAACGGTGAACCAGATCTTCACTTTACCCTTCAGGGGTTAACGATTCAAATGGCGGCCGTTCCAAATCGTTTTTACGACAAAGCCCCGCCGTCTTTACAGACGGCGGGGCACGCAGACAAACGATATCAGACGTTCAGATAGCTGCGCAGCATGGCCTGCAGCAGGTCATCACGATCCACTTTGCGGATCATGGAACGCGCATTTTTATAGGTCGTGATGTAGGTGGGGTCTTCGGACAGGATATAGCCCACCAGCTGATTGACCGGATTGTAGCCTTTTTCCTTTAATGCGTCGTACACCTGCTGTACGACCTCATGGATCTCATAGTCCTTTTTGTCGTGGATCGAAAAAATAGCAGTCTCGCCACTCACGGATAACACCCCCTTGGATAGAACTAAGCTCATTGTACACGAATTGCGCTGAAACTTCAAGATAAAGTGCCTCATTTTACGCAATCTGCCTAAAATTTTCAGCCCGGTCTCTGCAAAATGACCGCCTGCACCGCCGCTTTTGCGGAGAAAGGAGTCTGCCATGCTCTACGGCATCGGCTGCGATCTGTGCGAGATCGCACATCTTGAAAAAAGTCTTACCGGCACTCACGCCGCTGCCTTCATCCGCCGGGTCTACGGCAGCGCAGAGCGTGCCGCCCTCTGTCTGGACGAGCCATTGCCCGCCGGGCGCAGCAGCACCCACCGGCTGGCCAGCGCCGCCGCCAATTTTGCTGCGAAGGAGGCCTTCCTCAAGGCGGCAGGCACCGGCCTGCGGGAGCCGTTCTCCCTGCGGGAGATCGAGGCCATCCGGCTGGAAAACGGCGCACCGGCCTACCGGTTCTGCGGCAGAACAGCTGAGTGGGTGCAGGCACACGGCCTGACCGCCCGGCTGTCCTTGAGCCACGAGGGCGGCATGGCACTTGCCTTCTGCGTGCTGGAAACGGAAACCTGAGCACCTGCTGTGCATACAATGGAATATCCCCCGCGCTTTCTGCTCATACTGAGAGCAGAAGGGATGCGCCGGACGCATCACATAGCGGGGCACATCCTCCGAAACGCAGGGAGGGAGATTCCATGGAGGTACACAGAGGAGAAGTTTTCTATGCCGATCTTTCGCCGGTGGTGGGGTCGGAGCAGGGCGGCGTTCGGCCGGTGCTCATCGTGCAGAACGAGATCGGCAACCGGCACAGCCCCACCGTGATCGCCGCAGCCATTACATCCCGGCTGGACAAAGCCCGGCTGCCTACTCACATCAACATCCGCGCTGCGGACACCGGGCTTTCCAAGGACAGTGTGGTGCTGCTGGAACAGATCCGCACGCTGGATAAGCACCGCCTGCGGGAGCGGGCAGGCCAGATCACCCCGGAAGATCAGAAGCGGGTCGATCAGGCGTTGGACGTGAGCCTTGGGCTCTCATCCTATTAAGCACCTGCCGCCCGGCAGAGCCTGCGGGCTTTGCCGGGCGGCTTTTTTCGCCGTGGGCGTTGTGCCGGGCGCGGACTTTTCACAGCCGACCCCGCCGCGCGTGGCGGCGGCTTTCGCCATCAGGGGCATGATGCCGCCCTCCTTTGCACAATTGTCACCACAAGTCGATACACTGAACACTTTCTCTGGCTCAAACTTTACCAAAATCAGGGTCTTGATACCACCAGACAAACCAATCGGTGGAATTTTGCTCAATCCATCCCGATTTTCTCTGTATAACAGTCCTCAGTCGTCAGATGCAGCACATTCAGCAGAATCGTCATATTGCATTATTATACTGGTATTTTCACTGATTGCGATCCATATATAAAAAATGCCCCGGCTTCCTGTTACGGAAGCCGGGGGACGCTGCGGTTTTATGGAAAACGCCTCAGGCGCTGCAAAGCCTCAGTGCAGCAGAGAGCTGAACCATGCCCGGACGGCCGTCTTGGCCTGGAGCTTATTGTACATCTTCAGGGTGGTGTTGTACACCTTCTGGCTCATGGCATTGCTGGCGTTGGTGGCGGCAGCCTGCTTGGCCTCCAGCGTGTCGGCGGCGGCAACGGCGGCCTTCATATCGGCGTAGTCGGCCATGATCTCCTGCTGGAGCGCGGCATAGCTGGCCTTGGCTGCAGCCCGATCCTTTGCGGTGACCTGATTGCCATTGCTGCCGTAGGTCAGCAGGTTGGAGAGGGCGTCACGCACGCCGTAGAAGGAGTCGGTCCAGTCGTCCGGGTAGGTATAGTAGCGGCCCTTGGCATCCTGATACCAGACGCCCTCGGTGGGCTGCTCGTCGGAACGGGTGACCTTATGGACCGAGACCTTGTAGACATCTGCAGTGTCGGTGGTCAGCATCGGATAGTAAGGGACGAAGGCGTTGTACACGTCGTCGTCAAAAGCGGTCCACTCGGTAATGGCGGTGTTCAGATCGCCGGTGGCGCTCACCTGGAACAGATGAGTCTCCACATTGCCCGTCTTGCCGATGGGCTCGGTCTGAAAGAAGTGGATGGAATCCTCCACCGAGAACTTCTTGGTCAGCTGGATGTTGGAGTAGACCGGGACGATGGCACCGTTCTCGCCGACGTTGCTGATGGCAAAGTCGGTCTCACTGTAGTTGTCCTTTGTAAAGGTGTCGGTGCCGTACAGGTAGTTCAGGCCAGCTGCCATGCGGTCCGATGCGATGTCGCCGTTGTAGGAGGCATCCAGATCGATGACATTGGCAGCGGCGTCACCCACAAAGGTACCGGCTTTCTGGGCCACGGAGATCAGGTTGGCAGAGGCCACCACATGGTCGGTGTCATCCAGATCGATCTTGCCCATAGCGGCGATGTTGGGCTGCATGAAGACCACGCTGGAGGAGAGCTTCAGGGCAAGGTAGGTGTGGCCCGTCAGGTTCTCCACGAACCAGGTCTCGTTCTGGTCGGCAATGAACACGCCGGAGCCACCGGCCGCACCGGCGTTGTCGTAGATGGAGGTCAGCAGGGCAACACCCTCGCGGGCCGTGGAAGCTTCGCTCAGCAGCACCGTGGTGATCTCGGCTTCCTCAATGCCGTTGTCCACATAGGGGTCTACGCTCAGCACGGCGTCGGTGCCGTAGAGAGACTCGGTGGCAGAGACCATGACGCCCTTCTCGTTGGTGCCAGCCTCCTCATAGGGGGTGTGCTCGTGGGTGCTGTCGCAGTCCGGGCAGACGCCCAGACCGTTGTCGTCCCGGCGGGCGGTGTAGCGGTAGCTGTCGTGGGTGAAGGTGTAGGTAAAGCCGTAGCAGCCCTCGTACACCTCGCCTGCGGTGTGCTTCCCGGCAGGGCTGACGTTGAACAGCTTGTTGGAATCGTTGGTGCCCAGATCCTCGATCCGGCCAAACATGGTGGTGCCGTCCTCGGTGAGGTCGCTGCCGACATAGAGTGCCGTGCAGGCAAAGGCGGAAGGAACCACGGCAAGCGTCATCGCACAGGCGATGAAAGCCGCAGCAATCTTCTTCAAAGACATAATAGTATCGATCCCTCTCTTGTTGATTGTCAGCATTTCGTCGGCAGGTGTTATGATACACCCATTTTGAGGAAAATGCAAGTATTTTCCCGATATTTTAGTATATATTCATTTTTATATGGTATATATTCATACTGCGTTTTTCATCTGCCCCTCCGTGAGCGCAAAAAAACGTCCCGATCTCCTGTTACGGAAGCCGGGGCGTTCATTCTGTTTATTGGTGCTTTTTCAAGCCCTTACGCCATTACTTGCGGGGGTTCTTGATCGCAGCCTGAGCGGGTTCCAAAATTGCAGGGCGTTGAAAAGAATAATAGTACGTTTTTATAGGTCAACAAGCGTTTTTATCTTCGCATGAATTCTACTCCAGAAATGTTTCTTGTTCAATTGTGACCCCATATTGCAAAATCTTATCAATTGCATCAACAAACAGCGTATGTCTTCCCGCATTCCGCTCTTCCTTCAGCTTCTTCAGATACTGCTCCGGCCGCTTCAGGCCATTTTTGTGGTACTGTTCCACAAAGCGCCCTTCCATACGCATGGGTTCAAGCTGTGGGAACACCGTTTGCAGGTTTTCAAACATGCAAAAACCGCCCAGATCAATATCTGCCCAGAATCGAATTTGCATGGTTTCCCCTGCCGCAGCAGCCAGTTTTTCAAAAAGTTTTTTCTTCCGCGGGCTCAGAAAGCCGCCGTGATAAACAACAAGTTCTTCCGGCTGTTTTTCCGCCAGCAAATATTCATCATAGTTCGTTTTATTTTCGATAAAGGTAATGCAACAGATGTTTTTCAGTTCAATGTCCACAATCTCTGACACAAGTGTACTGGGCAAAGCCAATCCATAAGGTTCTGCTGCGCTGAGCTGTAGTTCTCCCTTCTTCAAGCAGATTGCGCAATCGCCCGAGAGTTCGTAAAGCTCCGGGCGGGCATAGATTCCCAGAAATGCAAGCTGATCCCGCTCACCAAGTTCCGCTTCTGTACAGGCCGCCGCCAGTTGGGTATTGTACTTTCGTGCAATGGTAAGAAACAGCTCCCGTACATTTCGCTCAAAATACTTGGTATCGTGAAAACACTGGCTGCTGAATGCACGCATCGTCACACTGCCGGACAGCTCCGCATACCGTTGAAACGTGAGCAAAAGCTCCTGCAGCAGACCGTCGTTTTCCCTGCAATACGTTGGCACTTTCATGCTGTTCCGCACCTGAGCACATACAGCATTCCTCCATGCCGCGATCCATGGAACGGGATTGTCTGCCAGCTTCTGCATGATGATGTTTGCAACCTCTTCTGCCTTTTTTCGCGGATGCACTCTGTCGGCGCATTCATAGCACTGTGTGACCCGTTCCAGATCCAGCACAATGCAGGAGAGAACGCTCTGCTTTCTCGCCCATTCCAGACGCACCAAAGCCTGCTGCTCCAGCTCCCGCGCTGCAATATTGTAAGCATCCCGAACCACCGCATCTTCGTATTGATACTCCGGCAACTCCCTTTTATCAATGCGCAGCATTACCCGACGTCTGGATGTGTTGGGTTCAGAAAGATGCTTACTGTTTTCAAACTTATCCAGCAGACGATTCAGGATCACCTGTGCTTCCTTCATTCTGCATCTCCTTTCCAAATGGAATGATGTGCATCCGGTATCCGGATTTGTCCACTAATAATGTACGGTCTGCAATGGGCATAATGTCAGAGACCTTATCCGGCGGCGTACAGATGATCGCCTGCAGCCCCATCTTTCGGAGAAGGAGTACACTCTCCGTGATCCGGTCACTATCCATTTTATTGAAAGCTTCATCGAACACCACCAGACGCACCGTATTACCAAAACGGGTAGCATCGTTGACGCGGTACAGCTGGGCAAACGAGGCCAGCACCGCAATATAGAATGGCGTTTGTGTTTCACCACCAGACTTCATATTCAGTGTTTGAGAAAGCAGCTGCTTGGAACCGTTCTGATCGGTCGTTTCCAAATCAAACTTCAGATACGTCCGGAAGTCTGTATAGCGGACGATATTCTCCTGCAGTTCGCTCTGTTTGCGGGCATTGAGCTGCGTATCGTCTGCCATTGTGATCTGGCTGAACAGTTTTTCGATCAATGGGCCGTATTTTTGCTGAAAGGGCAGTGCGAATAGACCGGATTCGCCTTCCATCAGTTCATCTGCCGTGATCATGTTATAGTAATCCAGATAATCCGGGTTTGGCCCTACACGGAATTGGTACTTGTCTGTGCCAAATTGTGCCTGGCGCAGGGCCTTGTTCAGATTGTGCACCTGTTCTTGCACCTGGTCGATGCTGGATTTCAGTTTGGCAAGGAAATCGTTCTGGAATTGCTCCATTGCGCTTTCCCGTGCCGCCCGAATTTTTTCTTTGTATCGGGGCAGCTCGCTTTCCTGCAGAGTACGCCGTTCTTCCTCGTATTCGGTGTTATCCATCACCTCGATCTGGAATGCACAGGGTTTGAACCGTTCTGCATATTCTCTGCGTGCTGCAAACAGTTTCTTCTGAGCCCCGTCCATCGCCTTTGTGCTCTGCGCCAAACTGTCGCCAAAGTTCTTGCGGATGACATCTGCCTTTTTCAAGCGGACAAGCTCCTGCCGATAGCGGGGAACGCCGATGGTTTCTCGGTATTCCTTCGTGAACTCCTCGTTCAAAACATCTTCGATGGCCTCATACCGTTGGTATTTTTCCGGCAAGATCTCATATTCCAGCTGATGGATGCGGCCTTCCAACTTCCCTTTTTGCACATTTTTCGCATCTTTTTCCTTATTGAATGCAAGGATCTCTTCTTTCAACTGTTCAATGATGCGCCGCTGCTCATCCAACCAGAACAAATTCAGCTGAGAAAGCTGATTTTTGACTTCTGCGATTTCCTTGATGATCATCTGGACGCGCTGGTAGTCCTCCTGCTTTTGCGCCACATCGATTCGGACGAATCTTTGGGTAAAAAGCGGCTCCTGCAGGCCGGTCAGCTGCTTCTGGAGCGGCTGCCAATGCCGCAGTTCTTCCTGCAGACAGGCCAGTTCCTTTTCCAGATGGTCGATGCGGAGCTGCACCGCACGCCGCCCGATGAAGGCGTCTTCCATCCAGCCCTTCCGAAGTGCGCGGGCTACATAGCCCTGATACAGCATTCCCTCTGCCGTAATTGCCGTCTTATAGCAGCGCAACTGTTCTGCCGTGTCGCAGCATATCACCCGACCCAGAAGATAGTCCACATAGCTGCGTGCCAGCTTGTTTTCTGTCTCCACCTTTTCTGCCAGACTGCCGGGCAGCGGTCGAAGTGTTTCTTTTTCCCGCAGTTTTCCGATATCTACCAGACCAAACGCACGGTACTCTGCTTCCTGCTTCAGCCGGTCGTAAATGTTAAGTGCATCCTGATAACGTCCCGGCTCCACCAGCAGATAATATTTCTGGTTATTTAGGTAGCCTTCTACCGCTCCACGCCAGCGCTCATCTGCCATTTCCAGCACATCAGCCAGAATATAAACGGGAACCGCATGCCCCGTTTTATCCGCCAGATCCTTTTCCAGCCGGTCTTTGAACAGCAGAAGTCCATGGGGATAATCTTTTATGTTCCTGCGCAGATTTGCAAGCACCGCACTTTTCTGGTCGGCTTGCTTCTTCAGCTCTGCAATACGATCCTCTGTTTTATGAGCCGCACTGCGGACAGCATCCGACAATTCGGCCGCTGCCTGCTGCCCCGTTTCAAACAACTCCACAGGCCGGGCAAACAATCCCTTCTCGTCACCAGTAAATACAGCATATGCTTTCTGCGCCGTGTTCGCCGCTTCCTGCACCGGTATGAGAAGTTCTTCCGGTTCCAGTTCTTGTATCTCCCCACAGAATCTCTGCAAATGCCGTGCTTCCCGCTTGATCTCCACTTCAAGATTTTGCAGACCCTGTTCCAGCTTTTTCTGCTCATCTCTCAGAGCCTTTTCCGTGTTGAGCAGACGCTCTTCCTCCTGGAAAACATTGCTCTGCCTGCAGGCCAGCTCCAGCTCACTGCGGCGCGTTTCTTTCTGTTCGATCTGCCGCTCAAGCTCCTCCCGTTGCTCATTCACATTTGCAAGGTTCTCCTTGCATTCAGTTCGTTCCAATTCCCTCTGGTCGATCTCTGTCTGCGCAGCTTCTTTTTCGGCCCACCGTACCAGAAACTTCTGGATCTGACAGCGGTCTATGGCTTGGTTCATCTCCTGATACAGCCTGCTGATTTGCTGCAGCGCATCCAGCTTTTCCTGCTGACGCTGCGCCAGCAATTCGTGCCGTTTATAATCTCGGATGTTTTGCTGCATCAGCTCAATATTGGGTTTATCCGGAATATCGCAGATGTTCTCCGTAATAAATTTTTGGATATCCACAATTGGCCGGAACGAAACAGCCTTCTTCATCATCCGTAAGACCTGCTCGTTGTGGACGTTCCACTTTGCAAGCATGTTGCGGCGATACTCTTTTTGGGTATCGTAAAATTCTGCCCGTGCATAGTTCTGCTTCAAAAAAAGGCGAAGTGCAGAGATCTCCATTGCCTCGCCCTGCTCAATAAAGCAATTTTCCGGCAGTGTCCCCGTGTAAATAAAGAATGTATCACGGTAACTTCCATCGCTGCGGCAGTCAAAGGTAACGCCCGTCACAAAGCTGCTGCCCTCCATCTCATCCTGAAATTCGCAGACAATATAGGTAGAAAAGTCCTTACCACGGCGGGAATACGGGCTGTTATCATCCATGTCGGCGCGCAGGTAGCCCTCCAATGTTCGCTGCGATTTTTCGTTGGCTGCCTGATTAAAATTGCGGGAATTCGTCTCGCCCAGCAGCACGATCTGCAGTGCATCGATAACCGTTGACTTTCCGGCGCCGTTCTTGCCAGTCAGGAAATTGATGTCGCCCACTTCAATCAGTTCCTTACTGAAATAGAGCCAGTTGATCAGCAGGATCTTCTTCAGCTTCTTCATCTGTTTCCTCCTTTTTCAAAACAGACACCACCAAGTTCAGCTTTTCGCTGGAGACCGCAGATAAAATGGTGGGCAGTATTGCGATCCTGCAGCTGCTCTGGTTGAATTTACCTTCCAGCCGCTGGATTACAGAATGGTTTTCCAGTACCGTAAACGCACGTTTGACCTCTTCCATATTCGGCTTAGCCGGAAAAACGGGATAGTCGGTCACCACTTTTTCCAGCACATCCCGCACAGTACACACGGCATCCTGCTCCAAACCCAAACGCTCCATATTTTCTTCGTAAATCAGCCGTAATGCCAGCAAAATCGCCGTTTCTTTTTTATTGAGGTTGCAACGATTAGCCTCGTCTGTGTTCAACACATAAAAATATCCGTTCAGTTCATCCCTGCGCAAATCCCAGTCCAGCAGGCTCAGGTACTCCTGTACAGCCTCATAGTGCCGTGATAGAAAAAGATAGTCTGGGTTATCCACCCTGCCTTTTCCCGGCTGGTAGATGGTTCGCACAATGTATGTGCGGCTGAGCAGCTGATTGCAGACAGATTTGAATTGTTCCAGTTCTTTTGCCGTTGCATTGGTAACAAAATCAAAATTCACGGCTTCTTCTCCTTCCTCCGGATCTGCATTTGCGGGATCGAATAGCCATTTTTGCAAAAAATGCCATCGAGTTCCTGGACCACATAACCGGCAGATGCATCCTTGCTTCCAAGGATTGCCAGCAAACTCATGATATAATCCTTGTCCTCTTCAAGCGAGAGCTCCTCCGAGCAACGAATGTCAGCGTCTCCCAGCCATCCCTGCACGTAAGCATTTACTGCTGCCCGGCCATATTTCGATTGCAGTAACTGTGCCGCTCTGACCTGTTCTTCCGTATTCGGTGCCTGATCATCTTGTATCAGCACCGACGCGGTTTTTGTCCGTTTTTCGGGGCGCTTACGGTACCACAGACTTTTTTCTGACAAAAAAGACTGCTCATACAATTGAAATGCCGGTTGTATCTGGTCCACCAGCTCAGACGCCCTGCGGTTTCTGGACAGTGCCGTCAGCAAAACATTCAAATTGCCGCGCACGCTTTGATCTCGGTTCGTCAGGTTCTCAATTTTCTGTGTTGCTGCCCTGGTATAGCGCCGGACCTGCGTATCAATTTCTTCAAGATAGTCCTTCTCTAAATTGTCATAGCGTTCTTCGATCCAGAAAATTTTCCCCAGCAGATCGGCACGGCAGTCTTCCAATGTCTTGCCCCGCTTATCACGCAATGCTTCATTTGCCATCGTCATCAGCAGCGCGTCATCTTCTTCCCACCGTCTCAGTATAGATTGAATTGGGACACGATACTTCGGCACTGAGTCTTTGATTTTCAGCGGACGGATGTATGCCTCCACAACTTTTTGTCCGAAGTCATTGAAGTGTGCAGCCAGCACCTGGTTGACATCCTGCATATCGATCTGCATCTGAAAGTAATGCTTTACGTTATGATAGACCATTTGCAACAAACTAATCAGTGCCGTTGTGTTATCGTAGGCACTGTAAAGCGCCGTCATTTTTTCGTAAGCATTGTTGCTGTCGTCGGCGGTCTTTAAGACTGAGAAAGTTCCGAACACATAGGAATATCCACGAGCCGGGCTATCATCGCGGAGTTGGTGGAATAATTCCAGCAAGCGGCTGCTGTAATTAGGAATCGTGATATACTCTTCAAAATCATCCCCACGTTCCTTCTCAAACCACCCCTTACTACACAGCTTGCGGATCAAAAAACGGGCGCGGCCAGAGATATCCCTCAGTTCCTCTTCGTCAATGTCTTCATCTTCAAACGTAGCATCCGCCAGTTCCTGTTCCAGCCTGCCGCGCAGCATTGAATACAAGACATCTTCCCGTATTTTCAAGTTTTCTTGGTATGCTGCGTACAGTACGTCCAGTGCATCCGCATATAAAATACGGTTGGGCGAAGCCAGCGGCGAGAAAAGTTCGCTTGGGACCGCTTCAAAAAACTTCATAGGTCTACCACCTTATTTGACCGATATACGCTTTCTTTTCTATTATTGTAACCTCTTTCCGCTTACAAAACAAGATGCAAAAAGCTCTTGGCCTCCATTACAGAAGCCAAGAGCTTTTATCTTCTTTACCCTACCAGATTTTATTTCCGGGGAGACTTAATCGCAGCCTGGGCGGGTGCCAAAATTACAGAGCGACAGGAAAACGATTACAATAGGCTATGCTGTGGAACTCCTTTTTGTATTATTCATGCGATTCTATTTTAACGGGCAGTTCATAGGCCTTTAATTACACCATATAACAGCTTACGAAAATCGACAGATACCTGTACTTTTCTATACTCATGCTTGATTAGAGCTTGATTAGAGCTTGATTAGAGCTTGATTAGAGCTTGATTAGAGCTTGATTAGAGCTTGATTAGAGCTTGAAAAAATCTCATTTTCTCGTCAACACCCAATTGGAGCGCTGATGGTTTTCAGAATCGGTTTCAATAATACCACCCATCCTAAGTGATGCCAGCAAATTTCGAATTTTCGTATTTTTTTGTACAGCTGTTAGGGAATCAGGCAATTTATCGAACAGCAATTTATCAAAGTCACTTTTTCGCCCCTTGCCCCATTTGTTCAAGTAGTCAATAATCAATTGCTTATAATATTGATCATCAAATCCCTTATTATTTATATATTGAGCTTTTTGGTCTAGGGCTTCTGCCACCGTTGCAGAAATAAATAGCTTTGGAATTTTTCCCTCTATCAATCCAAGCTTTCTCAATGCAGCGGCTTCCATTCTGCTAATATTTTCTCCCTTCTGAACTCTATCAAGTAAATACACTGTATCTAGATCCATATTGGGATTTTCAAAAAGAATTTTTGTGTAGTTGTCGTTCAAAACCTTTCCGTAAACCGTAACACGAACCTGATCGCATCTTGACAAGTCATAGTCTGGCATAGGGAACAGCTTTTCTTTTTGGATAGAATAAACACGGCGAATTCCCATTGAGGCAGTATCAATCATCTTAAAATTGACCATTGCCTGTGCAAGAAGCGGATTTCTATAATACGGCGGTGCATATGCTGGCTCTAATACAGACTTAATATTTCCTGGCAGGAATTGTCCTGCGTTTGACATTACAATACGATCTTCAAATTCATCTACATATATCCTTCGATCCGCAGTATAATCCTGATGCGCAATACAGTTGTTGAGCAGCTCTCGCAGCAGCCAAGAATCATATTGTTGCGTTTCAGTCGGAAATAAACTTAGCTGATTAGGCATATAGCGATACGTCAAGTTACGAATCTTTTTGTAAACCGAATCTATAGCGCACAAAAACGGAATATCAAAAATTTCATGGTCGATTGTATTTCCTTTATGGTCATAAAGCCTCCACATAATCTGCGGAGGAACCTCAAAGAAATCCGAATAATCGCTGTTTCCAAGCAGAACGAATGCTGCTTTCGTTATTTTTCCATTCCGAACAAGTTTAATTTTAGACAAAAATTGGTAATCATCCATTTTGTCAAGTTCTTCCACTGCGTTAGAATTAGCTGCATTGGAAAGGCGTTCTCTGTAATTAGTTCGGGCAATTGAAACAGCTTTTGTATCTAGATGTGATAACGAAGCTCCGTCAATAATCTCTCTAGTCCAGTCGGTTCTGCGTTCACCTCGAATTCTATCGATTTTTTCCTGCGATAAATCAACAAGAGATTCCCCCACACGGCCATAAAAACGATTTTTCCATCCTGTAGGAATCGCAGTCACCGCAGCAGGAATTTGAAACATAACGATGCGAACAGGCTTTCCTTCCAAAGAAAACGGATGCACCACAAAAATATCCATAAATGAAATTGCTCCGGTTGTCTCTTTTGCAATCTCAAGCTTTAATTTCTCCAAAGATACAGGATTATTTTTATAATTTGTACCGCGAAATTCATGAGTAGTATCGTCTACGCCAAAAATGAGCCATCCGTATTTTTTATTTCGAAGGTTTGCTTCGTTACTAATAGCAGAGAAATATTGTCCAAGTTTGTGCAAATCAAAATTATTGCTCGCAAGTTTAAATTCCACAACCTCGTTTTCCACATGTTGAACAAGATCATTCAGTGTCTCGACCAAAGCTTTTTCGGTGTAGTTGGACACGCCATAATCAAAAGTTACGCTCATCCATCATACCTCCTCGGTTTTAATATTTCTATTATACCACAAGAAAGCCGTGTAATGGTATAATAGATTTTTGAATAGGTCTGGAGCGACCGGAACAAAGCGATTCTCCGTGCTTGCCAAATACTTGAATCCTGTCAGAACAGCCGTTCTGCTAACACCATGTCCGCCGCACTCATTTAGAGCAAGATCAAAAAGCGCAATCTGAACTATGCTACCATGCGTGCAGACGGCTTCTTCGGACATGAAAGTGATCTACGATTTTCTCTCTCAGAAGGTCGATGTGTACGATGCCTGTCTTGCTCCCGAATTGATCGACCAGTTCGTTGAAGTGGTCACCGCCATTGCCGATTACTCCTACCGCTGGAAGCTGAACACCGGCTACAAGAAGTCCAAAGAGGAGCGCACCGATCTGATGGCTGTATCGGAAAAGCCCATCCTCACCTTCACCATCAACTTTGAGACCGCCAAGCGTTACCGGGAATCCAACAAAATGCCCCACCAGTTCCGCCGTGCAGCGTGGACCGACCTGACCGTGGAGGTATATCTGTGATGCTTCTAGAAAGCGGCCCTGTGTTAAACGCAATTCACCTCATACATGAGCAAGCAAATAAGGTCCACCGCCAAAATTGACAGTGATCCTTATTTTACGCTTGATTTTCAACGATAATTCGCTATAAGATTCTTATGCTCTCGGATTTTCAATTGCAGCCTGGGCGGGTGCCAAAATTACAGAGCGTTTAGTTCAATCCACCTTCGCTTGCCCTGTCTGCTTGAGAGACTCTCCATAGTTAATATGGTAATGGCCGTTATTCTGCATCCTAACTTCAATATATTCCGAAAATGTCGTTCCAGAAATCGTAGTATTCGTCAAATGCATCACAACGTCTACTCCTGCCAAATCATTATCCCAAATTTCCTTATAAATGGCATTATTGGCATACAATTTCAGGCTTACATCCACCGTATCACCTGTGGCGAGTAGTGCTTCTATTCCACCTTGTCCAGAATTTTGACACGCCACCAACTCTGTTTTGTCCTTAAAGCCAACTACATCAACGCTATTCACCTGAATATGTCGAATAATTGATTCCGAAATATTTTGTAAGGAAAATTCTACCGTTTTAATATATTTTATCTCTTTTACAGAGGAATCGACATTCACGAGGATTTCACTAGTCTCATGTTGTACGGAGTCTCTATAATATGACCTGATAATCTTAAACTGTTTACACTGTGGCACATAGAAAGGTTCCCCTTGGTTAGCCATTGTCGGCTTACAATCCGGATTTACTAGCTTCACAACAGGCAAAAGTTTTTGCGCCATTATTTTTTGGAGCTTATTATTTTCTTCGCTCAAGCGCTCATTGACTTTCTGTGCGTCTTGCCCCTGCTCAACAGTGATAATGCCAAGTATAACAGTCCCAAACAAAGCTTGAAAGCCAGAAACATAGGAAAGCGCATCTCCTGCCGACCATTCAGCCGAAAAAGCACTGGAAAATTTAAAGAGGGTATTAACCACGATTGGAACAGCGATCATTGAGATCGTAAGCAACGCAATCAGTAACCATTTATATTTTGCGAATATCTTCTTCACAAAGATCCTGCCTTTCATCTTTATAGCTGTAACTCAATTATACCGTCCCACCACTCATAAAACAAGAACCTCCCCTCCTCCACAGAAAAATGCCTATGGATTACATTGGGAAATCCATAGGCATTTAAAAACTTATTTTCGAGAAGGCATAATCACCCTTCTACTATAATAATGGTCACTGTATGTCCGAAAGATAAGGTTTCAGCACCTCAACCAGTTCGTAAACTTTCGTTCCGGGGGCTGACTCAGAGGGTTTCCGTCCTTCATTCTGCTTATCCAATCGCTTTGCATTGGCAATCGCAATGTCCATGTAAGG